>NC_021175.1:925700-1533900 GCF_000385925.1 Streptococcus cristatus AS 1.3089
ACGGAAATACTCGGTCAATGCGTTCTGGAGGCCTGGACCTAACTGCTCATAGGGCTCCTGTCCGATACCAAGCACTCTAACGCCCTTGTTAGCCAGCTCAATCGTAAACTGCTGGAAATTTTCCGGATAATAAGGTGAAATAACAATATAATTCATAGTAAGACTTCCTTTCTACTTAACATTTTAGAGATTTAACTGGCTCAAGAAATAAGGCATCTGCTTGCGCCACCAAATCCAATCATGGGACACATCATGGCCCCATTCAGCAAACCAGGCTGGAATATTTTTGTGTTCGCAGGCTTCTTTCAGTGTATAGAATGAAGGAAGACCATCCTGCTCCCAGTCGCCCAAACCGGTACAAACAATAATATCAGCCTGTCGATAGCGGTCAATAAACCAGCCATCATTTTGGTTCCAGATATAGTCAGCAGGTGAGTTTTGATAAATGGCTTCGTCGTTCAAATTGTCACCAACAAAGAAGCGTGCGTCATAGACACCACTGAGGGCAATCACTTTATTGAAAACATCTGGATGCTGGAGGAAGAAATTGACAGCATGATAACCCCCCATAGAGCAGCCTGTCGTCATCATTGGGTTAAACCAGCCTGTCTTGTGTTTGATAAAGGGAATCGCTTCTTCAATAACATAACGCTCATAAGCACGGTGCATCTCAGCACGGTCATGGGGATGTTTCCAGTCCGCCAGCCAGCTTTCGCTATCTACGCTGCTCAAGGTGAAAAATTGCACCTTCCCTGTCTCAATGAACCAAGAGCAGGCTTCAATCATGCCGAAGTCAGCATATTCGTTGTGAGAACCACCTGACGAAGCAAAGACTACCACTGGAATTCCAGCATGACCGTAACGATTGACATACATTTCACGGTTCAAGTGACCGCTCCAATGACTTAAAAATTCTACATGCATTTCTTTTCTCCTTTTTGCTTCTTTTCCTACCACTTTTCACTGATAAAGCGGAAACAGTCGGGCAGATTTTCCGCCCAGTCCACTTCATTGTGAATCGCTCCTGACTGGATTTTGATGTGGAGATTGTCCAGCTCCACACCAGCAGCGATCAGCTGACGGTAATAACTGAGCGAAGAATCAATGTAGGCTTGTTTGATATTGCCTGCCATGAGGGTCTTGTCAGTATCATCAGCTTCCTCTGTTCCAACATAGATGAATACTCGCTGGTCAGAGTGCAACTTCTGGCGTTCTATATAGCGATCAAAAGCTTCCTGATGGAGCCAGTTTGCTGATGAAAAAACGCCCAGACAGCCGACCTGATCCTGATATTCAATGCCAATAAACTGGGTAATATTGCCACCCAATGAAGAACCAATCATAGCTGTATGCTGGCGGTCAGCCTTCGTCCGATAGTTTTCGTCAATAAAAGGTTTGACGACATCCATGACGAACTCAGCGTACTCTGTGCCCTTACCACCAAACTGGACACCAGGAATATTGGATTCTTGAAATTTCCAAGCGGAATACTCATCCATCCGTCGTGGTCCATCATTATCAATGGCCACGACTATCATTTTTTCAATATCGGGATTGCGCTTGATTGTCGGAATCACTTTCCAAGAATGGCCACTGAAAGACTCCTTGCTATAAAGGACATTTTGGCCATCGTGAAAATAAACGACAGGATAGGTCTTTTTAGTATCTTGTTCATAATTTTTAGGAAGCAAGACTCGCACGCGCCGCTTTTGTTTAGTGTAAGGAACCACCAACTCATGAGTTTTCATATCAAGATAGAAATAGGATTTATTCATTTTCAGAAAACTTTCTATTTTCAAAATTTTATTTATTATATCATAATTTAAGCAAAAAAGTTAGGAAATACCTAACTTTTTGAGATTTTCAGGGAAAAATTACTCTACTTTTCTAAATAGGGCGCTAAATCTGCCAGTGCCCGCTCAGCAATCTTCTCATAGCGCTCCTTCTTATCACGAATCCGAGGGCCTTCCAGTTCTTTGATGATACCAAAATTAACATTCATGGGTTGGAAATGCTTGCTGTCAGCATGAGTGATATAATGCGGCAAACTACCGATAGCTGTTGTTTCTGGAAAGACAAGCGCTTCTTCTCCATTGAAGAGTCGAGCGGCATTGATACCAGCTACCAAACCAGAAGCTGCTGACTCTACATAACCTTCAACACCTGTCATTTGACCAGCAAAGAAAAGATTGGGCTGTTTCTTAGAGCGGAAAGTCTGCTCCAGCAGGTTTGGAGAGTCCATATAAGAGTTTCGATGCATGACACCGTAGCGAACAAATTCGGCATTTTCAAGGCCGGGAATCATCTGAAAGACCCGCTTTTGCTCGCCCCATTTGAGATGGGTCTGGAAGCCAACGATATTGTAGAGACTGCCTGCTGCATTATCCTGACGAAGCTGCACCACAGCGTATGGAGTCTTATATTCACCATCCCGAGGACCTTGGTAATCATCTGGGTATTCCAAGCCAACCGGCTTCATCGGTCCATAAAGCATGGTTTTAATGCCTCGCTTAGCCATAACTTCAATAGGCATGCAGCCTTCAAAGTATTTTTCCTTCTCAAAGGAATTAAGCGGTGCTTCCTCCGCATTGACCAAAGCCTCATGGAAATCCATAAATTCTTGCTTGGTCATGGGAGCGTTGAGATAGGCTGCTTCCCCCTTATCATAGCGTGATTTGAGGTAGACCTTGGTCATATCAATGGTATTGACATCAATGATTGGTGCTGCCGCATCGTAGAAATAAAAGCCGTCGCCGCCGTTGAGCGCGTGAATTTTTTCGGCCAAAGCATCGCTAGTCAGCGGACCTGTCGCAATGACTGTAATGGCATCTTCTGGAATTTCGGTGATTTCCTCGCGCATGACTTCAATCAGTGGATGATTGGATACTAGCTCAGTCACCATCTGCGAAAAACCTTCTCTATCAACTGCTAGAGCACCACCCGCTGGCACCCGAGTCGCTTCTGCTGACTTTAAGATGACTGAGTCCAACCGTCTCATTTCTTCCTTGAGCAGACCGACTGCGTTGGTCAGCGCATCTCCTCGCAGAGAGTTAGAGCAGACCAATTCTGCAAAGTCTGCAGTTTTGTGTTGAGGCGTCGACTTGACACCCCGCATTTCATAGAGTTTAACTGGAATTCCACGCTTAGCAATCTGATAAGCCGCTTCGCTGCCAGCAAGACCAGCTCCGATAACATTGATATAAGATTG
Organism: Streptococcus cristatus AS 1.3089; assembly: GCF_000385925.1. Taxonomy (NCBI): domain Bacteria; kingdom Bacillati; phylum Bacillota; class Bacilli; order Lactobacillales; family Streptococcaceae; genus Streptococcus; species Streptococcus cristatus. Next base: position 928,909 of record NC_021175.1, read on the forward strand.
AGACACGACACTAATACCTCTTTGGGTGGAACCTAAGTCCATATCAAAACAATCCACTGAACTGTTTGCACCCACAAATCTTTCTAAATTAATACTTGGTCCATTATACCAAAAAGCTAAGTAAAAAGACAGACAGGAGAATTCCTGAATGTCTTTCATAAATTAATGTTTGTTGAAGCTGAATTATTTAAAATCATACCATTTTAGTTTGCTTCCATATTTTATAGTAAAACCTACTTCTGTATTCCTAGGTAGTTTTTCAATTTCAACTATTTGAGCAAGTAAATATTGGAAATCAGAGTCTGTCCAATTGTCAATATTTTCATTAGTTACTTGGAGATTTTGTTTTCGTACCTGTTCTATATCAGTGTGTATGTGGATACTAAAGGTCGAACGACTATCAACAACTCTTTTTAAGAGTATATCTTGATTTCGAACAAGCACCTCTTCATCAAGATTGTTGACTCTACTTGGGTCTAAATCCTCAATTAAAGGAGTGAGTTCTTCTACATCCGCCTTCAAAATTGCCTCTCTTTTTTCTCTCTCTTCAAGACGGGTTTTAGGATTGCCACTATACTCTTCTTTTGGAACCAAAGAATAATATGAGTCAAATGAGTCCAATTCAATTGAGTTTTTAATATAAAGTTTTCTAATCGCATCATCGCTTAAATATGTTGAAGTCAAGCTACCACTTTGAAGTAATATATTATAAGCTTCCTTAAGCCGATCATAGTTGTCATCACCAGAAACATACTCCATTTCTAAACGGTAGACTGTTTTCTTGGAAAAACCAAAGAATTTTTTCTTTTCAACTTCTTTAAGCCTCGGATTGTATTTAAGGACTGGAGTGCTCTCAACATAATCTTTTTCAAAATCCACATAGACATCAACAAATTTCTTATTTCCTTCAACGTAAAACGGAGATCCATAATATCCAAAGGTATCAGCTGTCGAGTATCCTTCTGCTTCTAACCCTGCAGCTTCTACTACAGAACGAATGTTTGAAATAGCTGTTTTAGCTAAATCACGATCGACTCTGTTGTTACATGCAGACAAGATAAATAATGCGAGAATGGAAAACAGTACACTAATTACTTTCTTAATCACTTTGCTTTTAACTTCTCCTCCAAGTAAGCAATCTTAGCAAAATCCTTATGATTGTTATTTTCATTTCGGTAAGAATCTTGGGAAGAGGCACGGTAGATCGCCAGAAATTGCTCTGATGTCGGCAGTAGAAATTCAACACCTTCCACTTTTCTCCGAGTCAGCGCCGCTATTGGTACACCTGAAAAGGACTCCAAAGTTTCCATGACCCCAAGTTCAACAGACAAGTCTTCTTTTTGAAATTCATGCTCATGCAGGTCAACTAAACGATAGCCTAGCCGCTCCATCATGGGCTCAATCTTGTCCATATCGTAAATACGCTCTTCGTCAGGTGCTTCCCAGCCACGCTCATCGCCATGAACGTGAATGTCGATATCGCGCGCTTGCCAGTCTTGCCCAGTAACTTGCTCCAGACCTAGAGAACCCATCAGCAGTGGAACAATTCCCATCTTATTCAGTTGAGACGCGATTTTTAGAAATTCTGCAAATTTATCTATCATAAAACTGCACCTCTTCTTTAGGAAAATATTTTACGTAATATAAATTATGTAAAAACTATTTCACTTTTTCTTCTTGATAGTCACCATTGCTGCAGACCACTTGCTTGCCGCCACCGCGAACTTTCTTTTCAACTAGATAGTGGTCGCATTTTGGACAATTGCGTCCAACTGGCTTGTCCCAAGATGTGAAATCACAGTCTGGATAACGATCACAGCCGTAGAAAATGCGATTTCGTTTAGTCTTACGCTCGATAACTTGACCTTTTTGGCACTGCGGGCAGGTCACGCCGATTTCCTTGACGATAGCCTGAGTGTGACGGCAGTCTGGGAAATTGCTGCAGGCGTAGAACTTGCCAAATCGACCCAACTTGATAACCATGGGACTGCCGCAGACCTCACAGTCAAAACCGGCTGGCTCATCCTTGATTTGGATTTTCTCCATCTCAGACTCAGCTTTTGCTACTTCCTTTTCAAAAGGTTTGTAAAATTCGTCAATAATCTTCTGCCACTGCTCTTTGCCAACTTCTACATCATCCAGCTTTGCTTCCATTTCGGCTGTAAATTTCACATTCACGATGTCTGGGAAGAATTCGACAATTAGCGAATTGACAATCTCACCTAGTTCAGTCGGTTCAAAGCGCTTGGAAACTAGCTTAACATAGTAGCGTTTCTGAATAGTTTCAATGGTCGGTGCATAGGTAGACGGCCGGCCAACACCATTTTCTTCCAAAGTTTTGATGAGAGTTGCTTCAGAATAACGTGCAGGCGGCTGGGTAAAATGCTGTTCTGGATTGGTATTGACACGTTTGACGGTATCGCCCTTTTCCATATCTGGCAGCATTTTATTCTTGTCAGAGTCGTTGTAAATAGCCAGATAACCATCAAACTTGACCTGACTGCCGTTAGCTGCAAATTGGACACCGTTTTGCTCTAGTTTCACATTCATAGTATCAAAGACCGCTGCTGTCATTTGGCTGGCTACAAAACGGTTCCAAATCAGAGTATAGAGCTTAAGCTGATCCTTATCCAGATACTTTGCGATACTTTCCGGTGTATTGAAAACGCTGGAAGGACGAATGGCTTCGTGGGCATCTTGAGCGCCAGAAGCGTTCTTGGCCTTGCTGCCATGTTTGGAATATTTTGCACCAAACCGTTCCGTAATAAAACTTGCTGCTTCATTTTGCGCCACAGGGCTGATACGAGTCGAGTCGGTACGCATATAGGTAATGAGACCTTGTACGCCAGAACCGATATTAATCCCTTCATAAAGCTGCTGAGCCACCATCATGGTCTTACGAGTTCGGAAATTAATCTTATTAGCGGCATCTTGCTGCATAGAGGAAGTCGTGTAGGGAAGCGGAGCATTGCGTCGGCGCTCCTTCTTTTCAACGCTGTCGACAGTAAAGTCATCACCCTTGAGGTGAGACAGAACTTCTTTGACCTCATCGTTGTTGGTCAGCTTCATCTTCTTGCCATTCATGCCGTAGAAGCTAGCCTGAAACTGACGAGTTCCTTTCTTGAAGGTTCCGTCAATTGTCCAGTATTCTTCAGGTTTGAAGGCATTGATTTCATTTTCCCGGTCGATAATCAGCTTGAGGGCGACAGACTGCACCCGACCAGCTGATAGGCCCTTTTTGACTTTCTTCCAAAGAATAGGAGAAATGGAGTAACCAACCAAACGGTCCAGAACCCGACGAGCTTGCTGGGCATTGACCAAATCCATATCAATCTGACGTGGCTCTTTAAAAGCATTCTTGACCGCATCTTTGGTAATTTCGTTGAAAACGACACGGTTTTTCTCTTTTTCATCTAGATCGAGAATATGAGCCAGATGCCAAGAAATAGCTTCTCCTTCGCGGTCCGGGTCACTTGCTAGAAAGACTTGCTTGGCTTTCTTGGCTTCTTTTTTCAAATCGTTAATCAAAGGACCCTTACCACGAATATTGATGTACTGTGGCTCATAGTTGTTCTCAAAATCGATGGACATGGTAGACTTTTTCAGGTCACGAATATGCCCGACACTGGCCAAAACCTTATAGTTTCGTCCCAGATATTTTTCTATTGTTTTTGCCTTGGCAGGCGACTCTACGATGACAAGATTCTTCTTGACCGCAGACTTTTTCTTTGTTTTTGTTACCAAATTAGACACCTTCTATAAGAAATAAATCTTATAGAGTTTAAACTATTTTTTGATAGATGTCAACTCGTAACTATTTCTATAGGAAAACTTATTTTAAAATTTGAACTCAGAAAGGACGTCAGAACCTGATGTGATGCACTTTGCTCCCTCTTGAATCAAATGATGACAACCGTCCGATTTTCCATCCAAAATGGACCCTGGAATGGCAAAGACATCCCGCCCCTCTTCCATTGCCCGCTCACAGGTAATCAGACTGCCCGACCGCATCTTGGCTTCCGCCACAATGACTCCACGGCAGAGACCAGCGATGATACGATTTCGCTCTGGAAAATGAAATTTCAAGGGTTGCTCACCCGGCCCATACTCCGTCAGCAATAAATGATTTTTGCCAATATAAGCCTGCAGTTTTTGATTGGCCTTGGGATAGAAGACATCTAGCCCCGTTCCAATGACAGCAATAGTTTGGCCACCATTTTGCAGGGCAGCCATGTGGGACACAGTATCAATCCCACGAGCCAGCCCGCTGACGATAACCAGCTCATTATTCAACTCCTTAATGATTTTCTGCACAGCAGCATTTCCCTGCTTACTGCTATCTCGACTACCGACAATGGCTATCTTGGGCATTTCTAGCAAGTTTAGATTTCCTTGATAAAATAGCAAAGTCGGTGCATCATAAATCTCGCATAAATCCCAAGGGTAAACATCATCCAAAATAGAAAAGGATGGAAATCGGTCAAACTCTTCCTTCAAAGCTTGCAGATCGAGCCGCTTGTACTTCTCCATAAAGAGAGCAGGATTGCGGCACTCAGAAACGACTGCCTTGTCTCGCAAAGATAACTCTCCCTCTTTATTTTCTGCATACCTCAAGATATTTAAGACCTGTTGATTGGTCAAGCCAGCTTTTTTCATTTTATAAATTTCAAAATTATTCATTTTTATCACCTCACTTTCTTATTCGTAAAAAAGTTCAAAAAAAAGAACTGCAATACAGTTCCTTGTTTCTTATTCGATTAATTATTGAAAAAATGGTTAAGTTCTTCTATTCTTTATGAACAGAAATTTCCTTAATAATCTTAGCAGGATTGCCGGCTAAGACTACATTATCGCCGAATGATTTAGTCACAACTGCACCTGCTCCGACTACCACATTATCTCCTAGAGTCACTCCTGGCAGAATGGTTACACCACCGCCCGCCCAGAAATTGTCACCAATCTTAATGGGAGCCCCATATTCAATACCGGAATTTCTTTCCACTGGATCAAGCGGATGCAGCGGTGTCAGAAACTGGCAATTGGGTCCCAGCATGGCATTCTTTCCAATGGTAATAGGACATACATCCAGCATGGTCAAATTCCAGTTAGAATAGAAATTCTCCCCCAAGTGAATGTTAACTCCATAATCACAGACCAAATCTGGATGCAACCAAAGATTCTCCCCTGTACTGCCAAACCACTCCTTGACGATAGCACTCCGTTTCTCAATATCTCGTTCTTGGTTAAAACGATACTGAAAATCTCTTGAGCGAGCAGCCAATGCTCTCAATTCAGGATCTTGAGGGCTGTAGTTCTCTCCTCCAATCATTTTTTGGTATTCACTAGTCATACTTGTCTCCTCATAACGATTAGGATTTCTTATGAATTTGTCATGGATTTAATCGGTTCAAAGCTTCTGCGGTGAATCAGTGTGATACCGTATTTTTCCAAGCCTTCCAGATGTAGCTTGGTGCCATAACCAGCATTCTGGGCAAAGTCATAGCCCGGATAAACCTGGTCAAATTCTGCCATTATCTTGTCCCTCGTCACCTTGGCTACGATAGAAGCCGCAGCGATGGACAGAGAATTGGCATCGCCCTTAATAATGGACTGCTGAGGCAAGGGCAAGTCTAACTTCATTGCGTCAATCAAGAGGTAATCTGGCTTAATCTTGAGCTGGCCTACAGCTTCTGACATGGCTAGCTTGGTTGCTTCATAGATATTGACTCGGTCAATCATTTGATTGTCCATAATGCCCAAACCAACGGCTAAGGCCTGATCTAGCACCGCTTGATAAATTTCCTCATGCTTTTTCTTGGAAATCTTTTTACTGTCATTCAGCCCTTTGATTTTGCAGTTAGGAGGCAGAATGACTGCTGCTGCGACTACTGGACCAGCTAAAGGACCTCGTCCAACTTCATCAATGCCAGCAAGGGCTTTGAATCCTTGACTGTAGAGTTCTTTTTCATAGCGCAGCATGTACTCTAGGCGTAAATTTTCATCCAGCTCTGCTTGGATTTCTTTTTGGCGCTTGAGTAGCAGTTTTTGAACACCGCTCCGCTCATCCTGCTTTAAAGCCTGAAAAAGCGGATCCTGTAAGTCAGATACTTGAGCCAACTGCTCTTGGATTTCCTTAGTTGTGGCCATCCAATTCCTCCAGACCATCCAGTGTATAACGCCCTAAGCGTCCATCACGCACTTCCTTGACAAAGAGACTGTAAAAGCGATCGTAGTCCTCTCTAAAGCCCAATTTCTGGGTCATATCCATAATCATGTCTGGCGCTTCCAGTTCTAAATCCAGCTGCTTAAAGCGCTCCTGCAGTGCCTTAGGATAATGCTCTTTGAAATAATTGAGTCCAAAAATAGTAACTTCATCCATTGGCAGCAAATTGTCCTTGATAGCACCCGTCAAAGCGAGTTTCAAAGCCACCATTTCATCTTCAAATTTTGGCCAAAGAATCCCCGGTGTATCTAGAATTTCCAAATCCTTATTGGACTTGAGCCATTGCTGCCCTTTGGTAACCCCCGGTTTGTTGCCGACTATCGCAATTTTCTTACCAGCCAGCCGATTCATCAGCGTTGACTTTCCAGCATTGGGAATCCCGATAATCATAGTTCGCAGAGTCTCGATTTGAATTCCTCTTTCTCGCTGGCGAGCTAGCTTATCAGCCATCAATTTCTTGGCTGCTTCAGTCACTTTTTTGACTGCAGATTGCTCCTTAGAATTAATAGCCAAGGTTTTGATTCCCTGACTTTCAAAATAGGCTTGCCATTCCTTGGTTAAGTTTGGATCCGCTAAGTCGGCCTTATTTAAAATCAATAACTTGGGCTTGTCCCCAACAATTTTGGTCAACATAGGATTTTGACTGGACAAAGGCAATCTCGCATCCACCAAAATCGTCACAAAATCTACAAATTTAATACTTTCTTGAACCTGTCTCCGAGCCTTGGACATGTGCCCCGGAAACCATTGAATCGTTGCCATTAAAAACCTCTTTCCTACACTCTTCTAGTATCTCATTATACCAAAAAAATAGAGAATAAAATAGTAAAATCGCTCCCTCAGATTGATAGAAGCGATTCTCTATTCTTATAAAAATGATGGTTTGCGGTCTTGTTTATCTGTGAATGGAACTCGCGGTTCACGAATCCTAGTCACATAATCAACAAACTCCTCGCCAGTCTGATCAAACTCAGCAACTGCGAAAAATTGATCGTGGTAAAAGAAAAACTTATAGTGGTTTTCAAAAGCTTCGTTGAGCCATTTGTCCTTAGCTGCGATTGAACGCATTGGATAATCATCTACCGCAGCAACCCATAGAGGTTTCCGATGAGCATGGGTCAGCACCAAGTCAGCCATATGAATCATGGTTTCCTCGCCCTGTTTCAGTAAGATGATGCTGTGACCATTACTGTGACCGCCTGTATGAACCATTTGAATTTCTGGAATGACGTTCAGATATTCAGTAAAGGTTTCAACCTGATCTTGGATTGGCTCCCAATTTTCCTTCAGATAAGTTCCCCTTGTACGACTATTGGGATTTCGCATTTCGTACCATTCCATCTCATTTACAAAAATCTTTGCATTTGGGAATTTTGAAACAAGCTGATTGTTCTCATCTAGTCCAGTCAGACCGCCAGAGTGATCATGGTGCATGTGCGTCATTAAAATATGGGAAATATCTTCCGGTTTTAATCCCAAGAGAGCCAAACTTTCTTCAACACGGCTCTCAGAAAGAATACCTAGATTGCGACGTTGTTTATCAGAAAGCTTAGCCGTATCAAAACTCGCATCAATTAAATAATTTTTCCCCTTGTATTGAATCAAAATCGGATCTGTCAGTTCAGCCATCATATTTTCTTCTGTTGTTGGATAATAACGCGACCAAACAACCTTTGGTACAGGGCCAAATAAGGTACCTGCATCTGTGAGCTTATCCGCTCCACGCAACCAAGTCAGCTTCATTTCCCCAAACTGATACTCTTGTAATTTGAGTTCTGTCATTTTTTACTCCTTTAACCATCTTTCTGCGATTTCTTTTCTGATCGAATTTCCTGACCGTCCATAATTCTCAATAATTTCAGCATCTTTAAAATAGCGTTTAATGTTCACATGATCAAATTTTTGTAAAGGTCCGATAAGACGGAGGATTTCATCTGTAACCTCTAGCGCTACTTTAGTCATATATAGCTTTATCCGTGAAACAGACTTGGAATCTTCTTCTATTTGATTGGGATAGGACGAAAAATAAGCATCCGCAGCAGAAAGTTTATTGTACAAATCTGCAAACTTGTACTGATGCAACTCAACATCCATCAGTCGCTTGCCAAATCCTCTTTTTACACGTGCAAACTCAAGGCCCTTATTAAAGGCGCCCTCCGCAACTCCTAAAGCAACCGCACTTAAGCCAAGTTGCATATTCTTTATAATGTTATTAAATTGTTCATTTCCAGCCAAGACTCCGCCTAATAAGGCAGTTTCTGGCAGGTTTACCTTGTCCAAGGTAACAGAACTTAGTGGAAGTCCTAGTAAACCTTGCTTTTCTATCTGCTCACCAATGAGCACACCCGAAGCACTCGTCTCCACAATGAAGAATCCGTAGGAATCGGGCTTTCCAGCCTCTCTTACTTTGGCTAAGATCAAGAGAATGTCCGCAATGCTGCTATTTGACACCTTAGCTTTTTCTCCCGAAAGTTGCCAACCTGTCTCTGTCTTAATCGCATAGGTCTCCAAATCTGCCAAACTATTTAGATGTTTAGACTCAGAAAATCCAAGACCTGCTATACAAGTTCCCTTTACCAATTTGTCCAGATAACGCTCTTTCTGTTGCCCCGTACCAAAATTCAAAATCGGATAAACACCATAACAACCTTGGGTCAGCAATATAGTTGAAAGAGCTGGAAACTCATTCGAAATCATTCGAATAGAGCTGATAAAATCAGAAGCCAAAGCCTGGTTGTCTTCTGACAAAATCGGTGAAAAAATATCAAAATCCGTCGTCAATTCTTCCCAAATCTCCTGAGGAAAGTCGACTGACTCATCATGATTTTTCATGTAGTCTCTAATAGCTGTATTTACATATGAACTCAATGCTGCTGTTTTAGTACTGGACTTCATCATCAATTCTCCCTCTATGAATGTGGCTCAGAAAGAGGCTGATAATAACCTTTTAAAAGCTCTTCATATACGTATGCTTCTACCTCATTATAGTTTGCTTTATAAGGCCGGCAGAACCAAATATTGAAAGGCACCGGATCCTTAAAGCGTACAACCTTAAATTTATTCTTATCAACAAAATACTCCAAAGGACGAGGTAAAAGTGCAATCATATCATTTTGATAAGTTGACTCTATCAAGAAATCCCATGTCGATGATAAATAGGCAAAATTTGCTTTTATCTTTTTACTCTTTAATTTTTCAGTGATTAAATCGTAGGTTGTAAATGATTTATTAAAGGTCGCTAAACCGTACTGAGCTATATCTTTCCATTCCAATAATTCTTTGTCCGCCAAAGGATGATTCTTATCCATATAAGCTACGTATTCATCAACTTGGATGATATACTGTTCATATTTCTTTGGATCCAGGTTGGTAGGTTCAATCACTACCGCAAAATTCAAATCACCCGTAACCAACTTTTGGCGCAATTCATTACTTCCATCCTCAGTAACCTGAATGTTAACTTGCGGATTGTCTTGTAAAAATTTTGGTAAAATACTAGAAAAATATACTCGTAAAATCAATGATGGAATGCCCAAGTTAAAGGTCCCTTTTTGTTTGAGGGCTTCCATATGAATCATTGATTGCATCTCTTCATGCCTGTTGACAATCTCTGTGGCAAAGCGGTAAATCTTACCACCAGCTTCCGTCAGACTCTCTAATCTTCCATTTCTACGATTGAAGAGCTGGATTCCTTCCGTTGATTCAAAATTTGTGACAAACTGACTCAAGGCTGACTGACTGATATGAATTTTCTTAGCCGCGATAGAAAGATTGCATCCACATTCGACGATATTGATAAAGTAAGTCATTTGAATTATATCCACTTTTCGTCTCCCATCTTTCAAATTTTCACGAGGTAATTTGCCATAAATAAAACAAGCAACTGGCCCTCGAAAGCATGATGACCAGTTGCTAGTATTCTGATTAAAAACTAATCATCGCTCAAGTTGTCATAAACACATACTAACACACTTTCAGAGAAAGAGCAGAATAATTGCTTACTAACTTTATTAGATTGACATCGTTTTCAAGTCTTCTGAGACAATTACTTCTCCTGCTGTCTTTTCAAGCACTTCCTCTAAGGTAACGCCAGGAGCAAGTTCTTTCAAGAGGAACTTACCATCTTGGAAACCGAAGACAGCCAACTCTGTAATGACTAGATCAAGAACACCTTTAGCAGAAAGTGGCAAAGTGCACTCTGGCAAGAGTTTAGATTCACCATCTGAAGTAGTATGCTGGATTGCACCGATAACACGTTTCGCTCCAACCAACAAGTCCATAGCTCCACCCATTCCTGGTGCAAACTTACCTGGAATAATCCAGTTAGCGATACTACCATCTTGACTTACTTCCAAAGCTCCTAGCACGGTCGCATCAACGTGTCCACCACGGATGATCGCGAAGGAAGTCTGCAAGTCAAACAAAGCTGCTCCAGGTAAGAGAGTAATTGGCGCTCCTCCAGAGTTTGCTAGGTTTGGATTGTAATTATCTTTCGTTGGTGTTTCACCAAAGCGAAGAGCTCCATTTTCAGCCTGAAGAATAACGTTTACTCCGTCAGGAATATAGTCAGCAGATGCGTTTGGAATACCAAATCCTAGATTGACAACATCCCCATCTTTAAATTCTTGTGCAACACGTCTTGCAATAATTTCTTTTGCTTTCATATTAGTTCACCCCCGCCAATTTTTTAGTCTCAGTCCAAAGATCACCCATCATCTTATGGTGTTCTTCTGGAGTCAAGCTTTGTACGACATAGTCAACAAGGATGCCCGGAATATAAATATCATTCGGATTAATTTCGCCAGCTTCAACAATTTCATTCGCTTCAACGATAACAGTATCTGCTGCGAGAGCTAATTGCAAGGAAATATTTTTTGTAGTGCCATCGATATACAAGTTGCCATATTTGTCAGCTTTAGTCGCTTTGATCAAGGCAACATCGATTTTAAGTGGATCATAGACCAAATATTCACGGCCATTACGTTCTACTTTTTCATAATCTTTTTCTAAGATTGTTCCAACACCTGTCGGAGTCAAGACAGCTCCTAGGCCAGCTCCAGCTGCATGGAGACGTTCAACAACAGTTCCCATCGGTGTAAATTCAACTTCCATAGCCTTGCTGAAATATTCACGTTGAGCTGCTGCAGATGTTCCTACGTGGGCTGCAATATATTTTTTAACTTGGTGATTTTCACAAAGTCGTCCAACCCCAACTTCTTTACCAGGATGAGATGTTACCACTGATACCAAAGTCAAGTCTTGCTGGTTTTGTTTCACTAATTCTTCAATCAGTTCAAAAGGTTCACCGACTCCGAGGAATCCTGAAATTCCAACGATGTCACCCGATTTGACCTTAGAAATAGCTTCTGATAATGATACAACTGATTTCATGCTGATACCTCCTCTTTTACTTACGATTGAAAACAGCTTTGCGTTTTTCAACAAAAGCACGCATTCCTTCTAGTTTGTCTTCTGTAGAGAAGAGCAATGCTTCTGCTTCTGTTTCCAAACGGATTGCATTTTTAAGAGGAAGTTCCGCACCAACTTGAATGACATGTTTTGCTTTTTCAACAGCTAACGGTGCATTCTTCATGATGGCTGCGGCTAATTCTTCAGCTGAAGACAACAATTCTTCAGCAGGAACCAGTTTGTTAAGAATACCTAAGTCATAGGCTTCTTGACCTTTCACTGTACGAGCAGTGAAAATAAGTTCTTTGGCACGGCTAGTTCCAATCAAGCGAGACATCCGTTGAGTACCAGCAAATCCTGGAATAATACCCAAGCCAACTTCTGGGAAGCCAACCACTGTTTTTTCAAATCCGATACGGATATCAGTTGAAAGTGCTAGCTCCATACCACCACCGAGTGCATAACCATTGAGGACTGCGATCGTTGGTTGGCGTAAATCTGAAAGGCGAGTAAATGTATCATTTGCAAATGTCATGTATTCAAATGCTTGAATAGGTGACATCAAATCCATTTCCTTGATGTCAGCTCCAGCGACGAATGCTTTCTCTCCTGCTCCAGTTACGATAACAACGCGAATTTCTTCGCTTTTCTCAACTTGATCAAGAACTTCATTCAAATCAGCCAAAACTTGAGAACTCAAGGCGTTCAAAGCTTCAGGACGGTTGATAGTGATATATCCAATCCCGTTTTTAACTTCTAATAAAACAGTTTTACTCATTTTTATGCTCCTACTTATAAAAATTGAATGACTAAGTATGGTGTCAACAAATACTTAAACCCAAAATGTAAGAGCTTACATTCTTATGATATACCATTTCTCACACTTCGTCTACTTAATCATAATTTATACATCGATAAGTTTAGCTTATAGTTTTGATGTTCAAATTAAATTTCCGAAGAATAAAACAAGTCCCATCAAGGCTTGTTTGCAAAAAACAGCATATCGATAGGACTTGTTTATATAGTAGAAGCAAATGGAAAACTTCAAAAATGAACTAGGGTTTAGCGTTCTACGATGACCGCTGTACCCATTCCGCCACCGATACAAAGGGTAGCAAGGCCACGTTTAACATCACGTTTTTGCATTTCATGCAAGAGTGTTACCAAAATACGGCAGCCTGAAGCACCGATTGGGTGACCAAGAGCAATCGCACCACCATTTACATTGACTTTTTCAGGATCAAGATTCAATTCTTTTCCAACGGCACATGCTTGCGCTGCAAATGCTTCATTGGATTCAACCAAATCTAAATCTTCCACTGTAAATCCGCCTTTTTCAAGAGCTTTGCGAGATGCGTAAATCGGACCGCAACCCATAACTTTTGGATCTAGTCCAGCGCTTGCGTAAGATTTGATCGTTGCCAAGACTGGAACGCCCAATTCTTTAGCTTTATCAGCACTCATAACAACAACTGCTGCTGCACCGTCGTTAATACCTGAAGCATTACCAGCAGTTACAGTACCATCTTTCTTGAATACTGGACGCAATTTACCCAAACCTTCAAGAGAAGCGTCTTTTCTTGGAAATTCATCTGTATCAAATACGATAGGATCGCCTTTACGTTGCGGAATTTCAACAGGAACAATTTCTTCTTTGAAACGACCAGCTTCGATAGCTGCAACTGCACGTTTTTGAGATTGCACAGCAAAGTTATCTTGGTCTTCACGTGTAATTCCATATTGTTCAGCAACGTTTTCAGCTGTGATTCCCATATGGAAACCTTCAAATCCATCAGTCAAACCATCGCGAAGCATCGTATCGACGACTTTAGAATCACCCATACGAGCGCCCCAACGTTGATTTTGAAGAACATAAGGAGCTTGGCTCATGTTTTCAGCTCCACCAGCTACAACGATATCAGCATCTCCACACAATACAGCTTGAGCTGCCAATTGTACTGCTTTCAAACCAGATCCACAAACTTTGTTAATAGTGAAAGCTGGAGAAGCTACTGGAACACCTGCGTTAACACTCATTTGACGAGCTACGTTTTGACCAAGACCTGCACCCAGAACGTTACCCATGATAACTTCATCAACTTGTTCTGGTTTCAAGTTTGCTCGTTCAATAGCACTTTTAATAACCAAAGTACCTAGATCAACAGCCGAAACATTTTTTAAAGTTCCACCAAAAGAACCTAAAGGTGTGCGGACTGCTGCTACAATAACTGCTTCTTTCATTTCTTGCTCCTTATTATCTTAGTATTTAAAGAATCCTTCTTTAGTCTTGCGACCAAGCTTACCAGCTTCAACCATCTTCTTCAGAAGTGGAGCAGGACGATACTTAGGATCTCCAAATCCATTGTTTAACACTCCCATGATAGCCAAGCAGACATCAAGACCAATCAAGTCAGCCAATGCCAATGGGCCAATTGGGTGATTAGCACCTAGTTTCATTGCTTCGTCAATTTCTTCTGCTGAAGCAACACCTTCACCCAAGATGAAAATAGCTTCATTGATCATTGGAATCAAGATACGGTTCACAACAAAACCATAAGAATCTTTCACGTCTACAGCTGTTTTACCGATTTTTTCAGTCAATTCACGAACGGCTTTCACAACTTCATCTGAAGTTTGAAGTGCACGGATAACTTCGACCAATTTCATAACTGGTGCTGGGTTGAAGAAGTGCATACCAATAACGCGTTCTTGATGAACTGTCGCTGCTGCAATATCCGTAACAGATAGAGATGAAGTGTTTGAAGCCAAAATAGTTTGAGGGTCAGTCAACTCATCCAATTGTTTAAAGATGCTCAATTTGATGTCGCGATTTTCAGTAGCCGCTTCAATAACCAATTGAACATGTTTAGCATCTTCATAAGATGTAGAAGGAATCAGATTTGCCAAAATGCTGTCTTTATCTTCCGCTGACAAACGACCTTTTTCAACAGAACGAGACAATTGCTTAGCGATACCATCTAGTCCTCTTTGAACAAACTCTTCCTTGATATCATTGAGATAAACTGTGAAACCTGATTGAGCAAAGACTTGTGCAATACCGCTTCCCATTTGACCTGATCCAATGATCATCACTTTTGAAATACTCATTTTTTTCTCCTATTTACTATCAAAATATAAACTTCAAAAAGAAAGAATCGGAACGATTACTAGCAAATGCTGAGCAATCGTTCCAAATTCATTATTATACAAATGCTCCAACACCAGTAATCTCACGACCAACAATCAAGGCATTCACTTCGTGTGAACCTTCATAGGTATAGATTGATTCAGCATCTGCAAAGAAACGAGCAACGTCTGTCTCAAGTGTAATACCATTACCTCCGCAAGTTTCACGAGCAAGAGCAACTGTTTCGCGCATTACCAATGAGTTGTGCATCTTAGCAAGTGCAGAGTTAAGCATCAATTCGTTACCTGCTTCTTGCATTTCTGCAATACGAGTTGAATAAGCAATAACTGCTACAGCATTTGCTTGCATACGAGCCAATTTTTCTTGAACAATTTGGAATTTGGCGATTGGACGTTTGAACTGTTCACGATCTTTAGCATATTTAAGAGCTGCAACATATGATCCACAAGTCACTCCCATAGCAATGTGAGCAACGTCCGCACGAGTGAAGGTCAAGATACGGGCTACATCACCAAAACCATTGATATTTACCAAACGGTCTGAATCTGGAACCTCTACATTCTTCATGGTAATATGGCCATTACGGACACAACGAAGAGCAATCTTGTGTGGGATTGGTTCTGCATGATATCCAGGAGCTCCCTTACGAACGATAAAGCATTTCACTTTTCCATCTTCAACGTCGCGGGCAAATACTGGAACAACATCAGCTGTATCTGATCCACCGATCCAACGTTTTTCTCCGTTCAAGATCCATTTATCGCCAACACGCTCAGCTGTTGTAGCAAGACCTCCAGCAATGTCAGAACCTGACAACGGCTCAGTCAAAGCGAAACATCCTTGCCAGTCAAATGCAGCCAATTTAGGAAGGAATTCTTTTTGTTGACGCTCGTCACCACCAAGCAAGATTGTGTTGTAGCAAAGTCCACCATGAACTGTGAAGAAAGTTGCTATAGACGCATCAAAACGAGCTAATTCCAAATACAAGAATGCGATATAAAGTTCTGATGGTTTGTAGTTGCCTTCGCGACCTTCGAACAATTTAGGGTTGTTCATGATTTGAGCGCCTTTAGCAACAGCATAGAATTGTTCGAATGGGAAATCAGGTGCTTCCCAATATTCATTGATTACAGGACGAAGGTGTTTTTCAATCAAACGACGAGTTTCTTGTAATACTTCAGCTTCTCCCAATGTCAAGCCATCTGCATAGTGGAAAAGATCCTCAGGGTATAGTTCACGCAAAATTTCTTCTTTAGTTGCCATTTTATTGACTCCTTTTGTATAGTTTTTATTTGTAATAAGAGCGCTTTCATTTTGCGACTCAGTATTTGTTGACGCTTTCATTTTATATCTAATATGTTATAATGTCTACTTAAGAAAGATTAATAAGACCATAAGTTGAGATTATACATATTGATTTGACTGGCTTTGAAAGGTCTTTTTCTAATAAAAACTAGGAAAAAATCTTTGAATGCGGTTACAAACTTTGAAGAAAGATCTACCTTGAACTGACTTTTTATATTGAGTTTTGAAAAAGAAAAAGCCCGTGTGGGCTTTTCAGCATTTTTATCGGATTTGTTCAAAATGCAAATGGACAGCGATATGATCACCGTAACCACTGCGCTCCAAATCACGCTGCAAGCGGTAAGAAATATAATGCTCAGCAATGGTGATATAACCTGCTCCCAAGAGACGATTTTCAACCATAGACTGAATCATACTGATAGTCGCACGCTCAACCTTGGCTTCTTCCAAATCTAACACGACTTTTTTTGTCACCAAGGCTAGATTTTGACGGAGGTCATCTGTCAAGACGTAAACAGTTTGAGCTGCTTTTAATACCGCTTGATAGATTTTATCTGGGTCAAAATCAACGACTTCCCCACTACGTTTAATAACTTTCATAAAATACTCCTTTATTTATATATTTCTGATGTAATGTAAATCTCTGGCTTGACTGCTATCAATCCAATTTTCAGTAGCAGAGTCAAAGACAAAGCCCTCTTTTTCATAAAAAGGAAGACCAATAGCATTTCCTTCAGTTACTGTGACGGCTTGTTCTTTAGCATGATATTGTGATTTTTGATAAGTTGTCAAGGTCTCAAGTAACTCATGACCAATTCCCAAACGTTGAGCCTGAGGCAAGACATAGAGAACGTAGACATTGGCTCTGCCGTCCTCGCTCATTCCACCACCAATACAACCTAGCACCTGCCCATTCCTTTCTGCTAGCCAATAGCCGTTCCATTCGGTAGAAAGTTCAGTCAAGTCCTTGTGCAAACGTTCTCGGCTATAGAACATGTCAAACACTCGTTCTATGTAGGAAGAGGAATAAATATCTTTATAGGTAGTCAGCCAAGTTTCTCTACATATTTTTTGGATTTGATGCCAATCATCCTTGCTTGCCTTACGAACCCGCATTTCATCACCTCTCAAGCTAGAACTTACCCTATCATTATACAATTTTTTCTTGTTTTTTTCAAAAAGAATGGAACATTTAGAAAAAGGACTGCAGAGATGAACCGAGCCACAATCCTTATAATTTTATCTAACGTTTGATGTACCGTTCAAATGCAATCCTTTTGAAATATTTTTCAGACAACTATAAATGCTAGTCCTTTTATCAAGTTAATAGAACTAACTAATAAGAGGCTGGGACAAAAGTCCTAGCCTCTCAATTGTCTTTGGATTGTCGAGCAAGACGCAGTGGTTGAGTGGGCTCTATTACGCTGATTTCATCAGCTTTTGCAGCCCTACTCATCTGTGCGGAGGTGGGACGACGAAATCGAATTCTAACGAATTACCGATTTCTGTCCCACTCTCATTTTGCTCTAATACAATATCTTGTTTCTTGTATCGATAATGCATTTTCCAATGATTTTCAGACACTTCTTCTAATTTCAGAGTTTTGTTAATCTTATTAAAAGGCAATTTCTCTTCCTCAACTTTCTTTAGGAGCTCAACTAATAAGTCACCCCCAGCGTTTAGAGAAATTAAACTATCATCCTCGCTATCGTATTGAAGTAAAACTTTCTTCGTCGGTTTGTGAACGACATTATAAAGATTAAAAGCCCTTTTAATGTCAAAATTCTTCTCTTTGTCGGCTATCATTGGCACAGTATGCAACTCTAACCGACCAATTTTAAAAGCCCTGAAAAGACTGACAACAATCCCTAATCCAGCAAGTGTTTCCCAGATGAGAGAGAAAAGTTTTAAATCCCAATCTGTTATAAGGTTAAGGAGTAGATAAAGAGCCCCCAAACCAAACCCTAACAAAATTAAACCTGCGCCATAGAAACTTGCCTTATCACCAGTTCGAATAATTGGCTTGTCGTAAACTCTCTTCCCCTCAAGTTTTTCCAGACTGCGCTTTGCCTTGTACTCTTCGATTCGTTGACTATACTTTTCTGTCATACTATTTAATTACACCTTACTTATCTATATAAACTCTAAACCAAAATTACCGATCAATAATCTGGTCTTAGAACCCCTTTAACAGTCTCTTTAGTCGCTTCATAGTCGCCATCAACCACAACCTTGATAATACGCTTAGCATCTTCCTCAGGAGCTGGCACAAGCGGTAAGCGGGTTGGACCTGCTGCAAAGCCCATGTAATTGAGGACGGCCTTGACTGGAGCAGGGCTTGGGTAAGAGAACAGGGCATTGACTTTTGGAATGAACTTCCGCTGAATGGCAGCCGCTTTTTTGATGTCATTGTGCTCGATAGCGTCCAGCATTTCAAACATTTCATCACCATTTGTGTGAGAAGCAACGGAAATAACCCCATCAGCACCCAGATTCATAGCATGAAAGGCATCGCCATCCTCACCCGTATAAATCAGGAACTCTTCTGGACGATGTTCAATCAGATAGGCCATATTCGCCAGACTGGTACATTCTTTCACGCCGATAATATTTGGATGTTCTGCCAGCCTCAACATAGTTTCAGGTGTCATCTCAACTACTACCCGTCCTGGGATATTATAGATAATGATAGGCAAGTTTGAAGCATCCGCAATGGCTTTAAAGTGCTGATACATACCCTCTTGAGAAGGTTTATTGTAATAGGGAACAATGGCCAACCCAGCCGCAAAACCACCAAAGGCATCTACTTCTTTGACAAATTCAATGGAGTCACGCGTTTCGTTGGTACCAACACCAGCTATCAAAGGAACGCGACCCTTGACAACTTCTTGAACAGCCGCAAATAATTCCAACTCTTCATCGTGAGTCAGAGTTGGACTCTCTGCAGTCGTTCCAGCTAGCAAAATCCCATCCGTATGGTGAGCCAGAAGATGCTCAATCAGATCTGGAATGGCCTCAAAATTGATGGAGCCATCTTCATGAAAAGGCGTGATAAAAGCTGTGATGATTTTACAATTCTTCAAATCTGCGTATGCCATAGACTTACCTCTCTTTGTATGAAAAGAGGATTGAATGACAGATATTCAATCCTCGATCTGTCACGTATTTTTAGACAGCTTATTTTAATTCAAAAACGACTTCATCTGTTGGACGAACCAAGCCACGCTCATGCAGTGTTTCAGCGATTTGGACAGAATTCCAAGCAGCACCTTTGAGAAGGTTATCTGAAACAACCCACATGTGAATTCCTTTTTCGGCATCCAAGTCTTTACGGATACGACCAACAAAGGTATCACGTGAACCTACTGCATTGATAGCTTGCGGATAGATTTGATGAGCCACATCATCCTCCAGAACTGCACCTGGGAAGGCTGCAATGGCTGCTTTGACTTCTTCGATTGGAGCCACTTCTTTTGTTTCGATGTAAACAGACTCAGAGTGAGCTGACAAGACTGGAATACGCACACAGGTTGCAGATACTGCAATACTGTCATCTTCCATGATTTTCTTGGTTTCCTTGGTCATCTTCATCTCTTCGTAAGTGTAATCATTGTCCGTGAAGACATCAATTTGTGGAAGAGCGTTGAAGGCGATAGGATAGTGTTTTTTGTCCCCACCTGAAGGTAAGATTTCCGCATGCAAATCACGTGGATTTACACCATCATTCAAGACTTCACGAAGTTCACGCTGTGTTTCAAGAATCGCTCCCATACCAGCACCTGAAACAGCTTGGTAAGTTGAAACAATGATACGATCCAAGCCCCATTTTTGACGAACAGGCTCAAGAGCTACCATCATCTGGATAGTTGAACAGTTAGGGCAGGCAATGATTCCATTGTGGGCATCCAAGGCATGAGCATTTACTTCTGGGACCACCAAGGGTACATCGGGATTTTGACGGAAATAAGATGTATTATCCACCACTACCGCTCCAGCTTTAACGGCGTATGGTGCATACTTAGCTGATGTAGAACCACCTGCTGAAAAGAGAGCAATATCCACACCTTCAAAAGCTGTCTCAGTCGTTTCCTCAATCGTAATATCTTGGTCTTTAAATTTCAAAGTCTTACCTGCTGAACGTGCAGAAGCCAAATAACGAATCTTGTCAATTGGAAGCGATGATTCTTCCATCATTTTAATCATTTGAGCGCCAACGGCACCAGTGGCACCAACCACAGCAACTGTATATCCCATACAATCCACCTCTGAATTTTCTAAAAATTTTGTATATTCTAGTATTATACTATTTTTGATGAAAATTGCAAACATTTCTGAAGGATAAGCCAGGCTTTTTAAAATGTTGCTGCTATTCTAAGACTCAACTGCCTTCTGCTTAGTTGTTTCATCAAGAGTAATAGCACTCACGATGACGACCGTTTCAGTATCAATGCCTCTAAGTTCGGCTGAGACAAACCATCTTGCCTCTCTAAGAGAGTTTTCAAGGTTTACAGATTTTGTTCTCACGAACAAAACTGCATCCATTGCTCTACGACTCAACTGCCTTCTACGAAGTTGTTTCATCAAGAGCAATAGCATTCACGACGACGACCGTTTCAGTATCAATGCCTCTAAGCTCGGCTGAGACTAACCGTCTTGCCACTCTAAGAGAACTAGCAAGGTTTACAGCTTTTGTTCTCACGAACAAAACTGTATCCACTGCTCTAAGACTCAACTGCCTTCTGCGAAGTTGTTTCGTCAAGAGCAATAGCACTCACGACGACGACCGTCTCAGTATCAATGCCTCTAAGCTCGGCTGCAACTAACCGTCTTGCCTCTCTAAGAGACATAGAAAAATCCCCAATCCGTAGACTGGGGATAAGGGCACTTTCGTGTGATCAGCAGGTTCACACAACTGATCAAGGTCCGCTCCTGCGTTATGACCTCCCATGCTTCAATTTGCAGATAAACTGCATATCGACTCATCGCACCTATCTATCATAAGCTATCGCGTAGAAAATGTCAAGCTATAAAGATTAGTCAACCATCACAGATACTTACTTCCCTCTCGAATACTAAGCGCAGCCATCTCTTCCCGATGTCGCTGGATAAAATCTCTGACCCAGTCTTAATTAGTTTTGGAATAATCTCTCAGCGCCCAACCGATGGCCTTGTTAATAAAGAATTCAGTTTGGCCCAGATTATTCAGTAAAATTTTCTCCAACAGCTCTGTGTCTGTTTCTTCTTTTCGCAGCAACTGATGGTCAATAGCCAAGCGCCGCAGCCAGATATCCTCATCACAACTCCAGGATAAAATAATCTCTTTGGTTTCTGGAAACCGTGCAATGATTGATCCGACCAAGCGGTCCAAAAAGTCAATAGTGTCCCACCAAGACTTGATTTGAGCCAGCTTTTTTAAGCGTGGCAAATCAGATGGGGTCAATAGCTTCTTGTAAATCTCCAGATAATCCAGCGCAGCATATTGCAATTCTCGATAGGGATTATTCCAAGCTGCATTTATGAAATCCCAGTCAATGACGGAGTCAGTCTGCTGTTTGAAAAAAGTTTTTGCGAACTTCCGTCTGGCTGGAGTCTTGACTCCGAGAAACTCAAATTTATTTTTCATATAGGCTTTCATAGCCACTGCATCATCAGGGTTAGCTACAGCTTTTAACTCTTTTACCAATTCCTCTACAATCATAGCTTACTCCAGCAATTCTCGGTCATAAATAGTGTAGTCGCAGCGGTAAATCACCAATCGCTTACCGTCAATCAACAATTCAGAGGTTTTTGGAGCATCTGACTTATCAAGAGAAACACGATCGCCAGCATAAGCAGCCAGCGGAGTCCCGTTTTGCGAGCGAATCAGAATGACTTTCTTCTTGCCCGTAAACTCATTTTTGAAGGCTGAAATCATGCGATTCAAAACGGGGACTGCATGGCTGTTTTCCTCAACATCAGCAGTCTTTTGATACTGGGCAAAAACATCTTTCAAGCCTTTTTCTTCTGCAATCAAGGAAGAGCCCACATGGTCAATCTCATATTTACCCAAGGTAATTTTGAGAACAGATGAGTCTTCCTTGGAATTTCCTTCCGCATCAACTGAGTCAAATTCCTCGTTGCGTGAGATAGATAAGGACTTGCCCGACATCTGGTCAATGAGCTGGGAATTCTCATCGTAGGTTCGAACTGTCATCTCCAGCCCCAGCCATTCCTCTTTGGCATTTTTGAACCATTTTTCAACGGACTGACAGCCTGACAAGGTCAAAAGGGCAATACTTAGGAGAGTTATTATTATGTATTTCTTTTTCATCATTTTTACTCCATTTCTGTTAAAAGTTTGATGGATCCAGCTTGCTTTTCTAAGGATTTTTGCAGCCAAACAATATCATGCCAACGTTCGAATTTATAGCCAATTTTAGGGAAATGTGCTACTTGCTGATAACCTCGCTTGGCATGGAAAGCGAAGCTATCCTCATTTGGCAAAGAGATACAGGCTAGAAAATGCATATATCCCATCTGATCTAACAGGCCTTCAAGTTCATCATAAAGCTTGCTGCCGACTCCTTTTCCTCGAGTATCTTGGCTGACATAAACGGATAATTCCACAGCCCAATCGTAGGCTGCACGCGCATAGTAAGTTGAAGCATAGGCATAACCTAAGACTACACCATCTTCTTCCGCTACCAGATAAGGATATTTTCCCAACGTTTTTTCAATCCGATTTGCGAAATCCTCAATGGTCGGTACTTCGTATTCAAAAGTGATGACTGTATTCTCTACATAAGGCGCGTAAATAGCTAGCAAGGCCGCAGCGTCTGATTTCTTAGCTAATCTTATATTCATAAAGACCCCGTGTTTACGTTATTTCCACTATTATATCAAAAAAAGGCTCGTTAGAGCCTTTATAATGGATCTTAGAACAAACCAATCGCTGTACCGTCTGCCGCCACATCCATATTAAGTGCTGCAGGACGTTTTGGTAGACCTGGCATTGTCATGACATCTCCTGTCAAAGCCACGATAAAGCCTGCCCCAAGTTTTGGTACCAATTCGCGAATAGTAATTTCAAAGTTTTCTGGCGCCCCCAGAGCAGCAGGATTGTCTGAGAAACTATACTGCGTTTTGGCCATACAAATTGGCATCTTGTCCCAGCCGTTCTTGACAATTTCCCGAATCTGAGTCTGCGCTTTTTTCTCAAAGTTCACTTTTGAACCACGATAGATTTCTGTGACAATCTTCTCGATTTTCGCTTCAATTGTTGAGTCATTGTCATAGAGACGAGTGTAGTGTGCTGCATTTTCGTCAATGGTTTTGACAACAGTCTCAGCAAGAGCCACACCGCCTTCAGCACCATCAGCCCAGACACTAGCAAGCTCAACCGGAACCCCGATTTCTGCACAGAGTTCCTTAAGAGTAGTAATCTCAGCTTCCGTATCAGTGACAAATTCATTGATAGCTACTACCGCTGGAATACCGAACTTACGGATATTTTCAACGTGACGTTTAAGATTAGCAAAGCCAGCACGTACCGCATCAACATTTTCTTCAGTAAGTGCATCCTTAGCCACACCACCATTCATCTTGAGCGCACGCAAGGTTGCCACAATCACGACTGCATCTGGAGAAGTTGGCAAGTTTGGAGTCTTGATATCCAAGAATTTCTCAGCACCTAGATCCGCACCGAAACCGGCTTCTGTCACCGTATAATCAGCCAAGCGCAGCGCTGTACTAGTCGCTAAGACAGAGTTACAGCCATGGGCGATATTGGCAAACGGTCCGCCATGAACAAAGGCTGGTGTTCCGTAAATAGTCTGTACTAGATTTGGCTTAATCGCATCTTTTAAGACCAAAGCCAGTGCCCCTTCTACCTCAAGGTCACGAACATAGACTGGCGTGCGATCATAGCGATAGCCGATAACGATGTTAGCCAAGCGATTTTTCAAATCTTCAATATCCGTTGCCAAGCAAAGAATCGCCATGATTTCAGAAGCAACCGTGATATCAAAACCATCTTCGCGCGGAATACCGTTGAGCGGGCTGCCTAAGCCAACCGTCACATGGCGCAGTGCTCGGTCATTTAGGTCCACAACACGTTTCCAGATAATGCGACGTTGGTCGATACCCAGCTCATTTCCCTGATGTAAATGATTATCGATGAGAGCAGACAGAGCATTATTAGCAGTTGTGATGGCGTGCATGTCACCAGTAAAATGCAAGTTGATATCTTCCATAGGTAGCACCTGTGCATGACCCCCGCCAGCTGCTCCCCCTTTGATACCCATCACTGGTCCAAGGGATGGTTCGCGGATAGCAATCATAGTTTTCTTGCCAATCTTGTTAAGCGCGTCAGCCAGTCCAATGGTAATGGTAGACTTACCTTCTCCAGCTGGAGTTGGATTGATTGCCGTCACCAAAATCAGCTTGCCGACAGGATTTTCTGCTACTTCACGAATCTTGTCAAAACTGAGCTTGGCCTTGTACTTTCCGTACAGCTCCAAGTCGTCATAATCAATGCCAATCTTTTTTACTACATCCACAATGGGCTGTAATTCAACACTCTGAGCAATTTCGATATCTGTTTTCATTAAGGAACTCCTCTAATTTGATAAAACTATTATAACAAATATGATATAAAACTGCACATTTAAACTCCAATAACAACACAACGTTCGGTAATTACTCTATATTCTTTTAGAGGATATAGAGTTTTCATAGAAAAAATAAGTTTAGCTGAATAAAACTTTAAGTTTATTTTATTTTACTAAATTCGTTTTTTCTTGTAGAATAAAGCTATGAATATATTGATTACCTCTGGCGGAACGAGTGAAAAAATCGACCAAGTCCGCTCTATCACTAATCATTCGACGGGTCAACTTGGGAAAATGATAACTGAGCATTGCTTGGCGGAGGGTTCTTCGGTGACTCTGCTGACAACGGCAAAAGCTGTTAAACCGGATCCGCATCAAAACCTAACGATTAAGATCATTGAAGATACGGAGCAGCTCCTGACAGCTATGGAAGGGCTGGTGCCTGCTCATGACGTACTCATTCATTCGATGGCTGTTTCTGACTATAAACCAGTGTATATGGTAGGATTTGAGGAGGTTCTTGCCAGTTCAGATTTGGCAGAATTTCTGGGAAAAAGTAATGCTGAAAGTAAGATTTCGTCTGCTGATGATTATCAGGTACTGTTCCTCAAGAAAAATCCTAAAATCATCAGCAAGGTCAAAGAATGGAATCCAAATATTCGATTGATTGGCTTTAAGCTCTTGGTAGGTGTTTCTAAAGAAGAGTTACTGGCTACTGCTAGAGCCAGTCTTGAAAAAAATCAAGCTGAATTAATTGTAGCCAACGATTTGACTGAAATTTCTAACGGGCAACACCACGCCTATCTCCTAGGAGCAGACACTGTCACAGAAGCTTTCTCCAAGGAAGAAATTGCTGAACAAATGTTAAGCCATATCCAGAAAGGAGACAGTTCATGACCCATGTTACTCTTGCTGTTACAGGCAGTATTTCAGCCTATAAGGCAGCAGATATTACGAGCCAGCTGGGTAAGCTAGGCTATGGTGTATCTGTTCTCATGACGGAAGCTGCCAGTCACTTTATCACCCCGCTGACCTTACAGGTTTTATCAAAAAATCCTGTTTCCCTTGACCTTATGGACGAGCCGAGGCCAGAAAAGGTCAACCATATTGAAATCGGCAAAGAAACAAATCTTTTCTTAGTCGCTCCCGCAACAGCTAATACCATCGCCAAACTGGCTAATGGTCTAGCAGACAATATGGTAACCGCTACAGCCCTTGCTCTCCCATCTCATGTCAAAAAAGCCATCGCGCCAGCCATGAATACCAAGATGTATGAAAATCCACTCACTCAGCACAATTTGGAAAGATTAAAAAAATTTGGCTGGGAGATTATCGAACCGCGTGAAGCTGTTCTAGCTTGCGGAGATCATGGGACTGGCGCTCTAGCTGATGTCAATATTATTATAGAAAAAGTAAAGGAAATTATAAATGAGAAAACAATCTAGTATCGCGCAAATTGCTATCTTTTTTGCTATTATGTTAGTGCTCCATCTGCTGAGCTCTGTTATTTTCAACCTACTACCGGTTCCGATTAAACCGACCATTATTCATATTCCAGTCATTATCGCTAGTATTATCTACGGACCGCGAATTGGAGCTGTTCTTGGAGCCCTAATGGGAGTAATCAGTGTGGTGACCAACACCGTTGTCCAACTGCCAACTAGCTACCTCTTCAGTCCTTTTGTAGAAAACGGCAGCATCAATTCATTGATCATCGCCATGGTTCCACGTATTCTAATCGGAATCACTCCGTATTTTGTCTACAAATGGATGAAAACTAAGCCAGGTTTAGTTTTAGCTGGTGCCGTAGGCTCAATGACTAACACCATCTTCGTTCTTGGAGGAATTTTCATTCTATTTTCATCTGTTTACAATGGAGATATCAAAGCCATGCTTGCATTGATTTTTTCAGCTAATGCAATCTCAGAAATGATTATTTCTGCTATCCTTACAGTTGCAATCGTTCCAGCACTTGAAAAACTTAAAAAATAATCACCTAGCGTGATTATTTTTTTGATCCAAGCATGCTCGTTTTTTCAAAGTATTTCATTATTTTTTAGGTCGGCACTTTCAAAAATTATGAAAATATGTTACAATGAAAGCGATTGAACAAACAAGAAAATCTTGTGCCCCTTCTTAAAACCACACAGTGATTTTCTATCTTAAATATAAAGGAGACTCCACCTATGACCTATCAAGATAACTTCCAAAAATGGCTTGATTTTGCTGAACTTCCAGACTATCTTCGGAAAGATTTAGAAGGTATGGACGAAAAAACTAAGGAAGATGCCTTTTATACAAACCTTGAGTTCGGTACTGCCGGTATGCGCGGTCTGATTGGTGCTGGTACCAACCGTATCAATATTTATGTTGTCCGTCAGGCAACGGAAGGTTTGGCTCGTTTGATTGACGAAAAGGGAGATGAGTTCAAGAAACGTGGTGTAGCAATCGCCTACGACTCTCGCCACTTCTCACCAGAATTTGCCTTTGAATCTGCTGCAGTCTTGGCTAAACATGGCATCAAGTCTTATGTATTTGAAAGCCTGCGTCCAACTCCAGAACTTTCATTTGCAGTGCGCCATTTGGGAACTTTTGCTGGTATCATGATTACAGCCAGCCACAACCCTGCTCCATTTAACGGCTACAAGGTATATGGTGAAGACGGCGGACAAATGCCTCCGCATGATGCAGATGCATTGACTGATTACATCCGTGCGATTGAAAATCCTTTTGCGATTGAGGTCGCTGATGTTGAAGCTGAAAAAGCTTCCGGCTTGATTGAAGTGATTGGCGATGCTATTGATGCTGAATACCTCAAGGAAGTTAAAGATGTCAATATCAACCAAAAACTGATTGACGAATACGGCAAGGACATGAAGATTGTCTACACACCACTTCATGGTACTGGGGAAATGTTGGCCCGTCGCGCTCTTGCCCAAGCAGGATTTGACTCTGTCCAAGTCGTTGAAGCACAGGCTGTCGCTGATCCAGACTTCTCTACTGTTAAGTCTCCAAACCCTGAAAGCCAAGCAGCCTTTGCTTTAGCTGAGGAATTGGGTCGCAAGGTTGGTGCAGATGTCTTGGTTGCAACTGACCCAGACGCTGACCGTGTTGGTGTAGAAGTTCTGCAAAAAGACGGCAGCTATCTCAACCTTTCAGGTAACCAAATCGGAGCCATTATGGCTAAGTACATCTTAGAAGCTCATAAGAGTGCTGGAACTCTGCCAGCTAACGCAGCTCTTTGCAAATCCATAGTTTCTACCGACTTGGTAACTAAGATTGCTGAAAGCTACGGCGCAACCATGTTCAACGTCTTGACTGGTTTCAAATTTATCGCTGAAAAGATTCAAGAATTCGAAGAAAAACACAACCACACTTATATGATGGGATTTGAAGAAAGCTTCGGTTACTTGATCAAACCATTCGTACGTGATAAAGACGCCATCCAAGCCGTTCTAGTCGTGGCTGAACTTGCCGCCTACTACCGTTCACGTGGTTTGACACTTGCTGATGGTATCGAAGAAATCTACAAAGAATATGGCTACTACGCTGAAAAGACCATCTCTGTTACCCTTTCTGGTGTCGATGGTGCAGAACAAATCAAAGCAATCATGGCTAAGTTCCGTAATAATACTCCAAAAGAATGGAACCAAACAGCTATTACTGTCGTAGAAGACTTTAAGGCGCAGACTTCTACCGCTGCAGATGGTACTGTTACAGCTCTTACAACTCCTCCAAGCGATGTGCTGAAATACGCCTTGGCTGATGGTTCATGGATTGCTGTCCGTCCATCCGGAACAGAACCAAAAATCAAATTCTACATTGCCGTTGTGGGTGAAAGCAACGAAGATTCACAAGCTAAGATTGCAAATATCGAAGCGGAAATCAATGCTTTTGTAAAATAAAGACCTATAAAAGATGAGACCAAGCAATCTCATCTTTTTTTCGTATCAAATCTAAGCAATTTTAAGAACTTTATGGCATACTAGTTTTATCAAAAGAAATGAGGATTATTTATGGAACAATTTGCTCAAAATATTAAAGACTTGGAAGTCACAACTGTTGACCGAGCTCGCCAAGCTATTGCTGACAAAGAAACTGCAACTTTCTTCGTCGGTCGCCAATCTTGCCCATACTGCCGTAAATTCGCTGCTACTCTTGCAGGTGTTGTCGCTGATACCAAGGCGCATATTTTCTTTATCAATAGCGAAGAAGCTAGCGAATTAGAGAAACTGCAAGCCTTCCGTTCAGAATACAGCATTCCTACGGTTCCTGGTTTTGTTCATGTTCAAGACGGCCAAGTAGCTGTTCGTTGTGATTCTTCTATGACTGCAGATGAGATTAAAGCTTTTGTTGGGATTTAAGCACAAGTTCCCATTTAAAGGGTAGTTTATTTGCCTCTCTCTTTACAGAGTGAGAAGGACTATAAGTTATTTTAAAAACGAAAAAGACAAACAATATTGTTTGTCTTTTATTTTTCTTTCAAAGTATATATCGGAAAGCCGCGTTCTACTATTTTATCATCTAGTTTAAAATAATTTTTAAACCAATGCTTATATTTTTTAAATAAAGCTTCAATAGAGATATACAGGATGATTAGTGAAAAAATAAATAGAAAAGCGTGCCAATCTTGAAATTCCGATGAACTCTCAATGAAAATACCCCAGTATACACATGAGAAGAGCAAAAGAACTCCTAAAATTAAATTTACATATAAAATATAGCTCACAAAGAAGAGAAATTGATGTTTCTTTGATCTTTTACTGTAATAGATTTTATAGTTTTCGGTGTGTCTTTCGAAGACAGGCAAGTGAAAGGAATAGCGTCCGCTCCCGAACTTGACTAACTCAGGTAAGGCATGATAGCCACACCAATGGAAGAATTTATAGATGAACTCGCGAGTCAAAAAATAAATATTTAAACCTATAAAAATTGGAATAATGACGAAGTCAGGTTTCACCGTTGGAGAAAATACCCGCTGAAAATAAAGAAGGCAATGTAAGAAATTCAAAGCGCCTAATATAAAATAAATGACACTAGCAAGTTTGCTACGACGTCCAATAAAAGTTTTATCTGGAGGACTAGAGGTAGGGGACATATTTTAGTGATTTCCTATTCTTCGTAAATTTAATCGAGTACAACAGACTATTGACTTTAGTTTCCATCTTTTACGTTCCTAAAAGCCTCCCACATCTTCTGCTGGGGCTTGGCAAAGGGGTACTTGCCAAATTCTTCTGGATCAAGCCACAAGACCTCTCCCTCAGCTTCGTGCTGGCTATCTTTGACTCGACCATAAGCCAGCTGGATATGCCACTTACGATGACTGAAAACATGCTGCACCTTCGGAAAGGACTGTTGCTGCCAATCGACAATCAACTCATAATCCTGCTCAAAGCTTTCTTGAGGAGACAAGTCCAGATTGGGCTGATTTTCAGCCACCTCAAAGAGAGACATCTGATTATCTGATTGAAATTCCTCGACTTCAATCAAGGGAAAATGCCAAAAACCTGATAGCAAGCCAGCAGCTTCATTCTTTTCAAGCAAGAACTGTCCTTGCTCGTTTTCGATAATCAAGCCCTGCAAATAGACCGGAACTGGCTTCTTTTTAGGTGCTTTAATTGGATATTTATCCATTGTTCCGTGCAAATAAGCTGCGCTGAACTCTTTTACAGGACTGTCTTCTGGATGAGGATTAATAGGAGCTTCAATATCCGATCCCAAATCCATCAACGCCTGATTGAAATCTCCAGGTCTGTCTGGATCAATCAAAATCTCCATCATAGCCTGAAAAACCTTACGATTGCTAGGTTGGCCAATATCTAAATCAACCTCAAACAATCGACTCAGCACCCGCATGACATTTCCATCCACCGCGGGTTCAGGAAGGCCAAAGGCAATACTAGCAATGGCGCCAGCCGTATAAGGTCCAATTCCTTTGAGGCTAGCAATTTCCTCATAGTTATCAGGAAATTTTCCATCAAAATCCGTCATTATCTGCTGGGCTGCTTTTTGCATATTTCGCACCCGTGAATAATAGCCCAACCCTTCCCAAGCCTTGAGCAATCTCTCCTCTGGCGCATGTGCTAAATCAGCTACTGTCGGGAACCAGTCAAGAAAACGCTCATAGTAAGGAATCACGGTATCCACACGTGTTTGCTGCAACATAATCTCAGAAACCCAGATATGATATGGATTGTTTGTTCGGCGCCAAGGCAGGTCGCGTTTGTTTTCATCATACCAAGTCAATAATTTCTTGCGAAAAGAGGCAATTTTTTCCTCTTCCCACATTTCAATTCCAAAATTTTTTAAATCTAACATTTTTCTTATACTTAAGTAGACTAAAAAGAGAGTGGGACAGAAATCGGTAATTCGTTAGAATTCGATTTCGTCGTCCCACCTCCGCACAGTTGAGTAGGGCTGTAAAAGCTGATGAAATCAGCCTAGTAGAGCCCACTCAACCACTGTGTCTTGCTCGATAATCCAAAGACAATCGAGAGGCTAGGACTTTTGTCCCAGACTCTTTTTTAGTTATTTTATTGGTCAACACATTGTGCAGCTGTAATCAGTGTTAAGTTATAAACGTCATCTGAATTACATCCGCGAGAAAGGTCGTTTACTGGCTTATTCAATCCTTGAAGAACTGGACCGACTGCTGAGAATCCACCTAAACGCTCTGCCATTTTATAGCCGATATTCCCTGCTTCAATGCTTGGGAAGACAAAGACAGTCGCTTTACCTGCAACCTTGCTTCCTGGAGCTTTCAAAGCTGCTGTGCTTGGTACAAAGGCAGCATCAAATTGCAATTCTCCGTCAACTTCTAGGTCTGGGCGCAATTCATGAACCAACTTAGTCGCATGAACCACTTTATCAACGCTTTCTCCAAAACCAGATCCTTTAGTTGAATAGCTAAGCATGGCAATCTTCGGATCAATACCAAACATTTTGGCAGTCACAGCTGAGTTAATCGCAATTTCTGCCAAGGCTTCTGAGTCAGGATTGATGTTAATGGCACAGTCACTGAAAAGATAACGTTCTGAACCACGCACCATGAGGAAGGCACCTGAAGTTCTTGTTACATTTGGACGCGTTTTAATGATTTGCAAGGCTGGACGCACTGTAGCAGCTGTAGAGTGGATAGAGCCAGAAACCATACCATCTACGATACCGAGGTAGACCAGCATAACTCCAAAATAGTTAACGTCTGTTCTTAAAAGCTCGAGAGCTTCTTCTTCACTGATTTTGCCCTTACGACGTTCCACAAGAGCAGCTACCATTTCTTCCATTCTGTCATAGTTTTTAGGATCTATGACTTCATATCCGTCCATAATGTTTTCGATTTCCAGGTAAATACGGATTTTATCTGGATTTCCCAAAAGAACTGGTGTAACTTCTGACTCTTTTACTATGCGTTTCACCGCTTGAAGAATACGCGGTTCTTGCCCTTCTGGCAATACAATACGAACATTTTTTCCAACAACTGTGTCTCTTAGACTTTCAAAAACTTCCATGAGTTTCTCCTTTAAAATTTTAATTATTTTTTGTTAACGATGTAATAGTATTTTGGAAATCAATCGGCAACTGGGATTCCAATTGAAGCTGCTTTTCCAAAAATGGATTATAAAAAGATAAAGAGTGACAATGCAAGGCCTGACGTGTAATTCCCGCTTCCAAAGTCCCGCCATAGAGATCATCTCCAAGGAGCGGAAAGCCAAGATGGGCAAAGTGCACACGAATTTGATGGGTTCGTCCAGTGTGCAAGCGAATATCTACCAAATAGATATCTCCAAACTGCTCTACAACCTTGTAGCTGGTATGAGCATATTTGCCATCCTTTGTCACACATCTGGTGATGATGCTATCAGGGTCGCGCCCAATTGGCGCAATAATGTCCCCCTCTGGTTTAAGCTCACCGCGCCCCTGAACGAGCGCGTAATATCGCTTCTCAATCATTTTTTTCTGCAGTTGCTTATCCAGTCTTGCATGGGCATAGCCATGTTTTGCAAAGAGCATGAGACCACTGGTGTCACGATCCAATCTTGTCACAATGTGAACCTGCTGATTTTCATAATCTTGACGAATATAGTAGGCCTTGACAAAGTTTGCCATCGTATTCGAATGATTGACACTGGGGATACTGGCCACCCCTGCAGGCTTGTCTAAAACCAGAAAATGCGCATCTTCATACACGATTGACAAATCTCGATCCACGGCTTCTAGGCTTTCAAATCCCTTCTCAGAGGGAATATCTACCGTTACCTTATCGCCAATATCCAGTAAATAAATAGCGTTTTGAGGCTGATTATTGACAAGAATATTGCCACCTGCAAACTTGACCTTGGCCAAAAGCCCTTTCGAAATCTCATGCTTTTTCAAAAATGTTTTGACTTTGACATGCTCATCCGCAATAAATTCAAATCTCATTCTTGGCACTCCTCGATAAAGGAGTCTCTCACGCGATTCCAAAAGCTGGTATGGCTAGGCGAAGCTACAAAGTTAATCTTATGATTATCGATTTGGTACTCGATACGGACAATATTTTTATAAGAAAACGTTTGATTATCGACCGCTATGGTATAGTAATCATTACGTGTCGGCAGCAGTTCAATCTTATCTTTTTTAGGAACAATAACTGAGGAACCCAAGGTACGATACACACGATTGTTGAGACTAGCAATCTCTGTCACTTGCAAGGCTTCAATCGTTGGGTGTAGGACTGCTCCTCCTAAAGATTTATTGTAGGCCGTACTACCAGTCGGCGTTGAGACAGAAATCCCATCGCCTCTGAAACGCTCAAAATGAACATTATTGATGACCACATCAACAACCATTGTTCTATCGGAGCGTTTAATGGTTGCTTCATTAAGCGCTCGAATAGTTCGCGTTTCACCATTTTCAAAAGTCAGCTTGACATTCAAAATCGGATAAGAGACCTTAGCACCTGTGTCCAATTTCAGATTTTCCACTAATTTGTCGATTTCAAAGTCTCGATAGTCCGTATAAAAACCCAAATGTCCCGTATGAACACCGACAAAGCGAACCTTATCCAGCTGATCTTCATACTTGTGGAAGGCTGATAGCAGCATCCCATCACCACCAACAGAAATCACGATATCTGGATTTTTGGGTGTCAGGATAAAGCCTGCTTTCCGCAATTTTTGCATCAGAGCTTGAAATACTTCCTCACTCTGCCTTTTGCGATTGCGGATAATCGCAATTTTTTTACCTGTATTCTTCATCTGTATCGTCACTATTTCCAACACCATCATTTAACTTGCGGTGCAGAGGATCAAAGAGTGCTTGTGCTTCTTGGATGGCATCACGAATGGCTCCCATCTCTTCGTCTAGCTGGTAGGCCAGATTGGCCGTTATCTCCAAGCGTTTCTTGATCTCCTCCGGAAATTCTCCTTTATACTTATAGTTTAAAGAGTGCTCAATCGTTGCCCAAAAGTTCATGGACAAGGTACGAATCTGAATTTCTGCTAAGATAACTTTGTTTCCGTTAATCGTATCTACCTGATATTCAACGATGGCATGGTAGCTACGGTAACCGCTGGCTTTTTGTTTTTGTATGTAATCACGCTCCTGGACGATACGCATATCTGTCCGATTTCGCAAAACTTCCAAAACTTCATCCACATCGTCTACAAATTGAACCATAACACGCAAACCAGCAATATCCTGCATCTCTTGGGCTAAGTTTTCCTCAGTAATCCCTCGAAGCTCCATTTTCTCCTTGATGCTTTCAATATGCTTTACGCGACCAGTTACAAACTCAATTGGTGAATGGCGTTGCTGTTTGCGATACTGTTTGCGAATACCGCGAAGCTTGATTTTCAACTCACCAACTGCCTGAATATATGGATCCAGAAAATCTTCCCAATCTATTGTCATATACATACCTTGTCATCTATTCGTTTTTTGTATAAAATAAACACAGTTGTTATTATAACATAAAATCGCTTTCAGATAAAGAAAAGGATTTAAAAATGAACCATTTAGAAATAGAATACAAAACAATGCTAACAGAAGACGAACATAAACGACTTCTGACCTTCTTTGATCATGTCCAGCCAATTTTCCAAGTCAACTATTATATTGATTCGGCTGACTTTGCTCTCCGTGAAGCTCGTATGGCTCTGCGAGTCCGAACCACTCCTGAGGATGCAGAGTTTACTCTAAAAATTCCTCAAAAACTTGGAAATTTCGAGTATAACCAAGCCTTGTCCAAAGATGAATTTAAGAAAATTACAGAAAAATTGCAATTCCCTCAGGGAGAAATCCTAGACAAACTTCAAGAGAAAAAAATCCCAGTTGACAAACTGACAATCCTCGGAACCCTTGAAAATATTCGCTACGAAAAACAAGATACACTCGGTCTTTTTGCCTTGGACGAAAGCCGTTACTTTGGTAAAAAAGATTTCGAACTAGAATTAGAAATCAATAATATCGAAGAAGGGGAACAGAAATTCAAAGACTTTTTAAATGAAAAGCAAATCCAATACAAGCCTGGTAAAAGTAAGATTGCTAGATTTTCCGAAAACTTGTAAAAATGCTGAAATAATCTCATTTTTTTGGTAGAATAATACTTATAAATCTAAAGAGACAAAAAGAGGATGGTCATTCTAATGTCAGACAAAAAAATATGAAGCTTTTCTCCCTCAATTCCAATCACTCAATCGCTGAGAAGATTGCTGAAGCTGCTGGTCTACCGTTAGGCAAGCTCTCTTCCCGTCAATTTTCTGATGGCGAGATTCAGATTAACATTGAGGAGAGTGTCCGTGGCTACGATATTTACATCATTCAATCCACCAGCTTTCCGGTCAATAATCACTTGATGGAGTTATTGATTATGGTCGATGCTTGTAAACGAGCAAGTGCCAATACCGTGACCGTTGTCATGCCCTATTTCGGTTATGCCCGCCAAGATCGGACGGCTGCTCCTCGCGAGCCAATCACTGCAAAACTCGTTGCCAATATGCTGGTTGGAGCTGGCGTAGACAGAGTTATCTCACTTGACCTTCACGCCGTCCAAGTACAAGGCTTCTTTGATATCCCAGTCGATAACCTCTTCACAATTCCGTTGTTTGCTGAACATTATTGCAACATGGGCTTAACTGGTGAGGATGTCGTCGTTGTCAGTCCGAAAAATTCTGGCGTCAAGCGCGCTCGTAGTTTGGCAGAATATCTTGATGCTCCAATCGCTATCATCGACTATGGTGAAGATGAAGCAGGACGCTCTGAAGGCTATATCATCGGTGATGTTGAAGGCAGAAAAGCGATTTTGATTGACGATATCTTAAATACTGGACGTACTTTCTCAGAAGCTGCTAAAATCGTCGAACGCGAAGGAGCTGTCGAAATCTATGCCGTATCTAGTCATGGCTTATTTGCAGATAAGGCTGCAGAATTGCTAGACAATGTCCCTATCCGAGAAATCTTGGTGACTGACTCTGTTGATACGAAAGAAAAGACTCCGAAGAATGTTCACTACATCACAGCCAGCGAGTTGATTGGCGATGCTATCGTGCGTATCCAAGAAAGAAGACCAGTCAGCCCACTATTTGCTTTTCAAAAGAAATAAGAGATAAGATTCGTGATTTATTTAGATAATGCTGCTACGACTGCCTTGTCGCCTGCCGCAATTGAGTCCATGACTCAGGCAATGACAATCTTCGGAAATCCATCCAGTACCCACAGCCACGGTCGAGAAGCCAATAAGCTGCTTAGGCAGGCTCGCGAAGATATTGCCAAGGTTCTACACACACAGAGTAAAAATGTTCTCTTCACCTCAGGAGGAACTGAAAGCAATAACACTGCCATTAAGGGCTATGCCCTGCGGCATCAAGATCAAGGCAAACATATTATTACTACTGCCATTGAACACCATGCGGTTTTAGAACCTGTTGAATACTTGGTAGAGCACTTTGGCTTTGAATCCACTATTATTCAGCCAGTGGATGGGCAAATCCGAACTGAAGATATCAAGAATGCCCTCAGACCGGATACTATCCTCGTCTCAGTCATGGCTGTCAATAATGAAACAGGCTACATTTTGCCGATTCAAGAAATTGGTGAATTGCTAAAAGATCATCCTGCTGCTTTTCATGTCGATGCAGTCCAAGCTGTCGGCAAGCTCCCTATCTATCCTGAAGGATGGGGAATCAATTTCTTGAGTGCCTCAGCCCACAAATTCCACGGCCCAAAAGGAGTCGGATTTCTCTATGCTGACCAGATGGATTTTGATAATTTCATGCATGGCGGCGATCAAGAAAATAAGCATCGAGCAGGTACAGAAAACCTCGTTTCGATTGTTGGGATGGCAACTGCCCTTTCTGAAAGTGTTGCCCATTTAGAGGAAAATCTGGCGCATGCCCAGCAGTTAAAAGATACTTTACTGGACAACCTAACGGATATAGACTACTACCTAAACGAAAGTCAGCCTAGCCTGCCTTATGTTGTCAATATTGGATTTCCAAACCAAAAGAATGATCTTATCTTGCTTCAAATGGACCTTAATGGCTTTTCAATCTCGACTGGCTCTGCTTGTACAGCAGGAGCTGTTCAGCCCAGCCATGTCCTTCAAGCCCTCTATGGGCGAGATTCTGAACGCCTAAAAGAATCCATTCGTATCAGTGTGTCAGACCAAACTAGCATCCAAGAAATCAAACTCTTCAGCCAAAAACTAAAAGAAATACTAGGAGGATAAGATGGCTTTTCAAACATCTGTTAGCTTAGCAAACTGCAACTTCACCTATTCGCTCCATCCAAACGTTAAAAAATTTGCCTTGCGGGACAACACATTCGTTGAAACAAAAGTTGGAAATTACGAGCTTTCTCGCTTACTAGAGGAGGTGCCCAACAGTGGCGATGGATTCTTGCTTAAGATTATCATCAATAAGGATTTAAACGGAGCAAAAATCAATATTACCGACAAATCTGGTTTAAGACTGGTTAATATCTTCAAATCAGAAAAACATGATATCATTCAGCAAAAATTCTATTTCCTGATGGATAGTTTAGTTGAAAGAGACATTTTTGAAAAAACACCCCAATAAAACGGTGAGACAATGAACTAATTGTTCAAAAATAGAGCTTGCTCACTTGTTTCTAAACTCCCAAACCCTTGAGCTGGAAACTATCTCATCACAAGCTTTTGAACAGGATAAAAAAGAGGCTGGGACAAAAGTCCTAGCCTCTCAATGGTCTTTGGATTGTCAAGCAAGACGCAGTGGTTGAGTGGGCTCTATTACGCTGATTTCATCAGCTTTTACAGCCCTACTCAACTGTGCGGAGGTGGAACTACGAAATCGAATTCTAACGAATTACCGATTTCTGTCCCACTCTCTTTTCTGCGCTATTAGTTTTACTTATTGGCATTAGCATATTTTGCTCATCAAATTAGTTGATTTTTTCACAAACTTTCTATAAAATAGAAAATAGAAAGGTCGTGATTTTGTGAAAACTGAAAAAAGCAATTCTATTCCCCGTGCTACTGCTAAGCGGCTCTCGCTCTACTATCGAATTTTCAAACGATTTAACTCTGAGAATATCGAAAAAGCCAATTCAAAACAAATCGCAGAGGCGATTGGAATCGACTCTGCTACTGTTCGGCGTGATTTTTCTTACTTCGGTGAGTTGGGGCGCAGAGGTTTTGGCTACGATGTCAAGAAACTCATGAATTTCTTTGCCAATCTTCTCAACGATAACTCGATTACAAATGTCATGATTGTTGGTGTCGGAAATATGGGACGTGCTCTTTTACACTACCGTTTTCACGAACGCAATAAAATGAAAATCGTGATGGCCTTTGATACAGATGATTATTCTGATGTCGGAACCACCACAAATGATGGAATTCCTATTTACGGAATTTCTCAAATTAAAGAAAAAGTCCAAGAAGGAAATGTAAAGACTGCCATTCTGACAGTACCAAGTGTTAAGGCGCAAGAAGTCGCATCCATCTTGGTAGATGCTGGTATCAAAGGAATTCTCTGCTTCTCTCCTGTGCACTTGTCTGTCCCTAAAGATGTTGTTGTGCAGTACGTAGACCTAACCAGCGAACTCCAAACCTTGCTCTATTTCATGAGAAAAGATGATGAGTAAGATGAGAAAGGAAACATCCACTTTATGAAAAAACCGATTATCGGTATAACAGGAAACCAAAGGGACATCCCAAATGACCAATTCATTCATATAAGTTATACTGCAACTGGCTTTATTGAGGGAATCAAACAAGTCGGAGGCATTCCAATTATCTTGCCCATTGGTGATGAGGAATTAGCCGAGTCTTATATTACTATGATTGACAAACTGATTTTGACTGGTGGGCAAAATGTCAACCCTCATTTCTACGGCGAAGAGCAGACTATCGTAAGTGACGATTATCTGCTTCAAAGGGATCTCTTTGAACTGGCTCTCATCCGAGAAGCGCGAAAGCAAAACAAGCCTATTTTTGGCGTCTGTCGCGGTACCCAGCTTTACAATGTCGCCATGGGTGGCACACTTCACCAAGACATTGAAAATCACTGGCAAGATAGCACCGCTCAATATACCACACAGACTATGGTCACTAAAAACGGCTCCATCCTCCATGAATTATACGGTTCTACTTGCCAAATTAACTCATTCCATCACCAAAGTATCAAAGATTTAGCAAGAAATTTGGAAGTTATTGCCTACGATCCTAGTGACAAGGTCATTGAGGCGGTTACCTCGACTGATGGGAGTCCCTTCCTCGGTGTTCAGTGGCATCCAGAATACCTCTTCCCTACAAGACCAGGGGATTTAGCCTTGTTTGATTATGTGGTTCATAAACTTTAGATCAAATCCGTTTTTTCACGATAGCTATAATAATCATGTTTTGAGACGATTAAATGATCTAAAAGAACCAAGCCCATTAGCTCACAGGCCTCTTTCATATGTTTGGTGACTTCGTCGTCATTCTTACTTGGCAGTGTTACTCCAGAAGGATGATTATGCACAAGTATAATAGCGGTCGCCAAGTGTTTAAGCGCATAATGCAAAATTTCGCGCGGTTCAGCAATGCTTCTAGTTACCGTGCCTACAAAGATTGTCTGCTGATGGATAATCTGGTTTTGACTGTTGAGATAAATAGCGACTAAACACTCCTGCTTTTTATCTCCCAATTCTACCTGCATTTTACGAGCCAGTTTTTGACTTCCAAGAATTTGCTCCCTCTCCAGCACTTCCGCCTTATTGATACGGCAGCCAAGCTCAATAATAGCCTGTAACTCAACAGCCTTCACAGGCCCAATTCCCGAAATTGTCTGCAATTCTTGCAAAGTCAGATATTTCAAATCATTCAAACTAGAAATCGATGATAAAATCTTTTGAGAAACTTGAAAGACAGTTTCTTTTTTGCTGCCTGTTCGCAAAAATATAGATAATAATTCCTGATTACTGAGTTTATCCGCTCCTTCTCTTATCAGCCGTTCACGCGGCATCATGCTTATGTCATCCTGCAATGAAATACGATACATATCAACCTCCTTACCTATTAATTCGATATTCAGTAAAAAAAGAACCTAAATAAATGAACTACATACCAAAAGGTTAGACACAAAATCTATCGATTAGGCGAGTTCATTTATTTAGGCTATTTATTATTAATTGCTAAATCTTATCATATTTGTTGCTTGCTGTTGTAACAGCCTCTCTAACGGATGTAGACCATTGTCCCTTGATGGCACTATCTAAAGTATCATTAATCCCCTTGATAGCCAACTTTCCTTCCTTTGCAACTTTACTAATCGCTTCCTTAGATTTGGTCTTAATACCATCACTTTTACTAAGAATATGTGGAGCATAAACATTTGTTATCAAAGATTTTTCAATCTGTTTTTGAATAGCAAGCAGACGCGTTCCTAAATCATCGAAATTTCCTACAGTAAATACACCTGTAATATCCTCAGTTAATGTTGTTGCCATTTTAGCATCACTTCCTTTTACTCTCTAGTTTTATTATTGTCATCTGCGGCTATTCTCCTACGCAGATAAGCCTCCTCTAACTTATCATCTAGATATCGTCTTTCTCGTCGGAAATTATCACTCTCTTTTAAAGATTCTAATTCCAATATTTTTTGCGCCTCCGTCAAGGCATCTTCCGATAACATTTGGTAAGATTCCATCTCTCTATTAAGAATCCTATAAAAATCCTGATCCGCATCAGTAGATTTCAAATAATGTAACGTTTTTTCGTACTTTTCATCAAGAATATTTTGTATGGCACGACGCGCAGTTTGAAAATAATCAATTCTTTCCTCAAATTCTTGCAACTTTTCTCGATGCCGCTCTTCCAATTCTTCTAATTCTTTAGTTTTCTTTTCGACTTCACGTTGTGCTAATTCAAATTTCTCCATTGATTGAATTCCCCTGCTAAAGCTATGTCTTCTTCGAGTTTTTTGTTTATACCAGCTGCAATTTTATCTTTTAATTTAGTCATTTCGTCTAATATTTGACTCGCTTTGTTGAGCTTATTTTGTAGAGAGATTTCTACATTTCCGACAACACTATCATGCGTGACACCACCAGCTGCAAAAGCCGATCTAATCTCATCAGGACTAAGACTACTGACCATAAACGGAGACTTGGTCGTTTCAAATAAAGACTCAACTTCTTCTACCCCTCTTTGTTTCTCAATCTTAATCTGATCCAAAACTTGCTGAGCAGCATTAACAAGAGCATTTGCACCAATAGTAGCTTGCTCGCTGTCTAGAAAAATTCGTTCGTTACTACTTAAGCCA
Source organism: Streptococcus cristatus AS 1.3089 (assembly GCF_000385925.1). Classification (NCBI taxonomy): domain Bacteria; kingdom Bacillati; phylum Bacillota; class Bacilli; order Lactobacillales; family Streptococcaceae; genus Streptococcus; species Streptococcus cristatus. The sequence goes on from NC_021175.1 coordinate 970,345, forward strand.
CCTCCGCTTTCTGTAAGTAAGCTTTTCATACCATAATACCGCAACATTCTTGTTTTTGTTTCTAGGATGAGGGCATTCGCATTTCCTTTTGCTGTATTGGTCACAACATTGCCGTTTTCATCAATGAGTTGACCTTTATTATTAAATCTCCAAGTATTATAACTATGATATTTATCCCCCAGACTATAGATCTTATCTGCCTTTTCTTTCCAAGAAAGTTTATCATCCTGTAAAATTCGTAAAGATTCATCAACAAAACTAGCATCTGTCATATTGACATAAATGGCAACGCCTGTTTTATTCCCCAAAATGTTCCCCAAAAACATATCATTTGGATTTCTAAAGTTACGAAATTGCTCTGGATGCGCCTGCATATAGGCTATTTCTTCTTCCGAAACAATATTATGAATATCTGGACCATTAAAGCCAACATTATTCCATCCCATTTTTAAGGCAGTATAAAGTGCCATAGACTCTCCCAAAGAATGACCATTCGTTGTTATAATGGCATTGGGATTTTCTTTACGAACCTTTTTCTCTACTCGCTGGGCAAACTCTAATGCTGTTTTTGACTGAACATCTACAATGTTTTCGACAACTTCCTTTTTAACACTATCGTTAAAATGTCCTTCTAGAATGCCTTTGCCCATCCCTGAAATTGAGGGGAGACCTGTTATCATTTTATCCGTAAAACCCATACCTAGATTTTCAATGTCATTCAGGACATCTTTTTTATCTCCAAAATTGGTTCCAACATAAGAAACCACTACCTGACTGTAGTCTACGTTCCCTTTATCATCAATAGGAGCAACAGCCATAGCTTGCATACTATTATCCGTTGGTTCAGCAGAATTACCAATAGCATCAATAACTCGGAACTGACGGCCGTTTATGTCAATCGTTTCTCCAACTGATAATTGCTTATCAGGATTGTCTACTGGGTCAATCTCATAAACACGTGTTGCAATTTTATTATAATCCGCATCTGTTATGTTCATTTCTTCTCTCCATAATATATAACATTTATTTGGGTTTCCGATAATTTTGTATAACTAGTTGGAACTTCCTTTCGTTTTAGTACCTCCGAGTTATTATGATAAGATAACCCATAATGCTGTATATCGTAACTATCTTCTAAGTCTGTTGAAACTTCTATTTTATCGTTTACCGAGAAATAAATGAATCTAGGTCTACCAAATCCGCCTTTTGAAATACTTTCAAACTCTATTTTATGAACATCTTCAAAATTATTGACCAAAAATAAAGCAAGAGCCTCTTCTTGTTTTCTAATTATCTTTTTCTCTTCTGCTGTCAATGTTACTTCCTCCTTCTGTTCTGTTTTTTTCTGCTGACTACAGGCACTGAGCGTTCCCAACCCTAGAAATCCAATAAATACTATCAAAAGTAACTTAAATATTTTCATAAATACTCCTTTCCTTTATAGAGTTCAAAATCTTCAACTATGCTGACATAGTTATATTATAGCAAAATAATTATAAAATAAGCAAGCGCTTACATCTTTCGTAATCCCTTTTAATATAATAAACTAAATCTTATGTACTTTTACTGACTCAACAGAAGCATCAATGACTCGGAATTTCGACCGTTAACGTCAAATTCCTTTCCCACACTAAATTGTTCTTCTGCTTTATACTCTTTTGGATCCAAACTATAGGCTTTATTAGATATTATGTTGTAATCTTTATCAGTCAATCGCACTATTTAATAATCCTCGTAATAAATAACCTCTACTCCGTCTAAACTAGTTAACTGTGTTGGAGGTTTCTTCTCTATCAAATGAAAGTCTTGAGGATCATATCCTATTGAATAATATCCATCTTTACTTTCCAACTCTGTTGGTAAAATATAACTATTATCATTGACCTTTATAGTGATTGTATCACCCGTCCCAAAACCACCTTTATGAAAATTTACAAATTCTATTTTTTTCACATCTTCATAATGATTAACCAGATACAACGCGATTTTTTCTTCTTCTTTACGAAGTTTCTTTTTCTCCTCTGTTGTCAATGTAACTTCCTCCTTCTGTTCTGTTTTTCTTTGTTGACTACAGGCACTGAGTGTTCCCAATCCTAGAAATCCAATAAATACTACCAAAAATAACTTAGGTATTTTCATAAATACTCCTTTTCTTTATAAAGTTCAAAATCTTCAACTATGCTAACATAGTTATATTATAGCAAAATGATTATAAACCAAGCAGGCGTTTACATCTACAGAAGCATTAATGACTCGGTATTTCAACTGTTGACATAAAAAATTTGACCTAATTTCTTTGCGAGTCTTCATTGTTTTTAGGAGCTAATTTGTAAAACTTTTTTGCTATTTATTTGTAAACTTCATCAGTTACACTATTCATTTTCTTCCCTCATAATAAATCACTTTCTCTTTCAGCTCATCTATATTTGAAAATGAAGAAGGAGCTTCTTTTCTTACTAAAAATTTTGAACTTTGATGATAACCCAAAGAATAATGATCAATATCATATGTGTCCTGCAGACTAGAATCCACAAGAAGTTTATCGTTAATTTTCATATATGCCACATCGGAAGTTCCAAACCACCTTTTACTATACTTATAAATTCTATTTTTCAATATCCTCAAAATTATTAATCAAAAATAAAGCAAGAGCCTCTTCTTGTTTTCTGATTATCCTTTTTTCTTCTGCTGTCAATGTTAACTCCTCCTTCTGTCCTGTTTTTTTCTGCTGACTACAGGCACTGAGTGTTCCTATCCCTAGAAATCCAATAAAGACTATCAAAAGCAACTTAGATATTTTCATAAATACTCCTTTCCTTTATAAATCTCAAAATCTTCAACTATTCTAACATAGTTATATTATAGCAAAATGATTATAAACCAAGCAGGCGTTTACATCTTTTGCAATCCCTCTAATATCAATAAAACTAAATCTCATCTACCATCATAGAATAACTCAAAATTTTCGACCGTGACCATCAATCAATTCTCCAACTGATTATTGTTTCTCTGAATGATCTAGTGTATCAAACTCATAAACATAGGTCGTAATTGTATAATAATCTGCATCCGTTATATTCATTTATTTTCTCCATAATATACAACATATAATTGAGCCTCTGATAATTTTGTAAATTTAGAAGGAACTTCCTTACGTTTTAGTTCCTCTGAGCTATTATGATAGACCAAGCCATAATGCTGTATATCGTAACTATCTTTTAAGTCTGTTGAAACTTCTATTTTATCGTTTACCGAGAAATAAATGAATCTAGGTCTACCAAGTCCGCCTTTTGAAATACTTACAAACTCTATTTTATGAACATCCTCAAAATTATTGACCAAAAATAAAGCAAGAGCCTCTTCTTGTTTTCTGATTATCCTTTTCTCTTCAGCTGTCAATGTTAACTCCTCCTTCTGTCCGTTTTTCTGTTGACTACAGGCACTGAGTGTTCCCAACCCTAGAAATCCAATAAATACTATCAAAAGTAACTTAGATATTTTCATAAATATTCCTTTCCTTTATAGAGTTCAAAATTCTCAACCATACTAATCTGGCTATAATGTAGCCAAAAAATCATAAATAAAGCGAGTACTTATATAATTTGCAAAACTTTTCAAGATAGATCGAACTAAATCTTACATACTATCATAGAATGACTCGGGATTTCAATAGTTTATATCAGTTGGATCTCCAATTTGTATCTACTGTTCACTTTTATATTCTTCTGGATAAAATTTATACACATTACGTGCTAATTCTTTATAATCTTTTTCAGTAATTTTCGACATATTATGTACCTAAATTATATATTACTTCAATTCCTTCAAGTGTCTCAAAATCAGTCGTTTTTTCCTTTTTCATTAAAGTCTTCTCACCTTTTTTATAGGCTAAACTATAACCATTATCATAATTGTCATCTAAAAACGAACTAATACTAATATTATCATTCACTTTTAGAAAAACACTTCTAGACTGGGCAAATTCTTTTCTAGAGACATCTGTGAACTCAATTTTATTAATCCCTTCATAGTTATTCACTAAAAACAAAGCTAGATTTTTTTCTTGTTTTTGAACTTCTTTTTTCTCTTCTTCTGTCAATGTAACTTTCTCTTTCTGTCCTGTTTTTTCTGCTGACTACAGGCGCCGAGTGTTCCCAATCCTAAAACTCCAATAAAGACTATCAAAAGTAACTTAGATATTTTCATAAATACTCCTTTCTTTATGCAGCGTCATCAATAACTTGAAATTGACGATTTCATACCTCAATTATATTATCTTTCTATAATCAATTTACTTTTCCTCATAATATATCACTTCAATCCCATCAAGACTGGTTAATTCCGTAGAATTTTTCTTTTTTATTAAATGAAAATCACTCGGATCATAATCAACAGAATATCTTTCACTATCATCGTTAAATATAATTGGTTTTATGTAACTATCATCATTGACAATAACACTTATTGAATCTGCTATCCCAAATCCTCCCCTGTGAAGTTTATCAAACTTAATCTTTTTCACATCTTCGTAATGATTCACCAAATACAAAGCTATTTTCTCTTCCTCTTTACGAAGTTCCTTTTTTTCTTCTTTTGTCATAGTAACTTTCTCTTTCTGTCCTGTTTTTTCTGCTGACTACAGGCACTGAGTGTTCCTAACCCTAGAAATACAATAAATACTATCAAAAGTAACTTAGATATTTTCATAAATACTCCTTTCCTTTATAAATCTCAAAATCTTCAACTATACTGCCTATAGCATATTTAATAAAAACAATCATATATCAAGCAAATTTGTTCGTCCTTTGGTTCAAGTTATACGCCTCTTTTGCTAATTTATTATGATTTTTATCTGAAATGGAGATCACCTTTCTATCTCCTCATAATATTTAATCTCAATATTTTTTAGATTATCTGATTGAGTTGGCGGATTCTTTTCATTCAGATGAAAGTTCTCAGGATTATAGCTAATAATATACTCGCCACTTGGATCTCCTAAAGTAATTGGTTTTATATAATTATTTGAATTTACCTTAACAGATATAGAATCACCCGTCCCAAAACCACCTTTATGAAAATTTACAAATTCTATTTTTTGAACATCTTGATAATGATTTACCAGGTACAAAGCAATTTGCTCTTCTTCTTTACGAAGTCGCTTTTTATCTTTTACTGTCATTATGAATTCAAACTTCTTTTCTGCAATTTTGGGCTGGCTACAGGCAGTGATACTTCCTAAACATATAAATGCTATAAAAAATATTAAAAGTGATTTATATATTTTCATGATAATTTCCTTTCCTGACTAAAATAGTACCATACTAAGATGAGTATAGCACAATCTAATAAAGAAGGCATATATTTTGAAAGCGTTCTAGTATCTGTTCGTATATCATTTTAGTTTCATCAATCAAAAAACGAAGTGACTCTTGTTACTTCGTTTTGACAATATTTGCATTATAGCTGCATTTGATTATAAGATCGACTAAAAGCATCTAAAATGTCTTTTGGTGCCTTGTCATAGTCAATCGTACTTTCCAAGGTTCCTTTAACAATAGTTCGACTAGTTGCTGCCGCATCCTCACATGTGACTAAAGTGATTTCAGCCACTCCCTCTGTGTCATTGATAACATCCACGCGCTCTGGTGCGACACTTTCTATACTAGAAATCGTATAAGTATAGATCTTTTCCTTATCCGTGATATAGATTTTCATCCCTATTTTGGCACGATCTAGTGGAGAAAAGAGCATGTCACTGGCTCCAGTAATTCCAAAGACGTGATGACTGGCTAAGGCGTAATTTCCTTGTCCCATCTGTTGATCTTCTTTCATGGTACCAGCACCATAGTAAAGTCCAACATTATCCAAGCCCTTGAAAATTGGCAGATTCATCGAAACATCAGGAATTGAAATACCACCGATAACTGGCAATTTTTGAGCCTGCCACTGAGCATTGATCACCGCTTCTGTCGAAAGAGATTGGACTTCGCTAAACTCAAAACTCGATTCGACTGCCTTATTTTGCTTGATTTCTTCCTTAGAGACCTTGCTAACCTGGTATTGATTCGTGTGCCAAACCATGATCATATTACGAATTGAGGAGTTGAAAATCAGAGCTAGGGCAACTAGAAATAAAAGGAAAACCGCACAGTTAATGATAAAATTTCTGAGCTTGAATTTTTTCTTAGATTTCTTCACATTCATTCTCCTCTTATTCTACTTCTTCCTCATCGTCTTTTGCGTCAGGCGCAACCGTTGTAAAGGTGACAATCTGGGCATTTTGATCCAGACGCATAACCTTCACTCCCATGGTTGAACGACCTGTCTGAGAAATATTGGCCACGCTTGTTCGGATAATGACACCTGTATTGGTGATAATCATCAAATCTTCTTCGCCAGTGACGGTCATCAGACCAGCGAGAGGTCCGTTCTTATCAGTGATATTGGCTGTTTTAATCCCTTTACCACCACGTCCCTTGGTTGGATATTCACTGGCAAGAGTTCGCTTACCGTAGCCTTTTTCAGTGATAACAAGCACTTCATCGCCCTCAGTAATCACACCTGCTCCAACGACCTGGTCGCCGTCCCTCAGATTGACCCCACGAACACCAGTCGCACTACGGCTCATGCTCCGAACAGCTGTCTCATTGAAACGGACCGAATAACCAAACCTAGTACCAATGATAACATCTGCAGCACCATCCGTCAGAAAGACGTTGATAAGCTCGTCTTCATCCTTCAAATTCAAGGCCTTGAGACCATTTTGACGGATATTAGCAAACTCTGTTACGCTGGTTCGTTTAACCACACCTAGACGGGTTGTAAAGAAGAGGTAGGAATGATCGCTACTGTCCTGCTGGACGTTAATAATGGTCTGAATGGTCTCTCCTTCATCCAGTTTCAAGAGATTGACCACTGGCAAGCCCTTGGCTGTACGGCCGTACTCAGGGATTTCATAGCCTTTGAGACGATAAACTCGGCCTTTATTGGTAAAGAAGAGCAGTCTATCGTGGGTACTCGTTGAAACCAGCTCTTTAACGAAGTCATCGTCTTTGACACCTGTTCCTTGAACACCGCGACCACCACGTTTCTGAGCAGTGAATTCTGCCTGATTTAGACGTTTGATATAGCCTTTATTAGACAAGGTAATCAAAACATCCGCTTCCTCAATCAAATCTTCATCTTCAAGAGAAAGAACTTCTCCCACCATCAGCTCAGTTCGGCGGTCATCAGCAAATTTACGTTTGACCTCATCTAGCTCTTCCTTGATAATTGCGACAACGCGCTCTGGCTTAGCCAAGATATCAGCCAAGTCCGCAATCAAAGCAATCAGTTCGTCGTATTCTGACTGAATCTTATCACGTTCCAAACCAGTCAGACGACGCAGACGCATGTCGAGGATAGCCTGACTCTGGCGCTCAGACAGCTCAAACTTAGCCATCAATTCAGCCTGGGCTTCTGCGTCCGTCTCACTATTACGGATAATGCGAATAACTTCATCAATGTGGTCCAGTGCAATCAGCAAACCAGCCAAAATGTGAGCTCGCGCTTCCGCCTTTTCTTTATCAAAGGCCGTCCGTCGAGTCACTACTTCTTTTTGGTGCTCAATGTAGGCCAACAAAATCTCACGTAGAGACAGAATCTTCGGCACACCATTTTGAATAGCCAGCATATTGAAGCTGAAATTGGTCTGCATCTGAGTCAGCTTGAATAGGTTATTTAAAATGACATGAGCAGAGGCGTCACGACGAACCTCAATGACAAAACGAACCCCTTCACGATTGGACTCATCACGAACGGCTGTGATACCGTCAATGCGTTTTTCCTGCACCAGACGAACAATATGCTCGTGAACCTTAGTCTTATTAACCATGTAAGGGAACTCGGTTACGACAATTCGCTCGCGGCCATTTTTCATCTCTTCGATTTCAGTACGAGAACGAAGAACAATCGAACCCTTCCCCGTTTCATAAGCCCGGTGAATACCAGACTTACCCATCACCAGTGCTCCTGTTGGAAAATCTGGGCCAGGCAGGACTTCCATGATGTCACGAGTCGTTGCTTCTGGATTGTCCATGACCAGCTTAACTGCATCAATAGACTCGCCTAGATTATGTGGAGGAATATTGGTCGCCATCCCAACAGCAATCCCTGTCGCTCCATTTACAAGCAAATTAGGAAAGCGGGCAGGAAGAACGACAGGCTCTCTCTCGCTGGCATCATAGTTGTCGATATAATCAACAGTATTTTTATTGATATCACGAAGCATCTCCAGAGCAATCTTGCTCATACGTGCTTCTGTATAACGCTGGGCAGCGGCCCCATCTCCGTCCATCGAACCGAAGTTTCCATGACCGTCTACCAGCATGTAACGATAGCTCCACCATTGAGCCATCCGCACCATCGCTTCATAAATAGAGGAGTCTCCATGCGGGTGATACTTACCCATGACATCCCCTGTGATACGAGCTGATTTCTTATGAGGCTTATCAGGCGTAACGCCCAGCTCATTCATGCCATAAAGAATCCGGCGATGAACCGGTTTAAGACCATCGCGAACATCTGGAAGCGCCCGAGCCACGATAACACTCATTGCGTAATCGATGAAACTGGTCTTCATTTCACTGGTCAAATTGACATTTACTAAGTTTCTATCTTGCATTAAAAAATGCCTCGTTTCAATATTAAATCACTATCTCATTATACCACATTTTAGCTATATTTTCAGTATTTAATGCCGAATATAAAAACGTTTACATATCCTTTAGGGGTCAAAATCCCACGGTTAGCCGTGACAAACTGTCTCAAAAGTGGTAGAATGTAGGTGTATGGGGAAAATCCCTAAAAATAATAAGGAGATGTTTAGAAATGACTGCTACTAAACAACATAAAAAAGTCATCCTTGTCGGTGACGGTGCCGTAGGTTCATCTTACGCATTTGCGCTCGTTAACCAAGGAATTGCACAAGAATTGGGTATCATCGAAATCCCTCAATTGTTTGACAAAGCTGTTGGTGATGCTGAAGACCTTAGCCACGCGCTTGCTTTCACTTCACCTAAGAAAATCTACGCAGCTAAATACGAAGACTGTGCGGACGCTGACCTCGTAGTCATCACTGCAGGTGCCCCTCAAAAACCAGGTGAAACACGTCTTGACCTTGTAGGTAAAAACCTTGCTATCAACAAATCAATCGTTGAACAAGTTGTTGCTTCAGGCTTTGATGGAATCTTCCTTGTGGCAGCTAACCCAGTTGACGTCTTGACTTACTCTACATGGAAATTCTCAGGTTTCCCTAAAGAACGCGTTATCGGTTCAGGTACATCACTTGACTCAGCTCGCTTCCGTCAAGCTTTGGCTGATAAAATCGGTGTTGATGCTCGTTCAGTCCATGCCTACATCATGGGTGAACACGGTGACTCTGAGTTTGCTGTATGGTCACACGCTAACGTTGCCGGTGTTAAATTGGAACAATGGTTGCAAGCAAACCGCGACTTGAACGAAGCTGACCTTGTAGATCTCTTCATCTCTGTTCGTGACGCTGCTTACTCAATCATCAACAAGAAAGGTGCAACTTACTACGGTATCGCTGTAGCTCTTGCTCGTATTACTAAAGCTATCCTTGACGATGAAAATGCAGTTCTTCCACTTTCTGTCTTCCAAGAAGGTCAATACGGTGTTGAAAATGTCTTTATCGGCCAACCAGCAATCGTTGGTGCACACGGTATCGTACGCCCAGTAAACATCCCATTGAACGATGCGGAAACTCAAAAGATGCAAGCATCTGCTAAAGAATTGCAAGCAATCATTGATGAAGCATGGAAAAATCCAGAATTCCAAGCAGCATCTAAAAACTAATCAGAAAAAACATCTCCTTGCTAAAAGGGGATGTTTTTTACATGGATTTATCATCAAAAATATCAATCATATATGGAACAATCAGCTCTCCCTCCATATCTTCCAAAGAAGAAATCCAGACAAAGTCCGTATGCTCTTCTGGATCTAATATAATATCACGCTGCTCTATAGTCCTCGCCCCATAAACCAAGCGTGTAAAAACAGCATTTTTACTTGAGTCAAATTGACTATCTTCATGAATAATCCTATCAAGCTGAATCTTTTGATTGACTTCCTCCATAGCTTCACGTAGAGAGTGGGACAGAAATCGGTAATTCGTTAGAATTCGATTTCGTCCGTCTCACCTCCGCACAGTTGAGTAGGGCTGTAAAAGCTGATGAAATCAGCCTAGTAGAGCCCACTCAACCACTGCGTCTTGATCGACAATCCAAAGACAATTGAGAGGCTAGGATTTTTGTCCCAGCCTCGTTTTCCTCTACACTTCCGCCTGGAATATTCCAGTAGCCCGAATAGACATTAGGAAGTCCACGCTTTATTTTAGAGCGTTTGATAAGCAAATACTGCCCATCCTTCTCAATCAAGGTATGAGTGATTAACTTTACTGCCATAGCAATTTCCTCCCTTAGATGACAAAAAAGGACTCTCACGAGTCCAAGCTTAAATCATCCACCCTGAGAGAATCGAACTCCCATCTCAAGAACCGGAATCTTACGTGATATCCATTACACTAAGGGTGGCAACTCATTTATTATAACTAATTTTTTACAAAAAAACAAGCCTAAATGGCTCCTTTTATGAAATTTCTAATCTAGGGCAAATCAAAAGAGAGTAGGACAGAAATCGGTGATTCGTTAGAATTCGATTTCGTCGTCCCACCTCCGCACAGTTGAGTAGGGCTGTAAAAGTTGATGAAATCAGCCTAGTAGAGCCCACTCAACCACTGCGTCTTGCTCGACAATCCAAAGACAATTGAGAGGCTAGGACTTTTGTCCCAGCCTCTTTCTATATTTTATTTCTTTTCGATATGATCTGCTAGTTCTTCTTGGGCTTTTTGGTTAGATTCCAATGTTTTTTCTTGCCATTTTTTCTTAGCTTCTTCATATTCTTTGGTCGTTACAATCTCGCTTCTGAGCTTGGTATATTTAAAGTTAAAGCCAGATCCCTTGATTCCAACCAGTGAGTAAGCACGACTGAAAGGTTTGGACTTACTTACAGAAGGACTACCGCCTCCTGAAATGGTCGGCATGATAATGCCGCTATCAAGCAACCAAGCTTGCGCATCCGCATATTTTTCATAGCGAACTTTCACATCTTTTGTTTCAGCATTTGCCTCTTCTAACATCTTGGTATAAGTATCCAAGCCCAGATCTTTCATCTTGTCCATATCTTGGCCTGGCTCAAAACCAAAGTTTTGCAAGCTAGCACCATTATTTACATTTAGAGTATCTAAGTAGGTAGATGGATCTTGATAGTCAGCTGACCAGCCGCCTGTGTAGAAGTCATAATCTTTTTGAGCTGCAGTATTGGCAAAATAGGTGACATTATTCAAATCATCTACACTAATCTTCTGCAAGTCAATAACTACATTTTCTGCACCCAAGGTTGATTCGATGGATTGTTTCACTGAGCTTGCCCATTGGATTCCCACCTTATCAGCCTGGTCCACAGGAAGGTCCAAATGAATTGGGAATTGAACTCCCTTAGCTTCCAAAGCTTCCTTAGCCTTGGCAAATTTTGCCTTGGCTTTGTCTGGGTTATAGTAGGCATCTTGAGCGTCAGTGAGATCAACGTTGGCCCATTCTGTGCCGTAATTTACTAGTTTAGAAGCAACAACTTGCCCAAATGTTTGATCGCCGATTTGAACAAATGTTGGTGGAACAAGCGTATTTCTTAACTGCTTGGTAGCTCCGTCTTCACCATTACTTTGTGCACCATAGGCAGTCCGATCAAGGGCAAAATTGACAGCCTGACGGAAGTCCTTATTTAGGACTGCTTCTTTTGTTGCATTCTTCTGATCATCACTTGTTTTGGAAGTGTGATTGTATGATTGACGATTGAAGTTGAAATTAAAATAATATGAGGTCGCATCCTGCGGGCTGTAAAGGATATTATCCGCATATTTTTTCTTAACTGTTGCAAATCCTGAAGTATTTGGATAGAGACGAGCACCGCTATAAGCACCATCGCTGAAGTTGCGAATTAAAGATTCTTGGTCTGACCCATCATAGTAGGTTAATTTGACATCTTCTAGACTGACCTTGTCTTTATCGTAATAATTTGGATTTTTAACGAATTCCATAGACGATTTAGAAGTCAAAGATTTCAAAAGGAAAGGACCGTTGTAAAGAATACTTGATGGATCAACAGAACCAAAATCTTTTCCTTTAGACTTCAAAAATTCTTCATTGACAGGGAACAAGATATTATTCGTAGTTTTAGAGTTCCAATAAGGCTCTGGGCGTGTCAGCGTGTATTGAACAGTATAATCATCTATTGCCTTCACCCCGACTTTTGAAAAGTCTTTTTCGTCGCCTTTGACATAGGCATCTAAGCCACTAATCGAGTCCTGAATCAGGTAAAGGGCTTCAGACTTTTGGTCAGCAACATATTTAAGTCCAGTCACAAAGTCTTGAGCTTTCACACTTGCAACTTCTTCGCCATCAACATTGAACCACTTAGCATCCTTACGAAGCTTATATGTGTAAGTCAGGCCGTCTTGGGAAACTGTCCATGATTCCGCAAGAGAAGGAACTAGATTTCCATATTCATCATTTTCCAAAAGACCATCTACAAGGTTTGTAATAACGTCTGATGTAGTTGCACGGTTAGTGGTCAGGTAGTTCAAGCTGTCTGGATCGCTGGCATAAACATAAGAATACGTTGATGTACTAGATGAGGATTTGCCACAAGCTGACAAGAACACGCCTGCACTAAGTACCACTCCAGTAGCTAAAAGCATTTTTGATACTTTCATAAATACACCTCCAAAAATCGAGAGAAGCCTAAGAATAAGAGAAGTAAAAATAAAGCCATTCCTTTATTTGATCCAATATTAATCTTAGTCCAATTTCTATGTTACATTTTATAACATAAACTATTATACCAAAATTATGATGAAAAGTAAATAGAAGAATCAGAGAGTCATTATGGAAAATTTCTGAAAACTGCCTCCAACCAATCCAATTGACAAATATACAGATTAAGCATATAATAAACTCAATGTAAACAAACGAGGAAATCACCGTGAATTCTAATTATATTACTCGCCTCAAGCGCTCTGAAGGTCAGTTGAGAGGCATTCAAAAAATGATTGAAGAGGACAGGGAATGTTCAGATATTCTCACACAGTTATTAGCCGTCCGCTCCAGCGTTGACCGTGTTATTGAGATGGTTATTACTGAGAATTTAACGGATTGCCTAGAAAATCCATCAGATGATCCGAAAAAACAAAGGGAAAGAATAGAGAAAGCTATTCATTTTCTGGTAAATCGAAAATAAGAAGAACAGGAAAAAAGAGGCTGGGACAAAAGTCCTAGCCTCTCAATTGTCTTTGGATTGTCGAGCAAGACGCAGTGGTTGAGCGGACTCTACTAGGCTGATTTCATCAGCTTTTACAGCCCTACTCAACTATGCGGAGGTGGGACGACGAAATCGAATTCTAACGAATTACCGATTTCTTTCCTACTCTCTTTTATCTTTTATTCAATCTCTCCAGACCAAGCATTCATGCCACCTGATACGTTGGTCACATCAAAGCCCTGCATGGCAAGAAATTGGCAAGCAGTCGCTGAACGCGCTCCTCCTTGGCAAATGACATAGTATTTGTAGTCAGGATCCAGCTTTTTATAGCCAGTTTCCAACTCACTGAGCGGAAGATTTCCAGCATTTGGGATATGACCCGCTTGAAATTCATGCCTTTCGCGCACATCTACGATGGCCAATTTTTCAGATTGATACTGCTTTTCTAAGTCAGCTGCTGATATAGTTTTCATTTTTCTACTCCTTCTGGTTTTACCATTTTGTACAAAGCATAAGCTCCGTCTAGATTTTTCACTGCAAATCCTGCTTGTTTTAAGATTCGCTCGGCAATATAGCTGCGCAAACCGCTGTGACAGCTTACGATATATTCTGCTTCTTTATCCAGCTCAGTCAAGCGTTCTCTGAGTTCATTTAGAGGAATATGGACTGTCTTGTCCTCCTTCAGGCGTCCTTGATTAAACTCATTAAGTGTCCGGACATCTAAAAAGACTTTCCCGCTTGCTAACTCGTCTTCCAGCTGGTGCCATTGGATATTTTCACTCAAGCCTTCTGCTAGATTCATCGCTGCATAGCCCAGCATATTGACTGGATCCTTGGCTGAACCAAAAGGTGGTGCATAGGTAAACTCCAGCTCTGGCAAATCAAAAATCGTCAGATTTCCTTTAATAGCCGTCGCCAGGATATCAATCCGCTTGTCAACGCCTTTTTTACCAACACCTTGAGCACCATAGATTTTTCCAGTTTTTGGCTCAAAGAGCAATTTCAAGGTCAAGTCAGTCGCACCTGGATAGTAGCCCGCATGATCCTTACCGCTGACATGAATCACTTGGTAAGGAAGCTGATTTCGCTGAAGGAAACGCTCGTTCAGACCTGTTAAAGCTGCTGTCATGTCAAAGACACGCACAATAGCCGTGCCAATGCTTCCCTTATTCTTCCGCTCCAAGCCAGCAATCACATCTGCTACCTGACGGCCTTGACGATTAGCAGGTGAGGCTAAGGCAATCAGAGCATCTTCACCAGTAATTTCCTGCTTGACAAGGATGGCGTCTCCGACTGCAAAAATATCTTTCTGGCTCGTCTCATAATGCTCATCAACTAAGATGCCCCCACGAAGACCTGTCTCAATGCCTGCTACCTTGGCCAAGCTATTTTCAGGTTGGACCCCGACAGAGAGAATAGTCACATCTGAAGCTAATTTTTGACCATCTTCCAAGACGATCACTTTGCCCTTTTCTTCGAAGCGATTAGCCGACTGGGAAGTGATGACTTTCACTCCCTTATCGGCTAATTCCGCTTGGACAAAAGCTGCCATTTCCTCATCCAGTGGAGGCAAGACATGCGGTGCCTTTTCTACGATTGTCACATTCAGGCCACGCTTACGCAGATTTTCAGCCGTTTCTAGGCCGATAAATCCAGCACCGATGACCACAGCCTCTTGTGGCTCTTCATCCAAGGCTAACATGATCTGATCCAAGTCTGGAACATTGCGTAAAGTGAAGACATTAGTTGCTTCTGAAAGTCCTTCAATCTCAGGAATAAAAGGCTTCGCCCCAGGTGAAAGAATCAGCTTGTCATACTGCTCTGTGAACTCTGAACCATCATGAGCCACCGTCACCGTGTGCTCTTCAGGCGAAATTTTCACCACCTCATGAAAAGGTCGCACATCCAAGTTAAAGCGTGCCTTGAGACTTTCAGGTGTTTGAACCAAGAGAGCTTCTCGCTCAGCAATTTCACCAGAAATATAATAAGGCAGGCCGCAGTTCGCAAAAGATACAAAAGGACCTTTTTCCAAAATTACAATTTCAGCATCTTCCACCAGCCGTCTTAAACGTGTTGCTGCAGACATACCGCCTGCAACTCCACCAACGATAATAATTTTCATTGTTTAACCCCTTCTACTTAATGGTTTTCCCTGTCCAAGCGCTCATACCACCGCAGACATTGACAACATCATAGCCCTTTTTCTTCAGCTTTTTCGCTGCCATCTTGCTCCGCACGCCTGAATGGCAAATAACGTAAATCGTCTCCTTTTTAGCTGGAGCAAATTGACCAATTTGGCTCAAAGGAACATTCTGGGCCTCTTTGATATGCCCTCTACGAAATTCGGATGGTGTCCGTACATCAATTAGTTGGATATTGGACTTCAATCGCTTCTCCAACTCATCCGTTGAAATACTATCTATCTTTGTAAAAAAATGAAACATATTTTTCTCCTTTATACCCCTATAGGGTATATTAAAACACTAAGAAGAGAAAATGTCAAGGAAACGATTTCAAATTTATCTCAAAAATAAAAATCCCAATCTTGAGACAGGGATTTTTATCAATAATGAATTATTTCGCAATTGGGTAAACTGATACTTGTTTTTTATCGCGACCTTTGCGTTCAAAGCGTACTACGCCTTCAACTTTCGCGAACAATGTATCATCTCCACCGCGGCCAACGTTAACACCTGGGTAGATGTGAGTACCGCGTTGACGGTAAAGGATAGATCCTCCAGTTACTGTTTGTCCGTCAGCTGCTTTAGCTCCAAGACGTTTTGCTTGTGAATCACGTCCGTTTGACGTTGAACCTCCACCTTTTTTGTGGGCGAAAAGTTGCAAGTTTGCAAGATTCATTTTTAACATAGTGTTTTTCCTCCGTGTTAGTTTTCTGTGATAACTTTGGTTTGGACGAACTCAGATGAGTCCTCCGATAAGTTTGCCATCCCCAAGAAGAATGATTCAAAGAAAAGTTGAGTCATTTCTCTCTGGTGCGGCGGAATATCCGTTGGTATTTCTACTCGTAAAAATCCGCCTTCTTCTTCGTTTAATTCTAAGATTGGTTCGTAGCCTGCAAATTTTTCAATTGAATTGATAAAATTTATGGCAAGCGTAGAAACCGATGCACACACGACATCAAAGCCGTATTCGCCACTTTCGGCGTGTCCAGTAATTTCCGCACTCCTCAGCTCGCCATCTTCGGCTTTCTCAAAGACCGCCTGTATCATGTGTTCTCCTATAAATTAAGCGTTGATTGCGTTAATGACAACTTTAGTGTAAGGTTGACGGTGACCTTGTTTGCGGTGGCTACCTTTTTTAGGTTTGTACTTGTAAGTAACAACTTTCTTTTGTTTTCCTTGTTTTTCAACAGTTCCAACTACAGTAGCTCCAGCAACAAGTGGAGTTCCGACAACAGTTTTATCACCACCAACAAGAACAACTTCGTTAAAAGTCACTTCTTGACCAGCTTCAACATCCAATTTTTCAACGTAGATAGCTTGACCAACTTCAACTTTAACTTGTTTTCCGCCAGTTTTAACGATTGCGTATGTGCTCATTATGCACCTCCTATGATTTTTTTGGGATTTCCCCGTATTTTTGTGAAGACTCGCCTAGCATCGTGGGACGAACCACTTAATACTCGCTAAATGTGAGCTACGATGTTCGAGCGGTTGCACAGGCTGTGCATAGTCAACATTCTTAGTATAGCACTTCTACTAACCTTTGGCAAGTGATTTTATTTAATGAAAACGGATTTTCAATTAAATATCCTCATACTTTACTTCCATTTATTTCAAATATACAATCTGCCCTTCTTGATTGACATGAACATCAATAGCTATCGGAGGCTTCAAATGTTTTTTAGTCTGATCTGGCAAGACTTTTATTACTATCTGAAACATTGACTTCTCGCTCTCTCCCATCAACCGTAATAGTGAAGGTAATACGAGAATAGGTAGACTTGCTTCCTCCGGTCTCGGTATCAACACCAGTCACTAAAGCCGTTTTTAGCTCGGTTGTCTGATTAGTAAAGTAATGATAGCGCCAGATACCATTGGTCATTCGATAGCCCGCATAGAAGGGAATTGCAATGAAAATAATAGGTAGGCCAAACACAAGACTTAAAATACTTTTGACACGTCCATTCGTAGATATATTATAATTCCAAGAGTTTCTGAAAGCTCCCTTCCAAGAACCGGCTCGAACTTTATTTTTATAAAATTCAAATAGGATTAACCCCAAAAATCCTATGATAACCAAAAAGTGAATACCAAGTCCTAATAAATAAGTCCAACTGGGCATTCCAAACAGCAAAGCATTATCTTGTCCATCTTTCCAAGACAATGCTCCCATGAGTCCACTCAAAAAGGAATCCCATTCGTTCATAAATATCCCCTTTTATCTACATCATCAATAGATAGTTTTCCAGATTCATTCGGTAGAAAGCTACTTCTAAGCTCCTATAACAACCCCTCAATCAGCTCGTCAACTTCATCAGTCTCTGCCTGTGGTCTGATTTCAGTGATCATGATGCCTGCAACAGCGCGTTCTACCAATCTTTCAACATCTAAGCGAGCTTCATACTGCTCAGCATTCTTGATTTTTGGATTGGTTTTAGGCCGATCTGGCGCAAAAATAGTACAGCAGTCTTCAAATGGCTGGATAGAGATTTGGAAAGTATCAATTTTTTCTGCAATCTCAATGATTTCCAGCTTATCCATAGTCACAACAGGACGGATAACCGGTGTATTGGTCACGGCGTTAATAGCCTGCATACTCTCGATGGTTTGACTTGCCACTTGACCAAGACTTTCTCCATTGATGATGACTTGCCCGCCCCGTTCCTCTCGAATCCGATCCGTAATACGCATCATAAAGCGACGAGTCAGTGTCATCAGGTAAGCTTCTGGAGCCTTAGCTTTAATCTCCTCCTGAATCTCCGTAAAAGGAACTTCGATAAACTGGATATTGCCACCAAACTTGGTCAGTTTTCGCGTCAAATCTTGAGCTTTTTTCAACGCGCCTGGACTGGTGTAAGGCGGACTAGCAAAGTGAACCGCCTCGATATCCACACCGCGCTTGAGAGCCAGATAGCCAGCCACCGGTGAGTCAATCCCACCAGACAGCATAAGCATGCCTTTTCCTGAAGTGCCAACTGGCAGTCCCCCAGCACCACGAATGGTCTCATAAGAGATATAAGCCGCTTCTTCACGAATTTCGACACGTAGGTCAATATCTGGCGCTTTCATCTTGACCTGAACATTTGGAATGGCCTCAAAAACAGCATCCCCCAATGTCTGATTGAGCTCGCGGCTATCCAATTCAAAGCTGTGATCACTGCGTTTGCTGGAAATCTTAAAGGTCATACCTTCTTGATAAACTTCCTTCATGATGGTTTGGACAGCTTCGATTAGAGCTGGTACAGACTTTTCGATTTTATAAGACGGCGAGAAATTCTGAATCCCAAAAATCTGCTTGAGCGACTCAGCAACAGGCTGATAGTCTGTTCCATGCAGATAGACATGGGTCCGGTCACGGTCAGCCTTGACATGGACCTGCGGATAGACTGACAAGACAGCTTGGATATTGCGTTTGAGTTTGTTGATAAAGCGCATGCGGTTCTTGCCCTTAGTAGACAGCTCACCGTAGCGCACCATAATTTCTGAATATTGCATTGTTTACCTTACTTTTCTGGTTTTTCGTAAATGATTTTAAAGGTCGTTAAAAATTGCTCTATCTGGCTCATATCATTATCAGCATCCAAACTGATACGGACAGCGGTCTGAGCGAGAAACTTTTCGACGCCCATAGCAATCAGGGTCCCTGCTGGCTTACCAGCCTTGGAAGAGCAAGCGCTGGTCGTCGAGATATAAATCTCATAGTCTTCAAAGGCATGGACGACAACTTCACCTCGTACTCCCTTGATACCAAAGGTCAGGATATGAGGCGCAAAATCTTCCATGTCTGAGAAAATCACCACATCTGGATACTTCTGTAGCTCTTCAAGAATAATCGCCTTCATCTGAGCCGTCCGCTGGGCAAATACTTCTTGCTTTTCCATGGACAAACGCAGAGCCTTGGCCGTGGCTGCGATGCCGGCGAGATTTTCCGTTGTGGAGCGCTTATCCGACTCCTGACCACCACCAGTCAAAAGCGGACTAATTTTCTTGCCAGACTTGATATAGACAAATCCTACGCCCCGAAGGCCGTGAAATTTGTGACTGGAGAAGGTTGCAAAATCCACGCGATCCGTCAGATAAGCGGCTGTCGGAATCTTCGTAACAGCCTGCACAGCATCCACATGAAAGGAAATAGTCGGCTTGTCTGCTAGCAGTTCTGATATTTTCTGGATAGGCTGAATACTGCCGATTTCGTTGTTGACAGCCATGATAGAGACCAGAGTGGTGTCTGGTCGAATCAGCTCTGCCAGCTTATCTACATCAACAAAACCTGCCTTATCAACTGGAGCAAAATCGACTTCAAATCCCTGATTCTGCAACCAGAGAGCTGATTCTTTAACCGCAGGATGCTCAATGTTGGATACGATAATGTGTTTACCAAAGGGAATCTTTTCAAAAGCTACTCCCTTAAGCACCCAGTTGTCCCCTTCAGTCCCGCCAGACGTAAAAAAAATCTCCGACGAAGACTTGCCTAAAAGCTCTGCTATTTGCCGACGAGAAGCTTCTAAGAGACGGGTCGCCTGACTGCCCAAACTATGCAGACTGGAAGGATTTCCCCAGATTTTAGAAGCCACTTCTGTGTAGGTAGCCAGCGCCTCTGGATAGGGATTGGTCGTCGCTGAATTATCTAAATAAATCATCTTTTTCCTCTGTTTTTATCAGTAAAAATCAATACTCCTATTGTAACACGAAACGAGGATAGGAACAAGAAAAGGGCGCAGTTCCTACCTGATAAATTTAGGAACCGGCCCTGAAGACGATTACTTCGCCTCACCAATCATATCTAACTTTTTTAAATAATCTTCAATCAGGAAAGCTGTCTCTTCAATGGATTCATCTGTAATATTTATGACCTCCGTCTGATATTTTCTAAAGACTTCTTCAGCTTTGGAACCAATGACTTGACCCAGATGACTTTTGGCTTTTCAAGGGATGATATCGGAAAATTCCTCAATGATTATAAAGAGAAAAAGTTGCTCACTCAGGATCCTTTCCAAAGCCTTGATCAAGAAGGTGTCGGCCAATTGATGAAATTGGCCATTGAAAAAGCTCGCCAAATAGAGCCAAACCTGTCCATCGGAGTTTGTGGTGAAGTTGGCGGTGATCCGGCTTCCATTCCTTTCTTACAAGAAATCGGTGTCACTTATGTCTCCTGCTCTCCTTATCGAGTCCCAGCTGCTCGGCTTGCCGTGGCTCAAGCTGCCCTTAACTCTGAAAGGACACCAAAATAGCTCTAACATTTTGATAAAACTAACAGCTCTAAGAGGCTTATCTCTCCGCCTTTTAGAGCTGTTGTTATTTATCTTTTGTGTACGTTTTCATTTAAAAAATTCAGATTTTTGGAAGACTTTTCTAAATAAAAGACGTATAATAAATTAAGAACGAAAAGGAGCGACTTTTACATGGAAAACTATTCTCGCAGAGAAAAAAATAACAGCACTTCAAATCGAAAACCGACAAGTCAGCATATTAAAACGGGCTTTTCCGCCCTACAAAAGACTATTGCTACAATTGCCAGTCTTCTTTCAATCGTCATTGCTTGCTTTACCATCATGAACCTTATGAACAACAATGACTCAAAATCAAAAACTGATACAGGTAGCTCGACAACGACTACTACCATTATCAAGGAAGTAGAAAAGGAATCGACATCTGTTAGCTCGACTCCAACAGAAACCTCTGCTGCTACTGAGACCGAAACACCATCAAGCTCCTCAAGCGCAGAAACGAATACGAGCCATACAACTACTTCCACTGACAGCAGTTCGACAAGTCAGGACCAACATACAACAACAGAGTCCAGCACTCAAGCATCCAACTAAAAACTCTATTCAATCTATCCAAGAAAGCCTGAATATCACTCAGGCTTTTTTCTATTTCTCTTCTTCTCTTGCTCTTTGAGAAGAATGATAATTTTCCTAACGTTTTTGTGTCAAGAAAAATACTGCAAGGCAAGAAGCCCCACAGCATTTTCAAAATTATAGTTCCAAAATTTGATAATCATAACCCAGATGAGTCAAGAACTTGAAGAGATCTTGGGTCGCAAGGAAAATCGTCTTTTCATTAGTATTGGGATGGAAAGCCATGATATCTTCTGATACAATGTCCTTATCAAAATAAACTAGAATGTCTTTTTCTTCATTATTTAACAAACCAAAAGGTGATACCGTTCCTGCTGGTAGGGTCATTTTCTCAGCCAAGGAGTCCAATGAGGCCATTCGAATCCGATCGGCTCCCACTTGAACTTTAAAGTCATCCATATCCAATCGTTTCTTGTCATCCATTATGAGCAGATAGTACTGAGTTTTCTTTTTATTGGTCAAAAACATGGACTTAGTCCGGACTCCTTCCATTCCTTCAATATAGCTATCTGCCTGCTCTGTCGTAAATACAGGTGGGTGCTCCACCACATCAAAGGTAATTCCCAACTCTTGCAACTTATTAGCCACTTGTTGATAAGCATCCATAGTTTTCCTCCTTTATTGATGAATAATCTTTTGTACCAATGCTTTCAAATCTGGCACCACTTCTGACTCAAACCAAGGATTCTTAGCCATCCAGATTTGATTACGGGGCGATGGGTGTACCAAGGGAAAAAAGTCTGGCAGGTAGTCTTGATAATGCTGAACCGTCTCGGTCAGTTTGACATTTCCTTTTTGCTGCAGATAATATTTCTGCGCATACTGGCCAATCAAAATAGTCAGCTCAATATCTGGTAGGAGCTCTAAAATCGGCTGATGCCATTTGTCTGCAAAGCCCTTACGAGGTGGTAAGTCCCCAGACTTACCATGCCCAGGGAAATAAAAATCCATGGGCAAAACCGCAAAATATCCAGACTGATAGAAAGTTTCCTCATCAACACCCAACCATTCTCTCAGCCGGTCACCACTCTTGTCCTTCCAGTAAAGCCCTGCCTGCTGGGTTTTCAGCCCCGGCGCTTGACCGACAATGTTAATCCGAGCATTCTCAGGCGCAGCAAAGAGTGGCTTAATGCCCTGCTCTGTGAAAGTTTGATTCTGTGGGTCAGCTATAATGGCCTTGGTAATATCTTCTATTGTCCGCATCATATTTCCTTCCTTGAAAAGAAACTCACCTGGCATAGCCAAATGAGTTCTTATCTTATTTGATCAATTCGTAGATAGCTTCAGCATAAATTGCAGCCGCGCGAAAGAGATCTTCCACATCGATAAATTCATTGGCTTGGTGCATAGTGTCGATATAGTCTGGGAACATCGCGCCGTAAGCGACACCACGTTTTAAGAGGCGTCCAAAGGTACCACCACCGATAACTTGCTCATGACCTTTCAGTCCAGTTTGTTTTTCATAAACAGCCAGCAAGGTCTGCACCAACGGATCTTCCATCGGTACATAGTGAGGAGTGTGTCCATGCTCAGACAAGGTCACTTTGGTCACTGGCAGCTGCTCTAAAACATTTTGAATGGCTTCTGGACTAGTTCCCTTAGGATAGCGAATATTGAGGGCAATTGTGTTGTCAGCCTTATTTTCGTCAAAGCGGAAAACGCCAGCATTCATTGATAGAGATCCCATCTTCTCATCCACATGAGCAATCTTTAAGTTCTTACCTTCATGGTCATTTAGGAGAATATTTCCAGCCACATCTAGGTAATCCTTAGCTAGGCCAGCAAAGTCAAACTGCGTCAGGAATTTGGCCAAATAGGTTGCACCATTGACACCAGACTGAGGAGAAGCACCGTGCGCAGACTTACCGATAATGGTTACAGTGACTTGGCCACCGGCTAGTTCTTCATAAGTAAAGTCTAGCCCATTTTCCTTAGCAAATTGCTCCAATGTATCAACTAGATTTGGCAAGTGACCTGATACGATGGCTGTCCCAGACTCAGGTACCATGTTCTCCCGCAGCCCACCAGTAAAGCTATGCAGGCGTGCTGCGCCAGCATTTTCACCAGCAAAATGCAGGTACTCTGTGATATTTCCTTTTTCACCATTGATAATCGGGAACTCAGCGTCTGGTGAGAAGCCAAAATCAGGCTCAGGCAGGCCTACATGAGCAAAGTAATACTCCATGTCTTTCCAGCCAGACTCTTCATCTGTCCCCACCACAAAGCGCACGCGCTTAGAAACCGGCAAGCCCAAGTCTTTGATGATTTTCAAGCCGTAGTAACATGCCATAGTTGGTCCCTTGTCATCACTAGAACCACGGGCATAGAGACGGCCTTCCTTAATCGTCGGTGTATAAGGGTCTGTATCCCAACCACTTCCAGCAGGTACCACATCCATATGGGCAAAGATACCCAGCTCTTCTTCTCCTTCACCAAAAGTAAAGTGACCAGCATAATTGTCCACATTTTGAGTTGGATAACCATCGCGTTCAGCAATTTCCAAGAACTTATGCAAGGCCTTTACAGGACCAGGTCCAAAAGGATGCTCCTTGTCTGCCTTTGAGTCATCCCGCTCTGAATTAATTTCTAAAAGGCTGAACAAGTCTGCCAACAGAGCTTCTCTACGTTTTTCAACTTCTGCTTTAAAATCGATTGTCATTTTCTCACCTCTATAAAACACTTCGATTTAAAATATCTAAATTAAATCGCGATTTCTGTTTTTTTACTTTATTAACGCTTTTCGATAATCTCGTCAACTGGTAATCGATAGCTAGGCTCTAGCTTGTCGTCTGTATAACCAACAGTAATCAAGAGTTCCGGGCGGAAGCGCTCATCAATTTCCAAAACTTCGTTGACTTTTGATTTATCAAATCCTAGGATGATATTTGAGCCAATCCCTTGGTCAGTCAAGGCCAAAACAAGGTTCATAGCTACCAAGCCAGCGTTAAGGGCCAAGTAATCACTCTTTTGCTGGTCATTATAGCGAGCAAACTCAGCTGGCAAATTCTGCATGTAAAATTGAAGCTGTTCATCAGAAAAATTTCTTACTCCAGCGACACGCGCGATTTTTCTTGCCCGCTTAGCCAAATCCGTATCTGTAAAGAGGGCAATTGTCACCGGAGCTTCCTTGATTTGATCTTGGTTAGAGCCAAAAGCAATGCCCGCTAGGGCTTCATTTCGCTCACGCACTACTACAAACTTCCAAGGCTGACTATTATGAGCACTTGGTGCCAAGGTCGCAATCTCAATAGCTGTACGGACATCTTTAGGATCTACCGGTTTGTCATTGAAATGCTTAGTCGCATGACGCTTTTTGTTTAATTCTAGAAATTTCATAATTGATTTCCTTTTCTAATTTCTGTTACTCTTATTTTACCACAAATTGAAAGAGCTTGCAGAGGTTTTTCACGAAGGATTTTTTCATTCTCTATCGAATAAAGCTGTCTGCCCTTGCCACTTGATAAGATTATCCCTTTGTAGAAGTTTCACTTTCTCCATTCTGACTACTTGAATCTCATAAGCTCTTTTTCAAATCACTACATCCTGAGTTTCTTTCTTAGTCAAAACTTCTATATAGTTCTTGATTTAACTTAGGGATTTCAACTTTTGATTCAGGTTTGCGCACAGAATAATCAATAGCTCCAAGCAGTAGAACCAGCAACAAGACTAATATTGTCCACAAAGTCTCTTTTTTTGGAAGAGGCACTCCTTTGGTCGGGAAACCTTTCCAACGAGGATACTGCTGCAAAAATTCATTTATCTTCATCCCATTGGGGTAGAGTGTCAAAAAACCATACATGGTAAGAAAGAAAAACGAAAAACTATGCATAGATACCCAACTAAACCGAATCCTCATTTTGAAGGCTTTATAGCCTGACCTAGCCATATAAATCTCTAAGCCAAAAGCTATAATCATCAAGATAAAGAACATGAAAACCTGCAGTTTCCAGAGCTTTCTCAATCCTAAGTAAGCCCGTTTATCTGCCTGCTCTTTCGCACTGTCTTTAGTTTCTCTCTCTTGAGTCTGAATTTTGGGTGTAGGTTCAGTTACTTCTTGACTTGCTTGAATCTCCTGAACCACCTCATTTTCAATCTGCGGCTTATGTTTTAGACCATACCCCACCACTTCTTTTAAGACTAACTTCAGATTTGTTTCGGTTAGTTTGTAGGGATACCCGCGTAACGTCCATTTCTCTCTTAGTTCTGGATGATCTGGAAGAGACACCATTACGTAAAAGTGCTGCCCAATCAACGTAATCGTGAAAGAAACCCGATAAAATCTAGATCTTACAAAGAAATAGGCCCTATAAAGGTAGTCACCATCCATTTCCTTCGTCGTTTTGTCAAATTCAATCTTACCTAAAAACAGCTCTTCTATAATTTTCTGTATTTCTAAAACCTTTGTATCAACCGTATCCAGACTAAGGGGAGCCTTTAAAATAAGCTCTAAATCAGACATAGAATCCATAGAAAAACTTATGCTAGATTTGTCTTTTTCTAAATGTTCTTCTAAATAAGTCTTACACTTGCTCAGAAAAGAGGATAAATTAGAGGAATTTAACTGGACTGGACAATCAAGCAACGATTCTTGACTTCCTACACTAAAATCTAAGGGGACAATATCTCTTACAATGAAATCTTGTTCTAGTAGCTCAAGAGTAAAAGAAGCTTTGTAGCTAGGTAGGATGCTTGTAATAATGACTCGATAATTTTCGCCCTTTTCGACAGGTTTTTCCCACTTATCCGTTTTCGTTTTCCCATCAAAAATATTCTCAATCATCGCTTCAATAGCTCGTATTTTCAGATAATTATTTTCGGGAGTAAGAGGTTCAAGAAAAATCTGCTCTGGCTTATCTAGGTAGTTTTTTATTCTTCCCAGTCCTTCCGCCAATGTTTCTGGCCGATACTTGTATTGTATCCCGTATGTAGGCTTTTCGCCCCACTTCAAGTGTAAATCGCTGCCGTCTACTAAAATATCCAATTTTTCTTTATAATCTTCTAGATTGATTTTAAATAGAAAAGTCGGGCAGTATGAACTCAAGACAATATCAGAAATGCCTTCTATTTCAAAAGCAGATCCAAATTTTTTCTGGAGTTCTGCACGGATATCCTTCTCCAAATGTTCTTTATGCTTGTCAAAATTCAGCCCCATCTGTCTTCAACTTTCTTTTTGTTTTACTTTTCAAAAACAGCCCCACCACACGCTTAGTCGCATGGAAAGCATTTTGCCTCTGATTTTCTATCATTCAACTAGAGATTGTCGCAAGCATTAAGCTTGAGTACTGTTCTTCACTTCCTCAAACCATTTTTCAAACTCTAGACGTGGAAGCAATTCTTCATCCTTATCATAACGCCCTTCATAGCTATAGCGACTGTCAAGGCTGTTTTTCTGAGCGTCATAAATCAGCCACATTTCAGTTGGGTGTTCGAGGTCATATTCTTGGCAAATATCAAGCATTGTCTGTATATCTTCAGCTCCATATCTCAATACAGCGAATGCCATATTGTCAGAATCATCTACTTTTTTTGTTGCAACTTCATTAACTTTATCCATTTCTATTACAACACCATTAATCTTATAAAATACTTTATATGATTGTAATGCTTCTTCAGAAATGCAATAAATATATACTTTTTCTGCCTGATCTTGTACATATTCCAGAGCTAACGAAATCATGCTAACCTGAACTTCCATAAATTTATCTTCAAATTGTGTCATTGTTACATTCCTATTTTATAAAATCTTTAATTCAATAAAACTGCTTAAATTTCCAATCACTGAGAATCAATTAGCTTCTAAGTCACTTCCAGTCAATAGTGCTATAAGCTAACAAGGTTTTCTTTTATATTTCTCCTTATAAAACCTTATAGTGCCCCTTGGTATAACCACAAGGAATGTAGCCCGCTTGATATAAAGCATACAAATCATCGAAAAATGTTGACTCAGCTTGAGGAACCACGTTTTTAATGGTCAAGTAGATAGCCAAGCCAATGAAATCAAATTCAATCTGATCTTTCATAGATGCTACAAGTTGACCTTCCGCAATCAGGTTGTCTAAACTTTCTTTAATTTGAGGAATGATTTCCTCTTTTACACTATCTACTAGTTCATTCCAGTGCTTATAAATGTCACCATGATTTTTAAAAAGATAAACAGTAAAATCACCACGTTTATCTAAGACAAAATTCTCCCATTTTAAACTATTAATATTCTTTTCAGCTTCCTTTACAGTCTTTAACTGAGTAATCGGTATGTTTGTTTCTCTTTCTTCCTTCAAAAAGTCTATATTTATTAATTCATTTATCACATCTGAATGGATCTTCATCTTTATCCCCTTTCGATCAACTTATCTTTCAAATTCAGCATTATTTCCCTTGGACTAGGAGGTCATACGGAAAATACTCCAAATCCTTCAAGCGTTCATCGTAAATTCCTTTGATCTTGCAGGTTGCGGCGGTGTCAAAACTCCAGTAGCCCACATAAGTATCTTTGGTATGATTATTATACCACGGAGCATCTGAGTGGCTATAGTACCAGAAACCTTGCGCCTTGGCTACACTCTCATAAGTGTCCTCAATCATATTTTGATACTCTAAAATTGAATGAAAAGGGACTATCTTATCATGGAATAGATAGACCATGTAGTACTCAATCAAGCCATCTGTATGGTCCATCTGCGCATAGATATCCTTCAAATCATCTAGAAACTCCTCCTTGCGCTCACTATAGAGAACTCCCAAGGCAAAGACATCAACCGCACGATAAAAGGAAACTCCCTCGGAGGCAATGAGCTTCAAATTAGAAAGGATCCCTTGATAATAGGGGAAAATCTCCTCTTTCGAAGCCCCTATAGAATAGGAAAGTTTCACTAGTTCTTCATTGAACAGAACCAAAAATTGGTAATGGACTTCTAGATAATCTTTCATAATATCTTTACTTTTACTTACTTTCCTTTTTTAAGCGTTCTTGTAAACAATTCAAACGTTTTTCAAAATACGCTCGATCTTTATGTTTATCTCTTATCATATACTAACTCCCTTTCTAGGCTTAATCCCCCTGCACCAACAAATCATAGGGAAAATACTCCAAATCCTTCAAACGTTCGTCGTAGATATTTAGCTTTGTTTTTTATATTCTTCCATTTCTTTAAAAAGTTGAAGTAAATCATTATTTTCAGGTTCTTCTCCTAAACATTTATGTTTAAAAAAAAGAACAACCTTTGATTAAAGGTAAAAGGGACTGGCAAACCAATCAGTGTAATCAAACTCAACTTTTAATTGCTTCCGAGATTTTACTATTAAAACCATTGCATACCATTTAGGTTGATTATTATTTTCTAAAACCTCTAAAATATTTCTAGAAATACTCATTAATTGATTAAAGGAGTCCATATATTCGGAAAATGGAATATCATAGCTTACTGGTATATCATGTGAGAAAATATATTTTTCAGGACTTTCTTTCGTATTAAAATAGAAAAAAACTTCTCCATCCCCTTCCTTTAACTCAACATTAAAGTAGAAATCATTCCACGTTACCGGAATCATACGATTTACATTATTTGCTATATCATTAAACAATTGGCTTAATTGATTTTCAAACATTTTTAACCTCTTGGTTTATTCCTTATCTGATTAATTCTTCAGGAGGAATATCATTTAATTTAGCTTTCCATGCATGCTCCATAGAATACCAAACTCCACCACTCCTGCTAATACTACTATTCATAAGAAAAAGATTATTAATATCGAAAGCCACCCATAAATGGAAGCAAACAAGTTCATTGCTTTGATTTTAAATAATGCTTTATTATTTTGATTCATTATTGCGATTCACCTTTCCACGAATAATTTCAGATGGTTATTTGAATGTAGACACATCCACTATTTTTCCTGATCTTATATCAATTTTGCATCTTCTAGCGTAAAAATCCGTCGCATAAAGCCAGCCATCTCTCAAAATCATCTGTTCAAATGGATAAGTCAGCTTATTGTATCCACTGTTAGCAATGGTCCAAACTACAGTTCCTCTACAATCAAGTCTGATAATATTATTTTTCTCCAAACTATCAAAAGGTATTTCTAATAAAACAATACACTCCTCATCTACTTCTATTAGATCTCGTATACCAAACTGAAAAGTTCTAATAATTTCATCATTCACTATTAGTTTGTTGTTGTCATATTCTACCATTGAACTAACCTTTCTATAATCTATTCTGTTTCTTTTCCTATCATGCTTAAAATCTCACTGTTGGTACGTCGATATCTTTTACTAAGAAGGATAGTACATAGAAAGTCTATATTTCTTAAAAAAGACTCTCAATTAGACTAGAAAAACTGGAACAAACAAAGGTCGCTTCTTTAAATTCATCATAGTTCTTTTCATGATTCCAAAAAACGATGCTTTTATCAGCTGAATAATCAAAACATAATAAATTTCCAAAACTATCTTCCGCAAAGGGAATCAGCTGATCTCCTATTCGATTCTGTAAATCTTCTAGAATCTCATATATATTGTTGCAGTCGTTTTCATCTAGGCTGATTAAATTGTTGAAAATTTCTATATTTTCGCCTACCTTAAAATGATTGGGATTAGGATAGCCACCATCATATTTCAAAACGACTTGCTTATAATCATCTGGTAGACTAACCTGCAATCTATGCTCCACACTTTCTATTATATCCTTGGAAATTCCCTTATAATGTAACCACTTCATATTCGTACTTGATTTCCTTTCTCCCAATCCTCTAAACAGCTCTAGCTCCTATTAAACTTTGGATTTTTCTAAAATCTTTAACAAGTCTTCCATAGGAGGGTTGAAGCTGAAAGGCATGTGATAAATGTGACTAAATGCTTGTTATTCAATGAATATAAAAGATAGATAAATTTATGAATGATATACTTATAGAAGTATATCTTGATAGCCAATTTCAGATAAAAGGCCATTGGTAAATTTTATTCCTATACCATTTTCTTTGTCCCAATCACAATCACATAAAAAGCCAAATTCTTCAACACTTTCATCAAAGGTTAGAGGAAACATGATTTGCTTAGGCTGCAACAGAGAATAAATTTGCTGATCATCTCCAATTTTATTTAAAAAATATTGTCTTTCAGCTAAATTTGTAAAACTGGAAACAATATCTGATATTTCACGATTATAGTACGATAAAATAGCAGAATTGACCTCTGTTACAATTTCATCTAAGTGTTCTTGAAAAAATGTATAGGCTTTTTCTTGGTTGATTTCAAATTCTGCATCTTCATCTGCATCAATATTTATCTCTAAAACATGCTGCTTACCGAACATCGTTATAGAAATAGGTCTTGTCCAGCCATTATTAAATTCTATGTTACCGAAAATTTGATGATCCAATTTCATTGTTCTCTTTATTCTCCAAGTTCATTAACTAGTTGACCGAAAAAATCTTTCCTACCTTCTATGCAGTCTTTTTCCCCTGCTTCATCAATTCAATGCAATTTCATTGTCGAAAACAGTTATTGGCCTTGCACTTCCTCAAACCACTTTTCAAACTCTATACTAGGCAGTAGCTCTAAGTCATCATCCTTCTCATAACGGCCTTCATAGCTATAGCGACTTTCAAGCCTGTTTTTCTGAACATCATAGACAAGCCACATTTCAGTTGGATGCTAGCGACCGTATTCTTGGCAAATTTTAATCATATTTTCTACATCCTTGATACCTTCTCTCAGTAAGATTGATTGTAGATCGATATCAACTTGAGAATCATCTGGTAAGAAATTATTTACCAAGTGTTTATGTACAACGTTCCCTTTTATTTCATAAAACAAATTAAAACTATATAAACTATCTGCTATTGCATAAATGTATATTTTATCTGCCTGATCTTGTACATATTCCAGTGCTAACGAAATCATACTAGCCTGAACTTCCATAAATTTATCTTCAAATTGTGTCATTGTCATCATCCTATCTAGTTCATTATCTTTTGAAGTTAGTCGATACTATTGATTATGCACTCGACCTTTTCAACATGATTATAAAAATCGGTATTTCTTTCTGTTCGCCAAAAAACTCCAGCTATATCAAGTCATAATAGAAAGTATCATCTTCCATAAGCCGTTCTAGAAACTCTACTAAATTAGGAGCAATTTCCTTATCATAATAGTAGATTTTCCCCTTATTTTCAGCAGCAAATCCGATAGATAGCAGTGCTACTTCATTGGCTTCAAAGAAAACTAATTTATCATCCTCAAATTGATTGTAGATTTCAATATCTGGATAAAACTCAAAATCATATTGCCTCAACCTAAAGTCTAATACGGACTCTGGATCCATGATACGATTTATATTGTCCACCTTGCTTTTTAAAAAGCCATATCCAACTTCCACGTAAAATTCCTTGAGGAACTCAGGGATTGAATAGCTAGCTTTGATTCACTATTTTTCATCTCATCTAGTTTCACTGGATAAAACTGGTTCAAAGGCTCTAATTTAATCTTCTCAAACATCTAAGCCCTTCCTTTAAAACTCAATGCTATCTCTCTTCAATTTTCACCTATCTGAAAAACTGCCTAACATCCTCTACGTAACCATACTTGTCATTCAAGTAAGCCAATAATTCTCGGTTATGGCCTTGGTAGTTATCTTCGCGACGTAATTCTTCATACATTTCGATGAAAGGAAGAGCTTTTTCTTTGGCCAATTCCAACTCTGCCTCGTAATCATAGGCGACTTTTCGGAATTGGATATTCACCAGTTCCCCGCCTTCAACTTCTAGCAAGGCATACTGGGCACGGTGATTTTTCAAGGTCGTCCAATCAAAATAGGGCATACCAATTGAACCGGGATTGATAATTTGTTGCCCTTGGCTGCCATAGCGAAGCAACTGCTTGTGGACATGACCGTAAACTGCCACATCTGTCTCCTCATACAGTAGCTGGTCAAATTTGTCCGTATCATTGTCAACCAATAAGTCACTCCCATAGTTTTTATCAGGCAAATTATGAGAGAGCGAAAAACGCAGTCCATCAATTTCTTTCCTCGCAACCATGGGCAGACTCCGTAGCCAAGCGATCAGATCAGGATCCATTCGCTCCATCAAATACTGCGTCATACGCAAGAGCTGGACTTCCTGTGGGTCTTCTAAGCCATATTGCCCATCTAAAGCCTCTAATACACAATCATCCCAGTTTCCACGGACAGTCGCTGTGATAGGCAGGTCTTTTAACAAGGCTAGCAAATCATTTTCCCCCGGACCAGGGAGAAAAATATCCCCCAAAAGCCAATACTCTGTCGCTTCCTGTCTTTTGGCATCTGACAGAACTGCCTGCAAGGCCGTAGTATTCCCATGTATATCAGAGAGAATTGCGATTCTATGTTTCATATTTACTCCTTCACGAACGATTGCTAAGTTTGAATCTAGTATAACAAAATATCTCCAAAAACGTAAAAACCATCCCTAGTCCTTTGGATGGCTCTACCATTTATTTCATTAAATGACTACATTCAAATCTTTGCCCGAAATGCCTTCAAGGAATCGTTCATCAATTTCTGGTTTTATTTTTTTTTAGTTTAAATTTTTGAATCTTCGTTATTTCAGGCTGAAAAGAAATAGTCCCGCTTGGAAATTGCCCTCTGAGAATTTTGGTATAAACATTTTTTACAAACCTTCCCACTCCGTTGATAGCGAATTTGCAAAGGCTACCTCTCCCTCAAGTAAATACCTGATGCCATCTGCACGATAAAAAGCTAATAAAGCCACTGAAAGACTACACTTGGGATGAGTTAGCACTGCTTTTGGCACTTCAAATCCATTATCCCAGTTAAAATTGTCCAGCAAGACAAACAGTTCATCCTCCGTTTGAAGCTGCTCAAGGCTCGCCACAGCTTTAGCATTGCTTTCAGCATACAAAATATCAGATATTTGTTGACGTTTGATACTTATCCATTTCAAACGTCAACTCCCTTCTAATAATCCTAATCTTTCCAATGTTTGCAAGGCAGTATTTTTTGAAGGAGGACAATCATTCTTCAAAAAGTTCTTAATTTCTTCAAGATGATTATAAAAATCGATATTGATTTCTTTTAAATTCGCAATAAATAAGTCTATTAAGCTTGAATCAATATTTTCTAAAGGGGAAGGCAGTTGTTGATTGTCCAGTAGATAGGCTTCCTTGGCAGTTGCTCCGATTGCATAGCTAAGATTGTCCCACGATAGAAGATTAGCCTCATTCTCGTCTAATTGCATATAGATGAATATTCCCTTAAAATCGGTTCCAGCATCTAGCAGACTATAAAGCTCTTTGCCCGTTTTGTTTTTATTTTCCACAAAACTCCAGCAAGCATCCAAAGCAACTCGAATTTGTGGCTTATATTCTGTTTCCATATGTCTTAAGATAGCTTCTGAATAGACCAGCATGAGATAAAGTTGATTGGCATTCATATGCTCGCATTTACTCCTCAAACAAAAATTTTAAATAACTGCTAACAGACGGATCTACGAAGCTCGCTTCCTCCTCAAGCAATTTCGTTCTCCTTGCAATGTCATTGTACCTTCTAACCAGTTGTTTATAATGAATAAAATAATCTTCGAGCGTATCTTCATCAACACACTCTATGGTTTGGGGCAAATACCGCTGTCCAACAGCTTTGTATGACTGATAAACTACTAACGCAAGGAAAGCATCAATACATCTCCACACAGCTGGATTAGTGCTTCTATCCAGCTCCGAATAGGTTAAGATGTCTTCCTCGTCTAAATTTTCCAATCTATCATACAGAAAGTCTGGGTCGGACTCACTAAGCCTATCAATAAATCGGCCTGCAATTTCTAACGTTTCATGCACATATTCCTTATAATACGAGTTTCCTATATATGTTTCTAGCGGTTCTGTTAATTTCCGCATAAATTGCAAAAGATCTAGATTAAGAGTAAATTCCATTTTGATTCCTTTCTGAATCTAGGACACTGAAAAAGCTATCATAGCTCTAGAAAATTGATTTGCATTCAAGCTAGTGTCTAATTTCATTCTTCATCTCCTGCAGCCAGCCTTCAAAAAGGCTTGCTTGAAATCCTCATACATTTCGAAAGCGATTTTCATGACATCTCTAAAATCAACGTAATCAGAAATTACGGGATCCAAAATGATATAGTCTCTTGATATTAGCCATTTGGCATAAGATGTAAAGGGGCTGCCCATGATGGCTTTATTTCCCTCATAGATGACCCAAATCAATTCTAATCGACCACGTTCAAAGGCAAAATGAAAACCAAAGCGAAAATGTCCAATTTCCTCTAATTCAATATGGAAAAAGCGTTCTTGTTTATCATACTGAACTTTGTAACCTAATAATTCCACGATCTCCATCAAAAAATCGCCGTCAAAGTAATCAAGCTCTTGACCCTTTGGTGTTCTTTTCTGGCTATAATATGTCGATAATTTTTCATATCTCTCTACAAAGTTGATGTCGATTAAAGCCTGTTTAATTCTAGTATCTAAGTTCATCTCTCATCTCCTGTAGCAGCTTTCAAAAATGCTTGTTTGAAAGCTTCATACATTTCAAAAGGCAATTTTCATGACGTCTCGAAAATCAACATAGTCGGAAATAATTGGCTGTTTTATAATATAATCACGCGCAATCATCAACCTTGGATATCTAGTCCAAGGAGAACCAAGGACAACTTTATCTCCTTCATAAACAACCCAAATCAATTCCAATCGACCATGTTCAAAAGAAAAATGAAAGCCAAAATCGAAAAATTTCCGATTTCCTCCAGATCAATATGGAAAAAACGTTCTCGTTTATCATACCGAACTTTGTAGCCTAATAATTCCACAATTTCCATCAAAAAATCGCCGTCAAAATAATCAAGCTCTTGACCCTTTGGTGTTCTTTTCTGGCTATAATATGTCGATAATTTTTCATATCTCTCTACAAAATTGATTTCGATTAAGGCTTTTTCAACTCTAGTATCTAGCTTCATTCCTCATCTCCTGCATCAACTATTTCAACATTTAAAATACCATCATCCAGGAATTCTTCCTCAGATATTTCTCCACTTTCATACATAAAGTGTTTATTCATTACTATTGAAACGTGTTTTAGTTCAGAAAATACATCCTCCAGACCGTCCAGAGCTAGAAAGATATCTACAAATCCAGATGTATAAGAGGGATCTTGAGATGATGAAATTTCATTTTTCTTTTTTTCTAACAAGCTAAGCCCGCTATTTAATTGATTCAAACATTCATTCATAGCTTTTTCACAGTTTTTTAAATCATCTAGCCTGCCACCACTTAAAATATTTCCATTGCAGTTCTGATTTAAGTTCTCCCAAAAGTTGATATATCTCGTTACTAGCTCATTCATTTTCCTCTACCTATCTATAATTGACTGTCGCAATAAATTTGATATTGGGCTGTTCTTTAACTTGCCCACAATATTTATAATTGTAAAGTAAAATAATGGCATTACTTTCAGGTATCGCTAGGTCATCTTCAATCTTCTTTAAATTATCCATGACAACATCTGCATATGAGGCTCCGATTAAATGGTCATATACATTTAAAAATCTTGAATCAAGGTATTCTTTTTCGATTAGGTATTCGTCAATATCATCGATATCAATTTGAAAAGCATCATAAAACTTGGAACTGACAATTTCTCCGTCATCATCATACCTTAAGTCGATATAGGTATCCAGCTCTTCCCTACTTGCAAAATTTCCAACCCAAATTGATACTGTATTTTCAGTTTCCATACTCTCACCTCTATTTATACTGAAATCCTGAAAGTTGTACTATTAAAAATTCTAGGTTCATTCTAAAAATGCTACTGATACTAGAAATTATAGCTTTTATCCCTCACTATCAAATATGAGTTCATCTAGTTTTTCTCTATCAGCAGCAATATTCTTATAGGTTTCAATGGTATTATTTAGAAATCCCATATCCACTTCAGCTTGTCCTTTGTACAAGTTAATTTCTTGCACCTAAAACCTATGAGACTAGCGAGAATTTCTTGCATCACTATTAACTGGTCTAGATCCAGATAATCACTTTCTAGCAAAGCCTCATTTTTTTCTATTCTTGTCTTGATTTCATCAATTGGTAAAGTGCTATGTTTCCTAATTATTTTACATGCCTGTAAGATATTATCTGACATTTTGATCTTTGCGTAGATTATTGACACCATTTGCTCCTTTATAAATATCTTCCATTAAACATTCCTTCACTCGGTCAACCTATCTCTCGTTATTCTAACAACTTGATTTAGTCTGAGTCATTTTATTCATCCAGATATTTAACATTTAGGATTCCATCATCTAGGTATTCTTGCTCAGATATTTCCCCACTTTCAAACATCAATTTCTTATTCAAGGCCACCAGCAAGTCATCCGCATCATCCAATAAAACCTCTAGTCGTCTCAGTCCCCAAAAAATTTCAAGAATCCCTTTTGTATAGGCGCTGTTTCTTGAAGATTCAATTGATTCAACCTGACTTTCCAAAATCTGAAGACCACCTCTTAACTGTTTGAAACTTGAATCCCAGTCATCACGAAGGTCCTCCAGAAAATCATCTAACTTCTCCTGATCAAGCAGTTTTCCATTAAATTTATCATTAAGTGTTGAGCATGCCTGATGCAAATTTTCTAATACTTCTTTCACTATCTACTTTCCTTATATATTTATCATCTACTTCTATCTTCAAAGGACACAATCTTGACTAAGAGGGGACAATTCCGCATTATTATTATGTTGGAAAGTCGGAACCATTACTTCGCATCATCGAACATATTAGAAATCGTCTTCCTCAATTTGATTTTTGGTATCTTCCTGCGACTCAATAACATGACTCAAAAATTGTATGGTTACCTCTTCATCATCAAGGAATAGTTGAAGCTCCCCACCCAATTCTCTTATCTCTTCTACTGTCTTTTTAAAGCTCTTTAGTCGCTCTAAATTCAGATATTCTGTTTCAAGCACAGCCATGTGATAAGTCATTTTTTCTTTGATTGCTCCGATTGGTTCATGACTAAAATCTCTAATTATTTTCAAAATTTTCGTATCGCTATTATTTGACTTTATTTTGGCACTAAATTTATGCATGCCTGCTCCTTTTTAAAATCTATCTATTCGCCGAGTAAACTCATTTTATATCTTCTCTGCCAATCACATTTTCATCAACAATTTCGCCATTGATTTCTCTAATCTTCTTTGAAATGTGAATGTGAATCTCCCTTAAATCGGCTACATAATTTTCAATATTTAGCAATGAAGTATAGATATCATACATTCCATTGAGATAGGCTGGATTATCTGTATCATGTATTGATTCTAAGTCTAAATTTTTCATTGTAGCAATCCCTCTGGCAAGATTATCGAAGTCTTCTTGTAACTCTTCATGAATGTCATCATAAACATCCGATATCTTTTCTGGATTTATTAAATGCTCATTATAATGGGAATTTAATTTTGAATAAAGGGTTGTTAACTCTTGCAATAATTGTTTCATAAGTGTCCTTTGGTTCATTCTATTCAGGAAAGCATTTGACTTCAAAACAATATCTGCCTCTTGCAAAATAGGCAGGTTGTTAAAAATCAATGTTCAATAAAACTAGTATAGCAAAAACTCTCGAAAAAATAAAAATGAGTCTGGGACAAAAGTCCTAGCCTCCCAATTGTCTTTGGATTGTCGAGCAAGACGCAGTGGTTGAGTAGGCTCTACTACGCTGATTTCATCAGCTTTTACAGCCCTACTCAACTGTGCGGAGGTGGGACTACGAAATCGAATTCTTACGAATTACCGATTTCTGTCCTACTCTCATTAAATCAAATAAGATTACAACTTAACAATCACTTGCTCACGACCAGCATACCTATCGATTTCTTCTTGCCAGATTGCTATCAATTCATCATCAACAATGACTGGACTATTTACCTCTTTCATTTTTTGAATTCTTTCGTCAATCGATTTAATCTTACACACTTTACTGTTAATCGTGGCCAGAAATTCTTTAAACGAAAGATGGAAGGGGATAATTTTTGTTTTTCATGATCAAAAAATGCTATGAGATTATAATTTTGATTAGAAATTCCCAAAAGAATATAATTTCCAAAACTATCCTCTGCAATCGGTAGGTAATCAACTTCAATATAATCTGATAGAAAATCATGATCAATTAAATACTGGAAATTATATTCATAATTAGCATTTTCAAACCCATAAAAGGCTCGAATATCTGAACTTTCTTTCTTTATTTTAAAGCTTGTCTGTAGGGTATTTCCACCATTATAGTTTATTAAAAAGGTTCTATATTCTTCTGGGAACAAAATGTCATGATTTTTTTCAAATTGAGCCAATGCCTCTGAAACACCTGTTTTATCAAATGGAAAAATTCTTAACATCTTTTATCCTTTTTTTGTTATTGAATAGCTAGCATACTTGAATTTCAGCTTTTTCTATCTATTTCATTGGAAAGTTTTAGTAATATATCGCGTAATTCCTCAAAATCTAAAGAGAGATTGTGTAGACCTACTATCATCTGTGAAATTGCTTCTCTGTCCAACTGATTGTCTTTTGTAAGGGACTGAACCAGCTTTTCATTTCCCTTCTTTATCCAACCTACATGATTTGGAATGTAGTCTCTTAAATAGTCTGTGAAGCCTTCTAGAGCTTCTTCTGAAAACGGCACCTCAGCTTGACTTGTTCGAATCAATGAAATACTTTCTACTATTTTATTTAACTCTTTCTCAATTGTCATTTTAATCTTCTTCTTTCATGATAGAGATATGTTCCGATAAATTATCCATCTTTGACTGAGATAGATTGATAGTGCTAGTTCCTTCAGGAGTCTAGCTTAGAAGGTCAATGATGAACAAATCTAGTATAACAGAAACTCTCCAAAAAAATAAAAATGTGACAACATCAGGTTATCACATTAAACAAAATAAGACTACAACCTAACAATCACTTGCTCACGGCCTGCATATCTATCAATTTCTTCTTGCCAGATTGTCTTTAATCTAGGTGTAATTTCTTTTTTACTGCCTACGGATCTCATATCGGCGATTCTTTCTTCAATCGTGCGAATTTTTTTCTTTTTACTTTTAATCTTAGCCACCCAGTCTTCAAAATTGATTTCTAAATGCTGCACGAGCTGACCTTCATGGTCAAAAAAAGCTAGCTGATTGAAATTTTTGTCTGTAACACCAAGAAGAATAGAATTCAAAACTATCCTTGGCTATAGGAATAAAGCCTCTTTCTAAAACTTCTTCTAAAAACCATTATCAATCAAATATTGGAAATTATTGTATTGACTCGCTTTATTAAATCCATAAAAAGCTCGTATGTCTGAAGTTTTACGATTTATGCTAAAACTAGTTTGTAAGCTATTACCACCATTATATTTAAGTAGAAATTTTTATATTTTTCTGGAAACTTGATTGTAAACTCATCTTCAAAATCCGCTATAGCCTGATCTACACCTTCTGTATCGTAAGGAAAAATTCTTAACATTTCTAACTCCAAATTTTGTACTATCTTGTGAAGTTTTAATTCAATCAATCCAATATTTTTTAAAATAATTACTGAATAAAAAGAGGGACTACACATTATCCCTCCCATTTTAACATTAATTTTGGACTAATTCTAGAAATTCAGAAAAAGTGCGAGCCAGAAAATAGGCATTGTTTTCATCACTAGAGCCCTCTAGATTATATGTATCATCATAATAATAAATACCTTCATTTTCATCACCACTCAACCAGAAAACTAGAAAACCATGTTGCAAGGAATTGCCTATAATTATTGAGTTAGAAAAAAGATCATCTAAATATTCATCAGTCCAATCTTCTATATCAGAGTTTTTTACGCCAGTCTTAATCCCATATAAAACATCAATATTAATTTCTTCATTGATGTTCTGTATCTCAATAGAATTTTCAAACTCATAGGAAGGACATCGTCCACCATTGTTTTCTTTCAGAAAGTTTTTATAATCGTCTGGAAGAGTTAGGTTGTATTTCTCTTCCAAATCTTTTATTTCCTCATCACTGGCACGACCTAGTGCTCGAATCATTAGGCTCATCTTATTTTCCTCTTCTTTTAAATATCGCAATCTTTGGTTTACGATTTTTGTTGAACATGCTCCCCTTTTGGTTAAAAGGCTTGATGCCTTTGAGACTGTTTTACCCATCTCTCGCAAAAGCAGAGGCAATTTAGAAAGTCAGATAGCAATAAAGCTAAGTAAAAATCAATATTACAGCTTAACAATCACTTGCTCTCGACCTGCAAATTCATCGATTTCTTCTTGCCATAATGCTTTTAACGCATCATCAACTACAACAGGACTTCCAATTTCTTCCATTTCTTTCGTTCGCTCCTCAATGGATGGAATATGAACAACAGGACTTTTTATCTTTTTTAGAAATTCAGTAAAATCGATAGTGAATGAGATATACGTTTGCTTTTCATGATCATAAAAACCTATTTTATTATAAGTACTAGCGCCGACACCAATTAGAATACTGTTACCAAAACTGTCTTTAGCTATGGGTAGATAATGATTTTCAATAAAATCTTCTAAAAAGCCTTTTTCGACTAGATATTTAAAATTACTATAATGGTTAGCTAATGAAAAACCATAAAAGGAGTGGATATCTGAACGAACTTTCTCAACTTTAAATCTTGTATCAATCGTATCTCCGCCATTATACTTTAATAAAAATTCTTTATATTTTTCAGGCAAGGAAATAGAATAATTTTTCTCCAATTGTTCTATTTCAGTTATGATACCATCGGTTTTAAATGGGAAAATTCTTAACATATCTACCTCTTTTCACTACTGGCATCAAAATATCCTCCATCAATCTGGTTGAGCAATATCAATGAGTATTTGAAAGCTGTATCTGAATTTCTCTAAAATCAGATAAATTTTTCTTTCAATCTATGCCTACAATCGGTTCCGCCACTTCTAACAGGGGGCGGGATGGCTCTGTTTGATTGAGTTTTACCTGCACAGCTTCTGCCACTGCTCGCGGTACACCCACTTCGACGATTTCATCGACACTGGCTTCTTTAATTTTGGTCAGAGATTTGAAATGCTTCATGAGATTTTGCTTACGTTTTGGTCCCAAGCCTTCGATGCCGTCTAGCTGCGATGAGAAGGAATTCTTAGATCGAAGCTGACGGTGGAAGGTAATGGCAAAGCGGTGGACCTCATCTTGGATGCGCTGGAGGAGGAAGAATTCCTGAGAATTACGAGATAATTCGACGACTTGCAGAGGATCACCAAAGAGCAATTCATGAGTCTGGTGCTTATCATTTTTTTGCAGTCCAGCGATCGGAATATCAAGTCCCAACTGGTTTTGGATAACTTCTTTAGCAATATTGACCTGGCCTTGTCCACCGTCAATGACAATCAGATCTGGTGGCGTCAGCCCGTCACGTATCACCCGACTATAGCGGCGCTTGATAACCTCTCTCATACTGGCGTAGTCGTCCGGCCCTACCACGGTCTTGATCTTGTATTTGCGGTAATCCTTCTTGCTAGGCTTACCATTGACAAAGACCACCATAGCCGATACAGGACTGGTCCCCATGATGTTGGAGTTATCGAAAGACTCAATCCGAACGGGCGTCGGAATGTTAAGGAGCTTCCCTAGATTTTCGATAGCGCCCTGCGTTTTCTCAACGGATTTCTCCAAAAGATCAAATTTCTGCTGGAGGCTGACCCGAGCATTCTTAATAGCCAGATTGACCAACTGTTTCTTTTCGCCACGCTGAGGCTTGACTACTTTGGTATCCACAACGGCCCGAACAGCTTCTTCATCAATGTCTGCTGGAATTAAGATTTCATTGGGCTTGAGATGAGACTTTTCTTGGTAAAACTGGCCAATATAGGTCAGAAAATCTTCGTCGGGATCATTGTAATAGGGAAAAAGATTGACATCACGCTCGATTAGTTTGCCCTGGCGGACAAAGAAGACTTGGACGCACATCCAGCCCTTGTCCACATAGTAACCAAAAACATCCCGATTCTGCAAATCTTTAGCCATGACCCGCTGCTTGGTACGCAAGGTTCCAATAGCCTGAATCAGGTCACGGTATTCGGCTGCCCGCTCAAATTCCATAGCTGCAGCTGTTTTATTCATCTTATCACGCAGCTCATCGATAATCTTATCGTCCTGACCTTTGAGAAAGTCCGACACTTCCTGAGCCATATTCTTGAAATACTGGCTATCCCGCTTGCAAATTGTATGGGCTTCGCATTGCCCCAAGTGATAATAAAAGCAGACTTTTGCAGGTGGATTGGTACATTTTTTGAAAGTGAAAATTCGATCGAG
Source organism: Streptococcus cristatus AS 1.3089 (assembly GCF_000385925.1). Classification (NCBI taxonomy): domain Bacteria; kingdom Bacillati; phylum Bacillota; class Bacilli; order Lactobacillales; family Streptococcaceae; genus Streptococcus; species Streptococcus cristatus. Next base: position 1,013,100 of record NC_021175.1, read on the forward strand.
CAAACGCTTGATTTCATTGGCTGCACCGACGTCTGGATAAGGCCCAAAATAAAGACCACCATCCTTTTTGACTTGGCGCGTGATAATCAGACGAGGATAGACTTCGTTGGTAATCTTAATAAAAGGATAGGACTTATCGTCCTTGAGCATGATATTGTACTTGGGCTTATTTTCCTTGATTAGATTGATTTCTAGGAGGAGAGCCTCAATATTGGACTCAGTGACAATAAACTCAAAATCCTCAATCTCGGAAACCAGGGCCTCCGTCTTGGTGTCGTGGCTGCCACGAAAATAAGAGCGAACCCGATTACGGAGATTCTTGGCTTTTCCTACATAGATAATGGTACCGTTTTTGTCCTTGTGAATGTAACAGCCGGGACTGGTCGGCAACAGTTCCAGCTTGGATTGGATTAGCTTGTTTGTAGACATATTTCTCCAAAATCCTATCTTTTCAATAGAAACTTTTCATTTTCCTAGAACATGCACTTCCCTAACAATTCATGATCATTCCTCGTTGCAAATGTTTATTTCTAGGTTGGTAGATCTTAGGCTTACTTTGATTCTTGCGCCCTTTTTTCTAACATTTTCTTTATGAAATAAGGCATTTTGACATTTTCTCTGCCCTTTTTCTCTATCAACTTTTTGACAAATTCAGGCATTTGAAGTTCTTCCGTTTCGCTTAAAATTTGATTACTTTCTTCTGAAGGGGCCAATTCGTCAAAGGTTGTTTCTTCTGGATGCATGTATCGAAGCTCTTCTGCTTCATGCTGACGAATAGTTGCTAATAATGCAGCAATCAAACGGGAGTCTGTGTTAGGCATTGGTGGGCGATGATAAGCCACACCGAGTTCTTGGCACAATTCCTGACACTCCACGTCATTATCGAACAGTACCTCGATATGTTCGCTGATGAAACTGATTGGGACAAAGATATAATGTTGTGGATGAGTCGTCTGATCTCGGAGATATTCTAGGACATCTGGCTTGATCCACGGCAAGCCAATATCGCTTTCGCTCTGCCAAGTATTGATATACTCAGATGGAGCAAGGCCCAGCCGATTGGCAATCAACTGTGAGTTTTCAATAATCTGATCAATATATGGATCTTCAAAATCAAGGGCTAAAACTGGTACACTGTGAGCTGAGAAAATGACCTTAAAACTTTCATCTTTGACTTTTGCTTGCAAGATTTTCCTGATTTCTTCCTCCCAAAAGCGAAGCAAGTCCTCAGCCTGATACCATTCTTTGATAATATGGAATTTAATTGTCTGGCTCGTAATAAATTTTTCATACCCCATAACAGAATAAAAAGAATAATGCGGTTCTAAAATCAAGCAGATACATTCCTCAATCCCGTCATCCTCCATCTGCTTAATAACATCTGGAATAAAAGGGCGAGAAAATTTATTAGCAAAATAGACAGCATACTCTCCCTTTAAAGCTTCTTTCACCAGCTCAACTTCTGCCCGCGTGATGCGTTGCAGGGGGCTGCCACCAATACGCTGATAATTATCATGAAGGTGCTGAATCTCCTGATCAGTAGGTCGCACGCCACGACGGATATTCGTGAAAAATTCTGCAATATCCTCAAAAGTATAACCCTCTGGCGATCCAAAGGTCATCATTAGAATAGCTTTTTTAGTCATAAGTTCCTCTTTTTATATAAAATCCTCTGCTATTATAACATGATATCCCCTGAAAAGCAGATAAAAGGAATGTTTTCTAGCTAAATTAAGAATTATTTGAGTCTCAAAAAATTTTCTTCTTAAATTTGTTTCAATCAAACTAATTCACCAATAAAAAATGAAGCGAGCTGTAACACTCACTTCACTGTTATCTGCTATAAAGCTTTTCTGCGGCGATGTTTCACTGCACCTGCGAGAAGAGCTGCACCAAGAGTCATTCCAAGGAATGCTAGTTGTTCCGCTTCCGTTCCTGTATTAGGAAGGACAACTGACTGGCTAGGCGAAGCTTTAGGAGTCGCTGGAGTCGGTGTAGCACTAGTATTATCAGTCTTTGGCTGAGCTTGAGCAGCTACATTAGCTGTCGGTTCAACCGATGCATCCTTCTCATCTTGAGAAGCTGGATTCGAAGTCAGAAGCATTTGACTCCCTGAACCTGCTGCAGCAAATCTAAGTCCACCATTTGCCCGATAAGTAGTTGTAGTGGCCGATGCTAGGGCTTGACGCTCTTCTTTTGGAAGAAGGTCTAACAAATAATTGTAATTTGCTAGCAACTCATTGTAGACTGTTTGCAAATCAGCTAATTTTTTATTTTCGGTCTCAGCTAGGGCTTGTTTAGCTTTCAGGTCAGCCTCTGCTCTTGCCAAATCTTGCTTAGCTTTTTCCAATTGCTGCGGAGCTGTTTTCAGATCTACAACCTTCTTCTTAGCTTCCACCACACGATTTTGAGCAGCGACCAATTCAGCTTTAGCTGCTTCCAAGGCTGCATTCTTGTTTTCTTCAGCGGTCTTCAAAGCTGCAAGCTGGTTTTTAGCCTCTTCCAAGGTTGCTTGGGCTTTCTGCAATTTAGCTTGGTATGGAGAGAGGGCAGCCGCGATTCTCGCTGTAGCTGATCTCAAAGCAGACTTTTTATCTGACAAGTTTTGTTGAGTCAGGGCTAGACCTTTCTCAGCAGCTTCAAGGTTCTGCTTAGCTTTGAGAACAGCAGCCACACGATTTTTCTGCTCATTAGACAAATCTGTCAGCTGATTATTTAAAAGATTCAGGCTAGACTCTTGACTAACTTTCTGCGCTTGTAACTCTGCCAAACGATTTTTCAACGCTGTCACATTGGCACTTGAAGCAGCCCCACGACTACCGCCGCTGCGGAGAAGTTTCTCCATCGCTTCAACTGTTAGTAGTGTGCCATTATTGACTCTTTGGTTGAAATTACGAACATTGTGGAATCCAACTTCTGAAGTTCCGTGTGGAGTTCCCCATTGATTTGGATGAGTGTCATAGGCAGCAGAAATAGCGTTAGCCTTGTTATCCATCATTTGGACATAGTGACCAATTTTCGCAAAGACTTCCGCCCCTACTTTCATATAAATGGCATTAGCATCCAGTTGTCTTTCATCAGTTGGCAAGCCGTATTGGGCAGCAATCTTCTGATACAAGGCTTTTTCACTATGCCAGAAATTAACTGCACCTTGAGGATCGAAGCTAATAGCTACGTTTTCATTGCCAATCAGCTTGCCCATGTGCCAGTTAGCCTTCTCAAAGTACAAGGTCTGAATTTGGCTGGCAACATTGGCATATGGATCCACCAAAAGTTCTGGCAGTCCTGCATTACGACGGTAGGCATTGATAGCCTTAACCAATTCCAAAGCCTGCAAGTTATTTTCCAAGCTAGCTGGGCTAGATGGATCTGAACCAACCGTGATGTTGAATTCATTCTGACCACGTTTGTAAAGGGCTAAAGCATCAGCTGCAGCATTTCTTACAGCCTCGTTATTCGAATTATCTCGAAGATTTTCCAAGAATTGCGAATAGGTCGTATTCCGTAAATCAACTGGCGCCGTACTTGCATTTTTCTGTTCATGCACCAACTCTGTGTTTGTTGCAGTAATCAATTGCTTGGTCTGCTCTAAGTTAGCCTGAGTTTGATTGATTTTATTTTGGATTTCTGCTTGATTTTGCGGTGCAACACTTGCTGCTTGTTCCGCTTTTGCTAGTTCATTTTTAGCATGATCCACAGCTGTCTGAGCTTGATTTTCTTGATTTTTAGCAGTTTCTACAGCTGCAGTTTCCGTATGAACTGGTTCTTTGGCTTTGTTTAACTCAGATTCTGCCACATCCACCAATGACTGCTGGCCAGCAATTGTATTTTCTTGGTCTTTAACTGCCTGACTTGCTTCCTGGACTGCAGTTGCTGCTTCTTTGACAGTTTCTGATTTTGCTGTTACTTCTTCTTCAGCTTTTTTAACACTGCTCTCTGTTTGAGAAATGTTTTCTTCAGTTGCTGCCTTTTCATTTTCAGTAGCTGTATCTATCTTTTCTTGAGCTTCTGAAACTGCAGCTTTTGCTCCTTCAAGGTCTGCTTCAGCTTTCTTAGTTTGTTCTTGCTGTTGATTCACATTTTCTTTGGCAGCATCTGCTTTTTCCTTCGCTTCTGCTACATCCGCTGTCGTAATTGGTTTCTCGGTAACTGCTGTTGCCTTTGGTTTCGTAGCCGTTGACTCAACGAGTTCATCCGCTTTTACCTGATGGCTAAGCGCACCAGAAATAATCGTTGTCGCTGCAATGCCAGTCGCTACAACGGATTTACCAATTTTCTTGTCCATAGACATCTCCTTCTAATAGCACATGTATCATTTCATATTTTAGTCCTACGCTATAATACTAACATAAAATGACTGGTTAAACCAGTCAAAACCATATCATTTAAATAGAAATTTTATTACAATTCTATGACAAAAATCGAACGCTTCATCCTAATAAAGTGGAAATAGAGCGGATTTAAAGCGTTTTCTAGCTTCTTCCGCTCCTTATTCCATTTATTTCGAAAAAATCTTTACTTCTTATTTTCTGCTGGTGTCACTTGACTCTCAGCCTCTTTTTCTGAAGGAACTGCTACATTCGCTTCTTCTACTTTAGGAGTGGCTGGTGAGCTTGACTCTTCCACTGTTTCTTTAGGAGACTCGCTAGTTTTTTCTTCCTTAGTCTCCTCAGTCGAACTAGCCTCCGTCTCAGTTTTAGCCTCAGTATCAGTAGGAACTGGTTTGCTCGATTGAAGCTGATTAAAGAACGCTTCTGCTTCGGCTAGCAAGGTTGCTTTGTCTACACTCGGATCGGATAATTTATCCAATAGAGCATCTACCTTAGCAAATTGCTCATCTGTCCCCTGTTGTTCCTCAAGCATCTTGTGAGCGGACATCAGCAAATTATAAATTTTCAGATAAGTCTCTTTATCCTTGAGAGCTGCAGATGCTTGCTGTTCTTTTAAGGTTTCAACGATTTGAGCCAAGAGCGTTTTCGTTTCTGCTAAGATTGTTTCTCTAGCTTTGCGTGCTTCTTGCAAATCAGTTCGAAGTGCTGCGAGTTGCTTTTGATAATTTTCTTGCAGAGTCGAATCCGTTACTTTTTCCAAAAGTTCTTGACCTTTTTGGAAGAGAGCTTGGAGAGTTTCTTCTGAGATTTCCTCCGTAGGCTGCGGTGAAAATTCTCCATACAATTCTTTCAAGAAACCATAGATTGCCGTCTTATAACTGTGGTCGTCCAGTTTTTCGGTATCCAGAACCGTTTTATCCTTGGCTGAAGCTGCCTTGCCACTTGCCAGAGCCTTATCAACTTCGAGCTTGGTTTGATAGAGTTCCAAGAAAAGAGCTTTCAGGTCGACCGCTTCGATAAAGGCCTGAGATTTATAAAGCTTGAGCGTCAAATCAGCAACTTTCTTCCGAAGTTCTGGCTGCAAACGAGCATCATCAACCGCAAGATAGAAAGTTTTGAGATACTCAACGGAGGTCACTCCTGTCCGATCTTGATAATCTTGCAGACTTGCCAATAGCTGCTCAATCTCAGCCATCTTAGCTTGATTTTTTTCTACCTTGGCTGTCTGCAATTCACCGAGCAAACTGGTTTTATTCACATTGTAGCTGTCCGTTTCCAAACGTTTGATCTTGTCTACCAATTCTTGATATTTTTTATCAACTTCGGTCAGCTCTTCCGTTTTCGCTTTTTCATCAACATGAATGTAATGCTTATCAAATTGATCTAGGCTTGCCAAATATCCCTCTGTGGAGTTGCTTGGCAATTGCTTCATGGTTTCTACAAAATTACCGAGAGCTAGCTCGATTCGACGTTGCATCAGCAAGTCTTTAGCATAAATGGTTCGGCTAGCTGCCAAGAGGGCATCCACCTTTTCAAGAACTGCCTTTTCATCATAGGATCCTGCTTGATAAGCTGATTGCAAGGCTGGGATTTTGTTCTTCAAGCCTAGATTCAATCCTTTGGATTGGACACGGATGTAGTGGTTGTGATCGCCATGCGGAATGACAAACTGACCATTTTCAACCTGAATACTGTATGGAGACAGACCTGAACGCAGGGCTGTTGTATAAAGCTCGTTTAGGAAGTCCAGCTCTGGATTTCCAGTTTCTAAAGGAATCCGAACATGCTCTTTTCGAACAGCATATGGATGGATATGTGTCGGATCGTAGTCTTGATCCGGATTATTAAAGACAAAGAAGCCTTTTGAAATCTTAATTGCTTCACGCGGTACACCATAAGTCTTGGAAATATAAGCGATTTTCTCTTCGTCACTTGCGTCACGAGAAAAACGGTCATATTCTGTGCTGACTTGACTGGATTGGCTTGAATCTTTGTGCTTAGCCAGGTTGGCTTCTGCCGCTGCAATCTGATCTTTGGTCAAATCTTTTTTAAAGAAATAATGTGCATGCCCGCCGTGTTGGACAACGTAACCTTCCTCATCTTTTGAGATGACATGCTCAGCGTGGAAACCATGATCGTGCTCATCTTTATCAGCTGGTTTGGCTGGCTGACTTGGATTTGCTGGTTGACTAGGCTGGCTTGGTGTACTTGCAGTAGCCTTAGGATAAGTCTTCTGACCAGCAACAGGAATGTTCCGAGCTATTTCTTCTTCTAGGGCAGACAGTTTGCTGTAAGGGATAAAGTGATAGTGATTTCCATGCGGAATGGCCACTCCTTCTGCGGTCCGTCTAACAATTTTACTTGGATCAAAGACAAGACCATCTTTTTCAACATAGCGTTTTTCTTTTGGAATACGATAGAGTTTCTCAAGTAAGGTTTGGTAACTTGATGGTGCATCTTCTGCTTTTTCAGCTGGTTTAGCTCCGTGCCCAGCATCTGATTGGGCAGGTTTGGACCCTTGAGCTGGCTTAGCAGTCTGTCCCTTGTCAGCTTGATGAGCTGGCTTAGTCGCAGTTCCTGTATGTTGATTTTCTGATGCTTTACCTGTAGGAGCAGAAGCCTCTCCTCCTGTATTAGGATTTTCAGCTGGAGTTGCTACTTGCTTGCCTCGCTGCAAGGAATCCCAGTAGGCTTGGGCAGCCGCTAACTCACCTGGCGACAGATCACTTTTTGGAATATAATGCATATGACCGCCATGTGGCACAAGGAAGCCATCTCCTGTATCCGAAATCACATCAGATGGACTGAAAACATAGCCGTCATCTGTTGTATAGGCGCCATTGCTCCGACTCGATGCAGTGCCTTCTGCTTGATAGGTCCTCTTTCCTGCAGCGTAGGCAGCACTTGGACGACTGAAATCTTGCGTTTTTCTGCTAACAGTTTGACTCGATTTAGCTTCTGATCCGCCCTCGCCTTCTTCCTTGCTAGGATGAATTTGTCTTTGCCGTGCAATTTCATCAACAGAACGAACATTGCTGGTTTCTTTGGCATTGGTCAGATAGAGGTAATATTTTCCTGCAACCTTGATAATATAACCATCTTTCACTTGGTTGACAATATCTGATTCTTGCAATTGATAATTTGGATCCCGCATAATCAACTCTTCACTTAGAATTGCATCAAAGGGAACCTTGCCGTTATAGTAATGATAGTGGTCACCATGTGAAGTCACATAGCCTTGGTCCGTAATCTTGACAACGATCTGCTCAGCAGTAATGCCTTCTTTGGCCTGAATCTGCTCAGGTGTCAATTTCTCGGCTTTTTGAGATTTATTGTCCTGCTTATTTGTAGATTTCTTTTCTACATAAGCGACACGATTTGTCGCTTGTTCTTGTGGCTTATCTGCTTGATACTGCATAATCGCATAACCGCACACACCTAGTGTAGCTAGTGCCGCAACTGAACTAATAATATATTTCTTTTTCATACATCACCTCATTGTTTTAATTCTTTCGCTAAAATTTCTAAATTATCTTCTAAATTTTCAAGATAAGTCTTATCATTTTCAGGATCTGCTTCGAGAGGATTTAGCATCTTTAGGTTGACTCCTGTCGCCTTCTTCAAGGTTTCAGCCAACTTAGAAGAAGCATTGCTCTCGACAAAAATCGTCTTGACTTTATAGGTCTTGATAAAGTCTTGTATCTCCGTCAACTGCCTTGGACTAGGCTCTTGATCTGGCGAAATCCCTGAAATCCCCAGTTGCTTGAGACCGAAACGCTTGGCTAGATAAGAGAAGGCCGTATGCTGGGTCACGAAAGTTTTTTCATCTAGCCTGCTAAAGACTCCTTGATATTTTTGGCTCAGGGCCTTTGCCTTCTCTGCAAATTTTTGAGCATTTTTCTGATAGGTATCCGCATTTTTACTATCTAGCTTGGACAATTCTTGGGCGATGAGTCGCGCTTCTTCTGCCACTTTTTCAGGATCCAGCCAAGTATGTGGATCATAGAGGGTCTTTTCATCAATCCCTTCCTCAGCAGAGACTTCTTCTAAGCCGGCCACCTTGTCCAACTGCATCCCGTTGCTGGCTTCTACGACCGCTACTTTAGACTTTTGCAAGCTAGGATCCAGACTACCGGCCCAAGACTCCAAAGTCCGCGAATGATACACAAAGACATCTGCTTCATAAATAGCCGCTACATCGCTGGCTGATGGCTCAAATTCATGAATCCCTGCACCCGACTGAATCATCCGGACATCGTTCAAATCTCCCGAGACTTCTTTGACCATCGAATAAATCGGGTAAAAACTCGTGACAATATTAAGCCCGCGTTTGCTGCCAGCACCACTTGCTTCCTTTTTACTACAAGCGGTAAGGCCAAGTCCCAGCAAGACTAGACTTAAAGCTATCAAAACTTTTTTGATTTTCATTTCAACTCCTTAACCAGTTTAGCAATCATTCAAAGAAATAACTATTTTCAAAACATTCTTTCCCAAGAATGCTTTCAAAAATAGCCTCTTTTGTTAACTGGTTTATTAACTAGTTAAGATAATACTCCTTTTTATTTTTCTGTCAAGAAGGAAGTTTGAATTTTTTCAAAAATTTTCCAACCCTTCATCCAAATAAAAAAAGAGTGTGGGACAGAAATCGGTAATTCGTTAGAATTAGATTTCGTCGTCCCACCCTCCCGCCACAAGTTGGAGTAAGGGCGTGTAAAAGACTGATGAAATCAGCGTGGTAGAGCCCACTCAACCACTGCGTCTTGCTAGACAATCCAAAGACAAGTGAGAGGCTAGGACTTTTGTCCTAGCCTCTTTGAGAAATCGATATCTAAATTTTGCTACTTGATAGAAAGATCTAGTCTCCACTATCCCTACTATTGGCCCGAATTTCTTCCAACATTTTGGCTTCTTCGGCTGTACATTCATAGTTTTCCAGCAAGTCCGGACGGCGCTCATAGGTTTTTTTCAGACTTTCATAAAGACGCCACTTGCGGATATTTTCGTGGTGCCCACTCATGAGCACTTCCGGAACAACCATGCCGCGATAGTCATAAGGACGAGTGTACTGAGGATACTCCAAGAGTCCAGACGAAAAGCTATCATCCGTGTGACTGACTTCCTTGCCAATAACCTCTGGAATCAGGCGAACTGTCGCATCAATCATGGTCATAGCCGCCAATTCTCCTCCGGTCAGGACATAGTCACCCAGCGAAATCTCGTCTGTCACCAAGGTCTTGATCCGCTCATCATACCCCTCATAGTGACCACAGATGAAGATCAATTCCTCTTCCTTAGCCAGCTCCTCAGCATAGGCTTGGTCAAAAGTCCGTCCGGCAGGATCCAGCAAAATCACGCGCGGTTGCTTCTTTTCAATGGCATCATAGGCATCAAAAATAGGCTGAGCCCGCAGCAGCATGCCCTGACCGCCACCATAAGGCTCGTCATCCACATGCCGAGATTTTTCCGCATTTTCTCGAAAATTATGATAATTGATTTCCAAGAGGCCTTTTTCTCGCGCCTTTCCCACAATCGAGTGCTCCAAGGGCGCAAACATCTCCGGAAAGAGGGTCAAAATATCAATCTTCATCGTCCAGTCCTTCCGGTATCTCTACATCAACCCGACCTTGCTCGATGTCAATGCCTAACACTACTGGCGGAATGTAAGGCAGCAGCAAATCGCGCTTGCCTTTACGCTTGACCACCCAGACATCATTGGCTCCTGGCTGGAGAATCTCCTTAATCGTACCTAGCAGAACATCATTTTCATAGACTTCAAGGCCGATAATCTCATGGTAGTAAAATTCGCCATCTTCTAAATCAGCCAAGTCTTCTTCAGCCACTTTCAAACTAAAATCACGAAATTTTTCGATGTCATTGATATGATACATGCCCTTGAACTTGATAATATCAAAGTTCTTGACCTTGCGGTGGCTGGCAATCTCAACATCCATAACAAACTGGTCTTTCTTATCGAAAAGGGCCAGTTTATTACCTTTTTTAAAACGCTCTTCCGCAAAATCCGTCACCGACAGAACCCGCATTTCGCCTTGCAAACCTTGGGTATTGACGATTTTCCCAACATTAAAATAATTCATTTTTACTCCAGTTAATCTTTTTACTATTCGTTTTATTGTATCATTTTGCTAGCTTTTTCTCAAGGCAGGCAGCTAGCTCAGACAGCGGAAAAGCTTATAAGGCAATGCCTTTTTCTTTGAGATTTTGCAGGCATTCCTCATAGTAAGCCGCATCATGCTCAGGGTAAATAGTGCTCGCCACAGCCACTTTTTCCAGATGAGAATAAGCCGGACAAGTCTTGCCACGATAGTCCCGCTCCAGCCACTCTGGGGACACACGATAACCTCGCTTGCTCATCTCCTCCATAATCAGCTCATGGTACCGATAAAGCAAGTAAGGAGAGTGAGTAAAAACATAGTCAACGGTCGCATGTTTCTTGCCCCAGCCATTGCCACGAAGAGCGCAGCATTCCCGATGCTGCCCAAGCAGTTGCGGACGGGGAAGCTTAGGAATCAGTTCTTGATGCCAGAGTCTCATTCTAACCTCCATTTAGTAAAAACAAAGCAATCTTTTATTGCTCCAAATCGCAATTGAGCTCCAGAGAACTTCCTTTTAATAATCGCTGAAACGTCTATGTTTGATTTCAAAATCGAAATAATTCTCCTCCTGAAGTCGGCGGAAAATGTCTCGGTAGGCTTCTTCGTCAAAAGAATCCCCTCGATAAAGGATTTCAAAGCTAAGATCCTCATATTCCAGAAAGGCATTGGCTGAGCGAAAACCCTTGCTGTGATAGAAATCCCAGCGATCTTGACGCTGCTCAAGATTGTCACACGGCTCATCTAGACGCTCGATTTCTAAAAGCATAGTTCGCTGATAGAAATTGACCAGCTTTTCGATGATTTCACCACCATAGCCATGGCTGCGTAGATGCGGCATAATCGCAAAGAAACTAACATAAAAGGCTTGCTCGTTGGAGATGGCAAAGGCAAAACCAACAAACTCCTTTTCACGATAAAAGGCGAAAAAATTAGCATCTTCCTGTTCCTCATATCGTAAAAATTCACTGAGCGGTATCCTTTCCTCTTCTGGGAAAGCTTCATTATTCAAAGCCTCTACCTTATCCAAATCTGGAAAATCTGCTGTAATGATCTGGCTGGTTAAGCTCATAAAATCACTCCTTTTCTAGTGATAGTATAACAAATTTTGCAACTGGTTTCAAAAAAGAGGCTGGGACAAAAGTCCTAGCCTCTCAATTGTCTTTGGATTGTCGAGCAAGACGTAGTGGTTGAGTGGGCTCTACTAGGCTGATTTCATCAGCTTTTACAGCCCTACTCAACTGTGCGGAGGTGGGACGACGAAATCGAATTCTAACGAATTACCGATTTCTGTCCCACTCTCTATGTATCGATTTTTTCATATAATAGAGAGGTACCGAATGCCTAGTTAGAACCGGTTGAACTCCCAGCGAAGAGGTCTTATTCTAGCTACTACTTCACTATTTCACGTAAATTATCCAAATGCTGGTTATCAGTCACAGCTATAATGCTGACACCTGCTGGCCAAACAAAGTCTGGGGTAAATTGGCTTTCCAAAGGCTGATTTTTTGTCAGACGATAGCCGATGATATTGAGATGATACAGCCTACGAGCGTCTACTTCACGGACCGTTTTCCCGACCCAGCTAGTAGGCAACTCAAACTCAGCCACAACTACATCATCATCCAGCTGGAAAACCTCAATCGAATGGTTAAAGAGAATGGTCTTAGCCAATGAAATACCAGCCTCCACTTCAGGCAGGATAACCAAATCAGCTCCCACCTTTTCCAGTACCTGCTGGGTTACTTCATCCTTGACTTTGGCAATGACATTTTTAACGCCCAATGCCTTACAGTGCATGACCGCTAGAACACTGGATTCCAGACTTTCTCCAGTCGCCACGACGACCGTATCACAGGAACCAACGTCTGCCGCCTCCAAAAGTTCCATATCAGTAATGTCCCCGATCACACCGACGGCAATCATGTCTTCATACTGATTGATTGTCTCTTCGTGATTATCAATCGCAATGATTTCTACATCCTGAGAAATCAAGGCCTCAATGATACTCTGTCCAAAAATCCCCAAGCCGAGGATTCCAACTGTTTGATTAGCCATTTCTTTTCTCCTATCCAATCATAATGTCCGCCTTGCTGTAGTGCAAGGTAGTCGCCTTCTTCGGTTGGTAATGGTTAATACTAACCATAAGAGTCAGCGGCCCCACCCGTCCAATAAACATTAGCAGCATAATCACAATCATACCAGCTGTATTGAGGCTGGTAGTGATATTTGCCGTGACACCAACTGTAGCCAGTGCTGACACAGTCTCAAATATCAGGTAAATAAAGCGATGACCGCTATCGGTCACTAGCCCAAGAGCCAAAAGACCAAGCAGAAATGTCAGCTGAAAAATCACTGTCACACCAAAAGCCTTCTGCACTAGCTGAGGAGCCAGCGTTCTCCGACCAAGATTGGTATGTGGCAAGCTCAAAATCTCCTTACGAGCGAACAGCAAAAGAACTAAGAAGGTGGTAATCTTCAGACCGCCCGCTGTACCACCCGGAGCTCCTCCTAAAAACATCTGGAGCAGATAGATAAACAGGGTTACTGGACGAGCAGCCGTATAATCTATGGAAGCAAAGCCAGCTGTCCTCATACTGACTGTCTGGAAAAAGCTGACCAGTAGCTTATCGCCAAAGGAAAGATTGCCAATCGTTCCAGGATTATGATACTCCGTCCAAAGACTCGCGACCGTCCCAATAACGAGGAGACCAGCAGTCAGCAGTAAGACTACCTTAGTATGAAAGTGCAGCCCCTTCTGTTTTCCTCCCAGTTTAGTCGCCAAGTCAAACCAGACCATAAAGCCAAGTCCTCCAGTAATGATGAGGAGAGCCAAGGTGATATTGACCAAAACATCTGTCTGCAAGCCTAGTAGGCTATCATTGCCAAAATTATCAAAGCCCGCATTACAAAATGCAGAAACGGCTAAAAAGATAGAATTAAAAATCCCTTTTCTCAGACCAAACTTGGGAATGAAGCGAATCATAAGAAGGAGAGCGCCCAGTCCTTCGATAGTAAAAGTCGTGATAAAAATCGAACGGACAAATTGACCTAAGGTACGATTGTGACCATAACTAAAACTATCCCGCAGAATACGGCGATCCTTGAGGCTGAGCTTTTTCCGACTTTCCATGGTAAAAAATCCGATAAAAGTCAGGATTCCCAAACCACCAATCTGAATCAGCAGCATACAAAGGAGCTGTCCCCAGACATTGTATGTATCCACAACCGATTGAGTAAAAAGCCCTGTCACACAGACCATCGAGACAGCTGTAAAAAGATGATCCAGATAGCCCGCTTGGGAACTTGCCGTCTGCACCCAAGGGAGACTGAGTAGCAAGGAGCCACAGAATATCACCAGAAGAAAAGACAAGATAATCTTTTGCGCTGGTGACAAGCGTGAAAATAAATGCTTCATAAAGTTTCCTTTCCTGATCTAATAAAAGCAGAGGCCAGCTCTATCTGCCCTTCTCTTTCCTTGACAGCCCGCTGCAAATCATCTGGACTCTGCAAGTTCCTGACTTTGATGGCGTAATCCGCTGCGACAATAGCATGGCCCCGCATGTGGCCTGTTGCGACTGCTTGGGCAAAGACACGCGCAGCATACTTACCGATTTGTGATTGGGCTTGCTGCGACAGTTTGTTAGCCAAGAAACCAGCCTGCCTTAGTTCATAGGCAGATGCCCTCCCATCAAGTCGAGCCTGAAAAACCTCTCTTACCTGAGTCAAAATCTTCTTCTTTTCAGACTCATCTTCCGCATCAATCAGAGCTATAAAGCTTGACGCCATTTTCATAGCCCATCGAGCCAGTTGCCCCTGAGGAAGCTGTTCCAAAACAAGCTCCAATTCCAATCTCTTCTCACCATCATCCAGGATTTTCAGCTTGTAAGGGCTCGGTAGACTCACTTGATTATTCTCATAACACATACGCTCATGAGCGTTCCAAGCATAATCTTCTGGCTTCATATGTCCTCCAGTTTCGAATTTCTCTAAACTCGCCCCTGCATTTCGTTTTTATCTTAAATGAAGTACCTAGTTCTCGCGAAGCTCGAACTGCATCAATGGCCCTAAATGCAACTACGCCTAACGGCTTGTTTCATTAAGGATAATAAGGAGCGTAGTTCTCGCGGAGCTCGGACTGCATCAATGGCCCTAAATGCAACTACGCCTAACGGCTTGTTTCATTAAGGATAATAAGGAACGTAGTTCTCGCGGAGCTCGAACTGCATCAATGGCCCTAAATGCAACTACGCCTAACGGCTTGTTTCATTAAGGGCCATAGAAAAAACGGGACACATGCCCCGCTGCTTCTTATTTCTCATCAATAACGATGCGAACTTTTTTGTACTCGGTTGGGACAGAGTAAACAATCGTCCTTATAGCGGAGATAGTACGACCTTTACGACCGATCACACGTCCAACATCGCTTGGATCAAGATCAAGATGATACTCTAAAAACTCAGGCGTATCTTCAATCTTGATAGTTAAGGCATCTGGCTGTGAAATCAAAGGTTTCACTATCGCAATAATGAGATTTTCAATCGTGTCCATATATCAACCTGCACTTCTATTATTTAGAGTATTTTGAATCGTGGAATTTCTTCAAAACACCAGCTTTTGAAAGGATGTTGCGAACTGTATCTGAAGGTTGAGCTCCGTCAGCCAACCATGCAAGAACACGATCTTCTTTCAAAGTCACTTGGTTTTCTTCAACAAGTGGGTTGTAAGTTCCAACTGTTTCGATGAAACGTCCGTCACGAGGTGAACGTGAATCTGCAACGTTGATACGGTAGAAGGTTTTTCTAGAACCCATACGAGTCAAACGGATTTTTACTGCCATTTTTAAAATTTCTCTTTTCTTATTTTTTATTTCGGTGAAATAGCTGAGCTATTTAGCACATGTTCTATTATAGCATATTAAAAACAGCTGTCAAGTTTTTTTCTTGACAGACTTAAAAATTTTTTCAAAGCAGTAATTTTTTAATTTCTTCATAGGAAGATACCGTATAAGTCGGCTGCGCACTGCTATTGTTCATCAGCTGCTTGGGATTGTACCAAATAGAGTCCAGTCCTGCATTATTGGCGCCAGCAATATCTGCTGTCAAGGAATCTCCAATCATCAAAGCCTGAGACAAGTAAAAATCTGGTATCTGCTCTGCTATTTTTTCATAAAACAAAGCTTCGGGCTTCTGAGTCCCTATCTTTTCTGAGATGAAAATGTGATTAAAATAAGGAGAAATGTCGGAATTGGCCATGCGACCGGTCTGAATAGCCGTGATACCATTGGTGGCTCCATAAATCTCATAATCAGCTGTAGTCAGACTGTCCAAAAGCTCGCTAGCACCAGCGTAGGTCTGACCCTGCTGAGCAATATGCTGCTGATAGAGAAGGGCTAACTCGGCGCCATCTTTCTCAATGCCAAAATGAGCAAAAAGACGAGAAAAGCGAGTGTTGACCAGCTCTGGCTTGGTGATTTTCCCCTGCTCCAGATCGCGCCAAAGCCCCTTGTTCATGGGAATATAATAGTCTTTGTAGGTCTGAATCTCCGTTACGCCCTGCTCCTCTAAAAAATGAGTCAGCGCGATGTCTTCTGCCGTATCAAAATCCAGCAACGTATGGTCAAGGTCAAAAAGTAGAAATTTGTATGACAAAATCGAAATCCTTTCTGCAACTGTACTAGCTTCATTATACCACAATGCATAAAAAACCAGCCGCTCAAAAATGAACGGCTGATTTCTAATCTATTTCACAACTGGAATCCAGACTTTCATTTGATAATCTGGGGAGTACATATCACCCTCAGTGTAGACTTCAAAATCTGGTGCTCTGCTCCTGACTTAAGGAAACTCGTGCTAAAATAGAGTCACTATAATATATGGAAAAATGTACCTCAAATAATTATTTAGATAAGAGGAATATCAAGATAAAAAATAATCATCTATCTCATCAATATTTTTTAGAATTTTAGTTTCGGGAACTCCTATCTTCTTAGCCATGTCAATGGAAGATATAAATCTCAATGATAAATTCAAATTGTAGTCAAAAGCATATTCTTGAAGTTCACCAAGTTCATGATATAGGCTCATTAGTTTATCTAGTTGTTTTTTAAACTTAATATCTAAACGATTTATATAATCATTTACATCTCTTTGATAACTAAGGATTACACTTCGCTCATGCTTATTTAGCATGTCCTTCCCTAAACTAAGGGCTGTAGTTGCAACAATTGAACCAATTAGAGCTCCTATAACAGGTATTGGAATCAACGATTGCCCTATTGCTGCCCCAATCGCTGCCCCTGTAGCATCAAGGGAATTCAATGTTACTAAATTGATAAAATCATCAGTATCGATATCTCCATTTCTGTACTTAACAATAGCTGTACTTAATCCAAATGTGCCAGAAACAATTGCTCCTGCACTGGGCGCAGCTAAATGACAAACATTTGTAAGTCCATAAATAGCAAACCCTGATACTCCACCTTTTATAGCACCGTTTGCTGTACTGATACCACATTGTTGCCAATCATTAGCATCAAAATCCCAAATATCTTTTCCATCGTTATGTTTTCTATAAATAAAAATAGCTAAGTTCAGTCCACCTTGAACTGCTGCGCCAACACCAGCAACTTTTGAAGCCTCAGCAAAAGTGGGTTGT
The DNA here is from genome assembly GCF_000385925.1 of Streptococcus cristatus AS 1.3089. NCBI lineage: Bacteria > Bacillati > Bacillota > Bacilli > Lactobacillales > Streptococcaceae > Streptococcus > Streptococcus cristatus. The sequence continues at coordinate 1,030,198 of NC_021175.1, forward strand.
GATTTTTGATAAGCAACTGATTTCTCCTTGTTTGCCTTATTTTTTATATCCAACTCTTGTTGAAATGCTTGTTTATTAATAGCATCAACTTCACCAGATAATGTTTGATTAATAGTACCTTTTTGAACATCTCTGTATCGTAATAAAGAGGGTCTTAACCACTCATTATATCGAGATCCACGTAGATTACTTTCATTTTCAATAGCCTGTTTAATTTTATTAATTTGTGAGAGTGATAACCTGTTACCATTATATTCAACAGTTTTTGCTCCACTCATAATTTTTTCAATAACCTCTACATGGTCTTTAGGAAACATCATAATCATATTTTCATATCTAGAAGCCTGTTTAATCTCCTCTAAGATATTAGAATAAAATTTCATCTGAACTTCATTACCCTGAAGTAATATATCAGCTGCCCCATTATCATTCAACAAAATGATACTTTTTTGCAATCCTTCAAAAACATCTCTTGCGTTTCTAATGCCAGTTTCAGCAAATTCAGCTATAAAACCATGTGCTCCTGTGTCACCACCTCGATTATTACTTATAAGATTTTCAATTTCTAGTTTGGCTAAATCAAGATTTGATAATGCATTGGCTGTTCTCGTAGCTAAATCTGAAAGCTTATTCGTTTCATTTACTAGAATCATATCTAATGAATGTAATAAATCTGATAATCTTATACTATTCAGATAATCAACATATGCTGCAATGCTTTGTTCCAATACATTGTCACGGCTCTGTTCATCAAGCATCTAACTTAAGTTCCTTATTAATTAGCTGAGCCAATGTCAATGTTGAATTAACTAATAAGCCAGCTTGATTTTTTTCATCATGGGAAAATAAGCTATAATCATTCCCTTTTAGAGAAGATAGGGCATTCTTAATACCATTAATTTGAATTTCAGTCAATTTAATCAATGATATGACTTCAGAATTCTTATTGTTAAATCTTCGAATTACTATTTCTAGTTTTTCTCTATCTTTGGTAACACTATCAGCAGTTTCTCTATTTTTATTTCTTGCAAAGAAACCTGTGCCTATAGAACCTGCAAACATAACACCAGCTAAACTCCAGCCAACTGGTCCAGCCAAAGCTAATAATGCGCTTCCAGCAGTCATCCCGCCGCCACCAGCTGCTAAAGCTCCTCCACCAAGCCAAGCTAAGGCAGCATTAGTTGCTGCTGCACCAGATAATGTTGAAATAGCAGTACCTGTAGATGCCACTCCAAATGTAGTGGCAATACTCATTGCAGCAGTTGGCCCCATAGTAGCAACCGCTACTCCAAGCGCACTCAATGTCGCACCTACTCCTGTTCCACCGGAAGCAGCCTTTGCTTCTAGCTCTGCTTTCTTTATTTCGCGTTGCTTTACCGCAAAGTTTTCCATCTCAATCTCTATTTTTTTCAAGTTTATGTCAAATTCTTTAGGTGTATTAGCTAGTTGATTAATACGTTCTTCAACAACTTTAACTAAATCTACTCCTTTGATGCGCTTGGAGTAAAGAGAATTTGCATTATTTCCCAAAGTCTTTGCGACACCCTCATAACGGTTAACAGCCTCATTAAAATCATTTATTGCATTTTTTCGAAGTTCCTTATTAAATAAATCAATAGACATAGACGTACCTCTTAAACCATAAAATTATTTTTCTGTATGCGTATTATATCATATTCTGTTTGCTACTACAATATAAATATATTATTAAAAACCAGTACCTAAGGACATGTAACCGTAAACAAAAGAGAGTAATTTAGCTATTTTTATTATCTACTTTAAATAATCTTTTAAAAAGATTTATCATAAACTAATATTGAATTATTTTTATGAAACATTAAATACTATTTAACGCTTTTCTATTTACATTTATAATAAAATAAAAGCTTTCTTACTAATCAAATTGCAAATATGATAGCAAATACACAATCCCCAGAAATTATTTATATAGGACAGATTATAAGCGTTTATTTGTATTATTTAATTTTTACTATTCTTTAGTTGTATGATAAAGTCAAAAACCTTTCTGCAACTGTACTAGCTTCATTATACCACAATGCATAAAAAAAACAGCCGCTCAAAAATAAACGGCTGGTTTCTAATCTATTTCACTACCGGAATCCAGACTTTCATTTGAAAGTTTGGTGGCTCTTGTTTTGATCCTGCTACATTACCAAACAGCATCTTCGTTTTTCTCACTTCTTCTACTCTACTTTATAGTGAATACACAAATCTCTAAACTTATTATCTAGCGCCGCTATATCGAACAAGACTTCAGACAATTTTTGGTAATCTTCCTTGATACAAAATAGATGAGCTTGGCCGAACAATTTTGCTAAATTTTCTTTTAGTTCAGATCTGACCGTATCATGGTCTTTTAAGAAGTTGCTCATGTATAGATTTCTGATAGAAGCTAATTTGAAGCTAAAGTATTGATGAAGATGCTTTTGTTCTTCATTCAAGCCATTGTCCGCCACCGACTTAGCATATCTTGCTATCACATTCTCCTCGCCATCTTCATATTGTTGCTTCATCAACATAGATGTTTTCTGGTAAATTTCTTTGAAAGTTGGAGATTTGATTTTTTTGAAGTTTCCCCACATGGAGAAAGAACCTCTTTTATAGTCGATATTTTTAGCTTCCCAGGCTTTAAAAAATTCTGAGAAAGTCATTTTCATACAAGCAAAGCCTGCTGGATCATGGAAATAGATAAACTCATCATCTAGATCATAAACTGAAACAAAATGGTCCACCCCATACAAATGAATATGATTGGGATTATAAGTCAGATACCCCATGTCCAAAGGGCCAAGAACAACTGGCCCGCTGAGCAAGAACTTGCTTAGCATTTCTCTGATAGAGAGAAGATTCATCGCATTTGAATCCTTTATATAGTATTCATCATATGTAAAACCCAGAATGTTTAAAGAATGGCTGATAGAACTATCTGGCATCCCATTATCAAAGAAGACTAAGGGATGTTTTTCATCTTTCTTTACAATACTAGCGCCATTTCCCAACACCATAATAGCTTCCAAAAACTCAGGGCGAACATCATGACCATACGAATGCAGCGCCATCGCAAGTGAATATGTATAACAAAGAGAAACGTCCCCAAAATACATCTGCATAGCATCATCCTCCTCTGTAATCAACGCCTAAAAAATGACTTGCAATCACCATTTTATTTCACTACTGGTATCCAAAGTTCCATTTGATAGTCTGGAGAGGACATGTCTCCCTCGGTATAAACTTCAAAGTCTGGTGTTCCTGAGTGGCGATAGCCAGTTTCTGGGAAAAAGACTTCCAAAACATATTTCCAAGCATGATGGATGCTGGCTGGTATAGCGCCTTTGACTGGCACGATGGCATATTCAGCTTCTGCGATTTCTTTGATGGACAGACCTAGTTCTTCTGCTTTAGCCTTATCCGCCACATCATAGGCAGCCATATAGTTGATGATTTCGCCTTCTTTAACATCAGAGCAGACGCCAAAGGATTGGCCACTTCCCAGACTTTCTAAGCTTTCAAAGCTGTGATTTGCATAGAGCTGCTCCCATGCAGACGGGCATTTGCTATTGTCAATAGCTTCCAATAGGACGCCTGCCACGGTAAAAGCAGTTTTCTTTTGAATCTTGATATCCATGTTCTTTCCTCCTGTAATCTTTAAGGATAATTGAAGTCTAGGAAAGACCCGATAAGGTTTTCCATTTCGAACTTCCGAGGGGGTTGCACCATGGAATTTCTTGAAGGCTGCGCTAAAAGCATCCGCAGACTCATAGCCGTATTTCAGCGCTATGTCAATGACTTTCTCAGAGCTTTCCCGCAAGTCTGTCACAGCTTCTGACAGCCTGCGATTGCGTAGGTATTCTGCTAACGTCATATCCGCAAGGATGGAAAAGAGCCTGCTAAAAAGAGCATAAGAATAGCCTGACAGCTGCTGAAATGTCTGCAAGTTCACTTCTGCGTCCAACTTACTTTCCAGATATTCCATGGTTTTATTGAATTGATGCATCATAATCTTTTCTGCTTACCTCCTAACTACAGTCTAGCAGTTCTAAGATACTTTCGCCCCAGAATTTTTGTACAAGATTTAGAGGGCGATTCTACAACCTATCCCGCAGCTTCTCCACAAAGAGATAGGCCGCTGGGCAGGTCAGGGTATTTTTGATTGTCAGATGGTTAATCTGATGAATCTTTTTGCGGTCTGTATGAGGAAACTCGCGGCAGGCCTTGGGACGGACCTCGTAGATCGAGCAGAGATTGTCTCCACCTAAAAAGGGACAAGGCATGGCCTTGAAAACCTTGTCGCCGTCTTCATCCACCTGCAGAAACTCCTCTTCAAAAGCCGGCAGCTTCATCTTGAAATACTTGGCAATGCGGACAATGTCGGCTTCCTTAAAGTCTGGCCCTAGAGTTTTACAACAATTGGCGCAGGCTGTACAGTCAATCTCCTCAAAGACCTCATCATGGATTTGCTGGGCAATCTTATCGAGGTTTTTTGGTGGCTTTTTCTTGAGATTGGCTAAAAATTTTCGGTGCTCTTTCTGCTTTTGCAGGGCTAATTGGTGGTATTTTTCAAGGTCAATTTCTTGAGTCATAAACTACTTTCTAATCAGTTGATTTTCGTTAGCATTATATCATAAATCTCAAAAAAATGAGACTGGGACAAAAGTCCTAGCCTCTCAATTATCTTTGATTGTCGAGCAAGACGCAGTGGTTGAGTGGGCTCTATTACGCTGATTTCATCAGCTTTTACAGCCCTACTCAACTGTGCAGAGGTGAGACGACGAAATCGAATTCTAACGAATTATCGATTTCTATCCCACTCTCATTTACTTTGTTTTAAAGATTGTTAGTTGGGCCTTTTTCGTCAAGGCTCCATGTTTCTTCTATGTAGGAAATAACAGAAGCCAAGGTTTCTCGGTCGCCTTCAAAAGAGATCAAATACACTTTGTCGCCTTTTTGGAAAACCCAAGAAACAACTAGCTGCCCTGATTTCATAATTACATTCAGTTGGAAAGCTTCATTGCCAGAAACAGTGGATTTTGCTCCCCACATTTTTTCTACATCTTTATTATCATTCCAACTATAGGCTAGTCGCTGGGCAATTAGCTCAGCATTGAAAGTTTCCCCATCTTGGACATGAGCTTTTTCTCTAGTATAGCCATTCATGGTAACGATATTATAAGCTGAGCCATCCGTGAACTGAACGCTGTCGCCACCATCTAAGTCGGTGAACTTGATCCAATTACTTGGAATATCGATATAGCCGTAATCAGCCGAACCAATGCGCTTGGTCTCGGTTGTAGTAGAAACATCTTTGTCACTAGCTTTATCAGACTTGCTGCTATCTTTTTGAGAAACTTGACTAGTTGTACTACTAGAAGTAGACGATTTCCGATTACCATAATTTTTAATAAGGCCACAAGAGGACAGAGACAGACCAACCAGAACTATCAAAAAACTAAGAAAATATTTTTTTGTCATAACAAACCTCCTTTTTAACTACATGGATCCGAACTATCTAGATTTTCATATCATCCAAACATTATAAATAAACTCGCACTATCTAAGATTACTTCCCAATCTTATTTTTAGGAACAGATCTACTGTTTTTCTTCGCTTTGTAATACTGAACTCAGGCGATTAAATCCGACTTTATTCCTCATCCATACTCAGGACGCTGAGGAAGGCCTCTTGTGGGACTTCGACAGATCCGATAGCTTTCATTCGTTTTTTACCGGCTTTTTGTTTTTCAAGAAGTTTGCGCTTCCGAGAAACGTCACCACCATAACACTTGGCAAGTACGTTTTTACGAAGTGCCTTGATATCAGTACGAGCCACAATCTTATGACCAATAGCTGCCTGAATGGGTACTTCAAACTGCTGACGAGGGATGATTTTCTTGAGTTTGTCCACAATCAGCTTGCCACGCTCATAGGCAAATTCCTTGTGAACGATAAAGCTGAGAGCATCAACCTTGTCGCCATTGAGAAGAATATCCATCTTAACCAGCTTGGATGAGCGATACTCTGAGATTTCATAGTCAAAGCTAGCATAACCACGAGTAGAGGACTTGAGCTTGTCAAAGAAGTCAAAGACGATTTCAGCAAGTGGGATTTGATAGATGACATTGACCCGATTATCATCGATATAGTCCATGGTCACAAAGTCACCGCGCTTGCGCTGTGCCAACTCCATCACCGCTCCGACAAATTCCTGCGGCACCATAATCTGCGCCTTGACATAGGGCTCCTCGATCGAATCAATCTTGGTCGGATCCGGAAACTCGCTCGGATTAGAGACATCAATGGTTTCACCATCTGTCAGATTAACCTTATAGATAACAGATGGTGCCGTCATGATCAGGTCAATATTAAACTCACGCTCCAAACGCTCCTGAATAACATCCATGTGCAGCAAGCCCAAGAAACCACAGCGGAAACCAAATCCTAGTGCTTGCGATGTTTCTGGCTCAAACTGCAGACTGGCATCGTTTAGCTGAAGTTTTTCTAAAGCCTCACGCAGGTCATTGTATTTATTGGACTCAATCGGATAGAGACCCGCAAATACCATGGGATTCATCTGCTTGTAACCGTCTAGTGGCTCAGATGCGGGATTGTCCGCCAAGGTCACTGTATCTCCGACCCGAGTGTCCTGTACCGTCTTGATAGAGGCTGCGATATAACCAACATCCCCTGTCGCTAAGAAATCACGTCCAACAGCCTTAGGTGTAAAGATGCCGACCTCAGTTACATCAAAGGTCTTACCATTGCTCATGAGCTGAATGGTATCACCTGGCTTAACCACGCCGTCCATCACCCGTACTTGCAAGATTACCCCACGATAGGCATCATAGACCGAGTCAAAAATCAAGGCTTTGAGTGGTGCTTCAACATTTCCAGTCGGAGCTGGGACTTTTTCCACAATCTGCTCTAAAATTTCTTCAATTCCGATACCAGCCTTGGCAGAAGCCAATACGGCTTCGCTAGCATCCAGACCAATCACGTCTTCAATTTCTGACCGCACCCGCTCTGGATCGGCTGCTGGTAGGTCAATCTTATTGATGACTGGCAGGATTTCCAAGTCATTATCCAGCGCTAGATAAACATTGGCAAGTGTTTGAGCTTCAATCCCCTGAGCCGCATCCACAACTAGAATAGCTCCTTCACAGGCCGCTAACGACCGCGATACTTCATAGGTAAAGTCCACGTGTCCCGGCGTGTCAATCAAGTGGAAGATATAGGTTTCCCCATCTTTAGCAGTGTAATTCAGCTCGATAGCATTGAGCTTAATGGTGATACCGCGCTCCCGCTCCAAGTCCATGCTGTCCAAAAGTTGGGCCTGCATTTCCCGACTGGAAACTGTCTCCGTTGCCTCCAAAATCCGATCAGCTAAGGTTGATTTCCCGTGGTCAATATGGGCAATGATGGAGAAATTGCGAATTTTCTCCTGACGTTTTTTCAAATCTTCTAAATTCATTTTTCTCATCCTTTTAGGGTATTCTATTTATTATATCATGATTTGTCGAAAATAAAAACGACTGTAAGCAAGACAGTCGACTTAATTTTCCATTTATCTAGAGTCTCATAAATACGGAGACGATTAGTCATGAACTTTTCTGAGTTTTTCAAGAGTTTCTAGGAAAATAGCTGGCGCTTCAGCCGTAAATTCCAGCACTTCTCCAGTCCGAGGATGGGTGAAGCCCAGTGTTCGCGCGTGCAAAAATTGACCATGGCCTTTCAGGGTCTTACGAGGTCCATAAACCTCATCACCAGCAACAGGATGACCAATGTAAGCCATGTGAACACGGATTTGATGCGTCCGTCCCGTCTCCAGCTGGAGCTCAACCAAGGTATAGTCCCCAAAACGTTCCAAGACTTGGAAACGTGTCAGAGCGGGTTTCCCCTTGGCTGTGACTGCCTGTTTCTTGCGGTCTTTTTCACTGCGGCCAATCGGCGCCTCAATCACTCCGCGGTCATTAGGCAGATTTCCATGGACAATCGCCCAGTACTTACGGAGGGATTTCTTATCCTTGAGCTCATCTGCAAGTGCCAGATGGGCTTGGTCATTCTTGGCAATCATCAAAAGGCCAGAAGTATCCTTATCAATCCGATGGACAATGCCCGGTCGGAGAACTCCGTTGATGCCAGACAAGTCTTTTATGTGATACATGAGGGCATTGACCAGAGTACCGCTAGTATGCCCAGCTGACGGGTGAACCACCATGCCTTGTGGCTTGTTGACGACGGCCACATCCTCATCCTGATAGACGATTTCTAGCGGAATATTCTCAGCCACATATTCAACTACCTCTGGCTCAGGTACTTCATAAGAAATGACATCGCCTTCTTTAACGGCATACTTGGCTTTTTTTGCCTCTCCATTGACCAAAATCTGGCCATTTTTTATCTGTTCATTGGCTAAACCACGGGATAGCTCTGTCAAGTCCGCCACTGCCTTGTCCAAACGCAGGTCTGCGGCTGCTGCATCAATTTTCAATTCCATTTGTTTCTTCCTTCAAAATTACCAGTAATAAAATCACTACTCCAACAGTCAGGTACATATCCGCTACGTTAAAAATAGCAAAATTGACAAAATCCAACTGGAACATATCCACTACAAATCCCTGCTGGATCCGGTCAATGAAATTGCCCAAACCACCAGCAATAATTAGAATTAGTCCCGTCAGCAACCATTTTGAACCCTGAATATTTTTAAGTAAATACCAAACAGCAACTCCAATCACGGTACAGGTAATCAAGGCGAAAAACCACTGCTGATTTTCCAAGATAGAAAAGGCAGCACCAGTATTTCGCAGGTAAGTCAAACTGACAATCTTAGGAATAAACTTTCTAACTTGCCCCAAAGAAAAATTGGAAACAATATAATACTTGACCGCTTGATCGAGAGCAATCAAAAGAACAACTAAAAAAGGAATGGTAATCTTTCGTTTCATACTTCTCTTTTCTGTGCAAAATATTCTTTCATAACAGCTACAAAGGCTTCTCCAACCTGACTCAAGTCCACGTCTTCCCGCTTGACATAAACCATGCGATTATCCAAATTGTCTCGGAGCTTGATGACAGTGATGCCATTGACACTATTGCTGTCCAAGAAACCGGAGCCCGTTGCATAAGCATCCGTCCGCTCCAAAATTCCATTCAGCGTAGCTCGGTCCGTCACATTAAACATCTGGGAGCTGGCACTGGTATCGACAAAGTTCTCTGAATAATAGAGATACTCGTCCTTTTCCTGAGTGAAGCGAACCGTCGGCAAATCTGCCAAGTCCTCCATGACCAACTCTTCCTTTTGAGTCAGAGGATGATTTTCCCGCAGATAAATGTGGGTCTGGAAAGGAATTAGCTCGATGACTTCCAAGCCTAGCTTTTCAATCCGTTGCATGATGCCCTTGCTATTCTGATTATTGAGATAAATAATCCCAATCTCACTGTGGCCTTGGGCTACTTCATCCAAAATCTGCACGGTTGTCGACTCGAAAATGCGAAAATTCTTGTAGTCAGGATAACGCTGAGAAAACTCTGTTATCAAAGGCGGCAAAAAGTCATAGTGCTGACTGGCAATGGAAAATTCATCCTTTTCCTCTTCAGGATTAGCATACTGATTTTGAAAGACATCGAAGCCTTTGACCAATTCCTGAGCTCTCTCGTAAAATTCCATACCCCGCCGAGTCAGAAAGGTTCCGCTACTCGTCCGGCGGAAGATCTTAAATCCTAGCTCCTTTTCCAAATCTCGCACCGCGATAGATAGACTGGGCTGGCTGACATACATTTTTTCTGCTGCTTCACGGAAGGTTCCGCTGTTGGCAATGGCCACTACATAACGCAATTGTTGAATATTCATATCTTTTTCCTTTTACAAATACTCCTAATTATATCATAAACTCAGCCTTCCTCAAAGGTAGGCAGTGACTTTCCTCTTGGAAATACATCTCTGAAATCTGCCTCATTTGCCCAAAATATCCTTTGCATACAAGAAGGTGACATAAAGAACGACGAGCAGGGCTATTAAGACTTCAAAAGTAAGCAGAATTTGCCCAGCTCGACCAAGATTCAATGCATTTAAAGATTGCTTCAAGGCCACAGCCGAAATAACCAAGGGGAAGGTAAAGGCAGAAAACCCTGCTGAAAAAGGACGATTGATCAAACGAGGCAATTGCCACAAAATAAAAGCATAAAAGCATTGACCTGAAATCAAGAGCAAGCTCAATAAGACAGGATTTGGCTGAGAAAAAGTAGCTACATAAGCCGCTGTCATCAAGGAAATAGGCGCACAAATCGTTGTCGTATTTGGACGAACATTCTCTGCTAAGCCAATTTTATAGGTCTTATAAAGGACGATTGGCAAGACCAAGATGGTCGCTAAAAGGCCGTACCAAAAGACCAGCTGCCCCAAAGCCACCTGCTGGGGAACAGCAATTGTCAACGGAGCGACACCGATCCCGACAAATAAGACCGTCCAAGCAGGAAAGACATTCTCCCACTTGAAAGGGAAGACAAAGGTCAGGATATAATAGACCATCAAGAAAACTAAGCCACTAAAGCTCAGCCACCATAGCACTTGCGCACTAATTCGGGTCAAATTTCCCAAAAAAGTCCAGCTCGCTAGATAGGTCGAAGCCACCATTCCTTGCATGAAAAATGTCGGGAAGACCGAGGCCACTAGCGCTTGACCTAGTTGCTCTTTGACTTGCTCGGTATGGGTCAGCATTCCCACCACTAGATGAAGGAAAAACAAGAATGCCAGACTTGCTAAAAGGTAGCGCAAGAACTGACTGACATCACCGACTAAATTTCCCAAAGCTAGTAAGCCTAGAACCAAGCCGGCCTGGACTAATAATGGCTCTTTTCTCTTTATCATAAACAGATCTCCTGACCTCCATGCCGCTCTTCTCTGAAGGTTAATCTTTTTATTTTCTCTTTAAATAAACTGTTTCCGATTTTCGTTTAAAGCCCAATCTTTCATACAGCCTCAGGGCACCTGTATTTTGAGTTTCTACCACAATTTGACAGACTTGTCCATTTCGGCTAGCAAGGTCATTCAAGATAGAACTGACTAGGTGACTCCCCAGTCCCTGTCCCTGAAAAGCCTGATCCACAGCTAAGGCGAACAGATGATTACTTCCAAAACTTGTATCCACTGAGCAAGACGCCACGATTTGACCATCTTTTTTCAGGACATAGAGCAAGCTATCTGGACTCTCCAGCGCTTGGCTGGCATAGTGAAGCGTAGTCTCCATGGGCATTTCAAAAATCTGAGACTGAAACGCTGCAATCTCCGCAACCATTTCTTTTTTTCCCAGTAAAACTTCCACGCCTTCTTTTTCTTCTTCAGGGAAAGTCCCCGCCGCCTGCTCCAGCCAAATTTCCGTTTCTTTCAAATCATAGTCAAACTTCTCAGCAAAGGTCGGATGGTCTGCTAAAAACTTAGCTTCACTGATGTATTCGATTTGGGATAAATCGTATTTCTCTGCAACTTTGGAAAATTCCTGCAAAAGAGTTCTCGCTATGCCTTGTCTGCGATAGTCAGGCAATACATAGACAGATACCTCTGCTTGACCTGGCTCATCCGCATAAACCGATAAAAAACCGACCGTTTGATGATCTAGATTGGCCAGAAAAAAGGCTGGCATGTCCACATTAAAATTATAGGCGTTATCCAGATAAGGAAGACGATAGGTCCCATCTGTAACGTGGCAGCTCTGAACCAGCTCAAAAAGCTGATCCTTGATTTCCTGACTAGACTGGCTATAAATCTGTATTTCCATCATTCTCCCTCGAAACTTTTATAAACAACACATATAGTTTGTAACTGTCCTACTCCAACTCACTCAGATACTCATAACGCTCATACTTTTCAAGAAGCTGCTCATTCTTATCATCCAGCTCCTTCTGAAGTTCCGAAAGCTTAGTAAAGTCCGAGCCGTTCTGCTCCATTTCCGTCTCAATGGCGGCGATACGTGCCTCCAGCTCCTCGATATCCGCCTCGATGGTCTCCCACTCTTGCTTTTCAAAGTAGCTCATCCGCTTCTTCTGCTCCCGCGCCTTGACTGGCTTTTCCTTTTCTTTCTTTTGGGAAATAGCTGCGCTGGATTGTCTAAAAGCCTTTTCATCCAGATAGTCCGTGTAGTTTCCAAAAAACTCTCTGACCTGTCCATCTTCAAAAGCTAAAATCTTGCTGGCTACCTTATCGAGGAAATACCGATCGTGGCTAACTGTAATTACCGGCCCTGCAAAGCCCTGCAAGAAATTTTCTAAGACCGTCAAGGTTGCGATATCCAAATCATTGGTCGGCTCGTCCAGAAGCAGGACATTAGGCTTTTCAAGTAAAAGCTTGAGCAGGTAAAGCCGCTTCTTTTCTCCGCCAGACAACTTTTCAATCAAAGTGCCATGGCTTGAGCGAGGAAAGAGAAACTGCTCCAAGAGCTCTGCAATGGATGTCGTCCCGCTACCAATCTTAACTTCTTCCGCCACTTCCTGCAAGTAATTAATGACGCGCTTGGACTCATCCAGCCCTTCAATCTGCTGAGAAAAGTAGGCCACTCGGACTGTCTCGCCGATTATGACCTGACCAGACTGAGGCTGCAACTGACCAGCAATGAGATTGAGCAAAGTAGACTTGCCCACTCCATTATCTCCGACAATGCCCAGTCGATCTTTGTTTTGCAGCAAGAGATTAAAATGCGACAAAATCTGCTTGTCTCCGTATGCAAAATCCACATCCTTAAATTCAATGACCTTTTTTCCAATACGGCTGGTTTCAAAGTTCATCTCTAAATCCGTCTGATTGATCTGACCAGCCAAATCGCTTTTAAGGTCATGGAAACGATTGATACGTGCCTGCTGCTTGGTCGCTCGCGCCTGAGGCTGACGGCGCATCCAAGACAGCTCCTGCTTGTAAAGCTGCTGTTTCTTGTGTAACAGAGCAGCATCACGCTCATCTTGCTCTGCTTTGAGTCGAACATAGTCCTGGTAGTTGCCCTGATACTCAATCAAGCACCCGCCGTCTAATTCAAAAATCCGTGTGGAAATACTATCCAAAAAATAGCGGTCGTGGGTGATAAAGAGGACGGTCTTCTTTGAGTTCTTGAGAAAATTTGTCAGCCATTCAATCGTATCAATGTCCAGATGGTTGGTCGGCTCATCTAGCAGCAGCAAGTCTGCTTCGGAAAGCAGCACCTGCGCTAACTGAACCCGCCGACGTAAACCACCTGAAAGCTGGCTGATTTTTGCTGCCAAATCTGAGATACCGAGCTTGGATAGGACAGTTTTTACCTGACTCTCAATCTCCCAAGCATGCAGCGAATCCATTTCTGCCATGACCTTGTCCAAACGAGCTTGCTTGGCTTCATCATAAGCTGCCATGAGCAGTTCGTATTCTCGAATGAGCTGCATTTCTCGCAAATCACTGGACAAAACAGTATCCAAGACTGTTTTGTCTTCATCGAAATCTGGTTCCTGAGTCAGATAAGAGATTTTATAGTCAGATTTTGCTGAAAAAGGATAGACATCACCATCAAAGCCTGATTTGCCAGATAAGACATCCAGAAGGGTGGTTTTTCCTGTCCCATTGACTCCAATCAGTCCGATCCGATCCAAGTCGTGAATGATAAAAGAAATCTCTTGAAAGACTGTCTTATCCCCGACAGACTTGGTCAGCTTTTCAACGATAAAGTCACTCATCCAACTTGCTCCTTAATAAAGTTCATAATCTCTTCCTTGCTATTTGCCAATTCTCCGTCAACAATGGCCAATTCAATTTTAGTCAGGATTTGTCCCAATTCTGGTCCGGGTTTAAAGCCATAATCTCGGATCAAATGACTACCCGTCACCACAATCTCATGTTTATCATGAATTGTCAGAGCAGCATGTGTAGCCTCAATGGCCTCAAACTCAACTGGCAAACCTGCCGCCTGTCTCAAATTTTCAGCTTGCAGGATCAAATCCAAATCATACTGATAGCAATCACGCTTAGAAAGGCTCCGTTCCTGCCGAATCTCATAAACAGCCACTAGCTGATTTACTCGCTTTTGAAAGTCATTGGACGTTTTCCAATGCTTCAAAAACTTACGAACATCTTTTACCTTCAAAGCCAGCAAAAGCGCAGCCCAAGCCTGCTCGGAACTAGAAAATTGAAAATCTTCTTCTAAACCGTCTAGTAGTTTCTGCAAAGCCTCTGCTGAATCTTTCATATCAGGCAGAAAGTCGTAGGCAGCAGCCTTGATCAAGCTCTCCAGACCTTTTCGCCAGAAAGGTGCCATCAGGAGCTTGTCAAACTCGATAAAAATCCGTTCTACCGATATCTTCTCCAAAAGCGTCGCACAGTCTGCCATAGCCTGAAAGGTCAACTCTTCCAAATCAAAGTCTAAACCAGCCTGAAAACGAAAGCCCCGCATGATACGAAGGGCATCTTCATTAAAACGCTCTGCAGCCACTCCGACTGCCCGAAGAATGCGATTTTCCATATCTGCCAAACCGTTAAAGAGGTCTACAATCTCCCCCTCTTGGTCTAAAGCAAGGGCATTGATTGTAAAATCCCTGCGCTTCAAGTCCTCTTCCAAAGAGCGCACAAAAGAGACCTGACTAGGTCGGCGATAGTCCACATAGACATCCTCAGTCCGAAAGGTCGTTATCTCGTATTCTTCCCGGCCTTCCAAGACCAGCACCGTTCCATGCTCAATACCGACATCAACAGTCCTAGGAAAGATTGTTTTGATTTCCTCAGGATAGGCCGAACTAGCAATATCCACATCGTGAATAGGCCGATTCAACAGCGCATCTCGTACAGAACCACCGACAAAATAAGCCTCAAAACCGGCCTCTTTAATCTTCTCTAATACTGGCAAAGCCTCCTGAAACTCAGAAGGCATCTTCTCTAATCTCATAGTAAATGTTCCAATCCATAGACCAATTCAGAGCGCTTGACTACCTCTTTGATACTCAGATTTACCCCAGTCATAAAGGAAACCCGATCATAGGAGTCATGCCGCAAAGTCAGCCCTTCTCCTTGACTACCAAAGATAACTTCCTGATGGGCCACCAAGCCCGGCAAACGCACTGAGTGAATCCGCATGCCGTCAAACACTGCCCCACGGGCACCAGCCAAGGATTCTTCCTCATCAGCCGCTCCCTGCTGCTTGCTTGTCCGAACTTGACTGATTAATTCAGCTGTTTTGATAGCCGTGCCACTCGGTGCATCCTTCTTGTTGTCATGATGCAGCTCAATAATTTCCACATCTGGAAAATACTTGGCTGCTTGGGCTGCAAACTGCATAAGCAAAACTGCTCCCAGAGCAAAATTCGGTGCAATCAAGCCGCCCAGACTCTTTTGACGCGATAGTTGGGTCAAGTCTTCAATCTGCTCAGGCGTGAAACCAGTCGTTCCGACCACCGGAGCAAAGCCATTCTCAAGAGCGAAGCGAGTATTTTCATAAGCCACTTTGGGAGTCGTAAAGTCAATCCAGACATCCGCTTGAAGACCAGCAAGTTCTTCTTTAGTATTGAAAACTGGAACTCCCGCTAGATCCTTTTCATCTGTAAAAGGATCTAGCAGACCGGCCAATGATAACTCAGGATCTTCTGTTACCATCTTATAGGCTGCTTGTCCCATCTTTCCCTTGAAACCAGCGATAATGACTTTTATACTCATCTAGAACCTCTCTCTATTCTTGACTAAGCACTCTGCAAAACTCTAGACTAGCGGAATGTAGGCCAATGCAACGCTGCCCTCACCCAAGTGAGTTCCAATCACACTACCAAAGGTAGCCAGAGGAATGTCATCCGCGATGCCAGCCTCCATCAGCTGCTGACGCAAGCTTTCCGCCTTCTCTTCAGCATTCCCATGAATCACCATGACTTGATAAGAAGCAGAGGCAGTTTTTTCCTCAACCACTTCAATCAATCTCTTGGTCGCCTTCTTTTCCGTCCGAATCTTTTCAAAGACTTCGATGACACCTTCATCGTTAAAATACAGAATCGGCTTGATACTCAAGAGATTACCCAAAATAGCTGCACCATTGGACAAGCGACCACCCTTAACCAGATGATTGAGGTCGTCAACCATGATAAAAGCACTGGTTCCATCAATTTGTCGCTGAATCTTAATCAAAATCTCTTCAAAATCCTGCCCCTCAGCAGCCCAAGTCAAAGCATTTTCGACCATGAGGCCAAGCGGAGCACTGGTGATTTTTGAATCAGGAAAGGCGATTTTCAAATCAGGAAACTCGTCCTTGAGATACTGGATATTTTGATAAAATCCTGAAATCCCACTGGATAAAAAGAGCCCCAACACATGCGTGTAATCCTCTCCAGCAAGACGTGTCAACGTCTCTTCCAACTCTGCCACACTAGGCTGACTTGTCTTTGGCAAATCATCTGCAGCAGCCATCTTCTCATAAAATTCACTGGCTGTCAGATTTTTTCCTTCTACATAAGTTTCGCCAGCAATCACTACTGGAATATCGAGCACAAAAAGATGGTCATTTCCACGTAGGCTATCCGGTAAAAAAGCGGACGAATCGGTTATAACCGCTAATTTCATCATTAGAACTCCAAATTAATACCTGGTAAATCTAGCGCAATCTCAGTTACTTCATAAGTCAAACGATTGAGCATGGTCAAGCAAGGACGCGCCAATTCTTCTACTTCTTCATGTTCAAACTCACTAGGTTCCTCTACCAAACGTCCTTGAATATGATTTGTCTGCGTAATCGTTCCACTAATCACAAAACGATCAAATACAATCATGAAAGTCAAAATCACAATCATGGATGTTGAATTCTTTTCTTCATTTCTTTCAATCAGCTGAAAATTCACGTCAACTTTTGTTTCTGGTGTTCCATTTTCTTTTTCCCATTCAAAATTGCGTGCATCAAAATGATACTGGCTGACAAATTCTTGTTCACGTTGTAATTCCATTACTATTCTCCTAAAAATATACGATAGTCCATTATAACATAATTTAAGGAAAGTTTCTATGTAAAAAAGGAGCCTATCCAACAAATAGATAAAAAACTTCTCCTAACATTACACAAGTATAAGCAAATCTTTAATTTAGCATTTTTAAATAAGTTTTATTGTGCAAGATTTCAATTCAAGAAAGATTATAACTACCTTAGATGGATGTGCTCAAGTAACTACTTGTAATTGATTTCGGCGCTATTCCAGACTGGTTCGAAACGGACTTATAGTTATTGCCATGGATATATTACAATATAGCTAAGAATCTCTTTCTTTCTGCTTAAATTGTCCTCGATCGCTTTCACATGTACAACACCTAAATCAGACTATGGACTGCCTTCACATCCAAATCATGAAACAATTTGATCAAAAATCTCGCGATTACAAGACAATAAAACGATGCTGGAAACTCATCCAACAAGATAGTCAAATACTAAGCAATGAACGTTTTTATCGCCCATTCTTTCCTATGTATTGATCAATAAAGAAATCAATGTTAACTCACATCACCCAGCTACAAGCTAACAAAAGACCAAAAAACCTTAGTTCTGTATTGTACAAAACCAAGGCTTCTTCTTACATGACTTATATCACTTTTGAAAAGTAAGTGAAACTTACTTTATCTATGACTCTATTAGTCTTTTTTCTTAGCACTAACAGTCAATCCTGAAGCTACTGCCACTAACGCTACTCCAACTACAGCCAAGCCTGAAGAAACTTGCTCCCCAGTCTTTGGTAATTCAGCCACCTTATTAGAAATTGGTGTAGTATGATAAACTGGCTTCGTACTTCCAATGGGTTTCGCTACTGTAGGAGCTGGAGCTTTTTGCTTAAGTACGACATGTGCTTCTGCCAAGAAGTCATATTTCTCTGTCACAATGCGGTAGACACGTCCTTCTTGGACAGTCTTAACAACATGATTTGTAAAATCACGATTTAAAAGACTAGAAAATTCTTGACGGATATCAAGGTAAAGACCTTTTGTTCCTTCAACTAGAGGTTTAAAAGTCGTTTTTTCGTATGTTACACCCACAACCGATAGGGAAATATCAGCCGCTTTAAGAGCTTTCAGAGTTTCTTCTACTGTTGGAATGCCTGGAGTACTGAAATCAATACTTTCATCAGTAATCAAGAAAGCAAAACGACGATTATTAGAAGCTGTAGACCAATCGTAATCTTTTGAAGTTGCAATATGATGAAGAGGGGCTGTAGGCTCTTCTGTTCCACCGCCTGTTTGAATAGATCTAAGAGCCTTAATATACTCTTCTACATTCTTAGTGAATTTAGACCCATTAAAATCGAAATATTGAACATTCTTAGCAGACTCATACGCGATTAAGCCAAGACGAGCATCAACCTTTTTACTAGCCAAATCACGGACAAAAGCCTCAATATTTTGCATAACATTCTGAATAGATGAACCCATTGAACCTGACTTGTCAATAGTAAAAACGATATCAGCAGAACCAGACGATTGCTTCGTAATTGTCACATCTGCTTCTTTCATCACTTTTTCAAATGTTGTCTTCTTGATGGTCTGAGTAACATCAGCTACATACTCATCCGTATCAACATGATCGGTAACTGTCTTTGATGTAGCAACTGGCGCTTTTTCTCCAACAGCAGTTCCTTTAGCAGCTACACTAGTTGTCTCAACACTCACAGAAGCCTCTGCTTTAGCAACAGCTTCTGTACCAGCTTCATTTTCTTTCGTATCCACTTTGACATCAGTAGAAGTAGTAGATACTTTCACTACATCACCAGGTTTAGCCTTATCAATTGGCACTACTGGAGTACTAACCTTTTCTTGAATCTCTTTGGCTGTCTCAGAAAGTTGTTGATTAGCCTGAGTTGTTTTAGCAGCAAGTTCATTTGAGCTTACTTGAGCTAGCTCATTAGCAGCTTGACTTGGCTTATTTACCTCATCAGCATCAGCTTGTGTGACTGCTGTAAAAACAGATGCTAGGGCAACTGAAAATAAAACAGATTTGCATTTCCAAAATAAAGAACGCTTCTTATTTTTCATAAGTATTCTCCTTTAATAAATTTTGATTATATTATATCAATATCAAGGGGATTTGTCAAATATGATCTAATGTTCGGAACAACTTGCTATATTTACTAAAATCAGATTCTAGATTCTCTTTGGTAACAAATTCAATTCTTGAAATTATTTTCAAAACATGGTACAGATATTAATCCAAAGAACGCTTCTTATTTTATTTCTGTAAGTAAAGTTTTTATCAAGATTTCATTTCCTTTTATTTCACCTAACAATGAGACCTCTGCCTATCAAGATTCTAGAAGACGCAAAAAGAACCTTGACAAACCATCAAGATTCTTTTGCGTAGGTTTTATTTTTCAAGTGGTTTACGCAAATATCCGAAAAGAATACCGCTGACAACTGCACCAATCAAAACATACACAAGGTAAAGGATTGGATTGTTGGTCAAACCGATGACGAAGATTCCTCCGTGTGGTGCCATAAGTTTAATGCCAGATAGACCGACAAGTGCACCTGTAAGAGCTGAACCGACGATAAAGCTTGGGATCGCACGGGCTGGGTCAGCAGCTCCAAATGGAATCGCACCTTCTGTAATGAAAGAAAGTCCTATGACGATATTTGTCAAACCTGAATCGCGTTCTTCGGTAGTAAATTTATCTTTGAAAAGCAGAGTTGCCACGAATACTGCAAGCGGTGGAACCATTCCGGCTGCCATAACCGCTGCCATGACTGGAGAACCACCAGTTGAGACAGTGCTTGCCAGCGTACTTGTACCAAATACATAGGCTGCTTTGTTCACTGGTCCACCCATATCGACCGCCATCATACCACCGACCAAGAGACCGAGAAGAACCGCAGAGCTTCCGCTCAGACTTGCCAAGAAATCGTTGAGGGCTGTATTGATTGCTGACATAGGGATATTGACTGCCAGCATAAGGAATCCAGTCACAAGAACACCAAGAAGTGGCAAGAGCAAGATGGAGCGAATACCTTCAAGTGAGCGAGGCAGACCTGCAAGTAATTTTCGAAGGACTAAAATCACACCACCAGCTAAGAATCCACCGACCAGAGCTCCAAGGAAACCAGATGATACACCCGCTAGAGAGAGTGTCTTCTCACCACCCGCAGCATAGGCAACACCACCAAAGGATGCGCCACTGCTAGCAATTGCACCAGCTACGAAACCAGAAACCAGACCAGGCTTTTCAGCGATTGAGTAAGCGATGTATCCAGCCAAGACTGGCAACATGAAACCAAAGACTGCACCACCAATCGCCTTAAATTGAGCTGCAATTTCATGATAGCTTCCCAGATTAGAAAGCTGATCCTTTGGCACACCTAAGATTTGATCCAGCAAGAAGGCAATGGCAATCATGATTCCGCCGCCAATAACGAATGGCAACATTTGAGAAACACCGCTCATCAAGTGCTTGTAAAAAGCTCCGCCCAAGCTAAGTTTTTCGTTGCCGCTAACTACTGTAGCGCCACCATTAGCAGCCTTATAAACTTCAGCATTGCCAGAAAGAGCTAAATTGATGAGTTCTTCTGTCTTACGAATACCGTCTGCAACTGGGCGACTGATTAAAGGTTTACCGTCAAAACGATCCATTTCAACAGCCTTGTCTGCTGCGATGATGACTGCTTTCGCTTTTTTGATGTCTTCTGCTGTCAGTTTGTTGCCGACTCCGCTTGCACCATTGGTTTCTACCTTGATGCCAACACCCATTTCAGCAGCCACTTTTTGAAGGGCTTCTTGGGCCATGTAAGTGTGAGCGATCCCTGTTGTACAAGCTGTAACGGCTACGAGGAAGTCTCCTCCCTCAGTTGCAGGAGCAATAGTTGCTGGTTCAGCTGCCTTTTCAGACGCTTGGTCAAAGAGAGCGATAACTTCATCTGGTGAAGATACTTTGCGCAATTTGTCAGCAAAGCCATCTTTCATCAAATATTGAGACAATTCTGCCAAGGCTGCCAAGTGGGTATCATTTGCACCTTCTGGAGCTGCAATCATGAAGAAGAGATCAGTTGGTTGTCCATCCAAGCTTTCATAGTTAACACCCTTGTTTGACTTGGCAAAGAGAACAGTTGCTTCTTTGACAGCAGAGTTTTTGCTGTGGGGCATAGCAATTCCATCTCCCAAACCAGTTGAAGTCAAGGCTTCACGCGCCAAAATGCCTTCTTTAAAAGTTTCGAAATCCGTCACATAACCGTGATCCACTAGGCTTTTAATCATCTCTTCGATGACAGCTGTTTTTTCAGTTGCTTGCAAATCCAGCAACATGACATCTTTTCTCAATAGGTCTTGAATTTTCATCGTTTTTCTACCTCAACTTTTTCATAAGTTTCTTTAATAAAGTCCGCTGTTGCCAAGTCATCTGAGAAAGTAGTTGCTGTCCCGCAAGCTACTCCCCATTTGAAGGCTTCTATTGCGTCTTTTGATTTGACAAATTCACCTGTAAATCCAGCTACCATAGAATCACCAGCCCCAACTGAATTTTTCACTGTTCCCTTGATGGGTTTAGCGAAGTAAGCTCCCTCAGATGTGACAAGAAGGGCACCGTCCCCTGCCATAGAGATGATGACATGCTGAGCACCTTTAGCCAGTAACTCTCGTGCGTATTTCTCGATTTCATCTAAACTTTCGAGTTTCACTCCAAAGATAGCTCCTAGTTCATGATTGTTTGGTTTGACCAAAAGCGGCTGATAGTCCAAACTATCAATCAAGGTCTGACCTTCAAAGTCACAAACCACTTGCGCACCTGTCTGACGGGTCAGGGCAATCAGATCCTTATAGATAACATTGCCTAGATTCTTAGCACTAGAACCCGCAAACACAACCGTGTCTTCGGCAGTCAAACTAGATAAAATAGCTTTCAATTCTTCTAACTGAGCTGGTTCGACATTTGGACCCGTTCCGTTGATTTCCGTTTCTTGGTCTGCTTTAATCTTGACATTGATGCGCGTATCTTCTTCCACTTGGACAAAGCATGTCTCAATCTCTTCTTTTGCCAGAGTATCTGTGATAAATTTACCAGTAAAGCCACCGATAAATCCAGTCGCTGTATTGGGAATACCCAAGCGTTTCAAGACACGGCTGACATTGATACCCTTACCGCCAGCGAACTTATCATCACTGTCCATCCGATTAACACTACCGATCTCTACTTTATCTAAGCGGACGATATAGTCAATGGAAGGATTAAGTGTGACTGTATAAATCATGCTTCTATTACCTCCGTTTTTTCTTTAATCTTTTGAATCACGTCAGATTCTGTCTGGTTTGTAATGAGCCTTGCGCGCGATATTGGGGCCACTTTTGCAAAAGATGTCTGCCCCAACTTTGTAGCATCAGCCAAAACATAGGTTCTCTTAGCATTTTCCAGAATAGCGCGTTTCACTGCTCCTTCTTCCATATCCGGAGTTGTGAAAAATTCACTGTCAATTCCATTCATTCCGATAAAAGCCTTGTCAAAATTCAGCTGACCGATTTGATTTAGAGCGACACCACCGATACTGGCATCTGTCGAGCGTTTCACGACACCACCAATAATCACAGTGGGAATGTTGCGCTCCACCAACTTAGTCGCATGATGGATAGAGTTGGTCACCACCGTCACGCTCGGATCGTGCAATTCATTGACTAAGAGTTCATTGGTCGTCCCTGCATCAATAAAAATGACATCGTATTCTTGAATCAAGCTGGCTGCTTTTTGAGCAATCTTGCTTTTTTCTTGAATGTTTTTGATAGATTTTTCTTGATTGCTTTCTTCCTCCTGCAAAAAGTGAAGACTCTCGGCACCACCATGCACACGCCTCAACTTTCGCTCGCTTTCAAGCTCATCCAAATCTCTTCTAACAGTTGATTCTGAAGTGTTTAAAGCTTGTACTAGATACTCTAAAGATACAAATTTATCTTTGGTAACTTTTTCGAGAATCAGCTGTTTTCTTTTCGACTTCAGCATAGAATACCTCCTCTGCAATCAATTACAGTTCTATTATACAAGATTAAGTTTCAAAGTCAAGCACTTTCTATCATTTTCTTTCAAAACAATCTATTTATTTTAGAATATAGAAAAAAGAAGCCTGTTAGACTTCTTTTAATTCCTTTATTACATTGAACTGATATAGACAAGAAGGATCGGTAAAAAGGCAGCGAGCACACATAAAATTGAAAATACCCAGAACCAAACTGATTTAAAGGCTTGCCTATATGTGCCTGGCTGAGATTTATTTTCAGTAATGTAGTCTTTAATCTTCGACCTATTTAAAATGAGTACAATCAATACTACCGTCGTTCCTGCAGTCATCAATCCATAATTTATGAGAATCACGATGCTTTCTGGGATATAATTAGTCAGGAAATCAAGTCCTTCTGCTATAACCAAATTATTGAAAATATGGAAGAAAATTGCCCAGAAAATAGAATATTCAAAAGCGATGTAACCAAATCCCAGACCAATCAGAGCTGCAAAATACACCTGATAGAGATTTTCATGGAATAGACCGAAAAGCAGAGCCGTCATAATAATGGCAAAAACTTTTCCGTGTTTTTCCAAAGCCCGCAAGCCTGCTCCCCGAAAAATAATCTCCTCCGTAATCGGTGCCATGATGGTGGTATAGATAAACATAGTGATTGAATGAGAGCTAAAATCCTGTGATAAAATCTCAGAAAGATCCAAGCCAAAGAGCGACAAAATAGCGTTCATGATTTGACTCGTCAAAGAACTAAAGAGTTGAGAAAAAAACAAGAAGCAAATCATGAAGAAGAAGACTTTGGGACTCATTTTCCTACTTTTCTTGCGTAAATCTTGAGTGAAAAGCTGCTTGCCCCTAAAAATCGTGAAAACAAGCACACCCAAACAAGATGCAATGATATAGGAACCGCCATCCTTTTCCATGAAATTTTTTACAAATTCCTCAGTCTTACCTATATCAAATCCCTCCTGAAAAAGAACAAAGAAATAGGAAAAAATAGTATAAAGTATAACGACCACTAGCATCACGATAGAATAAGTGAAGCAGCTTGCTGAAAATCTCCCCAAATCTTTCTTGGGATTTAAAGGCTCAGGTAACGTATTCATAAAATCTCCTTTGTTATTATTGACTACGAGTCTTTCTACTGAAAAAATACAAACTTAAAAAGAATCCCTCGTAAAGAAGAGCAAAAAGAATAAAGGCGTGCATAAAAAATTCTTCTGGCAAAATCCAGATAACCGGATCCTTGGCTGGATCAAACAACCATGTATTATCTCCCACAAAAAGCACTTGGTGAAAGAGCGTAAAAAAACTGTTAAAACCAATCAAGCCAGCCAAGCAAATCATTATGAAGGGCAATAGGCTCAAGATAAGCAAATTTCTTTGATAAAGAGCTAAAAATCCTTTTTTGACCACTTTTTGGATAAAGAAAATCAAAGCCGGCAAGGTTAGTACAAAGACAACCTGCGCCAAGTGGAAGAGATACTTGACTGCCTGAAAATGATGCAGCCCAGCTACTGACGAGCGAAAGTTTGGCATTGCCAGCTTCTGACTAAAAGGATTGGTCAGGTAATTCATCAAAATGTTGAAATTATACTGGATAGTCTCTGCTTTGAGATGAACCTTATCGGGCAAAGCGAAATAAGAAATCTCCAGTGGGTAAAACAGCCAAGCCAGATAAATGGTCAACAAAATGGCTGTTGCCAGCAAGCATAGGACACTGGCTGAAAATCTTAACTTATCACGCATCAAAGTCCCACTCCGCTAGGCTAGATAGAACATGCGTTGGTTGGATTGGCAGATTTGGCACCTCTTCTGGCAAGGTAAAGCCTGTCGTGACCAAGAGCGTCGGAATACCATTGTCAATTCCCGCTCGAATATCTGTCAGATAGTTATCACCCACCATGACCACTTCTTCACGCGCCAACCCTAGATGCTCAATGGCTTTTTCCATGATGATGGCATTCGGCTTGCCGATAAAGGTCGGCTGAACCCGAGTGGCTGCTTCCAAGAGGGCGTTGATAGCGCCCGCTCCCGGCTGCAGACCTCGCTCCGTCGGAATATTGAGATCAGGATTGGTCCCAATAAAGTGAGCGCCCTTTTGAATAGCCAAAGTCGCTAGGGTCAGCTTCTCATAGTCCACTTCCCAGTCCAATCCCACGACGACATAGTCTGGATTTTCTGTGTCTTCTATATAGCCAGCCTCTTCAATAGCCTGTTTAAGTCCGACATCACCGATGACATAGACTTTTTTGCCCAGATTTTTCTCCTGCATATAGTCAATAGTCGCTAAAGTCGCTGTGTAAATAGTCTCAAGCGGCGTCTCAATATTGAAATTCTCAGCCAACATGGTCTGCACGGCTTCTGGCGTGCGAGTAGTATTATTGGTCACGAAAAGATAGGGAATCTTGCGCTTCTGCAGCTCGTGTACAAAGGCCTCTCCTGCCGGAATCCGACTCTTGCCCTTATAAATCGTCCCGTCTAAATCAATCAAATATCCTTTATAAGTCATACATTACTTTCTAATCTTTTTCAATCTCTTGCCAAGTGATGATAGCTTGTGCATTGACATCTCCGTCACTGGAAATCTGGTGCGTACTCTGCAGACCGTCTAGTTCATAGCTAGAGGCAATCATACCACCTGGTCGGACTTCCTTGACATACTTCAGGTTGATTTTCTGAGGAATATGCTGGGTAAGGAAGTCTGCTCCCATGACCTCAAAAATCCAGTCCAGATATTTGCTATTGTTGACATGACCATTCATATCCAAGTCGTAAAAGCGCACATGGTAGTCCTTGCTGATAGGATTTTCCAAGTTTGGATACTTGGGACCGCGCAGCAATTTCTTAGAAAAGTCAGACTGATAAGGTGCAACAATCTCAGGCACCACCCCATGAACCTTACGGCTATCCCGGTCCATAAGGACAAAGGTTGCCATCATCTGTATAATGGCCTGACCTGCTTCATCAAAAATTGTGAAGCGACGGTAGCAAAAGAGGCGATTGTAGGTCAAGGCCTCTGTCTCAATAGTGATTTCCTCTGCGAAACGAGGCAGACGAACCACATCAATATCATAGTCTGTGATAATCCAGACCAGATTATACTGCTCCAATATGTCCTTATCACTGACGCCAAGCTCAATCGACTGCATACCCGACACCTGCAAGGACAGCAGGATAACATCCGGTAGCTTGATATGGCCATTCATATCAGCCATATCAAAAGGAATTTTCATTTTCATTTGATAAGTTAAGCCCATGATTTACTCCAATATAAATTTCTCAGCAACCGTATCGCCCAAAAAGAGGCCTTGTTTGGTCATGCGCACGATATCTCTGTCTGGCACTAACAAGCCCTGCTCAGTCAGCTCAGACACAACAGCTCCGTATTGATCTTCAAAGGAAAGACCGAATTTTTCCTCGAAGCGCTTTTTAGAAACACCTGACTTCTTGCGCAGTCCTAGAAACATTTCTTCTTCCATCTTTTCGTTCAGCGTCAGCACTTCTTCCTGTACTCGTGCATTGCCCGCTTCCACCGCCTGCAGATAATGGCGAATCGGCCCGTGGTTTTTATAGCGAACACCATCGACATAGCCAGACGCTCCCGCTCCAACACCATAATATTCAGCATTGTCCCAGTACATGAGATTGTGGCGGCTCTCAAAGCCTGGCTTGGAAAAGTTTGAAATCTCATAATGCTCGAAGCCGGCCTTTTCCAGCTCAGCTATAATGTATTCAAACATCTCCGCTTCCAAATCCTCTTTAGGTAGAGGCAGCTTCCCTCGCCGCATCCGATTCATGAAGACCGTGTGATTTTCCAAAATCAAGCTGTACAAACTCATGTGGGGAATGTCTAGGGCAATAGCCTTGGCCACATTGGTTTTCACATCTTCCATGGTCTGCTTGGGTAGTGCATAAATTAGATCGATTGAAATATTATCAAAACCCGCTTTTTTGAGATTGGCAATATTCTCGTAGATATCCTTTTCTAAGTGACTACGGCCAATTTGCTTAAGCATGCGGTCATTGAAGGTCTGTACGCCCAGCGAAACCCGATTGACAGGCGAGTCTTTAAGTACAGCAATCTTCTCCTCATCCAAGTCTCCGGGATTGGCTTCAATGGTCAGCTCTTCTAGATAGGATAAATCAAGCTTGTCCGTCAGCTTTTCCAGCAAAAAAGCCAACTGAGGTGCTGATAGAGCCGTCGGGGTCCCACCTCCGATATAGAGGGTACGGAGCTTTTGGATGTCGTAAGAATGATACTCCTCAATCAAATGCTCCAGATAAGAATCCACTGGCTGATTTTTGATAAAAACCTTGGAAAAATCACAGTAATAACAAATCTGAGTACAAAAAGGAATGTGCACATAGGCAGAAGTTGGTTTAGTTTGCATAGTATTTATTATAGCATAAAATTAGCGACAAAGCCCCTTTGGAAAATAGAATAAAAAAACTCAAGAAATAGAAAAATTCCTTGAGTTAATGTTGAAAGAGCATCTGTTCGAGCAGATCAGGGATAAAGCAACTGCTGAATCACTAAAACATGGCTCTCTTCTACACCATATAAACTATGAAGTTCATTCGGCTCCATTGTCAGAAAACTTCCCGGTACTAATTGTACAGTTTCTCCTAAGGCAGTAAAATCCACTTTCCCTTCTAGACAGACAACTGTAACAAGAGCATCCGCGCTATGTTCAGAAATTTGTTTTCCTTTAGCAAGGTGCAAATGGCGGATGAGACGTCCTTGCTCTTCGACCGGAGTTTCAACCACATCAACATTTGGATCTATTGAGTAAAATTTCATCGTTTCCCCTCCTTTTCTTCATTTTAGCATAATTTCAAAGAATTGTCAGAATTTTTTAATATTCCTAATTGATACCTACAAAGCTACAAAACACAATATACTAATCATGCTCTATTTGATCAATTTTCTTAAATATAAAAAGATTGAAGAACATCATCTAAAATAGACCTTTTCTTCAATCTAGAAATTTGTTATGAATTAGATTTCAAAATCATTGAATTCCATAAGCCATACTGATCTGGATTTTAGCAACTCCATTCTGCAGGCTGATTTTGTCAATGCTGAATGGACTCTGCGGCAGAGATAGAAGGAAACTATCTCCCTCCGTCGTGATGGAGGAATTAGAGGCCTGCAGTCGCTGCTTCAGCATGCCAGTCACCCAAGATTTAGGGATAGGAAGGATACCTAGCTTGGCATTAACGATTGTGATGTATAAGGCACTCCCCTTCACCGTCACATCCACTTCTAGATCCAGCTTACTATCAATAAAAAATATCTTAACCGGGTACTGGATGCGCAGCTTATTGCCTTCAATACTGTAAGCACCATTTAGCAGTTCCTGGTTCTCGCTATCGGTCAGCGAAGACTTAAGCACCTGATTGAGCTGGACGCTATTGAGAGAGACCTCTGTGCTGACTCCCTGAGCCGTCACATTAGCATTGTTCAAAGTCGGCTCAACCATACTTTCCCACGAAGTATTTGCTTGAACGTTTTTTAATTGCTCACTTGGATTGATGGAGGAAGAAACTAGAAACATCACTGCTGCAAGCAACAGCACCAAAGCAATTCCCACTACTCTTTTTACCATTTTCATGTTTGTATTCCTTTAACTTGAGAAATCTCCTTAGCTGAAAACACAGAAAGGATTTATCTCATTTTACACTATTTTTTCATCATTTTCTGTAACAAAGAGATTAAAAGACTAACAATCCTATGAAAAAGAAGAGTGGGACAGAAATCGGTAATTCATTAGAATTCGATTTCGTTGTCCCACCTCCGCACAGTTGAGTAGGGCTGTAAAAGCTGATGAAATCAGCCTAGTAGAGCCCACTCAACCACTGCGTCTTGCTCGACAATCCAAAGACAATTGAGAGGCTAGGACTTTTGTCCCAGCCTCTTAGTTGCATATCGCCTGTATAACAAGGCTTAGCATAGCTAGCCTATTCTTACTTAATCACTTGTTGCGTCTTAGCATAGTTGGCTTCGACTGCTTCTTTTTCTGACTTCCACCAGTCTTGATTGTCCGTGTACCACTTGATGGTCTCTTTGAGACCTACTTCAAAGTTGGTAAACTCTGGCTTCCATCCTAGCTCATCACGAAGCTTGCTGGCATCAATAGCATAGCGGAGGTCGTGACCAGCACGATCTGTCACATGGTCATAGGCATCAGCTGGCTGCCCCATTTCCTTGAGAATCAGCTCCAGCACTTCCTTATTATTCTTCTCACCATCAGCACCGATCAAGTAAGTTTCGCCAATTTGTCCCTTGGTCAGAATCGTCCAAACACCTGATGAATGGTCATTAGTATGAATCCAGTCACGGACGTTTTTACCTTCACCGTAAAGTTTTGGCTTGATACCGCTCAGGATATTGGTGATTTGGCGCGGAATAAATTTCTCAATATGTTGGTAAGGACCATAGTTGTTTGAACAGTTAGAAATCGTTGCTTTGACACCAAATGAGCGCACCCAAGCTTTAACGATTAAGTCTGAAGCTGCCTTGGTTGATGAGTATGGTGAGCTTGGATTGTACTTGGTTTCAGCCGTAAATTTCTCACCTGGACCTTCTCCATGACCTGGCAAATCTTCACGCAGAGGAAGATCTCCATAGACTTCATCAGTCGACACATGGTGGAAACGAATGTCGTATTTACGTGCTGCTTCCAAGAGTGTGTAAGTTCCGATGAAGTTGGTGTGGATAAATGGACTCGGGTCATTGAGCGAGTTATCATTGTGGCTTTCTGCCGCATAGTGAACGATAGCATCAGCTTCAGCTACCAGCTTATCTACCAAGGCTGCATCAGCAATATCTCCAACAACCAACTCAACACGGTCACCTAAAATTTCTTCAATATTGGCACGATTCCCCGCGTAAGTCAGCTTGTCCAGCACTGTCACATGGACATCTGGAAAGTTATTGTAAACATAATGGACAAAGTTAGAACCGATAAAACCAGCTCCACCTGTCACGATAATTTTTTTGTATTCAGTCATTGATTTTCTTGTCTCCAAAATGAAATTAGAATCAGGAATAATTTTTGCAACATTAAAAGAGCAACAGCAATTAAAAAAGCAGAAAATAGAGTTTTCAAAAAGTTAAAAATGGAAATGATAAAAATAAACATCCACTTTTCTTCTTACAAATCTTCTTTTCTTAGTGGTTTGACATCCTTAAGTAGTGGATGGTTCTTGTCTGCTTCTGAGACTTCTGCTGCTTCTAGGTTTTCCCACTGGATGCCTAAAGCTGGGTCTGCATAGTTGACAAAGGCATACTTAGGTTTGAGTTCCAAAGCCCAGTAGTCGTTCACCAGATAGCTATAGGAAACCGTGTCAGAAAGGACTTGGAAGCCGTTAGCGACGCCACGTGGCACAAAAATTCCCTTGCTGGCATCGATTACTGTCTGGTAGGTATTACCAAAGGTCTCACCTTCACGTAGGTCTACCCAAGAACCCAGCACCTTGCCGTCATCAGCAACAGAGATGTACTTGTCCCATGGCTCAGCATGAAGGCCACGCAGGACATTTTTACGAGAAAAGCTGACATTATTTTGCAGTTTTCCTTCTGCAAAGAAACTTTCAGGGAAGCCTAGTGGCAGCATTTTTTCCTTTTGGAAATTCTCCTTAAACCACCCTCGGTTGTCCCCACGCACAGGGATATCAAATTCTAACATTCCAGGGATTCCGGGAACCTCACGCGCTGCTAATTCCTTATCAAAAAATTGTTCTGTCATCTTCTTATTCTTCTCCAATCAAGCGCAAGAGATAGTGACCATATTCATTCTTCTTCAACGGCTGCGCCAATTCATGCACTTGCTCTTTACTGATATAGCCCATACGATAGGCAATTTCTTCCAGATTCGCCACCTGAACGTTCTGCATCCGCTGAACCGTTTCGATATATTGAGCGGCTTCTAAGAGACTTTCGTGAGTTCCTGTATCCAACCAAGCGAAACCACGTCCCATGAGCTCAACAGACAAATCACCACGATCCAAGTAAGCCTTGTTGACATCTGTGATTTCCAACTCACCGCGAGGACTTGGTTTAATGTTCTTGGCAATTTCGACGACATCGTTATCGTAGAAGTACAGTCCTGTCACTGCATAGTTAGAGCGCGGTTGTTCCGGTTTTTCTTCGATGGAAATAGCATTCATATTCTCATCAAATTCTACGACACCAAAGCGTTCTGGATCCTTGACATGATAGCCAAAAACAGTTGCTCCTTTTTCCTTAGCTGCAGCATTTTGGAGCATTTTACTCAGACCTGGTCCATGGTAAATATTATCCCCAAGAATCAGCGCCACGCGGTCATCTCCAATGAAATCGGCCCCAATGATAAAGGCTTGTGCCAGCCCATCTGGACTTGGCTGCTCTGCATAAGAAAGCTTGATACCAAACTCAGATCCATCTCCCAGCAGATCCTCAAAACGAGGCAGATCCGTCGGAGTAGAGATAATCAAGATGTCCTTGATACCAGCCAGCATAAGAGTTGACAGCGGATAATAAATCATGGGTTTGTCATAAACCGGCATGAGCTGTTTTGACGCAGCGCGGGTCAATGGGTACAAACGTGTACCAGAACCACCTGCAAGAATAATACCTTTCATATGAGTTTCCTCTCTTAATGTATTCCCTTTATTTTACCATTTTTGAAAGCGGATGTCATCCTTTTCACTCTCTTTAAATAATAGTACATCCCCATGTAAAAAAACCAGCCAAGAATGCCTGCATAACCACAGGCTACGATCGTAACCAGTCCATAACTTCTCCCTATCCTCTAAAATCAATCATACAAAATCGTCTTGGTTTCCCCGATACAATGAAGTTACTCGGCAATCGACAAACCATAATATCTCATCCAATATTTCACTATTCCATTCAGTCAGATAAGATATTTTCTTCTATGTCATATATAATTTTATCTCGCATTTAAACTCCAAATCGAATAAATACGGCTTTCAATTTCACGAAATGATAAATCCATAAACTCTTCATTTGATTCTGCTATCAGTCCATGATAACCCCAGACAGCTACCCATATTTGGATCTTATCGCAGATAGTTTTTCGGTACAAATAATATCGTATACTATCAAATTCTCCTTTAATAAATACATCATTTGGTAAAAAATTCTTCATCTTTATCTCTCTCCACATAGAACTAGTTACTTTAAGAAAAGCACAATCATGACACTTGCACAACCACAAGCTGTTATTTAAAGCAAGCTCCCAAAAACTTATTCTAACTTAGTAGTCTTTATTTTGGATAGAAAATTGAACGATCTGATGATTTTGAACAATAACTTCGTATTTACCAAATCCAGAATGTTTACTATCATTTCCAACACTAATGGCCATAAGATAGCGTGCATTCGGTAGCTTAGTTAAATCTAGCTGTTCTTGTAAAATCTGCTTGATTTTATCATCATTCTTCTGGTCTTGGCCAATACTAATGATAGATCCATCGTCCTGCTCCACGTTCAAAGTCACCTTCATTTCAATAGCAAGAGCCTCTTTTTCCAACATGTCAGAAATAGGGATTGGATACAAGCCTTGCAAAGGCTGGCCCTCTGCCCGATTCTTTTTTATAAGAGCCTCGTATGTATCAATATTTGGCGCATCCTTGTCTATCATAAAATCAAGGGATTCTAGATATAGTTTCTTCTTATCCGCTCTTGCAAAACTATCTTTTACATTCTGTAAAGTTTCACTATAACCCGGACTCAGTTCAAGTCCCCTATAAGCGATACTAGGAAAAGCTTGATAAATCGCATATCCCTTTTCAAGCTGTAGGTCAATATCCGTTTTTCCATATTTCGTATCCCGAGAGGTATAATATTCAATTCGGTCACCAATCTTAACCGTTTGCCCCTCAATCTCCTCAGAATACTCAGCTCTGATTAAATAACCAGCGAAAGAGGTATAGTTTTTATCAGCATCTAAAACTCTGACCGTTCCTTCAAAACCACTCTGCTTATAAGAGCGCTGAACAGCCTGTACCATTTCATATTTCGGCACTCGTACAAAAATCCCCCACATATCTATCAAACTCAGAAACATAGAGACGAGTGATATGGAAATAATGATCACCACACTAGATAGGAAACAGCCCAAAATACCGAAACCTATTTTCTTTTTTGGATTCTTTGCTAGTTCCTGATTTCCTCCATTATTCTGGACAACAAGAGGATCTTGAGAACGACTTTTGTGTCTAGTAAATAGAATAAGTGAGATTGAGATTAAGATTGATATTACTAATAAAAGTAAAATGAGAAATATTAAAAACATTTGTTCTCCTTAAGTGCTCTCTTCTCCACATACCGCTTAATAGGATAGTCTGCTGGATCTAGCAGTCCTGCTTTTCCTAAAGCCATCTGAGCCAATTGGCGTCCGATAAGCGGACCAGTTGTCAGACCAGAAGAGCCTAGACCGCTTGCTGCGTAGACATGCGGTAAGTCTGGCACAGCTCCAAAGAAAGGAGAAAAGTCACTGGTATAAGCCCGCGTTCCCACGCGTTCGCCTAAAATCTCTGCAGTAGCCAACCTCGGCAAATAAGTTTCCGCTTCTTGCTGCAACTGGTTCAGCACCGTCTTATCTACTGTCAAATCAAAGCCCAGATCATTTTCATGACTGGCACCGACACTGACCTTGCCTGCTAGAAAAGGAATAATATCCAGCTCTCCCTCAGGCATCACAACAGGGTAGTCATCCGTCTTTTCAGCCAGCTTAAAATCACGTAGCTGACCTTTTTGCGGCCGAACATCTGTTTCATAGCCCAGTGGCTGCAAGATTTCTCCCAGCCAAGCCCCCACAGCCAAGACAACACAGTCAAAACTGCGACCGTCCACCAGAAGTTGTTCTCCCTCTACTGTCAAGCTTACCTGTTTCTCAACCAACTCTGCCTTACTGGCTTTCAGAAGCGTCTCTGTCAAGAGTGCTCCCTCCACCCGGGCTCCACCGGAAGCATAGAGAAGCCGCTCAAAGCCTTGCAAGTCTGGAAATTTCTTCTGGACTTCCTGACGGCTGAGAAAACTCAACTCCCCTATTAAGGGCGACTCTTCACGACGATTAGCAGCTAAATCATAAAGTTCCTGCAGCTTGCTCTCATCCCTTTTCAGCAGATAAACACCAGTCTGTTGGTAAAAGTCTGTCTGGATTCCAGCCTCTTTCAGATCCGCAATCAAGTCTTGATAAAAATCAGCGCCCAGACGCGCCATCTTGTACCAAGCCTTGTTGCGACGCTTAGAAAACCAAGGACTGATAATACCAGCAGCTGCCTTGGTTGCCTGCCCCTTGCCGTCATCAAAGATAGTCACTTCCACATCTGGGGATTTGGACAGATAGTAAGCCGCTGTTGAGCCGACAATCCCAGCTCCAATTACTGCTACTTTTTTCATGTCGCTCCCTCTCAAAGATGTCGGAAAGGATTGGTCGAAGCCTGACTAGCCAGAATCTCAATCTCCCAGCCTTCTTCTGCCTTCCAAGTATCAAGCTTTTCTTTTAATTTTTCCGTAAATAGAACCTCGATATGATGTCCAGGATCCAGTGCCAAAAGCCCTTCTGTCAGCATTTCCTGAGCTGTATGATAGTAAATATCACCAGTTATGTAAACCTGCGCTCCCTTGGCAATAGCCTCTGGATAAAAGGACTGCCCGCTGCCGCCACAAATAGCCACACGATCAATCATGCGTTCGAGATCTGCTTCTTCATAGGTAACCAGACGCAAACCATCTAGTCCAAAGGCTGCCTTGACCTTAGCTGCAAATTCTCCAAAGGTCTGAGGAGCAATCTTCCCCACGCGACCAATACCGTGTTCTGGGCTTGTCTGACTGAGAAAACTTGTCTCCTCAATTTCCAGAAGCTGGCAGAACCAGTCATTGAGCCCGTCCTCCACGACATCAATATTAGTATGGCTGACATAGACAGCAATATCATGCTTGATAAGGTCTAGAATTATCTGATTTCGCGCCTTATCTGCCACTAGGTCCTTGAGCGGGCGAAAAATAGGCGCATGTTTAACGATAATCAGTCCTGCACCTAGCTCAATAGCCTCAGCCACTGTCTGCTCACGAATATCCAAGGCTACCAAAACCTTGTCTACTTCTTTGTCCAAAGTTCCAATTTGCAGGCCTGAAATGTCGCCCTCCATTGACAGTTCTTGCGGGCAGTATGCTTCATAACGGGCGATGATTTCACTTGCTAGCATGGAGTACCTCCTTGATACTTTCGATTTTTTGGGACATAGCAGAACGTTCTAGCTGATTCTTTTCTGGGATATGAGCTAAAGCTTCTTCGAATTTCTTCAGTTCTTTCTGCCATCTTAGTTTAAACACAGGCGATTGCTGCTTCATCAAAAAAGGTCCAAAGCGCTTTTCTTGCTCTGTCAAAGTTTGCTGGCCGGCTTCTGCCACTAGGATTTCGTAAAACTTACCAGCCTCTTCTAAGATATCCTCAGCCAGCAAGCGAAAGCCATTAGATACCAGCCAGCTGCGGAGCTCATCCTCTCGGTTATTAGGCTGCAAAATCAAGCGGGAAATAGACCCAAGCTTAGCTCTGCCATTTTCCAAAATCTCTGAAATCAAGCGACCACCCATGCCAGCAATAACGATGGTGTCAATCTGATCTTCCACTTCAACAGCCGCCAGACCATTGGCCAAGCGAACCTCAATCTGCTGCGTCAGCCCATGCTCAGCAACATTTTTCTGAGCAGACTGAAAAGGCCCCTCTACCACTTCTCCAGCCAGAGCCTTCTCAATCCGTCCTTCCTGAATCAGGTAAATAGGCAGATAGGCGTGATCGCTCCCAACATCCAGCAACTTTGCCCCATCCGGCACAAAAGCAGCTACTCGCTCCAAGCGTTGGGAAATAGTCTTTTTTTGCATTGCTCACTCTTTTCTAAACATTCTTCTATTTAGTATATCATTTCTGTATCATCAAGTGAAATTATTTTGTTTTAGTCACTTGTACCTTCTATATAAATTAAGCTTCCC
The DNA here is from genome assembly GCF_000385925.1 of Streptococcus cristatus AS 1.3089. Taxonomy (NCBI): domain Bacteria; kingdom Bacillati; phylum Bacillota; class Bacilli; order Lactobacillales; family Streptococcaceae; genus Streptococcus; species Streptococcus cristatus. The sequence continues at coordinate 1,066,166 of NC_021175.1, forward strand.
CATCAAATCGTTTAACAATTATAGAATAATGAGTTTTTTCTTAATAGCAAGAGGATTAAAGTAATCGCCTTCAACATTATAAGCAATATCCCACCTCTTATCGGCAGTGCATTTCCTCAAGGATAAATTTGAGTAAGAAACTTACTCATCTTCTGGAAACCACATTTTACCAGCTAGTTCCAAATAACCATAAGGAGCTTTTTTGTATAATCACCTTTTAAGTATAATTTCATTCGTCCTCGTCATCCAACTCCACTTCACCATGGATTTTGATGTATTCTTCATTCCTGCGGTCGTCTTCTTCCCAGATTGGGTCTCTCACATCGACCAAAAAGGGAATTTCTTCCAAACTCAGCTCATTAGCCTCTTCGTAACTCATCGAAAGGGTATCCTCATGCCGGTTTTTAAATTCCTCCACACTTAACCAGCTCTCTTTATCATCTTCGCTAATCTGACCATCAATGGCAGTCGCAATTTCAATCGCCATAATATAGAAGGCACGTTTATCAACAGTGAGAAGATCAAGGTGGGTAGAAGCTAAACGTAGACAGTCTCCTTTTTCTCGATAGTCTGTTGCTGGATTATCTTCAAAATCTAATTCAAGATTTTCATATACATGACTTCCAAATTCGTTGGTAATCCCTTCTTTCAACCGAACATTATTCCATCTACTATCATGCATCCACTTATTTAATTTTAAGTGAATAGTTGGGTCTGTTTTAAATGGGCGAGTATTTCCAAAATAAGAAAAATCTACTGGCTTACCATCTTTAGATTCAAACCACATTCTCTTCGCTAGTTCTAAGTAATCAAACGGAATTTCTTTGGTGTAATCACCTTTAATATAAATTCTCACTCATCTTCCTCATCGTCATCCAGCTCTACCTCTCCATGAATTCGGATATACTCCTCGCGCTTCCTATCCAATTCTTTCCAGAGTGGCTCATCAATGGCTTTCATAGCCTTTATCTCTTCTAAACTAATATCAACCGCTTCATCGTAGGTCAAATTCAACAGGTCTGCATGTTTCGTTTTAAATTCTTCAATACTCAGCCATGTTTCTTTGTCGTCTTCGCTGATTTGACCATCAATAGCAGATGCTACCTCAACCGCCATGATATAGAGAGCTCGCTTATCAACCGTTAGAATATCCTTATGAGTCGTGATGATTCGAAGATAGTCTCCTTTTTCTCGTCCATCACTTTCATAAGAATCTTCAAAATTTAAATTTAAATTTTCACGCTTAAAAGTCGCCCAAGAGTCTTTTCCTATTCTAAAATCAGCCATTCCCCAACGCTCATCATTTGAAGAAAATTTATCTAGAGTTAAACTCAAATAAAAATTTTCATCAAGTGCATAAGAAAAACCAACTTCCACACCTTTGCGTTCTTTGAACCACATTTTCCAAGGATATTCCATACAGACTTGGTAAATACTAGTTTCGTAGTTACCTTTAAGATATAGTTTCACTCATCTTCCTCATCGTCGTAAACTCGTTCGCCATGGATTTTGATGTATTCTTCACGAAGGCGTTCTTCCTCTTCCCATAGAGGGTCTCTTACTGGTATCATTGTCTTTAATTCTTCCAAACTAATTTCAACCGCTTCATCATAAGTCAGTGAAAGAACATCCTTATGATATTCCTTAAATTCTTCTACACTTAGCCAACTTTGCTTATCGTCTTCGCTAATCTGACCATCGATGGCAGATGCTACTTCAATAGCCATAACGTATAAAGCGCGCTTGTCAACCGTCAAAATATCTACATGAGTTGAGGCAATTCGAAGAAACTCCCCCTTTTCGCGGTCGTCGGAAATAAAGGCATTTTCAAATTCAAGTTCAATATCTTCATATTGCAAGGACAACCAAGGATTGCTCGGAATTATAAAAGGAGCCTTATCCCATCTTTCGTCAACTGAAGCCCATTTGCGCAACTCTGCTCCGAAATAAAAATCATCTTGCAGCATCTCATCATCACCAACGTTGGAGTAACTTATTTTCTTACCATTCCGTTCCTTAAACCACATCTTCCAAACTAGTTCTCTAGTAGTAAATGTTATTTTTTTAGCATAATCACCTTTGATATATAGTCGCATATTGTCCACCTAGTTCCCGTAATAAATTCGATAACCCTTAAAAATCCTATTAATTATCTCTTCCTTTGTACTTGTATCAAGTTTCCTTAGTTGTCGATTCGTATTTACCCAATCCTCTATAGATTTTCTTCCGGAAATTGTGTTTACTTCTATATATTCATCAAGCGAATACCCCGACTTTCCACTTCCAGATTGAACCTGGAACACTCCATCACCATTAGTACCACTAGTTGGCTCCCAATCCACACGAAGCTTCACTTTTCGATTTCCTACTCGGGCTTCAATTAGTTTACCACCCTTACCAGAAATGGTCTTACTCGTCGGTTTATTGGCCTGCCAGCTGTTATAGTTACTAGCTGCACTGAGGGTAACTCCTAAATTCGCTGTATCAATTTCATAAAGAGTTCTAGCAACTGACAAAGTCCCATCTACAACTAGGCCTTCTGCAGTAATATACCCTGCTTCTACAGCTGCTGCTGCTACTAGCGCCGAGCCACCTCCAGTTAGTGGAGCCCACTCCAAAGCAAAAGCTGCTCCTAGAGAAGTACCAGCATAAATACCAAGACCAGCTAAAATTTCTACTACTCCCTTAGCCAAGTCAACAGAATTAGCTTCAAAATTTTCTTGAATAAGTTCTTGGTATTTTTCATTGACCATTCTCGTATAAGCACTATCATACTTTCCATTTTTTAGTACAGAAAAGTTATCATCTTTTTGATAATGACGATCCTTATAAGCTCTAAAATCAAAAATATCAATTATATTGCCTTCATTGTCAATCTTTAGAGTATGATTATAATCATCAACAATCTTATCCCATTCTGAACTCGGTTTCCCCTTTAACTTTTCCTTGAGTTGACTACGATAATAGGCATCCCCTTCATCCGATAACATCATATTCCGAGAAGCTGCTCGAAGCAGTCTTTCTTTAGGCTCTAGATATTTTTTCTTCGAAATAGTCTGAATCTTCTGAGCCTTCATCTTAGCAAACCAACTCATATCTATTCCATCAGTAGAGTAATTACCCTCACTGTCTACCAATACCTGACTAAGCTGCGTCGCTCCTTGGATAGCCAAGCCCAAAACCTGCAGACTATCTGTGAAATACTGAGACACCTGAGCCACAAACCATTCCAGCTTGTCAATTTTTTCCTGAATTTCCCGAATACCGATATTTAGCTGGTTTTCCAGCACTGTCAGAGCATTCGTCTTGGACAGATTGTCAGCTAATTTCCCTGCAACGCCATCGCTAATCCGGCGAAGTATAGATTGATACTCTGCCAGCTGAGCTTGGGTTTTCTCCAACATCTCCTGTTTTGCTTCCAGCTGTTCTTTCAGCAAGTCAAGATCCAGTATTCCATACTCAGATACGGTGGAGTCAGCATATTTATAAGAATTCAGCTCCTCCTGAATATCATCAATAGCAGCTTGTAGCTTTTTGATAGCAGGAATTATAATTTCTGTAAATAAGCCCTTTCCCGCTGTATAAGCCGCTCCCTGCAGCTCACCCGACTCCAAAGAGGCAATCAAGTGATCGCAGCCACTAGATAGACGATCGGTCACCTGATTAGCTACCTGCAGGTTGCTAGTCATCGCTTGGATAAGCTGTGCTGAATCTGTTGCACTATATTTCACTCCCATGGCAGACTATTCCTTTCTTTGGTCAGTTTTTCTCGCTCTTCTTCAAGAGTCTTTCTTGTTTGACGACCGAGTTTTTCTAGTTCATCCATCTGAATATCCACATAGTTCTTAACCTGTTGGTTAAGATGCTGAGTCTCTGCTAAATCATGACTGAGGGCAGCAGTATTTTGCGGATACTCATAAAGTAGATTTTCCATTCGATTCGTCAAATATTGGAAATCCGTCGCAAAATTTACCAGAGAATCTTCGTATTGATGTTTGAGAGCCATAAATTCATCTTCTTTTTCGTCAACTTTGAGAATTTTTTCGTAAAGTGCTTGGCGTTCTTTTTCGCTTTTATCTACCTTCATTTTAACTCTCCCAGCGCTTAGCCTGCTCTATATCGCGTTTCTCAATTTTTGCAGCAATTTCTGGAAATTTATTGGCCTGAGTTAGGACAGCCGAACTGAAGTCACTGATAGCCTGCAGCATTTGATTGCAGGCTTGACAGCCAGCTTCCATTCCAGCAATCCCTGTTGTGTAGAAAAATTTGACTTGTTGATTTTGTGCATTGCTAGTATCAACTCCAACTAGCTCGCTAATAGCAGATCCAGCTGAAATAGTGCTTGATTTAATTTGTCCCATCCTTGCTTCTCCTTTTGTTTATGGAATTATCAACATACCTTTTCATTATATCACAATTCCTCAAAATCATAGGTTCTAAGACAAAAAAGAGGCTGGGACAAAAGTCCCAGACTCTCAATTGTCTTTGGATTGTAGAGCAAGACGCAGTGGTTGAGTGGGCTCTACTACGCTGATTTCATCAGCTTTTACAGCCCTACTCAACTATGCGGAGGTGGGACGACGAAATCGAATTCTAACGAATTACCGATTTCTGTCCCACTCTCTCGCCTTATTATGTTCAGCAAACTATCAATATAGTAGATAATTGCTCAATAGCCAGCGGTTGCTGAGCAACCACTCGGAGTTGGAACTATTTATAATGACTTGAAGCTCTTTAAATCTGAAACTAGATAGTAGAAAGAAAAGCAAAACATTAAAAATTTCGCACAGCCCCACCACACTTACTTGTAACTAGTCCTTCCACAAATTCATGGCATTGAGGAAATCATCCGAAACCGTTACATTCTGCGGATTGCTTGCTTCACGTTCCGCCCGTTTGGCTTCTACCTGAGCTGGGCTTGTAATGCCTTCTCGCCGCCAATTACGCAAGATAGCCTGAATATATTTCCAATTGGCCTTGCCATTGAAAACCGCTTCGCGTAAAGCAGCCTTGACCAGCTCTGGATTGGTTTGATCGTCCTTAATGGTCTTGGTTAAATCCTCAATTTCAAATGGAGTCAAAAGACGCCCCAGCTCCTGCTGGAAGGTTTCGACCAGTTCCTTGAGAAGATTGCCATCAGATGCCGGCCTTGACCCAGTAGGACTAGAAGTCTCCAAAAGCTCATCTAGCTTTTCTAAGGCTGGTGAAGCATCAAAAATCGCTTCAATTTCCCCATTCAGTTCGATGGTTCTGTACTGGAGCAAGCCTTTTTCTGTCAGATGGGACATGGAACGATTGACCTCGGATAAGGTCTTGCCAATATGCTCCGCAATCTGACTAGGCGCAAACTCCTCCAATGAAGTAGTATTTTGCAGATAGAAAAACTGCCAGACCAAAAAATCATCACTGGAATCAAAAATGTCTTTAAAATGCAAAAAGAGGGCACTTGGAAGAACCAAGTTGCCGTTTTTGTAAGCTGCTAAATAAGTCATAGTACCTCTTTATAAATAAGCAAAGAAGGATGCATCATTCTCTGGACTTTGCCAATCAAATGGCGTTTCTTGATAGACTGCATAATTGACCCAATTACTGAAAAAGAGAGCTGCCGCCAAACTCCAGCGCAGACAAGGAGTCGTATTTACATCATCATTCTTGAAGTAATTCTCAGGAATATGAGGATCCTTGCCCGCTTCCAAGTCACGGAAATACTCCTTGGCAAGGGTATCACGGTCGTACTCCATATGACCGAAGCTATACACCTCTCGCAAGTCTCGGCTCGCCAAAACAGACAGGCCCGTGTCTTCTCCCTCGGAGAGAATTTCTAGATTGGTCAGATTCAGAATGTCTTCCTTCAGCACCTCTGTATGCCTTGAATGAGGAGTGATAAATTCATCATCAAAACCTCTGAAAAGCAGATTATTGCTTGGAGTTGACTGCTCGTAAACACCTGAGAGTTTCTCTTCCATCTGGTGCTTATCCACGCCATAGCGGGCATAAAGGCCAGCCTGAGCCCCCCAACAGATATGTAAAGTCGAAAAGACATGAGTCTTGGACCATTCAATCACCTGCTGGAATTCCTCCCAATAGTCTACCGCCTCAAAGGGTAGATGCTCTACTGGCGCTCCTGTGATAATCAAGCCATCAAAGAAACGATGTTTAACCTCATCGAAAGTCTTGTAAAAGGTCTGCATGTGCTCCGCTTGGGTAGTCTTTGATGTATGAGAAGTCATATAAAGAAACTCAATGGTCAGCTGCAAGGGCGTATTGGCCAAATGACGCAAAATCTGAGTTTCCGTCACCATTTTCTGGGGCATGAGATTGAGTACCAGAATATTCAGAGGGCGAATATCTTGGTGGTCTGCCCGGTCATCATCCATGACAAAGATATTCTCAGAGCTTAAAATTTCAACTGCTGGAAGCTTCTTATCAATCTTGATAGGCATGAAAATATCTCCTTTTGTTTAATATACTCATTATACTCAAAGGAGATATAGTTTTCAATTATACTTTTTCTCTAACTAGATATAGTAATAAGCTATACCTTTAGTAGTGCATCAATACCTTGTAGTCATAATCGCCGATTGCTTCGCGGCCCTTAAGCTCATCCAACTCGATAAGGAAGGCACAGCCAGCAACGATACCGCCAAGACGTTCAATCATCTCAATAGTTGCCTTAACTGTCCCACCAGTCGCAAGAAGGTCATCGACAATCAGAACGCGTTGACCAGGTTTGATTGCATCCGCATGCATGGTCAGAGTATCTACACCATATTCTTTGGCATAGTCAGCTGAAACGACTTCGCGAGGAAGTTTACCAGGCTTACGAACAGGGGCAAAACCAACTCCTAATTCAAAGGCAACTGGACAGCCTACGATAAAGCCACGCGCTTCTGGACCAACGATCATGTCGATCTGCTTGTCAGTCGCATACTGGACAATTTCACGTACAGCGTAGCTATAGGCATTCCCATCAGCCATCAAAGGGCTAATATCACGGAAGAGAATGCCTTCCGTTGGGTAGTTTTCAATAGTTGCAATATAATCTTTTAAATTCATAATGTTCTTTCTTTCAAAAAATTTTTACTCTCTATTATACCATGTTTTATTTAAAAAGGCTCTAGCAGACTTTCAATTATTTTTAGATATGAAAGATTTGTAAAACAAGGAGGCCTTTCCCCTAGCAATCCATGAGATAGTCGTAAATCTCCTGCACAGTGCCCAGAGCCATAAGTTCTTGTTCTTTGACCAGGCGCTTGAGGTCTTGGTAAATGTGACTACTGTCAATTTCTTTCTTTTCAGCTTCCTTATTGACCGTCATGACGCCTTCCGTGATGCTGACAAAGCCCAGCTCTTCAAAAATCTGAATCATTTTGACCAAGAGAATAGGATCAATTTTCAGGTAAGCTGCCAGCTCCTTGAGTTTATAGCGAACATCAAACTCGGGGAACTGATAGATTGTCTTGTAAAGTTTAGCAAATTGCTCACGAGTACCATAACCGGTCAGATAGTATGGCTTGGCAATTTCATTCTTAAAGTAAATAGCTTCAAAATCCTGATACTGAAGAATCTTCTTCAAGACCTGCAAATTATCTGGCAGGTCATAAACTACAACTGCTCTGCTATTTGTCAAATCCGGCAATTCCTCTGTGAAACGCAAGACTGGAACCTTGTCAGGCAGTGTCGCATTTTTTCCGCGGATATTGAAAAGCTGAACGCCGTCCACACGGGCATCTACCAGCATGAGCTGGAGACTGGTCTGTCCATTCCATTTATTGACAGAGAGGCTGACAGCCAGCTCCAGATTCTTAGTCTGGGCAAACTCTGTCGCCAGGCTTCCTTGCCCAAAAGCTACTACTTCAAAAGATGCATCTGCCTGAGAAATTTTCAGTTTGAGATGGCTATTGCCAGCCCCCATAGTCCGTGCATTGTCCACTTTAAAGTCCTTGAGGTAAAAAAGTGGCTTCTTATTATCCATACCAAAAGGCGCCAGTTTTTCGAAGCTTTTGAGCGTATCCAGGGTCAGTTCTGGCAGATGCAGCTCCTCATCTAAATACAGAGCTGTTTTGCCAGTTAAATCCAAATCATTTTCTAAGATATACTCTGTCAAGATATCAGCAAGCTCCGCCAGCTTGTCTGCTTCAAGAGTCATTCCAGCCGCTCCAGCGTGCCCACCAAAGGCTAGAAAGAGATCACGGTGACTGTCCAAGGCCTCAAAAATATTGACCGCTTCAATACTGCGGGCGCTGCCCTTAGCGATTCCATCCTCAATATTGAGCACTATAACTGGCTGATGCAGCTCTTCCAGCAAGCGCCCAGCGACAATCCCTAGCACACCGGGATTCCAGCCTTCCTTGGCCAACACCTGCACTGGTCTCTTAGGGTCCAGCATGGTTTGTGCTTCTTTATAAATCTGCTGGACGATTTCCTTGCGCTCGTCATTTTTCTGGTTAATCATGAGAGCAATGTCACGAGCTTCTTCGTCGTCAAAGCCTGTCAAAAGCTCAATAGCTGGATTAGGATCATCCAACCGTCCCAAGGCATTGAGTCTAGGGGCAAGCTGGAAACCAACTGTTTCTTCATCCAGTTCATCTGGCTGAATACCAGCGATTTTGAAGAGCTCCTGAAGTCCCACTCGCTGGGTATTTTTGAGAACTGAAAGACCATATTTGACTAAGATCCGATTTTCCCCCGTCAGACTGACCATATCGGCAATGGTGCCAATGGCAACTAAGTCCAAAAGTTCGACTTGGACTTCTTCCAACAAGGCTGTTGCCAGCTTAAAAGCCACCCCACAGCCAGCCAGATGTTTGAAAGGGTAATCCGCTCCGCTATGTTCCGGATGGACGATCGCATAGGCATTTGGCAGCTCCTCGGGCATGGAGTGGTGATCCGTCACGATGACATCGACGCCGAGAGACTGGGCCAGCTCGATAGCTTCAAGTCCAGCCACTCCATTATCCACTGTAATAATGAGCGAGATGCCTTGATTTTCAATAAAATACTTGTAAACACTGCTATTAGGACCATAGCCATCCGTAAAGCGATTGGGCAGATAGACCTGACACTCAGCCCCCAGCTGCTCCAAGGCTTCCTTGACAATAGATGCCGAGGTCATGCCATCTGCATCATAATCGCCATAGATCAAAATCTGTTCGTAGTTCTCAATCGCTGCGCGAATGCGCTCCACTGCCCGCTCCATATCATGAAGGTCATAAGGGTCGTGAAGCTGGTCTAAACTAGGCTCCAAAAATTCCTGCAAGGCCTCTTCAGTCTGCACACCTCTTTGGTAAAGAAGACTGGCGGCTGCGGGTTCTAACCCAGCTTTCTTAGCCTTTTTTAAAAATTTTTCATCTGTAAAATTAGTGGCAAACTGCCAGTCATATTTTGAGCTAATCATGATAAGTGAAACACTTTCTCCGTTCAATCTTGTCTGAATATTATAACATGAAAAGACTGGTTCAACCAGTCTCAAACTTTCTATCTACGAGCAAGGCCCTCAAGCTCACTCATCTAAGTACAGCCCCTTAGCAACGCTTTGGTCAATAATTTCCTGAGCCAATTCCCAAAGAGCTTCAGAGGTTTCTTTGATAAAGGATTTCTTAGTGATGACCTGAGACTTGGTCAGTCCATGAGGGTTGTCATGAGGCTGAGCGACTTCCAAGTGATTGAGTAGGGGGACCAAAGCATCCATCACTCGGGCATATTTAGCTTCTATGCTATTGCCGGTCTCAAATTCCTGCCAAAGCTCTAAAAAGGAATCCTGCTGATCTGACGGCAGCTTGTCTAAACTAATTCTCAAGGACTCAAGCTCTCTATCGTAAGAATCGCTCTTGCCCACGTCGTCAAAGATAAAGGTATCGCCAGCGTATATTTCGCCCAAATCATGAATCAATAACATAGACAAGACTTTTTCCAGATTGACTTCTTAGGGGATATATTCTCGAAAGACTAGCGCCATAGGCGCTCCCTGCCAACTATGCTCCGCAGAATTCTCAAAACGATAGGCATACAAGGTCCGATTGTTGCGATGAGTGGCTTTCAGCTTTTCCAGCTCATTGGTAAAAGCCAGCTGCTGTTGTAGACGTTCAAACATAGGGAAAATTCTTTTGAAATGTTTTTATTATTATATCACAATATCCTCAATATGATTGTCAAGATTTGTCTGAAATATAAAAATGACAGTTGAAATAATTAGTGATATACTAAGACAATAAAGGTTAATTAATTGCAAACTTTGAAAGGAATAATAATGACCTATCTTTTAAAAGTAGAAGATTTTGTTAATATAGAAGAAAATAAGAGTTCCTTCGTTATCAATGATATGGTTGCTATTTGCAAGCGAAATAATAATCCCAATCGAGACTATTTATTTGTTAATAAATATCAAGCTAAGCATTATCCTGTTAAAGCCCATAACACGCTGCAGCTATTTTACGAACTCTATCGAGAAATAAAAAGGCAAATTCCTTCTGACAAGCGTATTTTGGTTGTTGGGTTTTCTGAGACGGCTACTGGAATCGCCCAGGCAATCATGCATATGGCCTTGGAAAATAAAGATCTGAAAACTGTCTTTTATTTACAGACTACTCGAGAAAGCATTAATACGGATATCCAAAATATCTCTTTCGAAGAAGAACATTCACATGCAAGCACACAAAAACTATATTACAGATCAGATATTCCTGACTACGATACTGTTTTGTTTATCGAAGATGAAATAACAACAGGAAATACAATTGTTAACTTTATTGAAAAATTTCAAAAAATTAAAGACGGTATTTCTTTTGCAGCCGCTTCTATATTAAACTGGCAAAATACAAAGAATCGTAAGATTTTTCAAGAAAAAGGAATCAAAAGAATATACCTAGTCAGTGGTAAAATGAGAGATAATACTCCTCTCATAGAGCTGAAAGAAACAACACTGGAAAAACCAAGACTAACTTCAGACGTTCACTATCATTTATCTGACAACCTCAATCCTCGAACAGGTCTCACTAAAGAAGAGTTTTTAGTCTTCCAAGAAACTGCTCTAAATCGATTGACTTCGCAAGTCTCTCGGAAATCTAAAGAAGAAACAATAGCCGTCATTGGAACTGAGGAAAACATGTGGTTACCAATTAGACTAGCCCAAGAACTTGATGCAGAGGTTCGCTCCACCACAAGAAGTCCTATTTCCCTCTCCAGTGAAGACAACTATCTTTTCCATAACGGCATAGCTTTGGCCAGTGCTTACGAAACGAATAGAATGACTTTCCTTTATGATATTGAACGTCATTATGACCAAATTATCATCGTCTATGAGGTTATGACTGATGCATTTCGAACAGCTCTTCAAAATAAACTGCAGCCCTTTAGTAAGCAAACATTAATTTTTGTTAAACAATAAGAAAGGCTTTTATGAATTTAGTAAAAACTAGTTACCCTGAATCCGATGTAACCATCCTCTTACAAGATGTGCGTGGAAAGGTTCCTGTATTAGACACTGCTGAAAGAGAAAAGTTAAATCAACAGGGCGTTCACTATTCCGAAATGCTACCTCTAGAATATGCCCCAACAGAGCGCTATATGAAAATCTATCAAGAAAGCCTCGCAACTCTTTCTTTTGAGACTGCTAACGCTATAGCAAGTCTTTCTGAAAAGATTTTCAAGAAAAAAGGAGAAAATCTTGTTTTAGTTTCCTTAGCAAGGGCAGGGACTCCTATAGGTATTCTAATAAAAAGGTACCTTCACTATAAGTATCAGCTTGATGTGCCACATTATAGTATTTCTATCATTAGAGGTAAAGGGATTGACATAGCTGCCATGAATATTATAGCCAACAAGCACCATCCTAAAGATATTCAATTCGTGGATGGTTGGGTTGGAAAAGGAGCAATAAATACTGTCCTAGAAGAAGCCTGCCAGAGGTTAGCAGAGGAAAATAAACTCTTTTCCGAACTTGATCCTACTCTAGCTGTACTCAGTGATCCAGCTTCGGTAACACCGCTTTATGGTACTCGTCAGGACTTTTTAATCCCTAGCGCTTGCTTAAATGCTACTGTCAGCGGCCTCGTCAGCAGGACGGTCAAATTAAAAGAAATGAGTGACGACGAGCTTCACGGAGCCGTTTATTATGCAGAAAACGAAGCTTACGACCATTCATTGGAATTCTTAGATAAAGTGCAATCCTATTTTGACCAAGTTCAATTAGATTATTTTAATCCTTCACAAGAAGAGCTCAATGAGGATTTCAAAGGATTGGACGAAGTTAAGAAAATCGCCCAATCCTACAACATTAGTGATATCAATAAAATAAAACCAGGAGTTGGTGAGACAACTAGAGTTCTGCTTAGGCGCCTTCCAGACAGGGTATTAATTCGAGAAAAGGCTAATCAAAAATACCTTAAACATATCCTTCAATTATGTGAAGAAAAGCAGATCCCAATCGAATATGTCAACTTACAGAAATATAATGTTTGTGGCATTATAAAGGAAGTCGCTGATTTATAGTTTATCTCTTGACAAAGACCATTTTATAAATATACAATGGTATCTATAAAGCAGGGGAGAGCAGACTTTAATAAGCTATCTCCAGTGATTTAGGAGGTACAAAGCAAACCATCTGCACTCTTCGTTTAACTTTTATACAAAGAAGACAAAAGATGTGACATTATAATCGTAGAAAGCAGGTATATTTCATGTCGACCAGTCTGCAAAATCTGCCCTTTGAACTTTGGCGTTCAATCACAGAACGAAAAGGAATACAAGCCACTTTCGCTCCTGTTTTTACACGATATATCGGGGTTGAAAATCAAAGTAAATATGATAGTGTATTAAAAACTATTTTGGTAAAAGCTCAAGAGGATTCAACTCACACTATTTACTTTGACGGCCAAATCCCAATGGATGCAGATTTTGATTTCATTAACAGCATAAAAAACGAGCTTGCTTCAATGGAAGTTAGTCAAATAGCCAGTCAGGATATTACACTCTTTGAAGATGCAGAGCTCAATCACCAATTTCTGATTTCTCTTGAATATATAACAAACCTTGCTATCCGTCAAGAAAATTTCCTGAATAACAGCGTGAGAAATAATTTTATATGCAAAATGCTACTCTATGCATACTTACATATTTTTAGCTTATCCTATCAAGATAGAGATTACCTTACAAACAAGTGCATCTACTATGGTAGTATTTCAAGACACGATATATATTTCTTGCTGTTACTAAATCGCTTTGGATTTGATGTCATTTATATCAATCCACTAAAAGATGATGAAAATTTTGCTCAAGTTGACTCTGATCAAATCAGTACTGTCCATAAAAACACTCAAATCCTGCCTATCCAAAGTTGGACAGAAAGAGCTAAAAATGGACAGATTATAGAGGAAAATCGTTCAATTACACTGGATATAGAAACACAAATTGAAGAACAGTTATTTACAAATTCTGGCATTTATAGGCCTTGGCAGTTCCGAAATGGAACGACAAGCCCCATTTTTTTCAATTCAACTTTAATTGATGTAGAACAAAATTGGAACGCACCTGCAAAAGTTCGGAATGGATTTAGGACCGTTGAGAAAACAGTCTATGTCCCACATTTCTTTTTTGAAATAGAGGGAGAATATAATCCAATTGACAAGTATGCCCGCTTGGTCAATATCTGCTCTTCGTCTGACAATACGCTCGTTTTAACATCCAATGGTGATGAACTGATTACTCACGAAATTAATGATTCCGATAAGTATCAGCTTATGTTTTGTCAACTCAGTAATGGAAGTTTTGATATTGAGGAGATTATGAAGCTCCCATTCTATCGCTATGCTCCTTATAACGATGAAACAGAAAAATTCCTTCTCAATAAGATTAACGAAACCATTGCTGATACTCGACTATTCAAACAACCATTGACAGTATCCAAAGAAGAAATATTAAACTTTGCATTGTTGATTCTACAGTTGGATAAAAGAGTAATTCGACTCATAGATAGCTTTGATTTTACTGGCTTTATACCCAAGATTGTATTTTTCTTGGAAGGCGAAACTCAGTTATCAAAAAATACTTGCTATGTCCTTGCCTATCTTGGAAAAATTGGTTTTGACATCATCATTTTTTCACCTGCCGGCTTATCTGATCTGAACTCTTATATTAATGCAGAGTACTTTAACACTATCAGATTAGATGTTATAAACTATGAGCAAAGTTTTCAAGCTATTCAACGAAAGCAGAAAAAACAAAATTTCTTCAGTAAACTTTTTAATTAAAGAAAGGAAAACAATATGCCTATCAACACAGGAAGTTTTGATTCGACTCCCCAAGAGATTGAATCAACTGAACTTGAACTTGCTAAACCAGAAGTCCTAGCTGACAATTTAGCCTATAAGCAGAAGCTGAGATCACTGCCTGAGGTTCAGAACCTCACCAATGAGATTGATATTACTAATGTCAACTCAATTATGGCTTTCGGTCAAAAACCGAGTGAAGGGATTTCTCAAATATCTGATGCTCTACTATCTTCTATGCGGAGAGTAGATGCAGAGGAAGCTTCTCGAATGCTCGTCCAACTCACTAAAATCATGGATAAATTCGATATTAAAGAAATTGAAAATCCAGAAAAAGCATCTGCTCTGCAAAAATTATTTGGTAAAATAAGGAATAATATTGATAAACTTTTTGCTAAATATGAAGATATGGGTAAAGAAGTTGATCAGATTTATACCATATTGAAGCAATATGAAGTTCAGATTCACCAAACCCAAGAAAATTTAGAAAAACAATATAAAACGAATGTGGCCTACTATGAAGAATTAGAAAAATATATTGTTGCTGGTGAGATCGCTCAAGAAGAAATTGAAGCGTACAGTAAGCAGGTCTTAGCTCGCACGGATATGACAGAACAAGAAAAACAAACTCAACAGCAAAAACTGAGCATGATTAAAGACATGCTCGCTCAACGAACTTATGACTTGCAAATTGCTGAAAACGTGGCCATGCAAACCTGTCCTATGATTCAGACCATGCAAATGTCTAACTTTAATCTGATGCGGAAAATCAATTCTTCCTTTATTATCACATTGCCAATCTTCAAGCAATGTTTGGTTCAAGCTATTCAATTAAAAAGACAGGAAATTCAAGCTAAGTCTATCAAACAATTGGATGAAAAAACCAATGAACTTCTAATTCGTAATGCACAAAATACTGCTAATCAATCTGTTAATATTGCTCGTATGGCTGGTGGAAGCTCTATTCAAATGGAGACTCTTCGTACAACTTATGAGACAATCAAAAAAGGAATTGAAGAAACCAAGCAGATCAATAATCAAATTGCTGAAAAACGAAAAAGTGATTCTATTGAGTTAGAACATATAAAATCTGACATGGCTGAAAAAGGTTTTATAAGCGGTCATTGATATCACTTAAGATATGGTAGCAAAAACTCTTACTTGGCTTCCCTTAAGCTAAAGAGTTTTAAAAATATTATGATTCAGAAAGGAATATCTATATGGATTTCACTCATTTAAACTCTGGCAGCTCTGCTGCTCCTCTTAACCTCTCTAAAGGGAGCGTTTTAGATTTAACAAAGCAGGCTCCTGCATTAAAAAATTGTATTCTAGGTGGCGGATGGGATATGGCTGTTGCTGGACCCACTGCTGACCTTGACTTAGCTGCCTTCTTAGTTGAAGAAAACGGCCGCGTTGCACAAGTACCAAATGATGTTATTTTCTTCAATAATATGTCTGCAGCTGGAATTCGTCTTGAAGGTGATAACCGTACTGGAGAAGGCGAAGGCGACGATGAACGAATCCAAATTAATCTTGATGCAATTGAACCTCGAATTAAGAAAATTGTCTTCTTCATTACTATTTTTGATGCAGTCACTAAACGTCAGACTTTTGGCATGATTAAAAATGCTTTCGTCCGCCTCCTAGATGCCGATAATAACGAACAGGAAATCTGCCGCTATGAATTGAGTGACAGTTATTCTGCTGATACTTCTGTAACAGCTTGTTCCCTTAGTCGGACAGCTAATGGCTGGGCCTTTGAAGCAATCGGTGAGGGAGCTATCGCTGACCTCAACCAACTCTTGTCTCGCTATATGTAATTAAGAAAATAGAAAGGAAAATATTATGGGACTTTTTGGTAAATTATTCGGTGGAGATGAGCAACAAACTCAAGCTCCTGCTGCTAACACACCTATTCAAACTGCCAGTACGGAAGGGCGCGAAGTTACACTTGATTTAAATAAAGGAGGCATGCTTAACCTTGCAAAAAATGACTTCCTTAATCTTTCTAAAACGGATTTCTCTTTAGAAAATATCCGAGTATCAGCAGGATGGGATGTTAAGACAAGTTTCTTTGGCTCCGACTTCGACCTTGATCTTTGCGCCTTCCTTCTTGATGCTTCTGGTCATTTGACCCGTTCAGTTAATGGTCTTGTCTATTTCGGTAAAAAGAAATCTCAAGGTATTCAGTTAGATCATGATAACCTTACTGGTGCTGGTGACGGTGATGATGAAAACATGTTTGTGAATTTCAATAATATTCATCCAGATGTGGCTCAAATCGTTGTAGCAGTTGTTATCTATTCCGGTAAAAATCGCAAACAATATTTTGGCCAAGTAAAGAATGCCTACGTTCGTTTAGTTGATCAGGCACAACGTCCTGAAAAAGAAATCGCTCGCTTCAATTTATCAGAAGATGGTGGTAAAGCGACGGCCGTTAAATTTGCTGAACTTACACGCACTGTCAATGGTTGGACTTTCAAAGCAGTTGGAGAATACCTAAACGCTTCAATCCAAGACATTGAAAAATCTTACCGTTAATCAGAAAGGAATCTCTCATGGCTATTAATTTCACCTCACTTGGCGGACCTGCCAACCCTACTCCAACACCCACTGAAGTTGCTCCTACAACGGGAGGTGTATCTCTTGATTTAGAAAAAAATACTATCCTGGACTTAGCTAAAGCTGCTCCAGGCCTTACAAAAGTTGACTTATGCGCTGGTTGGGATATCTCTGCCGGCGGTGCCGATTTTGACCTTGATATTTCTGCTTTCCTATTAAATGAAGCAGGTAAAATTACTTCTGCTAGTGATGTCATTTTTTATAATAACAAAACTGCTCCTGGGATTTACTTAAATGGTGATAACCGTACGGGTGCAGGAGATGGTGATGATGAAGTTATCAGTTTGGATTTAGCTACTCTCTCACCAAGTATCCATAAAATCATTTGTGCTATTACCATCGATCAGGCTATCGCCCGCCGCCAAACTTTCGGCATGGTTAATAATTCCTATGTTCGCTTAGTTAATGTCGAGAACAATTCTGAACTTTGTAAATTCCAGCTGAAAGATGATTATTCGACCGATACAGCTGTTGTCTTTGCAGAACTCGTAAGAGATGGTTCAACTTGGGCTTTCCACACCATCGGTGAAGGAAAACAGGCTGATTTAAATGGTATAGCTGCACTCTTTAGCTAAAGACAAACAGTAGCCATATCAAGTTTTATTGACATGCGAAAAAGAGACTGAACACTATTGTCTCAGCCTCTTTATTTTTAGAAAGGACAAATAAACCAAATGAATAACTTTAAAGGGCTAAGCTCAGCTGAGGTTGCAGCAAGTAAATCAGCTCATGGTGACAATAAACTTTCCAGTAAAGAAGCCAATTCACTTCTCTCCATTTTTATTGAATCATTTAAAGACCAGTGGATTTTGATTCTACTTGCAGCCTTAGGTCTCAAAATTATTTTCAATTTTATCGGTATGATTTTTCCAGGTATTGGCGAGGCAAATTGGTACGAAGCAATTTCCTTAATTTTCGCCATTCTCCTGTCAACAGGATTTTCTGCCATCTCACAATATCAAAATGAGCAAAAGTTCAATACATTACAAGAAGAAGCTAGCAAAACTAATGCTAAAGTCTATCGTGATGGTAAACTTAAAGAAATTTTAGTAGATGATATTGTCAAAGGGGACCAAATTCTACTTCAAACTGGTGATAAAATTCCTGTTGATGGTATTATTCTTTCTGGGGAATTAAAGGTAAATCAAGCTGTCTTGAATGGAGAAAGTGAAGATGCTACAAAAATCGCTTTAGGTGATCATGTAGAACCAGATAGTCAGGACCTCTTTACAGAATTAAAAATTTTCCGTGGAACTGTCGTAACATCTGGTGAAGCTGTTATGGAAGCAACTGATATTGGTGACCATACTGTTCTTGGAAGCATCAATACCTCTCTCCAAGAGGATGGAAAAGATTCTCCATCAAAAGAGAAATTGAATAAACTAGCAGAAAATATTGGTGTTCTTGGATACAGTGCTGGTGCTGCTTACTCTGTCATCAATCTTATTCTTGGTTTACTCGCTTTAAATACCGCAAATAATTTGAACCTTTCATCTATTTTCTTATTAGTCATTGAAACAATCCTCTTTGCAGTGACTATCATTATCATGGCTGTTCCAGAAGGGTTGCCAATGATGCTGGCTCTTGTATCTTCTATGAATTCAGGCCGCTTGTTAGCTCAGAATATTCTAGTTCGTCATCCTGATACTATTGAAACAGCTGGTTATATGAATATCCTTTTTAGCGATAAAACTGGAACAATTACAGAAGGGAAACTATCTGTTGTTGATTTCTTCCTTGGCGATGGAACTCTTTATGAGACAACTGATGAGAGTTCTGCTGCTGATTTCTCTAGTATGTCTGAAAAGTTACTCAAGCAAGTTATTCATGGTATTGGTTTGAATAATGACGCTAATGTTGCAGACGGTATAGCTGTCGGAAGTAACGCAACTGACCGTGCTCTTTTAGATTTTCTAATCAACCGTAATCTCTTAGATTTCGATACAAACACTATTGCTGAAAAAGAACAGTTTAATTCTGCTAAAAAATATGCTAGTGTTACAACTAAGTCAGGCGAAATTTACATCAAAGGAGCACCAGAATTTATTTTAGACGATTGTCATTTCTATCTTGATAAAGACGGAAATAAGACTGCTTTTACTGCAGCTGATAAAGATAAATTCTCTGCACTCTCTTTGGAACAGGCTAATCGTTCTATGCGTCTTCTTGCTATTCTTAAAAAAGAAGGCTCAGATAAAATCTTGATTGCTATTGTATGTATTCGAGACAATGTAAGAGATTCTATTAAACAAACTGTTGAAACAATGAACAAAGCTGGAGTTCAAGTAGTTATGGTTACAGGAGACCGTAAAGAAACAGCTATTGCCATTGCTAAAGAAGCTGGAATTGTTACCAGTGATACAGATTTAATCCTAACTCATGATGAGCTAGAAAACCTCTCTGACGAAGAATTAAAAGCGCAACTCCCTAATATGAAAGTAGTAAGCCGCGCCTTACCTATGGATAAGAAGCGCTTAATTGAAGCAGCACAAGACCTTGATATGGTTTGTGGTATGACTGGTGATGGAGTAAACGACTCACCTGCTCTTAAAGCTGCTGATGTTGGTTTCTCTATGGGAGACGGAACTGAGGTTGCCCGTGAAGCCTCTGATATTGTTATTTTAAACAATAGTTTGACGTCTATCGAAAAAGCTGTGCTTTACGGCCGGACAATGAGCAAATCAGTTAGCAAATTCATTATTTTCCAGCTGACAGTTAATGTAACTACTATTGCTATGTCTCTTCTCTCTCCTCTTTTTGGTCTGAAAGAGCCATTTACAATCATTCAAATCCTTTGGATTAACCTTATCATGGATACACTAGCTGCTTTAGCATTTGGTGAAGAACCTACCCTAGATCGTTATATGAATGAAAAACCAGTGGCTAAAAAAGCTAATATCCTAACAAAGTATATGAAGTCTGCTATTGGAGTTGCTAGCATTTTCATTACTATTGTTTGTCTTGCTATTCTTAAAAATGTAGCTGGTATTCAAGATTTTATTACTAATGGAAGCGGAAACTTTGAAATGGTAACTACCTTCACTTTTACTGTATTTATCTATGCGATTATCTTCAATTCCCTCAATACTCGCAGTACCGGACTTAATGTTTTTGAACATATTTCGGAAAACAAAAAGTTCTCTATTGTTATGATTTCTATTGCTATCGCCCAATCTTTAATCATTCAGTTTGGTGGGCAGGTCTTCAACACAGTTCCTATGGATATTGAACACTATATTGTAGCTCTTGCTATTGCTGTTCTGATTATTCCTATAGACTTTATTCGAAAAGCTCTTACAAAAAATAAATGTTAGTTATAGAAAGGCTGAAACACTAGTGTTTCAGCCTTTACTTATCGGCTCTTTTAGTGAAGTGACTATGAATACTTCATGAACAGGGAAAATTTATCCATGACAATAATCTACTAGATTCTTTATAAATGCTTCCAAGACTAGACTTATCGGCTCTTTTATAGTAAGATTGGTATAGTTTGATGAATTACACACTTTGATAACTAAAATTTATTCTCTTAAGTCATTTAAGTTTGACCAAAAATTTAAGATAATCAATCTAACTTTAATAAGCTTTAAATATAACTGCTTGAAATTAAAAAAGAAATTTTTGTTTTCTATTAAAATTTTACACCTATCAGTCCCAAAAAAGAGAGGAATATTATGCTTTTTGCTACTGATTTAGATCGAACCATCATTTATTCTAATAAGTTTGTTGAAAATTATCAGACTGTGTCTTGTGTAGAACATCTAGCCGGACGTGAAATCTCCTATATGAGCCATAGAGCATTGGAATTATTGGCTCAAGTCAAAACTCGCTGCGATATCCATTTGGTTCCAATTACAACTCGCTCGCTAGCGCAGTTCTCACGCATTATCCCCCTACAAGACTGCCCTTATGCTGTTGTTGCTAATGGCGGAATCATTCTGCATAAAGGTCAACCTTTAAAAGTCTGGCAGGAACACATCGAAAGAACTCGACAAATACAAGCTTTAGATTATCCTAAAATCTTAGACATTTTAACTAAATATCAAAAATACTTAACTAGAACTCCATCTTTGGTTGACAATTTATTCTTTTTTACTAAAGTTACCGAAGATCAGGATATCGTTCAAGAGTTTATCTTGCCAAGTCTTGAAAAAAATTTAAAAAATTTAGAATGGACTTTCACTCTTCAAGGGCTTAAACTTTACATCATCCCTAAAGAAATTTCTAAAGAAAACGCTCTTTCTTTTTTACAAGACTATCTTAAAGAAGAATTTCTTATTACTTCGGGTGACGGAAAATTAGATGCTGGATTCTTATCTTTGGGCGATATAAAAATGATACCAAAGAACAGTGAAGTTTACCAGCTTATCGATAATAAAGATGACTATATGATAGTTAATCAAGGAATAGAAGGCGCTGAGGATATTCTTTCAGTAGTCCTCGAACAAAAACTTAAAAGTGTTGAATGGAAGATTTGAATGAAATTTACTTATGATTCTATACCCCTATTTAAAGAAGGATGCCAATTTAATCAAAATTCCCCTAAAGATTTATTGCAATATGCAATAGCTGGACTTCTTTATATGCCCGCTCATCGAACTCAGATAGTTGATGAAATCATTGCCGGCCTCCATCCTTGCTGTAGCTCAATCTGTCTAGATCTAGAAGATTCTATCGGAGATGGAACTGTTCACCAAGCTGAATCACAGCTCTTTGAGACTTTAGACAAACTGAATCAAGCCTTGGAAACTGGCCAGTTAGATTTTGATTCGCTTCCTTTAATTTTTATCCGAGTCCGTTCTTCCAAACAATTTAATCAGATGCTCGAACACTCTTCTCCTGATATTTTTAGATTAGTTTCTGGATTTAATTTTCCTAAATTTGATTCCACTACTGCTGCTGCCTACCTTCAAGTTTTCGACAATTTTAGCAAAAGAACAAATCAAACATTTTACATAATGCCAATTCTTGAAAGCGAAAGCATCATGAAAAAGAATACCCGAATGGAAGAACTTCTTTTTATATCAGAGTTATTAAAACCCTATACAGAGAAAGTTTTAAATATCCGTGTGGGAGCAACTGATTTTAGTAATATTTTCGGTATTCGTCGTAATGTTCACCAGACTATCTACGATGTTAAACTTATTGCTGACTGTCTAACAGATATCTTAAATATTTTTTCCGCAGATTATATCTGTTCAGGACCAGTATGGGAATACTTTAATAGCCAATTTCAAGACGGGAATTGGGCTCATGGATTGAAAAAAGAGCTAGAGTTAGACAAACTTAATGGATTCATTGGAAAAACTTGCATCCATCCTTCTCAGCTAAGCCTTATTGCTGAGAATAACATTGTTAGTTTAGAAGACTACCAAGATGCTCTGACCATTCTTAATTCGAATCAACAACAGATTGGTGTATCAAAAGGATATAAAGAAAACAGAATGAATGAAATGAAGCCTCATAGCAAATGGGCAAAAAAAATTATCCAGTTAGCTACAGTCTATGGAATAGCTGAAGGAGATAATTCACTGAAATCGTAGAAGGACATACAAAAGTGTTCAGCCCAACTTTTTATTTGACTTGAATTGTCAAATTAAGTGCACAATTTTACCATAAAATACTTCATAAGGAGTTTTCCAGTTGAGACACTTTCATGGTCTATTATTTAGTTTGTCTTCCCACAACTGAATGGTGTGCTCGTCAATGAATGCTAAATCACTCCCTTTGGGAAAATATTCTCGTAGTAATCCATTGGTATTCTCATTAGTCCCTCGTTGCCATGGCGCATGAGGGTCTGGAAAATAGACCTCTACCTTTAATTTGTCAGTCAAGTCTTGATGATTCGTGAATTCTTTTCCTCTATCGGGAGTGACGTTTTTTTTCGGCAAGGGCTCCAACATTTGCACCATAGCCTCTATGACAAGTTTGCTTTTCTTAACAGCTACCTTCTTGATTTTAAGAAAACGAGAATAACGGTCAGTTAGAGTCACTAAACAAGCTTTTCCAGTTTTCCCTGCAACCGTGTCTGCCTCCCAATCACCAATCCTAGTTAGCTTGTTTGCTTCTTCGAGTCTTTCATGAATGGTATGAGAAATAGGAATTTTCCCTCTGTTTTCAACATGACCTTTCGTATGACGTGTTTTCCCACGGTGACGGAGTTTGCGAATCACACCACGAGCACCATGTGAAAGCTTGTAGTCAAAGTGACCGCTATAGATGGCTCTATAAATCGTTTGATAACTAATAACAGATTTCCCATATTCTAGACACAAACGGCCTTCTATTTCTTTAGGAGACCATTGGCAATCGAGAAAAAGGTGCTCGACGGTATTGCTTAAATGATGATCTATTTCAAGCTTTCTCTTTCGCCCACAGTGTGATTTTGCAAGTTTATAAGATGCTTGTGCTTTGTTGGGAGAATAACTTCCTGATTTTGAATGTCGCTTCCACTCCCGACTAATGCTGGAAGAATGACGATGAAGTAATTTTCCAATTTGAGAAAAGTTTAGTCCTTTTGTACGGTAAATCAGAATACTTTCGCGCTCATCTATGATAAAATGGTGATAGCTCATAAGATTTTCTTTCGTAACTAGTTCGTTCAATTCTATTTTACTAGAAAATCTTATGAGTTTTTATTGTACACTTATATTGTATATTCAAGATATAAAGAAATAGTAACTATTCATCTTAAACATACCAAATTCTTTAGCGATAAATTTAACCCTTCCTTCGCCAGCGGATCACTAATTCTGAAGTCAGATGAGTCAGGATAATCGTCAGAAGGAAGACCCAACGGCCCTTTTCCCACTTGGTCAGATGCTGGAAATTAAGAAGAAAAAAAGATAACTCAATGAAGATGGGATGAAGGAAGAAATAAAAGATACTTAGGTCTTTTAAATGTCTCCAGTTTTTTTCTTGCTTCCATCTAGTTTTTAACAGCCAATTGAATAAGAAAAAACTAAACGGAATAAGAGCAAAGAAAAAGTTTTTATCTAATCCCTGCCTGAAGTAAATCAGCACTCCTTCTGCTACTAGCAAAAGACTTGATAGCAGAAGTAAAATCCTGCATTTTTTGTGTAATAACTCTATATGTCTATAATCAGCTAGAAAGTAGCCTAAATAGATAAAAATAGGCGTATAGAAGAGACCATTTCTGCTAGTAAAAAATAGCTTAGCATAAGCATCATACCAGTCTGTTAGAAGACTAGGAGCCAGATAGGCGTGATAAGTCTCAATGGCACCTAAGGCATATAGAACCAGTAAAAGGACAAATGTTTTCTTGGGGCCTAATTTCTTATATAAAAAATGGACCAACAGCAAACCTAAGAGAAAGGCAGGAATATACCAAAGCTGATAGCATAAACCGATATACAAAAGCCCAGCCAATAAGGCTAATGGAGCATAATGTTTCGGAAGTGGCAAGGTCCAAAAATAGGCCAAGGCATAAGGAACATAAATCCCGCTCCACAAAAGATACTGCTTCAAAACACGCTTAATATAGAGCTTCATTTCCTGCTTCTTAGCCAAGCTGGATTTAAGCATAAAAGCTGATGAAATCAGGAAAAAGGGCACTGCCATACGACCAAACATACTTTTCTGAGTAAAATGCAGGACTTCATTCTCAAAAAGCCTCTGACAATGCACCAAGATTACCAAAATTGAAGCCAGATACTGAAACAAACTGAGCATGGCGTAGTTGACCGGCTGCTCAGGCTCTCTGACATTTCTTTCTGCCATAAATAGTTCTCCCTAGGAAGATTGTGTTAATAAATAGATTTAGTGCTTGCTCAGCCAAACATGCTGAAAGGCAGCGATGTCCCGATAAGGTGATTGGTTGCAGACAGCCAGCTCCATCTCAAGCATCTTTTCAGCCCAGTCAGGGGCCGTTTTGTAGTCATTGGATTGCAGCCCGTAAAAAATCCGTACTCCCTGATAATCCTCAACTTCTAATGGCAAGCCTGAGATAACTTCCTGAACCTGATAAACCTTAGCAGCTCCCATGCTGTGGGTTTGATATTCCTGACCCGCTAAAAGATGCTGGGCCTTCTCTGTATCATTTTCAAAAACCACCGTATGCATAATGCGTCCAACCTCGTGATGCTTGACCAGAGAAATTTTGCCGTCCTTTTTTAAGAGGCGGGAAAATTCTGTCAAATAGAGAGCAGGGGCAGACACATACTCTAAGACATTATGACAAACGATGACATCAAAAGACTGGTCTGGTAAGGTTTGCAAAAGATCCAAGCTACCTTGCAATTGCTCATAAGAAAAGTCCTGCTTGCGCTCAGCAATCATTTCTGAGTTGGGCTCGATGGCGGTCACTTGGTTCTTTTCCGCTAGAAAATCAGCCACAATCCCAAAACCGCTACCGAAATCTAGGATTTTCTGGCCCTTCAGCGTCTCTAGAAAGGCAAAAACAATATCATACTGAAGTTTGCCCCAAGGTGCCTGCAGATGTGCCTTGTAAACTTGTAGATTAGCTGTCATAAAACCTCACTTATAGTTAAACATATTGGCTGCCATCTTGTCGGCCATTCTTGGAAACAGTGTATACAGCTTGTGGGCTAGATTGAGAATGCCAGGTAAATTGATTTCCCGCTTCTTTTTGCCAAAGGATTTGACAATTTTTCCTGCTACAAAGTCTGGCTCTAGCATATACTTGTCCACTGCTTTCACATAGGAACCATCAGGATCTGCCTGATCGAAAAAGGCTGTTTTGATAGGACCGGGATTAACTGTCGTGACATAGACCCCAAAAGGCAGAAGCTCCAAACGCAGGGCATTGGAAAAACCAATAGCAGCAAACTTGGTCGCTGAGTAAAGACTGGACTTGCTACTGGCAATGAGGCCGGCCATACTAACGATATTGACGATATGTCCTTGACCTGCCTGCTTCATGCGAGCTCCAAAGATACGGGACAGGTTCATCAGGGCAAAGGTATTGACCTCAAACATGGCCTCGATATCGCTTGAGCTGATTTTGTCAAATTCTTCAAAAATCCCATAGCCAGCGTTATTGACTAGGACATCGACATGACCGTACTGGCTGTCAATCCGCTCAGCAAAGCTCTCCAAAGCCGAGCTGTCTGTAATATCCAGCTCCACTAGGTCAAGATTGTCTTTTTCTCCATAGAGTTTTTCCAGCTTGTCCTTGCTCCTTCCAACCAAAATCAGTCGGTCATGGGGCAAGAGCTTAACCATTTCCTGAGCCAGCCCACCGCTAGCTCCTGTAATAATGATGGTACGCATTGTTATGCCTTTCGTCTTGTTAATATCAATGAAATCTTTTTCCAGCTAAATAGTCAGCATAAGCTTGATCAATGACCGGAGCAAAAAGATGATAATCCTCCCAGCTACCTAAAAATTCCAAAGGTAGGTCGTACAAGTCATTGACTACAAATTCAGAATAATCCTTCATGTACTGATGTTCATAGTAGTTGTTCACAAAATCCTGAAAGTCCTTTTTGACATCCATTGTTCCCAATTTGCCATCACACCAGTCTAAAAGATAATCCACACCCAAAGTATGCTCGTCTTTGACACTTTGGAGTGATGTTTCTTCATCAGGAGTCATCATTTCCTTTGCGTCATGCTGGATTAGCCAAGTCACGAAGAAACCAATATGATTCGCAGCCCAACGATGAATCTCTCGGTAATCATCTTGTGTCAATTCCTCATTTTGTAATTGGTAGCTGTGAAGATAGTTGGTTAAGGCATCCTCAACATACCAATCAGCTTTATCCAATAAACGATTTTCAACTGCCATCCTATATTTCTCTCAATGAAACTGTCCTAAATTGGAAAACTATAACTCCACCTCTTCCAAGTCCTTAACCACATGGACCTTTTCAAAGACAGCGCTGGCATCGCGGCGCATTTGGCTAATGTCCTTAGCTAGAAAGCGAGCACTGATATGATTGAGCAGGAGACGCTTGGCACCGGCTTCCTTGGCTACTTCTGCAGCTTGCATATTGGTCGAATGGCCATGTTTACGAGCCATTTTCTCATCTCCCTTGCCATAGGTCGCTTCATGAACCAGCACATCTGCCGCCACAGCCAAGCGAACACTTGAATCGGTCTTTCTTGTGTCACCCAAAATAGTAATGGTCTTACCCGGTCGAGGGGCTGAGATATAATCAGCCGCGATGATTTTGGTCCCATCATCTAGGACGATATCCTGACCATTCTTGACCTTACCAAAGAGGGGACCAAAGGGAACACCCGCCTCGCGCAGCTTGTCCGCATCCAGCGTTCCTTCCAAATCTTTCTGCATGACCCGATAACCCACACAGAAAATCGTGTGGTCTAGCTTATCCGCATAAACAGTGAACTTGTCCGTTTCCAGAATCTTGCCCAGACTGTTTTCATCAAACTCATGAAAATCAATCCGATAAGGCAGACGGGAACCAGACACGCGCAGGCTTGTCATCACAAAATTCTTGATACCGACTGGGCCATAAATTTCCAAATCCGTTTGCTCTTCATTAGCCTGAAAGGAGCGACTGGATAAAAAGCCCGGCAAGCCAAAAATATGATCGCCATGCAGATGCGTGATGAAAATCTTGCTGATTTTGCGCGGTTTAATCGTTGTCTCCAAGATCTGGTGCTGGGTACCTTCACCGCAATCAAACATCCAGACCTCATTGATTTCCTCCAAAAGCTTGAGGACAAGACTGGACACATTGCGAGCCTTGGAGGGCTGACCGGCTCCGGTTCCTAAAAATTGTAATTGCATGTTATTCTTTCTAAATGATATAAATCATGGCAGAGCGATTCTGCGAGTGATAGTATTTTCTGCCAGCATAGGACTGGGCTAGCTGATTAACTTCATCTTGATTGTAGCCCAGAACTCTTTGGCTGCCATCCGCCAGCTGCTGCCAATCGGTCAAAGCAGTCAGCGCCTGACTTTCCACGACTTGAGACTCAGGTCTGAGAGGTGCCATTTTTATTCTCCCAGCTTCTTCGTAAACCAAGTACTGTGGAAAGACTTGGGCGATTTCGAAAAGCAAGTCAGCTGTTACCGGCTCTGGGTTTTCAGGGAAGACCAAGCCGATTTCCTCGCTCTCATAGCAAAATCCGTAGGACTTGCCAGAAAGATTGAGGCGGACAAAAGGCTTGCTTTCCACAAAGCTAGGCTCCGCATTCCATAAGTCCAGCGCTTGGCTAATTTCTAGAAAATAGGCTGTAGCGGCTTCTGGACTTTTCTTTTGATAAAGCTCAGCAAAGTACGCATTGATAACGCTGGGCGGCGGTGTGATAAAGCTACGCTTCTGCTCTTCTGTCAGATCAGCCAATACTTGCTCTAAGTAGACCCTGTCTAGGCTAGTAAAACCGCCGTATTTCAGGGCCAAATCTATATAATCAGTCATAAAATTCTTCCAGTTTCCATTTATTTTTCTCGGCAATCCAGCCTGAAATAGCTTCGACGTCGTCTATGTATTCTCGATGTCCGATAATTGCGACTTTCTCTAAATCATGAATCTTGTAGGCCTTAGCCGGCGCTACCTTGATGGTAAAAGGCAAAAAGAGCTCTTTCATCCGCTCCAGCAGGACTTGCTGCAAAAGAGTTCTGCTATTGTCCGCCTTAGCCGAAATCAAAGAATAAGGAGTCAGGGTCGGGGTGAAATCCTCTGCCTTATCCGCTTTGTTATAGAGAGTCAGCCGGGGAATATCCAGCATATCCAGCTCTTTCATGATGTCAAGGACAGTCTTTTCATGCTCCTCATGATGAGGGTCACTAGCATCAATAACATGGACCAGCAAATCGACATTTTTACTCTCTTCCAGTGTGGATTTAAAGCTAGATACCAGCTCTGTCGGCAAATCCTGAATGAAGCCAACTGTGTCTGTCAGAGTGACATTGAGCTGGCCACTGAGGTTGATGTTCTTAGTCGTGGCATCCAGCGTCGCAAAGAGTTCGTCCGCCTCATACTGGCTCTTACTGGTCAAGCAGTTCATGATCGTAGACTTGCCAGCATTGGTATAACCGATGAGACCGATTTTGAAAATGCTGGACTCTAGCCGCTTTTCACGAACGGTAGCCCGATTTTTCTCCACAGCCTTTAGCTGGCGTTCAATATCATGAATCTGATTGCGGACACTGCGTCGATTGAGCTCCAGCTGACTTTCACCAGGACCGCGAGAGCCAATGCCACCTGCCTGACGACTGAGCATAATGCCCTGTCCAACCAAGCGAGGGAGCAGGTACTTGAGCTGGGCTAGATGCACTTGCAGCTTGCCCTCATGACTCCTAGCCCTCATGGCAAAAATATCCAAAATCAGCTGCATACGGTCAATGACCTTGACCCCCAAGCCTTCTTCTATATTAACATTTTGCCGAGGTGTCAGACGGTTATTGACAATGACGGTCGAAATCTCTTCGGCATCAACCATCTGTCGGATCTCTTCTAACTTACCAGAACCGACAAAGGTCTTGCTATCATACTTTTCTCGCTTCTGGCTATAGGAGCCGACTACCTCAGCTCCAGCAGTCTTAGCTAGACTTTGCAGCTCCTCCATGGATAGGTCAAAATTCTCCGTGTCTGGTAGTTCCACACCGACCAGAAAGACACGCTCTGTTTTTTTCTCTGTTTCTATCATTTCATATCCTTACTAAGACTTGGTCAGCCAGTTACTTGTCCAAAAAACTCTTGATGTCTTCCATAACCTGCTCTTTGTAGTCTGGATTTCCCACCTGGTAAAAGCTCACGGCCATCCGATTGCGAAACCAAGTCAGCTGTCGCTTGGCGAAACGGCGGGTATTCTGTTTGAGCTTGTCCACGGCCTCTTCTAGACTCATCTGACCTTCAAAGTAGGGGAAAAGTTCCTTGTAGCCGATTCCTTTGCTGGCTTGACTAGTTGGAGCATTCTCAAACAGACAACGGGCTTCTTCTAAAAGTCCGGCTTCTATCATCAGATCAACCCGCTGATTGATTCGGTCATAAAGGCGTTTTCGCTCATCATCTAGGCAAATCAGCAGGGCCTCATAGTCTGGCTGGCTGTTTTCTAGCGAACCTCCTAGATGAGCAATCTCCAGCGCCCTCATAGCCCTGCGCCGATTTATCTGAGGAATCTCGATACCCAGCTCTGCTATTTTCCCAAACAAAGCCTCATCTGACCAAGTATCCAGCTGCGACCGATAGGCCAGAATCTCCTCGTGCGAAACAGAGCCGCCCAGATGATAGCCTTCGAGCAAGCTCTGGATATAGAGCCCTGTGCCACCGCAAATGATGGGAAGCTGACCTTGAGCCTCAATCTCACGAATTGCTTGAGACGCCTCAGTCACAAAATCATAGGCCGAGTAGCTTTCTATAACCTCCCGCACATCCAGCAGATGATGGGGGATACCCTCCTGCTCCTCAGGGCGAATCTTAGCCGTGCCAATATCCAAGCCACGATAAACCTGCTGGCTATCCCCGCTGATGATTTGACCATTGAAGCGCTTGGCTACCTCGATACTCAGAGCCGTTTTTCCAACTGCCGTCGGCCCCACTATCACAATTATTTTGGTTTTCATCTTTTTTCCTTGAAAAAATTTTAATTTTTCGTTACTATTAATTATAACATAAATAATAAAAGTTCAGAAAAGGAGAAATCACATGGCTAAAGGATTTGGAAAAGGCGTTCTTACAGGTGTAGCAGGTACCGTCGCTGCTCTTGCTGGTGCAGTCTATGCCTTTAAGAAAAAGTCATCGAACCTGAGGAGCAAAAAGCAGCTTTCATCGAAGAAAACCGTAAGAAAGCCGCTCGCAAACGTGTAGCACACTAAGCCTGCACATTTTACAAAAGAGAGTGGGACAGAAATCGGTAATTCGTTAGAATTCGATTTCGTCGTCCCACCTCCGCACAGTTGAGTAGGGCTGTAAAAAGCTGATGAAATCAGCGTAGTAGAGCCCACTCAACCACTGCGTCTTGCTCAACATTCCAAAGACAATTGAGAGGCTAGGACTTTTGTCCCAGCCTCTTTTCTTTTGTAGAAAACAGCAATCAGGATAACTACTACAGCTAAAACAATTAATCTTTTACATCAGTCTCTTTCTTAGATGGCCGAATGCCATGAGAGCTAAAGATATAATTGCTTAAGAGCGAAAATACTAACAAGCCAAGCACAAAAAACAAATCATAAGTGGGCTCAGAAGACAGGGACACGAAGGGAATTGCAAGACACAAAATTGTGACATAAAAGATTTTCAACTGCTTGATATAAAGCCAGAAGAGTTCAATGCTCCGACTGCCACTGATCTGCGACTTAGACTTACTTTTCGCGTACCAGATGATAAAGGCTTCCGCATAACAGAATAGACTTAGCAAAAAGACCATGCTCCCAAAGCGAATCTGCAGTAGAATTCCCACTGCTAACAATAAGATAAAACCTAAGCTCGTAGCAACTACTGCTCGCCTAGTATTAGTCATAAAATCAACTCCTTTAAAGGATAAATTCAAAGAATGTCTTTAACAGTTTTTTTCTTTTTATTCTCAAGTAATCAAAAAATCAATCCTTATTTCTATGATGAGAACTAAAAAATATAAGCAAAACCATTAAAAACGAGACAATTAGGCCTACCGTAGTTTGGTTTAAAAACGGATAATTAAAAAATAAATAATTACAGAGTGTTAATAATAGACCTCCTGCCGTTAGCACAAAAGATATAAGCAGAGAAATTTTAAAAAACAATTTCTTTTCCATATTAGTGACCTCTTTTTTACTTGTATATTCCATCAGAAAAGCGAAACTACTTTTCTAAAATAAACTAAAATAGACAACAGCTAGTTTAAAGTCCTCTTTTTCGGATAATCCGATAAGTCATCAGACAGCAGAGGAGCGTGAGAGAGAGGCGGATAATGATCACGCTGACACCATTTGCGGTAAAATCATTGAAGAAAAATCCTTTGCTATTGGAAAGTTTCAATAAGATTCCTTCCGTTCCATCGGTTGAAATTGAAAAAATAGTTAGTATCTTATTCATCAGACCATCTCTGAAAATATTCATCAAAAAGTCTGGGGCCAAGAACATCCCTACAGAACTTGCAAATGTTGCTAAAGGCGACTTTGTCAAACTAGATATGAGGACCATCCTACCAATAATGAAGAGTAAACCAACAAACTGGAATAGAATAAGGCGAATCAACAATTCTAAGAGATTCATATGGACAGGGAATTGCAAAATATTATAAATGGTCGAAATCCATTCCAAATTCATCTGGACGCTGGTATCCCAACCACTCCAACCGAAGTAGGTCCCAAACACTAGCAAAATAAGGCTATTAACAAGGACAAATGTAAAGGTAGCAATTCCAAAAACAGATACAATTTTTGCAATTGTTAACTGGTTGCGACCATATTTGGTTGTTAGAAGCAATGAATCCATCTTTCTTGCTCGATCACCTGAGAAAACAGAGCAGCAAATATAGATTACAAATACCACCATTAAACTAAAAGCTGCATTTAAGGTATTAAACAACTTATGCCAAGGAGCAAAATTTCCCAGCTTTAACGTTTTTAAAGGGAAATGAGACTGCAGCTCTTCTTGTGACTTGAGGCTAATCCGGTCATAATGTAAGACATCGTCAGATTTATAAGTATCTGTTAAAATTTCTTGAGAATTCGATACGAGGCGATCAATGGCATACCAGGAAAACATATCATACAAATCATTCTGTTTGAAATAGGGCATATTCGCTGCATAGTCATTAACGATTTTATCCATTAACTCATCAGATAAATAATCAGTATGCTCTTCAGCAATCTTTTGTTTGATCACAACTGCTTGTTTCCCATGTATTCGATCAGCTGAAGATCCACTAATCTGCCCATCATTAAAAAAATTTGCATAAAACAATCCAGCTAAAACCAGTATAATAGCCAGTACTGCACCTAAAACTGACTTCTTTTTTAGTAATTTTTTCAATTCAAAAGGAACTAATGCTATCATCCATTTGCCTCCTCTCTAAAGTAATAGATATACAAATCTTCCAGACTTGGAATCACCCGCTGCGCCCCTTCGACAAGACTATCACTGCTAATAACCCGTAAGACGATACCGTCTGGTTCTATCCGCTCATTCACAATTACATAATCCCTTGCAAAACGCTGCCACTCACGTTCGGAAACACGAAATTCCCAAACTTGCCCCTCGATAAGTGAAAGAAGTTCCTTAGCACTACCTCTTTCCACAAAATTTCCATCTTTTAAGATTAGGATCTCCTTGGCTATCGCCTCTACGTCCGATACGATGTGGGTAGATAAGAGGATGATTTTATCAGCCGATAGCTCACTGATAATATTTCTGAATTTCACCCTTTCCTTGGGATCCAGTCCCACTGTTGGCTCATCTAAAATCAATATTTTAGGATTATTGAGAAGTGCCTGCGCAATGCCCAGTCTTTGCTTCATACCACCTGAATAGGAAGCAATCTTCTTTTTCCGAACATCGTATAAACCAGTAAGTTTCAAAAACTTATCGCTCTCTACTCTGGCTTGTTTCTTCGTCATACCCTTAAGAGCGGCCATATATAGAAGGAAATCGAGCCCCGTAAAGTTATGATAATAAGAAAAATCTTGTGGCAAGAATCCAAGATACTGGATATACTCTTCTGTATGTGATGCCCCATCACACTTTATCCTTCCTTGGCTCGGCTTTATGAGATCACAAATGATATTCATCAGGGTCGTCTTACCCGTACCATTTGCCCCAAGCAAACCATAAACTCCCTCAGTAAATTCGCAGGAAATATCTTTGAGCACAGACTTAGAGCCATAGCTCTTACTAATGCCTATCATTTCTAACTTCATAGATGCCCTCCATTCCAAAAAGCGCCATTAGATATAGCAAATCACCTTTTTCCAAAAATCACAAACATTATTATACTGTTATTATAACATAATTTTTTGATTAAAAGTTTTTTTTAATTAGACTTCAACCATTTGCAAAGTCAATCTTAACCTGCTTAGATTATAGCGCACTTTCTCCAAATAACAAGCCGAAAATCATAAACAGTCTGCATTTCATCCTAAATGGTCATTTGAAGAAAAAAACACAGCACTTGCTGGAAGCAAATGCTGGTTTTACTAAAATAATAAAATTTAAATTACAAAGAGCATAAGAAAGAATTGACCAGCAGGATATTCCGTATCGTCTTCTTGGAAAAATGCTATAAGAAATATTCTTAGAAAATATCACGAAAAAGTAAGACAGAGAGAGTATAGTGATAGACTGTTCAATTTTAGCAAATCTAATTTGTTTTATGTTTTCTACTAGCTACCTTGGCATATTTTATTCCCCAAATAAGTAGAATAAGTAAGATAAATAATAGAATAGTGGATATCAGAGCAATTAATTTTTGAAACTCATCACTAATCGTTATTAGTCTGTAAGAACTAAATATAAACAGAGCCAAGGTCAAAATAGTAAAGAAAATTTGGTTTGATAAGATGTCGGAACTACTTTCTTTTTTTATTTGGTTCATAAAATAAAGATTCAACACAAGATTGCTCACAAGTATCAAATAAAAACAAATCTGAACTAGAAGCGATACTTTAAAAATCTGGTTACTTAAAATCATAACGAATAAAGCCAGGCTAGGAAGCTGGGCAGTTAAAAATCGCATTAGATATGTATTGCTATATAATTTCTTCATTTCTTGTCACTCCTAACAATTAAATAACAAAAAACCAGACAACAGTTTGAATTTAAGTTATATTTGTCTCTAAACAAGGCATTTATCTTAGTGCCTTCGTATTCTTAAACCCTATATTAATTATAGCACTTTTAAACAGGTGTGGCACTAAAAACCTTAAATTGTCTTTTTTTACTCATAAACAGTTATTGTTACTCTCATTGAGTTAAATCAAGTTGTAAATCTAATCATTCGCAATCTAATAAATTCATTTTATCTCCAACTCTTGTCTAAAAGAGTAATCATGACTAGTGGTTCGCAGAGAAACATTGGGATAGTGGCTGATAATATTTTGAACATTGGAGAGACCAAGCCCTCTATTTTCTCCTTTAGTGCTAAAGCCCTTTTTAAAAATAGTATCGGAAGGGATAGAAAACTCTTTTATTGTATTCTCAACAATAAAAATCTGTCTACCTTCCTGCTCTAAAAAGGCAAAAGAAACCACTGGATGACTAGTCTCCACTGCTGCTTCCATAGCATTATCAGCCAGTATGGAAACAATCGTAATAAAATCAAGCAATTCCATTCCTTGAGGTTTAATTTCTTGCGGAACTTCCAAGCCAATTTCTATTCCCTTGCTCTGAGCTTCTAGAAATTTTGCTGACAAGACGCTCTTGAGAGCATCATTGTGGATATTGGACAGACGACCCAAATCATATTTAGATTGGTTGAGCGCTTGACCTGAGTCTTTAAGGACTTGGTTATAAATCTGCTCGATGGCTGGTAAATCGTGCGTATCAATTCCCAACTTCAGACTCCTTAAAATATTGATGTAATCATGCCGAAAACTTCGCAACTCATTATAAAGTTCTTCAATGTGCTGACTGTAATCGGACATATTTCTCAACTGTAACTCTCTTTGTTCACTTAACTGCTGTTGAATTCGCTCTCGCAAATTACGGTCTAGGATATTTACCGAACTGAGAAAGAGAATAATATAAATTATCACAATAAATTTTCTATATGGCAAATTAACCACATTATGAGTTATTTCTAAATAAGAGAAAAATTGTACAAATACAATATAAAAAACCATGGATATATTAAGGAAAATGACTAGGTGTTTATCAGCCTCATTTAATCTAAATTCTCCTAACCGCTTAAATTTATAATGTAGTAAACTTGGGATCCATAACGATAGTAAACTAGCTACAAAAGCCGTAATATTTAAAATAAGCTGTTCTTCATTTATTAGTTGGTTATATTCCAAACCGAAAATAGGAATAACAAAAAAAGTTAATATACGATATAGAAGATTCCAAAGAACAACTGGGAAAAGACCATAAAAGATAGATAACGTTATAGGAATAGAACTCGGTCTAGTTAATAATAAAGAAAAAATTAAAAAATAAACTGGAAGATCTAAGTAAGTTAAAAAAGTTTCACTAAATAAGACAAAAAGCAGAAGATTAAAAAATATATAAATAAAAGGTATTAAGACGTACTTAATCCATGTCAACTTAATTCCACTGATACGTGAAAATAAGAAAGACAGAGCTATCATTTCGAAAACAAGTAAAACAACTTGTATTATTCTTGGCATAATTCCTCTCCTACTTCTATCATATGACTTCCCTACTGCCTTAAAGCTGCCCGCAATCCTTTCATCTTGAGGCGTGATACATAGCAACTAGCGCCATTAGGAAAATAGGCTATGTTTTCTATCTTATCCAGCTGAGAGATATTCGCTGGATTGACCACATAAGAGCGATGACACCGATAGAGACGCTTGTCCTGCTTTGTAATCTCAGAAAGCTGTCCGTAAAATTCGATCCGCTCTTTCTTGGTATAGAGAACGAGTCTATGAGGCACTTCTGATGTCTCAAAATAATAGATTTCACTAAAAGGCACCTGAAAATCTGATTTGGAATTTTCAAAGACAAAAGTTTCTTCAGCTTGAAAACTGTCCTTTCTCTCATAAAGATAGGCTAGGTCCTGCTCAATCTGCTTGATAAAATCTTCCTCAGGCAAACCTTTATCAATAAAGTCAAAAGCTGATACCTGATAGCGAAAAGTCAAGGGCATAAATTCTGAGTGAGTCGTCACAAATACAATCAGAGCATAGGGATCCAACTTGCGAATCTTTCCTGCCACCTCTAGTCCCTTCTGCGTCTCTTGCTTAATCTCAATATCCAAAAAGAAAATCTGATGACTCCCCCGTTCCCTTACTGCATCAATCAGCATGTCCGGCTTGCCGTAGATTTCTAAAAACTGGCATTCCCAGCCATTCTTTTCCAAAATTCCCTTAATGGTTGACTCCATATAGGCTTGTTGCTTAAGATCGTCTTCTAATACAAAAATTTTCATCTTATTTTCTTCCTTCCTGAGACCAGCGCTTGATGAGACTGGATAAATGACGCCTTGAGCAGACAATATCTCCTAAGTCAGACTGCTCAAAAAACAAGCTTTTACGCTCTCTATCAAATCCTTGAACCTTGGCTAAATTGACCAGTGTTTGACGATTACAGTGAACCAGCGAATCAGGATAGAGGTTAGCCAGCTCAGTCAGAGAAGCCCTAAGGCTGTAGTTGCCTTGTCCAGTCACGATGAGAACGACGTGCGACTTTTGAGGATGGGACTGGATATAGTAAATTGTCGAAAGATCCAGCTTTCGAAGGGTGTTGCCGTCTTTGATTACGATAGTAGCCATTGTCTACCTCCTTTGCTCTAGCATAGCACAGGTTGCATCGCCAATGACTCCCAAATCCTAAATGGTAGCTGAGAAGTCTTAAATGGTCCAAGAAGTACTAAGTAAAAACTTACTTGTTAGGTAAGTTTTTATGATCTATTATTTCAGTCCGATATATTGGTGTCAAACATTTGTACGAACTATTACTTTTTCTTTTTCTGTGGGAAAAGGGGCATGCCCAAAGCAGCAATCTTTTCAGCCGGGACCTTCATGCCTTCTTTGATCCATTTGGAAAGCACCGAAACAACCGCAGAACTCCAGAATGAATTCATATAGGAATTAGCTGTCTTTTTCCCACCTTTGCTACGTTTTTCAAGGAAATCAAAGACCGCCTGCGTCAGCAACTTTTCAAAATTATAATCAATGGCCAGACTAATAACACGCGCTTCCTTCTTGGCTTCCTTAAAAAGAAAAAGCCAAATCTGGTACATTTCTGTCTTGAAATTAAACTGCTCCAGTTTATCGACAATTCCTTGAACCGTATTTTTGAAAATCCCCTCTAGAATTTCTTCTTTAGAGCTATAGTTCCGATAAAAGGCTGCGCGCGAAACTCCAGCCCGTTCGACTAACTCAGAGATGGTAATCTTTTTCAAATCTTTCTTCTCTAGCAGTTGCATCAGAGAAATTTCCAAGGATTCCTTTGTAATTCGATTGGATTCTTGGTTATAAGTTTTTAAATTTGCGAGGGATTTTTCTGATATTTTCTTTTCCGCCATAACAATTTCTTTCTTCCTGTATCAGCTGAGAATTAGGGCTTTATATCAAAGCATCTTCATGTTATAATTGTAAGAAAAGACATGTTTTTTGTCAATGTATAAAACTGATAGACCAGGAGAACCCAAATGACTTGGAAAATTGTTGCCGATTCTGGCTGTGACTACCGTGAGATTGCAGATCTAGCCAACCAGACAACTTTTGAGAGTGTGCCACTGACCATTCAGATTGATAACGAGATTTTTGTGGATAGCGCTCATCTCGATATTGATGACATGATGGAAAAAATGTACGCTACTTCAACCGCTTCAAAATCAGCCTGTCCAAGCCCTGATGACTATCTCAGAAGCTTTGAAGGAGCTGAAAATATTTTTGTCGTGACGATTACAGGCTCCCTTTCTGGTAGCCACAATAGCGCCCAGCTAGCCAAAAAGCTCTTCTTAGAAGAACATCCAACAGCAAATATCCATGTCATTGATAGCCTTTCGGCTGGTGGCGAGGTTGATCTGATCGTCAAAAAATTGAACGAACTCATCAAAGAAGGCCTTTCTTTCGAGCAAGTAGTGGAAGCCATCTCCCACTACCAAAAAAACACAAAGCTTCTCTTTGTGCTGGCCAAGGTAGATAATCTGGTCAAAAATGGTCGTCTCAGCAAGCTAATCGGTGCAGTTGTCGGCCTCCTCAATATTCGCATGGTGGGCGAAGCCAGTGATACTGGTACTCTGGAGCTTCTTCAAAAAGCTAGAGGGGCTAAAAAGGCTCTGACTGCTGCAGTGGATGAAGTTCTGAAAGCTGGATATAAGGGCGGCCGCATTATCATTGCTCATCGCAATAACGAGAAATTTTGCCAGCAATTTGCGGAAGTTATCAAGGAAAAATTCCCAGCTGCCGACATTTCATTCCTACCAACTTCTGGGCTTTGCAGCTTTTACGCAGAAGAAGGCGGCCTCTTGATGGGCTACGAAATTTAATTATCTCCTTTTGAGCTGAATATCTCTATTCAGCTCTTTACTTTTTCGATTTAATTCGTTAAAATAGAAGAAAGAAAAGGAGTGAAAGTCATGGCAAGAGGACGAGGTGTCGCCAGCCCCCAAGATAAGGAGGCAATGCGACTCATTTCTAAAAAGATCAAAACTTTATTGAAGGAAAAGCAAATCAAACAAATTGAACTTTCCCGAGGAACAGGAATTCCAGCCAGCACTCTTACTGGCTATATCAAAGGAAATTCCCTGCCTGTCCTAGAAAATATGCAAAAAATTGCAGACTTCTTTGATATGGATGTTCAAGAGCTGGATCCTCGCTATTTATCAGTTCATAGCCCTACATCATTTTCGCTAGAGTTCGCAGATGTTTTCCAAGCCCTAGACCAGACCCACAGACAAGCTGTAACAGACTTTGCTAAAAAAGAGCTGGAAAATCAAACGACTGAGGAAAGATTAAAAGACGACTATTTTCCTTACAAGGTCTATGAGAGCTATCAGACTTTCTTGAACAAGCCCGAACAAGCTGACATCGTCTGGTTAGACAAAGAGCTTGACTATGATATTGCCCTCTGGATTCGGACAGATTCGCTGGAACCCAAGTATCCACAGGGATCTGTAGCACTTGTCAAGAATACACATTTTGAATTTGCAGGCGCTATCTATGCCATTGATTACGACGGGCAAACCATTTTGAAAAGAGTTTTCAATGACCCAACTGGCATCCGCCTCATCTCTCTCAATAAAAAATACAGCGATAAATTTATCCCGCATCAAGAGGAACCCAAGGTCATCGGCCGTGTCATGGCCGCCTTCATGCCCTTAGATTTATCAGACCAAGCACAAAAGAGGCTGGGACAAAAGTACCTAGCCTCTCAATTGTCTTTGGATTGTCGAGCAAGACGCAGTGGTTGTGTGGGCTCTACTAGGCTGATTTCATCAGCTTTTACAGCCCTACTCAACTGTGCGGAGGTGGGATGACGAAATCGAATTCTAACGAATTACCGATTTCTGTCCCACTATCTATCATCAATTATTTTCCAAGGTAGTATTCAGAAACCACGTTCAATTTTTCGTCGAATTCGAATACCAATGGTGGGAAGTTAGGGATTTCCACATCCATGATTTCGTCATCTGACAATTGTTTGATGTGTTTTACAAGGGCACGGATTGAGTTACCGTGAGCTCCTACAAATACGTTTTTACCATCTTTAAGAGCTGGAGCGATTTTATCTTCCCAGAATGGAAGGGCACGTTCCAAAGTTACTTTCAAGTTTTCAGCATCTGGAATGACTGAGTCGTCAAGTGAAGCGTAACGACGGTCAGTGTGAGCTGAGTGCTCATCGTCACGATCCATGTTTGGAGGCAATACATCGTATGAACGACGCCAGATGTGAACTTGCTCATCACCAAATTGCTCAGCTGCTTCAGCCTTGTTTTTACCAGTCAAACCACCGTAGTGACGCTCGTTCAAGCGCCATGATTTTTCAACTGGAACCCATAGTTGGTCAGCTGCTTCAAGCGCCAAGTTTGTTGTTTTAATCGCACGTTTCAAAACTGAAGTGTAAGCTTGGTCAAATTCGATACCTGCTTCTTTGATCAATTTACCAGCGTCGATTGCTTGTTGTGTACCTTTTTCAGAAAGATCTACGTCAGCCCAACCAGTGAAGAGGTTAGCTTTGTTCCATTCAGACTCACCATGGCGAGCAAAAACCAATTTTACCATTAGATGGATTCTCCTTTTATTTTCCGGGGTCTACCCCGTTTATCTATTCTATTTTACAAAATTTTCTCTCAAAAATCTAGTCTCAGCGGGATATTTGTGAAATTTTCCACTTGCTAAACCTCTTGAGAAAATTAATTCTCACTCAAGACTTCTAGCTAGCCACTTGTTCTTGCTGGGCACACTCTGGACAAATGCCATAAACGACCATCTGACTCTTAGTAATTTGATAACCAGTCTGCTCTGCTGCTTCCTGCTGAACATCTGGTAAATCCAAGTCCATATCTGCAATTCGACCACATTTTTCACAAATGACATTGAGGTGCTGATGCCCCATAAAATCATAATAAGTCGTCGTGTCATTTCGGACTTTGAGCTCAGAGACAAAGCCTTCATCAATCAATACTTTTAAGTTATTATAAACAGTCGCCAAGCTCATATTAGGAAATTCAGGCAAGAGGGCTTGGTAAATCATCTCTGCACTAGGGTGGTCATGACTGCTGATAATAAAAGCAATCACAGCCTTTCTCGTCTCCGTGATTCGAACACCTTTCAGCCTCAGATGTTTAATCACTTCTTGGTAATCTTTTTTATGCTCCTCATTCATCTTCTCTATACTCCATCTACATTCATTTCTAGCTTATTTCCATTATATCATGACAAAGAGGGATTTTCTATTAAGAATGATTGTAAATAAGAAAAATTATTAACCCACCTAATAGACCTATTAATTTTAATTAAGTAGATTTTTGCCTCAAAGCACGATATGATAGAGATGTTAACAAACATGTAAGCGCTTAAATTATTTGACATGTCAGCTTTATAGTAACAAATTCTGTAGCCAATCTTCTGCTATTTTACCTGCCCTGCAGGAAACATGCAGGACAACTATTTGGGTACAGCTGGTTTTCTATCACTTTTTAGAAAAAATTATATAAATGAGGATATCATTATGAAAAAAACACCAAATCGCTGGTTAATTTTAGCAGCAGCTATCTTAACCAACCTTTCTTTAGGTGCTGGATACGCCTGGTCTGTTTTTCAAAAAGCGCTGCTGGAAGCCAATGCTAGCCAAGGATGGGTACAAGCTCAGACCTCTCTAGCCTTCAGTATCTCTTTTGCAATGGTCCCAATCGGCATGATTATTTTCGGACCTAAAGTCGATTCATTAGGCCCTAAGAAATTTGTCTTTCTAGGAGGAATTCTCTTTGGTGCGGGTATGTTTGCTACAGGATTTGCAACTTCTCTTCCTGTACTCTACTTGACATACGGGGTTATCCTTGGTCTCGGTATCGGATCAGCCTATGGCGCTTCAACTTCTGTCGCTACCAAATGGTTCCCTGATAAAAAAGGTCTCGCGGGTGGTTTAACCGCAGCGGGCTTTGGACTTGGACCACTAATCATCGGACCACTTGCCAAAACTCTCATCGCTTCAATGGGCGTCTATTCTACATTTAAAGTTCTGGGTATTGCCCTGCTTGTCGTTATCTGCTGCTCTTCACTTGTCATGGAAAAAGCTCCTGCAGCTGCTCCTGCAGCAGGAAGTTCTGCACCGACAGGAAAAACCCACAAAGAAATGCTACGCGAAGGCAACTTCTGGTTGCTGTGGCTCATTTACATTTTAGGTGCTACTGGTGGTATGATGATTATCGGTTCAGCAGCGTCTATCTCCGACCAATATAAACTAGTTGGAGAGGCAACTCTATTCGTTATGCTGGTTTCTATTGCCAATACTTTTGGACGGATCTTCTGGGGAGCTGTATCGGACAAAATCGGCCGCTATCCGACCGTAATCGCCATGTTTGGCGCTGTCGCTGGTGGCTTGGCGCTGACCGCTCTCTTTAAAGGGGAAGGAAGCATTCTTG
The DNA here is from genome assembly GCF_000385925.1 of Streptococcus cristatus AS 1.3089. NCBI lineage: Bacteria > Bacillati > Bacillota > Bacilli > Lactobacillales > Streptococcaceae > Streptococcus > Streptococcus cristatus. Next base: position 1,108,702 of record NC_021175.1, read on the forward strand.
CAATCTTAGGCGTCATGCTTGTCGCCCTGTCTTTCGGTGGCTTCCTTGGATCTTTCCCAGGTATTACAGCTGAAAATTGGGGCGTGGCTAATGTCGGCACAAACTACGGCTGGATGTTCACAGCCTATGGTGTTGCAGCTATTGCCGGACCACAGTTGGGTGCTCGACTTGCCCAAGCAAACAACGGAGACTATTCAATGGCCTTCTACATCGTTATTGGTATGGCACTCCTTGGTATCGTCCTACAATTGTTCTATATTTCTAAATCAAAGAAAGCTTAAATCTAATACTAACTCTGGGCTAACCCAGAGTTTTTCTTTTGACAAAGAAACTCTTAGCCAGCAGAAAGTGAAAAGAGCTTTCCTGACTAACATAAAGAGAATGGGACAGAAATCGGTAATTCGTTAGAATTCGATTTCGTCGTCCCACCTCCGCACAGTTGAGTAGGGCTGTAAAAGCTGATGAAATCAGCGTAATAGAGCCCACTCAACCACTGCGTCTTGCTCGACAATCGAAAGACAATTAAGAGGCTAGGACTTTTGTCCCAGCCTCTTCTTTTTAACGGAACGATTCTAGATCAACGGTCAGCACTTGGCCGTCTCGGACAACCTGTCGTCCTGCAATATAGACATCCTGAACATCGCTACCTTTGACTGCGTACACTAGGTGGGAAAGCATATTTTCCAAAGGATAAAGATGAAGTCGTCCCTTAGGCTGAATGGCAATGAAATCGGCTTGCTTACCCGTTTCCAGACTGCCGATTTTGTTCTCCAAGCCCAGCGCCTTAGCTCCTTCGATGGTCAAAGCCTTCAAGGCCTGCTCAATTGTAAACTGGGTCGCATCTCCCGCCCGCATCTTCTGGAGGAGGGCAGCTGTCCGCCCTTCCTCAAACATGTCCAGATTATTATTGGAAGCGACAGAGTCTGTAGCTAAGCCAACGGTCACCCCAGCGGCTAGTACGTCGGTCACCGGAGCTACTCCAGAAGCCAGCTTGAGATTGCTGATAGGATTGTGGGCGATGCTGACTGGAGAAGCCGCTAAATCCGCAATCTCTGACGGATTCAGTTCAACTCCGTGAGCAAAAACGGCTGGTTGCTCCAAGTAGCCTAGCTCTTTCAAGAAAGCCAAAGGCCGTTTACCATAGCGCTGCAGGATGATTTTATTTTCTTCCTGTGTCTCCGCTACATGGATATGAAGCTTCAAATCCAGCTCACGAGCTAGCCCAAGACTGCCCTTGAGCAACTCTTCGTTACAGGCATAGGGTGAATGTGGCGCCACCATGACCTGAAAATCTTCATCATCATAGGAGCGGATTTTCTCAATAATGACCCGAGTACGTGCCAGAGTCTCTTCTGCTGTTTCCGCCTCTGAGCTAAAGAGTGTTGGTGAGAAATAGCAGCGCATACCAGACTGCCGCACAGTCTGATAAATCCGGTCAATATCCACTCCCTTAGGATTATACATATCATTAAAAGTCGTTGTTCCTGACTGCAGCATTTCAGCCAGAGCCAGCTGAACAGCCTGGGTCGTTAGATCCGCTGTGAATTGACTTTCTGCTGGCCAGATATAGTCCTCCAGCCATTCATGCAGATTGCTATCGTCACGAATCCCACGCAACAAGGTCATGGCTGAGTGCGTATGGCAGTTGACCAGACCTGGCATGAGCCATGCTCCTTCATAATCCACCAGCTCGCTACACTGTTCTAGCCAAGCCTCGTCATAGGGACCACAATAGGCAATACGTTCATCCTCCACAACCAGCAACCCGTCCCGGTAAACATGAAATGCGCTGTCACAGGTCACCAGATTGACATTTGTATAAGCTTGCATCCTTGCTCCTTCTCATTTCGTTTTAGCTATTATAGCAAGCCTAGTAAACTAGCGCAAGAATTTTCTAAGATTATTTAAAATAAAGATAATCAGGATTGGGAGTCATATAATACAACTCTCCTTTAGAGAAAATCAGATTAATCTTATGTTGCTTATAGCTATATAAAATATAATCACTCTCCAACTGATAGTCTTGGCTCAAGCTAGCTGCCTGTGCAATATCCACTGCTGTTACATAGAAAGCCTTTGCCTGTTCTTCCGTCACATGCTGACCTTGATAGAGTTCTTTTATATTTTCTAACTCCTGAGCTTTAAAAGTGTCTTTAAGGTAGTTCGGATCCTTTATGACGGCCTCCGGCTCGCCAAGAACCTTTTTGACTTGCTCCTCTGTATAGCCTTTGAAATCAGGCGTTTGAGCGCTAAATCCTCCCTCAAAAGAACGATAATAAACCTTGGCATTGCCTGTTGCATAAATCTTGTCTTTATTGGCAGACTGCGCATCTTGAGGCAAGCCATCTGTCACTTCATCTGGCGAACTTGTCGCCTTGCTCTCAGAAGCTGGAGCACTAGATGATGAGGTCTGACTGCTCTTTCCTCTTTCTTGCTGATTAGAGCCTGTATCCTTGCCTGCTTCCGCTTTCTTTGGTATTTTTCCTTTTTGCACAGAAGAGGCTTCAGACCTTGGCACCCTTTTCCTTGGATAATAGCAAGATGTCAAAGCCATAACAGCTGCAAGCGTGGTTAAAAAGGTTATTACTTTTTTAAAATTCATAGCTCCCCCCATTTCTTAGCTACATTATATCATATTTTAAGTTGAGCAGGAGGATCATCCCGATTTTTGCTGCCTTGCTTAACAAACAAGTGTTGTGTCTTCTAGACAGCTAAGAGAAATAGTTGATATACGAGTTAGAAAGCTTGATACAGTTTACATAAAAGATAGAAGCTAACGTCGTTAAACTTTTAAACAAATTATCTTCTTAGCTTTGCCCCTTTCTTGCCCTCGAACATAAAAAGCCTACTGTACAAGCTAGAACGCTTGATACAATAGGCTTTTAATTTTTGTCTTATTTAACAGCGTCTTTAAGAGCTTTACCTGCTTTGAAAGCTGGAACTTTAGAAGCTGCGATTGTGATTTCTTTACCAGTTTGTGGGTTGCGACCTTTACGTGCTGCACGCTCACGAACTTCAAAGTTACCAAAACCAATCAATTGAACTTTTTCACCTTTTGAAAGGTATTCTGTAACTGCTGCAAATACAGCGTCAACTGCTGCTGCTGAATCTTTTTTAGTCAATTCTGTAGCTTCTGCTACTTTTGCGATCAAATCTTGTTTGTTAGCCATTTAACAAATCCTCCAATTTTTTCTGGGTTAATAACCCTAACAGATATTATCATATCTAAAAAAAGCGTCTAGGTCAAGTCTTAAGCAGATATTTTACAAATAATTTACTCTATTTGTAACGAACTAGAACAGCCCAAGCATTTTCTCCAGTGTGAGTCTGAATAATGGAACCTGTTTCTAAGACAGGGATTGGTTTTTCAACAAATTCCTGCAACTCTGCCTTCATTTGATTGGCAAATTCTGGTCCACCTGCGTAGGAAATGCCAATTTCTTCAATTTCCTTCTCTTTCAGAGACTCTTTTAAATCATCCAGCCATTTCTTAAAGGTTTTAGCGCCTCGGCCTTTGACAATAGGAGTCAAGGTATGATCTGTCATCTGCATGACGACACGAATATTTAAGAGCGAGCTAATCAGACCAGTCACACGACCGATGCGGCCACCTTTGACCAAATTTTCTAAGGTTGATACACCGATGTATAGCTCTGTCTTGGCTTTGACTTCCTCAAGTTTTTCTAAAATCTCCTCCAAAGTCGCTCCAGCTTTTGCCATTTTGGCAGCCTCAACGACTTGGAATTTCATAGCTTGGTCCGTGAAAGAACTATCGACAACTGTTACATCTGCCTTGGCTAAGGTAGCACCCTGACGAGCTGCCTCTACGGTGCCAGATAAAGCATGAGACATGTGAATAGAGATAATTTGGACATCTTCTGCTGACAAATCTTCGAAAACTTCTGCGAATACTCCAACCGGTGGCTGGCTAGTCTTAGGCAGATTTTTACTAGACTTCATCAACTGAAGGAATTCTCCCTCTTTCAAATTTGCATCCGAGTAGACCACACCGTCAATCATGACTGTCAAAGGAACTATTGTAATATTCAAATCTTTTGCTAGTTCAGGCTCAATCGTAATCGAAGAGTCTGTCACAATTTTAATTTTTGCCATATTTTCCCTACTTTTATCCTATTATTGAGTCTATTATACCAAAAATCCTAAGTTTTTGTGAATCAATCTTAGCTTAATCCATAAATCTCAGAAAAATAAGAGCCTTCTAAGTCAAACACTACTTAGAAGACTCTTAATGATTTGGTTAAAGCACTAGCCAAATCTTACACAAAGAGATGCCCTTCTAAGCCTCATCATCTTTGCGCTTGTGACCAAGAATCATGAATCCTAGACCCGCAAGAAGAGCACTTGTCGTCACTCCCGCGATTGAAACTGGAGCAGTGCTACCTGTATTTGGTAAGGTCGCTTGTTTAGTCTTATCTCCTGCAGAAGTTGAAATGGTTGGCTTATCATTTGAAACAGGTTTGCTTTCAGGCTTCTTCTCTAACTGATCCGTTTGAACTTTATCAGCTGAATCAGTCTCTTGAGCTGGCTTCACTTCTGGAGTCACTGGTGAAACCGGACTTGGCTGTGGTTGTGGCTTCGGAACCGGTTGCAGTTGCGGCGCTGGCTCCGGCTGTGGTGCTGGTTCCGGTTGTGGCTGCGGTTGCGGACTAGGAGCTTGCTTAGCTTCAAAGGCCCATTTACCGATGAAGGTTAAACTTGTTTCCTCTTCCACTTTTTCGTAGCCCACGAATTTCCAAGTACCATTTGCAACAGCCACTTCTACAGGCATTGGTGCTTCTGGAACAAAAGCAATCGCTACTGAAGAGCTTGTCGTATATGTTCCACTTTGTGGAAGTAGACTCAATACTTCTGTTGGCAAGTTATTGTCTGCCGTAGCACTTTCGAAGCGGTAGGTTACTTTATAGGTTTCAGTTACCAGTGCAGGCAAAACATTAACTGGTACAGGAACTTCAGTAGAAGAACCATCTGGATAATCAACACGAACTGTACCGCTATAAGTACCTGGTTTTGTAGTATCTATTTGACCCGCAGGTGTGATATCTACTACCTTAGTGCCAGCTGGAAGGCTTGGCAAGTTCGTCACATTATCGGTCAAGTCTGGTGTTTCTCCAACCTTGATAGTTTCTTCCGTTACTTGAGGCGTATAAGTTTCAGCATTTGTCGGATTCGCCTTGAATTCCCATTTCCCTACAAACTCTACATCAGCCTTGTTGACAACGGCGCTAGCTGCGTCATAACCCTTGAAGGTCCAAGTACCATCGTTCACAGTATCTGTGTAGGTCGCTTGCGCTGGTTGCTGAGCGGAAACAGTATTGCCATTCACATAAGTTGCACTGTCGCTTGGAGTCAATGCTGCGATGGCTGCTGGAAGAGCTTTATCTGCTGTGGCGCTCTCGAAGCGGTAAGTAGCTTGATACTTGTTGGCTTCAAAGGTCCATTTTCCTACAAACTCTACATCTGCCTTGTTGACAACGGCGCTAGCTGCGTCATAGCCCTTGAAGGTCCATGTGCCATCGTTCACACTATCTGTGTAGGTCGCTTGCGCTGGTTGTTGAGCGGAAACAGTATTACCATTTTCATATGTTGCACTGTCGCTTGGAGTCAATGCTGCGATGGCTGCTGGAAGAGCTTTATCTGCTGTGGCGCTCTCGAAGCGGTAAGTAGCTTGGTACTTGTTGGCTTCAAAGGACCATTTCCCTACAAACCCTACATTAGCCTTGTTGACAACGGCGCTAGCTGCGTCATAGCCCTTGAAGGTCCATGTGCCGTCGTTCACAGTATCTGTGTATGTGGTTTGAGATGGTTGCTTAGCCGAAACAGAGTCACCATTCACATACGAATCACTATCGCTTGAAGTCCATGCGACGATGGCTGCTGGAAGAGCTTTGCCGGCAGTCGCGCTCTCGAAACGATATGTTGCTTGGTACTTATTAGGCGCAAATTCCCACTGACCAACAAAGGTAACATCTGCCTTATTGACCACTGCGCCAGCTGGAATATACCTCTTAAAGGTCCAGATACCATCGTTCACTACGTCTGTGTAGGTAGTCTGGATTGGCTGCTTAGCAGAAACTGCAACACCATTCAGATAGGTCGCACTGTCGCTTGGAGTCAAGGCTGTGATGGCTGCTGGAAGTTGCTTACCTGCTGTTGCGCTCTCGAAGCGGTAAGTAGCTTGGTACTTGTTGGCTACAAATTCCCATTTACCGACAAAGGATACATTGGCCTTGTTGACAACGGCGCTAGCTGCGTCGTAACCCTTGAAGGTCCATGTGCCGTCGTTCACACTATCTGTGTAGGTGGTTTGTGATGGTTGCTTAGCGGAAACAGAGGCACCATTCACATAGGTTGCACTGTCGCTTGGTGTCAATGCTGCGATGGCTGCTGGAAGTTGTTTACCTGCTGTTGCGCTCTCGAAGCGATAAGTAGCTTGGTACTTCTTGGCTTCAAAGGCCCATTTTCCTACAAACTCTACATCAGCCTTGTTGACAACGGCGCTAGCTGCATCATAGCCCTTGAAGGTCCATATGCCGTCGTTCACTGGGTCTGTGTAGGTCGCTTGCGCTGGTTGCTTAGCGGAAACAGAGGCACCATTCACATAGGTTGCACTGTCGCTTGGTGTCAATGCTGCGATACCTGCTGGAAGTTGCTTACCTGCCGTTGCGCTTGCGAAGCTGTAAGTAGCTTGATACTTATTAGCTTCAAAGGCCCACTTACCTACAAACTCCACATTTGCCTTGTTAACAACGGTGCTAGCTGCGTCGTAACCCTTGAAGGTCCATGTGCCGTCGTTCACAGTATCTGTGTAAGTAGTTTGTGATGGTTGCTTAGCTGAAACAGAGGCACCATTCACATATGTTGCACTGTCGCTTGGTGTCAATGCTGAGATGGCTGCTGGAAGAGCTTTATCTGCTGTCTCGCTCTCGAAGCGGTAAGTAGCTTGATACTTGTTGGCTTCAAAGGTCCATTTACCTACAAACTCTACATCTGCCTTGTTGACAACGGCGCTAGTTGCGTCATAGCCCTTGAAGGTCCAAGTGCCGTCGTTCACAGTATCTGTGTAGGTCGCTTGCGCTGGTTGCTTAGCGGAAACAGTATTGCCATTTTCATATGTTGCACTGTCGCTTGGTGTCAATGCTGAGATGGCTGCTGGAAGAGCTTTATCTGCTGTCGCGCTCTCGAAGCGGTAAGTAGCTTGGTACTTGTTGGCTTCAAAGGCCCACTTACCTACAAACTCCACATCTGCCTTGTTAACAACGGCGCTAGCTGCGTCGTAACCCTTGAAGGTCCATGTGCCGTCGTTCACACTATCTGTGTATGTGGTTTGTGATGGTTGCTGAGCTGAAACAGTATTACCATTCTCATAGGTTGCACTGTCGCTTGGAAGCAGCGTGGCGATACCTAATGGAAGTTGCTTACCTGCCGTTGCGCTTGCGAAGCTGTAACTTGCTTGGTACTTGTTGGCTTCAAAGGTCCATTTACCTACAAATTCAACATTAGCCTTGTTGACAACGGCGCTAGCTGCGTCGTAACCCTTGAAGGTCCATGTGCCGTCGTTCACAGTATCTGTGTAGGTCGCTTGCGCTGGTTGCTTAGCGGAAACAGAGGCACCATTCACATATGTTGCATTGTCGCTTGGGGTCAATGCGGCGATGGCTGCTGGAAGAGCTTGACCTGCTGTCTCGCTCTCGAAGCGGTAATTTACTTGGTACTTATTGGCTCTAAATTCCCACTGACCAACAAAGGTAACATCTGCCTTATTGACCACTGCGCCAGCTGGAATATACCTCTTAAAGGTCCAGATACCATCGTTCACTACGTCTGTGTAGGTCGTTTGGATTGGCTGCTTAGCAGAAACTGCAACACCATTCAGATAGGTCGCACTGTCGCTTGGAGTCAAGGCTGTGATAGCTACTGGAAGATTCTTCCCAGCAGTCGCACTTTCGAAGCGGTAACCTGCTCGATACTGGTTTTCCTTAAATTCCCATTTGCCTACAAAATCCACATTAGCTTTGTTGACAACGGTGCTATCTGCGTCGTAACCCTTAAACGTCCAAGTACCGTCATTCACGGTATCTGTGTAAGTCGTTTGAGCGGGTTGTTTAGCTGAAACTGCTGCGCCATTCACATAAGTTGTACTATCATTTGGAGATAAGGCCGTGATAGCGGCTGGGAGATCTTTCCCTGCGGTCGCACTTTCGAATCGGTAAGCTACTTGATACTGATTCGCCTTAAACTCCCACTTACCAACGAAAGCTAGATCAGCCTTTTTCACAGTCTTACTCTTAGCATCGTAACCAACAAAAGTCCAGATACCGTCGTTCACATCATCTGTATGCGTCGTTGTAGTTAGCTCTTCTGGTATAACTTTTTGTGTATTGTAGTAAGTTGAGGTGTCTTTTGGTGTTTTCTTCTGGATAAAGTCAGGTAAAGAAAGTCCAGTCGTCCCACTTTCAAAACGATAGCTTACATGGTGGGGTCTAGGCGTTACTTCCCATATACCAGTATATATCACGCGCTTGCCATCATAAGTCGCATTCTTGTGATCATATCCCTTGAAGGTCCATATGTAATCTTTTTCAGCTTCTTCTACTGATTCTTTAGCCGGTTGTTTAGCTACAATTGTGTCACCAACCTTGTAAGAGGTCTCATCTTTCGGAAGCATGTCCAAGATACTTTGTGGCAATGGAACACCTGCTTTAGATGATTTGAATACATATTCTGGATTAGGAGTGGGGGCCCATCTTCCAACAAAAGTCCGTCTTCCTACTCCAATAATGACTTTTTCTTTATCATATCCTTCGAATTTCCAAGTCACCTTATTTGCTCTATCAACATAAGTCGTTTCACTTGGTTGCTCAGCATCTACTTCTGTAAGAAACAGGCCGCCCATCTTATAATCAGTTGGATTTTTCGGAGTCAGCTTGGTGATATGATCTGGTATTGCAATATCAGGATTAGTTGATTGGAACTCATAGTCGACACCATTTGGCTCAAAGCTCCACGTTCCAGTTATGGTTTTGACTTTCGTTCCTGCAATAGCTTTTCCATATTTAGCTGTATCAAAACCATGGAAAGTCCAGGTACCAGTTGGAACACTTACTGTAGTTGGCTCAAGTTGAATCACATCTTTGTAATCGTCCGCTTGAGCTACAAATTCACTAGCAGCTGGAAGCATTGAGCGAATTTTATTGGGCAGAGGATAGATCGGAGTTGAGTTCTTAAATTTATATTCTACTCTGTAGGTAGTATCAGTCTGTTTTGCAGAATCCTCAGGCAATTTTCCTTTAGAGGAAGTGTCTCCAGACTCTACTTCTTTTGAAGGAATCTTATCCTTTCCCAAGATGATTCTCGATTTTTTATTACGAAGTCCCGAATTAACGAAGGTTACCAGATTTCGGTAAACTTTATCAATTTCTTCTTGCTTTGTAGCAGTTTGAAGTACGCTATCAGCCGCTGACATCAAATCATTAAGGATTTCTAAACTTTCATCTGTTTTCCCTGAAAAATCCTTGTTGCGCAACTCTTTAAGATAGTTCTCTAAAGCACTCTTCTTCAGACTGACGTTAGCAGAAGGCAGCTGGGCAGTTCCTTCTGTGGATGGCTGGACAGTTTCAGCAACTGATTGAGAATTTCTAAAAGCAGGTGAATCTGTCACTTGGTTTGTCTCTGCTACAGTAGGTGTTGCAAAGTTTAAGATGGCTTGATTGCCCTCTTTATTCTCTGCATTTACTGACGCAGCTGCCATTGTTGAAGTCGTCTCTTGATTCTCTATTTTTGTTGTTTCAGACGCTCCTTCTGAGGTTTGATTATCTGACTTATTTCCCACTTGCGCTGTAGATTCAAGCTCATCTGCGTGGACTGTTTGATCCACTCCAGTCGCAGTGGGTGCAAACAAAAATCCAATCGCAAGGGATACAGTAGCAACTGATAATTTGCGGATTGAATATTTTATCTTTCTATCCTGAAAAGACATCCTTTCCTCCTCTTTTACATTCTTGACAACTATTATAGCATAAATGGTTGTAATTGCATATTATGAGAGCCTATTCTTCATGTTTCGGATTTCTTATGGAATAAACATTCATCATAAGTAAAAATAGGTATTGACTATATCTCCATTTCTGTTTACTTTTTGTTAGGTACGAAAAAAGATTGAAAAATCACAAAGGAGCCTCTTCAATCTTCTTGATTTCTTTCTATTGCAGGGAATATTCGAGACGCTGGTAAGTTACACTATTGGGCATTTGTAGACACCCTCTCAGTCCTCTGCTGCAAAACCATCATTTCTAATCACATACCGCTCTATGATTCCATTATCGTCAAAGAGAACTCCGTGGAGGACTCCGCCATAAACAGCTCCGCCATCCATACCAATCTTACCATCCTCAGTCATCCAGAGTTGGTCAGTTCCTGGCGTCTCATGCAAGAGATAAAATGTCGGTGTATGACCAAAGACGATCCTTTTGCCAGTCTGATTACTGCCTTCGTGAAAAGGCGAGCGAATCCAAACCTTTTGATAATCACTGGTCTCTCGCCAGTCTTTCAGTTCCAAATCTAGGCCAGCATGGACAAAAATGTACTGCTCCGTCTCCAATAGGAAAGGCATCTGACGAATAAAGTCGACTAAATCGGCCGCCTCCGTCTTGACACCTTCTGCATCCGCCACCCCATCGACAGGAGCATTGAGAGGTCGACCCAGAAGCGAATTAATCGTCGTATCTCCGCCATTGCGTCGGTAGTGGTCATAAGACTTTTCAGGATTGTCCAGCCAGGTCAGAAACATATACTCATGATTGCCAGAAAGACAGATAGCTCCTTTCTGATCCACTAAATCCTTGACCCGCTCCAAAACTGCTCGGCTGTCCTCGCCACGATCCATCAAGTCGCCTAGAAAGACTAGTTGGCTGCGACCGTCCCAATGCTGGAGCAGCTCATCAAGCATACCAGACTTGCCATGGACATCACCGATTGCAAAATATTTTGTCATAGTCGCCACTTTCTAAAGGAGACCGAAACACTTGTGTCTCAGCCTCGCTTGTTTATTTTTTTAATAATTCTCTAGCCTGCGTCAAAGCAGCCTCCGTCACATCTTCGCCAGCCAGCATCTTAGCAACTTCCTGAACACGCTCGTCAGACGTCAGCAGGCGCACCGTTGAGACGGTCGAATTCTCATCCGAAATCTTCTCAATAAAGAACTGATAATCGGCAATCGCAATGACCTGCGGCAAATGGGAAATGGCCAAGACTTGCCCATTGGAGCCAATCTTATGAATCTTCTGAGCAATAGCCTGGGCCACTCGGCCAGAAACGCCTGTATCCACTTCGTCAAAGACAATGCTGGTCTTGCCTTCCTTACGAGAAAAGGCAGATTTGATAGCCAACATGAGGCGGGAGAGTTCCCCGCCAGACGCAACCTTAACCAGAGGTTTGAAATCCTCGCCCGGATTGGCCGAGATGTAAAACTCTACTTGCTCATTGCCTTCACGGTTAAACTTTCCCTTAGTGAACTGCACTTTAAAGCGCGCCTTTTCCATGTAGAGATCCTGCAGCTCCTGCTTGATTTCTGCTTCCAGCTGGGTTGCTAGACCATGACGGGCCTGACTCAGCTCCTGGGCCAACTCCACCAGCTCTCTCTCCAAGAGCCTCAGCTCTTTGTCCATATCCTCTGAGGACAAGTTGCTACCAGTTAAAAGGCTGTATTCTTTGGAAATCTGAGCAAAATATTCCAGCACATCATCTACTTGGCCGCCGTATTTACGCGTGATGCTGTTAATCAAGTCTAAGCGACTCTCCACCTGCAGCAGCCGATCTACGTCAAAATCCAGTCCATCTAAAATGTCTTCTAGGCGCTTGCTAACGTCCTCTAAGACATAATAAGTCTCTGACAAGCTACCTGAAAGCTCCTTGTAAGCCGGATCGTAATCCTCGATAGACTCAAGGTCATTCATCGCTGAGCGAACATTGGCCAGACTGGAAAATTCTTCATTATCCAGCATGGTATAGGCGTTCGTCAGCGTATCGGCAATGAGCTTGTGGTTGAGCAAACGATCTCGTTCCTGATGCAGGGCAGTATCTTCACCGCTTTTGAGGGCTGCGCTCTCAATCTCCGCCATCTGAAACTCCAGCATCTCAATTCTGGCCTTATGCTCCTGCTGATTTTTCTGCAAAGTTAGGACTTGCTTGCGCAGGCTTCGATAGCGGTCAAAGGTTTCCTGATAGCGGCTCTTGAGATTTAAAAAGTCTGCTGAGCCAAACTCATCTAGCATGGTGATATGAAGCTGAGGTCTCATCAGCTCTTCCTGATCATGCTGACCATGGATATCCACCAAGTGCTGGCCGACAGCTTTTAGAACAGACAGATTAACCATCTGGCCATTGATACGGCTGACGCTGCGGCCGTTTTGCAGAATTTCCCGACGGATAATCAGCTCATCGGTCAGCTCCCAGCCTTGCTCCTCAAAAATCTCTCGCAAAGCTCTGCTATTTTCAAGCGAAAAAAGCCCCTCTATCTCAGCTTTGGGCGCTCCATGACGAATAACATCCGTCGTCGCACGGCTGCCCAGCATCATGTTCATCGCATCAATAATAATAGACTTACCGGCTCCGGTTTCCCCGGTTAAAACCGTCATACCTTGCTCAAAATTAAGGGAAATTTCCTCAATAATGGCAAAATTTTTAATCGAAATTTCTAATAACATAGACTTTCCTACCAATTATTGATTTCAGCCGTGAGTTTTTGGGCTGCACTTTCACTCACTGCAACGACTAAGATACTGTCATTATCCGCAATGATGCTGAAAATTTCCTCAGAAAATTCTTTACTCAGGTGGCGTTTGACCACCGCTGCACTCCCTGGCACTAGATTGAGATTGAGCATATTTCCTAGGTTTTGACAGGCCAAAATATTATTTTCTGCCAACTTCAAACTATTGGTCGCTGTTTTGGGAAGCTCATAGATATAGGTATTATCTTTAAAAGGGATTTTTACAATCCCTAGCTCCTTGATGTCTCGTGAAACCGTTGCCTGTGTCGCTGTAATACCAGACTCCCTGAGATGTTCCACAATTTCCTCTTGGGTACCAATCTCAAACTCGTTGACAAATCGTCTGATTTTCTCTAATCTATCTTTCTTCTTCATCTTTAAATTCCTTGTGGGCTGCCTCTACAACAGCGACTAAGTCTTGCTCCAAGTCATTTTTCGGCTGCTCGCTTTTCTCCAGAAAGGCTAAAAACTCAACATTGCCATGCCCACCTTGAATCGGAGAAAAATCTAAACCTTTGACTGAAAAACCTGATTCTACCATAAATGCTGTCACGGTTTCCAGCACCGCCAAATGAACTTTCTTGTCCTTGATAATCCCCTTCTTGCCAATCTGCTCGCGGCCAGCCTCGAACTGAGGCTTAATCAAGGCCACGACTTGACCTCCCTCCTCTAAAATCTGATAGAGGGCCGGCAAAATCAAGCTGAGCGAGATAAAGCTGACGTCAATGCTGACAAAGCTGGGCTGAAATTCGAAATCAGCTGGCTCGGCATAGCGGAAATTAAACTGCTCCATGCTGACAACCCGTTCGTCTTGGCGGAGTTTCCAAGCCAACTGGTTGGTTCCGACATCAACAGCATAGACTAGTCGTGCTCCCGCCTGCAACATGACATCGGTAAATCCTCCAGTTGAAGCTCCGATATCCAAGGCCACTCGGTCTGCCACCGAAAGCCCAAACACTTGCAAAGCCTTTTCTAATTTCAGGCCGCCACGACTGACATACTTGAGTTTTTCTCCCTTGAGCTTGAGCTCTGTTGCATCATCGATTTTTTCACCCGGTTTATCAAAGCGCTCTCCATTAGCAAGCGCCACAACTAGGCCTGCCATCACTCCGCGCTTGGCCTGTTCTCGGGTCTCAAAGAGGCCTTGTCGATAGGCCAGTACATCCACTCTTTCCTTAGCCATCCAGTCTCAAACTTTCTATTATTTTTTGAATTTCTTCAGCTGAAAAATCACTTTCTGTTTCTAGTTGCTCCAGCAGGCTTTTTGCTTGTTCCAGTGTTTCATCGAAAAAGGCTCTGGCTCCATCTAAGCCCAGCAGGGCTGGATAGGTCGATTTCTCTGCTACCAGATCCTTCTGCGGTGTCTTGCCAATCTGATCAAAACTGGCTGTCACATCTAAAATATCATCCCGCACCTGAAAAGCCAACCCCAAGAGTTCTCCCGCTTGACGGAGCTTCCCTAGGACCGATTGACCAGTCTGAGCAATGATACCCGCCGCTACAAAAGGATAAGCTAAGAGCTTACCTGTCTTATTAGCATGAATGGTCTGGAGCTGGTCCATAGTCAACTTGCGACCTTCGCCCTGCATATCCAAAACCTGTCCGGCTACCATACCAAAGGATCCAGCCGCTAGAGACAGCTCTGCTATCAGATCCACCTTGACCTGACTAGGGAGCTCTGCCATTGCCACCAAACCATAAGAATCCAAAAAGAGGGAATCGCCCGCCAAAATGGCCATATCCTCTCCAAATTTCTTATGGCTGGTCAGACGCCCACGGCGGTAGTCATCATTATCCATAGCTGGCAAATCATCATGGATAAGGCTGCCGGTGTGAATCATCTCTAGAGCTGCTGCCACCTGAAAATGGGCGGGAGTTAATTCCAGACCAAAGCCCTCCAGCAACTCCAAAAGCAAGAGAGGGCGAATCCGCTTACCACCAGCCTCGATAGAATAGAGAATGGTCTCAGTCAAATCCGCTGACACTTCCTTGCTCTGATAAAATTCTTGAATCGTCAGGCCAATTTGCCTGATTTTACGCTCTCTTGTCATTCTATATCCGTTTCTGTACCGTCCGCCTGCATGACCTTGACCAAGGTCTTTTCTGCCTGATCTAGCGTCTTTTGCAAGTCTTTAGACAGCTGCATGCCCTTCTGGAATTCAGCAATCGCCTCTTCCAAGGCCACATCTCCATTTTCCAGCTTCTGGACAATGGCTTCCAAATCAGCTAAATTTTCTTCAAATTTTTTGTCTTTTGACATCTTTTACCTCAACTTGGACCTGACCATCCCGCATAAGAATGGTCAATTGGTCCTTCTCCTTGATATCCTGACTGGACTCGATTACTGTTTCATTTTTTTGGATAATAGCGTAGCCCCGCGCCACAATGCGACTGGTGTCCAGCATGAGTAGCGCATCCGATAGCCGCTTGGCTTCAGCCACCTTATGGTCATAGATCACTGCCATATTGCTACGCAACAAGCGTTCTTGCTGGTGAAGTTGCTCCTGATAGCGCTGCACCTGTCGCAGAGGTGACAAAGACTCCAAGCGATGCTGTAGAATCTTGACCTGCTGGACTTCTTCACTATAATATTCGCGAATTTTTTGCTTTAAACGCAGATTAAGCTGGTCTAGCTTTTGCAGATAGCCATCATAAAGTCGCTCTGGCTGCCGAAAAATAACAGAGGAAGCCAGCTTGTGCAAGCGTTCTCGCTGGTAAGCCAGACGATTTGAAGCTGCATTTGCCAGACGATTTTGCTGCTGACTCAAATGCCCCAGAAGATCCAGCTTGGTGACTGGCGTCGCCAATTCCGCTGCTGCTGTGGGGGTTGCTGCTCGTTGGTCTGCCACAAAGTCAGCCAGAGTCGTGTCCGTTTCATGCCCCACACTGGAAATAATCGGAATCTGAGACTCAAATATGGCTCGCACGACGATTTCCTCATTAAAAGCCCAAAGATCCTCGATGGACCCGCCACCCCGACCAATAATCAAAACATCCAAATCTTCTCTCTCATTGGCTCGACGGATATTAGCCACCACCTCGGCGGCAGCTCCTTCGCCCTGAACCTTGGTCGGATAAAGCAGGATATCCACGCCTGGAAAACGGCGGCTGACTGTCGTGATGATATCTCGGATGACAGCCCCGCTAGGACTGGTCACCACCCCAATTTTCTTAGGAAATTGAGGTAAGGGCTGTTTAAACTTATCTTGGAAAAGACCTTCTTCTCCCAGTTTTTTCTTGAGCTGCTCGAACTGAACAGCCAAGGCGCCAATGCCGTCTGGCTCAGCCTTTTCAATGACAATCGAATAAGACCCACTTGGCTCATAGAGCTGCACACGGCCGATGACATTGACCTTCATGCCCTCTTCTAGTTCAAAACCAAGCTTTTTATAAACACCTGACCAAATAGTCGCCTGAATAACTGCCTTCTCATCCTTGATGGAAAAATACTGGTGATTGGGGCGCTTGCGAAAATTAGAGACCTGACCTGTCAGATAAACCCGTTCCAAATAAGGATCACGGTCAAACTTCATCTTCAGATAACGGGTCAAAGTCGAAACCGATAAATAATCCGGCATGTCGCTCCCTTTCTATTTTCTAGTATTTGCGTAACTTTTATTATACCAAAAATGGTGTAAGTCAGTGATTCCAAGTTCCTGATTTTCATCATAAAATCACTATCACTTGGAACTTTCTTTGATAATTTGATACATTTCGATGTGCAACTGCTGCGCAATGAATTCTAAGGTTAGTAAACTAGGAATCGAATCGCCTGCCTCGATCCGAGCAAGCTGTCTGACTGTCAAACGAGTCTCATCCTCACACAGCAATTCCCTTGTCATTTTACGTTGTTCCCTCAATTCTCTAATTTTTTTTCCAATTGCTATCCTTAACTCTGACATAACACTTTTTGCACTTATCCATTTCTACTAAATTGTATAATATTAACTCTCATACTTTATTATTATTATAGCACAAAAAAGTTTTCTATCATATTAACTTTTTAATATATATTTAAAAATAGATCATGTAAAAAAGAAGAAAAATCCTAGTTTTTCTCAGTCGGGACAAGATTCCCAAAATCACAAAAAGAGACTCGAATTTTTCCAAGCCTCCCAAGATTTATTGACTAAAATTTTTCATCCAAGTTGAAATTTGTTGACTCAATTCTGTCGGTAATACCACATAAACTTCTTTGGCTAACTCATCCGCAATGGCTGAATGCAAGTAGGTCGCAGCTGTTACTCTTTCAAAAAGTGAAACCTGCTCAAATTGACCTGCAAAGCCGGCAATCATCCCTGCCAAGGTATCTCCCATACCGCCAGTTGCTTGATAGGGACCACCAACCTGCAGTTGATAAACATCCTTTTCCCTACTCTGAAAAATTCGCGTTCCATTCCTTTTCTGTACAACTAGAGTCCCCTTAGGAAATTGGTCAACAGCCTTTTGGCTAGATTTTTCGTCCTGTGACTCGATGGGCAGGCCAGACAAGCTTTCCCATTCTTTCTGGTGAGGAGTAAAAATTGTCTGGGAGTTTGGAAAAGGTAGAGCTTGCTTGGCAAAAAGCGAGATAGCGCCCCCATCCATAATCAAGATTTGTTGCTTGTTTACAAGCTGTAAAACCAACTGCAGCACCGATTTCTCTAAAGAATTTTCAGCCAAACCCGGTCCGATTAAAATAACAGTAGCCTTGCGGATCTGCTCCATCAGTCGCTCTTGCTCCCACAAATCAAAGGCCATAGCCTCTGGCAAATGGGCATGGAGGGCAGGAATATTTTCCCGTTCAGTTGCAACAGTCACCAAACCAGCTCCGCTCCTTACTGCGGCCAAGGCAGCCATGATAATAGCTCCACCATAGGGATAGGTCCCGCCAATCAAGAGCAGGCGACCATAGTCGCCTTTATGGCTGTCTGGCGATCGATTTATAATAACCTTTTTCAAAAGCCTGTCACTGACTAGTTTCATATTTCATCCTCTATAATTATTTAAATGTTTTCAAAAACTAATATTACCCGCTCAAGCACATCAAACAAAGAAACTCGACTGCCATTTTCTATCCCTGATAGGCATATCTCTATTGAATTCTAGTTGCGTAAGAGAATTGTGTAGAGACGAACAGAAAAAAGCTTCTTTCTTCACTTCAAAATAAAAAGCTAAACTTACTCTCCATCTCGCCAGTTACCACCAATAAGCAAATCCTATACTTTGACAAATTATTTCCGAAATTTCCAATCTTTATTTCGACCCGAGCAATTTTTCTTCACCCATATTTTACCATATTTTCGCTCGATACTTAAAATGAAGAAACAGATTCAGAGAAAAGGTCATGTGGAACTGTTACATCGCTTACCACCACAGCACTTAAAAAATGGAGACTTTTATCAAAGAAAACTATACTACGAAACTCTAGCCTCATCTAAAAAGCCCCAGCGAATTTTAAAAAACGTACAGTTGCCAATGCAACTCTTTGGTTGTAACCAAAAACGGCTAACGGCCCATCCAAATAAACAAATTTATCTTGAAAACAAAAAAGGTCCACTGGACCTTTTTAAAATGTTAAGTTACTACCGTAACTTTCTATCCACAATCTAAATATGTCTCCCAGACATTTTGAAGAAAACTCGCTACCGCGAGTTCCCATTTGCAGTCTGAAACAATCTCCCAGATTGTTTCAGCCACCTAGATATGCTTTGCGGACTTCGTCAGAAGTCAGGAGTTCTTGTCCTGTTCCGGACAAGACGATGTTACCTGTTTCAAGGACATAACCGCGGTTAGCGATAGAGAGCGCCTTGTTGGCATTTTGCTCGATCAAAAGCACAGTTGTTCCCTGTTTTTGGATGTCTTGAATGATGTCAAAGATTTCTTGGATGAAGATAGGAGCCAACCCCATTGACGGCTCGTCCAAGAGTAAGAGCTTAGGCGTAGACATAAGCGCTCGGCCCATAGCTAGCATCTGCTGCTCACCACCAGATAGAGTCGCCGCATCTTGGTTCTTACGCTCTTCCAAACGTGGGAAACGAGAGAAGACTTTTTTGAGATTGGCTTGGTTTTCTTCGCGATTTTTCTTAAGAAAAGCTCCCATTTCGAGATTTTCTAAAACGGTCAAACCTGGAAAGACATGGCGCCCTTCTGGAACCTGTGAAAGCCCCGCCGCTACAATCTTTTGAGCAGGTACTTTTTGAATTTCATTGCCTAAAAATTCAATCTTCCCAGCACTTGGGCGAACCAAACCAGAAATCGTGCGGAGGATGGTTGTTTTCCCAGCACCATTAGCTCCGATAAGGGAGACGACTTCTCCTTCGTTGACTTCAAAGCTGACATCACGGACAGCCTGAATCATGCCGTAGTGGACGGATAGATTTTCAACTTTGAGCATCGACATTAGGCTTCACCTCCTAGATAAGCTTCAATAACGCGTTTGTCATTCTTAATCTCATCTGGTGTGCCGTGGGCAATCAAGCGACCATACTCTAGTACGTAGATGCGCTCAGTTACTTCCATAACCAGACTCATATCATGCTCAATCAGCATGATGGTAATGTTAAATTCATTTTTAATCCGACGGATTAGGGCAGTCAGCTCAGCTGTTTCCTGTGGATTCATCCCAGCAGCTGGCTCATCCAAGAAGAGAATCTTAGGCTCTGTGGCAAGCGCTCGGACAATCTCCAGACGACGTTGCTGACCGTAGGCCAAATTTTTAGCCAAGGTTTCTGCTTCCTTATCCAAGTCAAAGATGGCCAGCAATTCCAAAGCTTTCGCTTTCAATTCTTCTTCATTTTTATAAAATGCTGGAAGGCGGAAGAAAGAAGCCAACACATGAGGTTTATGGTGATTACCAAAAGCAATCAACACATTATCCAAGACTGTCAAATCTTTAAAAAGACGGATATTTTGGAATGTCCGGCTGAGCCCCAGAGTCGCAATTTTGTAAGGTTGCTTGCCATTCAGCAAGTGCCCATCCAAAGTGACCGTTCCCTCACTCGGCTCATAAACACCCGTCAAAAGGTTGAAAAGAGTTGTCTTTCCAGCACCGTTAGGCCCGATAAGACCGACCAGTTCCCCTTCGTTTAACTCCAGAGTTACGTCACTAACAGCTGTTAGTCCTCCAAAATTTTTGGTTAATTTTTTTACATCAAGAAGTGCCATTATTCTTTGACCTCCTTATTCTTTTTAAAGAGCTTAGCCAAGCTAAATTCCCAAGTACCAAGCAAGCCGCCTGGGCGGAAAATCATAACCAAAATTAAGGCAAGTGAATAAACGATCATCCGAACGCTTGAGATATCTTGTAAAAGCATATTGAGGATACCCAGTACCACTGCCGCTACAATTGCTCCAGTCATTGATCCAAGACCACCAAAAACGACGATAATCAAAACGTTAATCGTATTGATGAAGGAGTAGTCTTTTGGCACTACTGAACCGACAAATCCGGCCTGCAAAGAGCCTGCAATAGAAGCTGTAATAGCTCCAAAAACAAAAGCAATGACTTTAATTTTTGTTGTATTGACACCGACAGACTCTGCCGCAATCTCATCCTCACGAACAGACAAGGTGCTGCGTCCAATAGGACTGCGGAGGAAGTTGAGGGTCAAAATAGTCGTAATCACAACAAAGGCATAAACCAGCTGCCAAGATGTAAATGGTGGAATAGACAGGATCCCTGCCGCACCATTGGTCAATTCGCCACCATTGACAATCAAAATCCGGATAATTTCAGAAACACCCAAGGTCGCAATCGCCAAATAGTCTCCCTTTAAGCGAAGGGTAGGAATACCAACAAGCAGGGCCACCGCACCTGCAAGAACAGCGCCGACCAACATAGCAATAAAGAAAGAACCGTAGGTTGGGGATTTAGAACCCATAATGGCTACTGCATAGGCACCAATGGCCATAAAGCCAGCATGTCCCAGTGAGAATTGCCCAGAGAAACCAACAATGAGATTAAGGCCAACAGCCAAAATAATATTAATCCCAATCTGCTCAAAGATTTGCAGATAAAAAGGATTGAGAATACCTGTGCTAGCAAGCACTGTCAGTAATAGGTAACCAAAAAGGATCAGAGCAAGCCATAACGCATTTACTTTTAAATTATTTTTCATACATTACACCTTCTCTTTCACATTTTTACCTAGAATACCAGCAGGACGAACCAATAGAATGATAATCAAAATTGCATACACAATCGCATCTCGGAAATCTGATAATCCAACTGCTGTTGCAAAAGTTTCCAAGAGACCGATTACAAATCCACCCAAAGCTGCCCCTGGGATGATACCGATTCCGCCCAAAACTGCGGCAACGAAGGACTTGATCCCTGGGGTCATTCCCATCAGTGGCTCAAGCGAGTTGTAGTAAAGGGCAATCAGCACCCCTGCTGCTCCTGCCAAGGCTGAACCCAAAGCAAAAGTAAAGCTGATCGTACGATTGACATTGATTCCCATGAGCTGGGCTGCATCGCTATCCACGGAAACAGCCCGCATGGCTTTCCCCATTTTGGTTTTTTGCACGATAAACTGCAATCCAACCATGAGTAAAATAGAAATTCCCAAAATCATTAGTTGGATATTGGAAATCGAAACTGGTCCAATCGTATAACGCACCGTTTCAATCACCTGAGGGAAAGAACGAGTATTGGCACCTACAAAGAAGACCATCCCGTATTCCAAAAGGAAAGAAACCCCAATCGCCGTAATTAAGGCTGCAATCCGTGTCGAATTGCGCAGCGGACGATAGGCTAAGAATTCAATCACTACACCAAGGATTGCTGTACCAACCATAGATAAAATAAGGGCCACGAAGAAATTCAGGTGAAGGGTGTTAATCAGGTAATATCCCATGAAAGCACCGATCATATAAATGTCTCCATGCGCGAAATTAATCAATTTGATAATTCCGTAAACCATGGTATAACCCAAGGCCAGAAGCGCATAGACACTCCCCAAAATCAATCCATTGGCTAGCTGCTGAAGAATTTGTTCGAGCATTCCACACCACTCTTTCTAATATAAAATAAGAGCAGAAACAACAATCTCAGACGAAGCCTTGTCTTGCCGTCTCTACTCAAACATCATAAGCAAGTAAGAAACAAGTCAAAGACTGGGTTTGTCCCCAGCCTCAGACCCTTTATTCAGGTTTAACTGTCTCAACAGTATCTACTTTACCATCTTTCAAACCAATCATCAAGGCTGTCTTCACAGGGTTGTGATCTTTATCAATGGTAATAGATCCAGTAACTCCTTCAAAGTCTTTTAACTTAGCAAGGTTATCTTTAATTTCTACAGATGTTTTTGCACCCTTAGATGCTTCTGCTGCCATATAAACTGCGTCATATGAAAGGGCTGCAAACATAGAAGGTTCTTCATTGTACTTAGCTTTGTAAGCTTCAACGAATTTCTTCGCTTTATCTGTCATGTCACCTGAAGTTGAGAAACCAGATACATAATAAACATTAGTTGCTGCTGCTGGAGTTGCTTGCTCAACGAATTTGGCATCGCTAAATCCATCAGGTCCAACGATTGTTTGGTTAATTCCCAAACCACGCGCTTGGTTCACCAATTTACCAGCTTCTGTGTAGTAACCTAGTACAACCAGTGAATCAAATTCTTTGCTCTTGATCTTTGTCAAAGCTGCTTGGAAATCTGAGTCACCAGAAGCGAATGTTTCTGTCGTAACGATTTCACCCTTGTATTCTTTCTTGAAGGCTTCAGCCATTCCTTTAGCGTAGTCGCTTGAGTTGTCATAATAGAGTACAACTTTCTTAGCTTTCAAGTTTTCTGTTACATATTTAGAGATGACTTTACCTTGGTAACTATCAGTAAAGGTTGCACGATACAGATAGTCTTGGTTTTTTGTCAAATCATCCTGTGTAGCACTTGGCGTTACCAAAGGCACACCAGCTTTACCAGCATTGGCAATTGCAGCCGCAACCCCACCTGAAGTCGCAGGACCGATGATTGTATTCACCTTATCTTGAGTCGCCAAGCTTGTAGAAATAGTAGCTGCTTCTGCTGTTTCTGATTTATTGTCTTTATCAGTGACTTCGATCTTCTTACCGTCTACACCGCCAGCTGCATTGATTTCATCAACAGCAAGCTGAGCACCGTGTTGTTCTGCAGTACCGTAAGCTGCTACAGCACCAGTTTCTTCAAAGTTGAAACCGAACTTAAGTGTTTTACCGATTTCTGTTCCAGTAGCGGATGAGTTGTTTGTCGAAACCTCTCCACAGGCTGCTAGAAGCGCAGCACTAGCAAAAGCTACAAGCGAAAGTGCAAATTTTTTCTTCATGAATAATCTCCTCTATTTTGTTTTTTGCTATGTTTGCAAATGATATAGTAAGAATATACCGAATTATCTGACAATTGTCAACCCAAAGAAGCCATTTTTTTAAATAATAGCGTTTTCTTGGTTTCTAAATAAACTTCCAACAAAATTCGTATCCAGATTTTGGATCTCGCAAGTCTGGATTTTTTTGATATAGGACTCTTTTGACAGGCTCTCCTTCAGAGAATCCGCCTGATCTTTTGCCACATAAAGCTGCAAATAACGGTGTTTCTTAGAATGATAAATAATATCTCCAACATGAGCCAGCTTCTTTGCATCGCGATTATAGTATAGATGAATGATGAAACCCATTCGTTCCTCTTTTTTAAACATGACAATCCTCTCTGGTCATTTGTACTCTATTGATTATATCAAAAAAAGCCCACAAATGGGGCATTTTTTCCTAGTTATAAATGAAAACTAGCTAAGATTATTATTAGCCATGATTTCATCGATGAAACCATATTCCAAGGTTTCTTGAGCACTCATCCAGTAATCACGTTCGGCATCTGCGTGAATTTGCTCAACCGATTTACCAGAATTATCAGCAAGAATTTGCTCCAAGGTCTTACGAGTCTTGAGCAAATGCTCTGCTGCAATGGCCATATCTGTTTGCTGAGTACCGCCACCAGTACCACCCATTGGCTGGTGGATCATATACTCTGCGTTTGGAAGCATGAATCGTTTGCCCTTAGCACCGCTAGAAGCAATGATAGTTCCCATGCTAGCTGCCATTCCCATGACAATCGTCTGCACATCAGACTTAATGAAGTTCATAGTATCTACAATCGCCAATCCCGCTGACACAGAGCCACCCGGAGTATTAACATAAAGATAGATGTCCTTGGTGCTGTCTTGTGCATCTAGGAAAAGCAATTGCGCAATAACAGAATTAGCCATATTGTCCTCAACAGGACCTGTCAGCATGATAATACGGTCTTTTAAAAGGCGTGAGTAAATGTCATAAGAACGCTCACCACGGCTGGTTTGTTCAATAACTACAGGAATCATGAATATTTTCTCCTTCATTCGATCTATTCATTATTATATCTTTTTGGTCAAAAAAGGTCAAATATTTGCTTTCTCTGTCGGATGACAGAAAGCAGCGCTGAGATTATCTTTGGTTTAGAAAGCACAAATCCACCGGTTTGGCAGAACTTTCCTTTTTGTAACTTCTAGCTATTATTTTGTACCAAAGAGGCGGTCACCAGCATCTCCGAGACCTGGAACGATGTAGCCGTGCTCATTAAGATGATCATCAAGGGCAGCAGTGAAAATATCTACATCAGGATGAGCATCCTGCAAGGCTTTAACACCTTCTGGAGCAGACACTAAGCAGACAAAGGTGATGTTGCTTGCGCCACGTTTCTTCAGAGAATCTACAGCCAAAATAGCAGATCCACCCGTAGCCAACATTGGATCGACAACAAAGATTTGACGTTGGTCAATGTCTTCTGGCAATTTTACCAAATATTCAACTGGCTTCAAGGTTTCTTCGTCACGGTACATTCCAATGTGGCCGACTTTAGCAGCAGGAACCAAGCTCAGGAGACCATCTACCATACCGATACCAGCCCGCAAGATTGGGACAATCGCCAATTTTTTCCCTGCAATCTGCTTTTGAACTGTTTTCGTAATTGGTGTTTCAATTTCTACATCTTCAAGTGGTAAATCGCGCAAAACTTCGTATCCCATCAGCATTGCGATTTCATCTACCAATTCACGAAAAGCTTTAGTAGAGGTATCTGTACGACGCAAGATAGACAATTTATGCTGAATTAGTGGATGAGCAATAACTTCAAGTTTTCCCATGATTGGATTTCCTTCTTTCATTTTATTCTTCTTATTATATCAAAAAAGAAGAAAAAAGGCTTGCAACAAGCAAACCTTTTCATCTATTTTGATTACTTTTTGATAGAAGAGTTTGATTTCAATTTAGGCTTTATTGATAGACTATTACACCAAACCTTCTAGGAGACCTCTCATAAAGTTCTCAGAGTTAAACTCGCCGATATCGTCAATTTTCTCGCCAAAACCAATCAGCTTCACTGGAATATCCAGTTCCTGACGAATGGCAAGCACAACACCACCGCGCGCAGTTCCGTCAATCTTAGTCAGGACAATACCTGTCACAGGCGTAATTTTTGAAAATTCTTTGGCCTGAACCAGCGCATTTTGACCAGTGGAAGCATCCAAAGCTAGGAAGGTTTCGTGCGGCGCTGCTGGATCCACCCGCTTGATAATGCGACCGATTTTTTCCAGCTCTGCCATGAGATTGTCCTTATTTTGCAAGCGACCTGCTGTATCAATCATGAGAATATCGACATTTTCAGCCTTGGCCCTTTCTAAACCGTCAAACACGACACTGGCTGGATCGCTCTTTTCTGGACCAGTCACAACAGGCACATCGACTCGGCGACCCCACTCAGCCAGCTGGGCAACTGCTCCAGCTCGGAAGGTATCTGCTGCCACCAGCATCACTTTTTTACCTTCTTGCTTGTATTTATAGGCCAATTTACCGATTGAGGTCGTCTTGCCTACGCCATTTACTCCGACAAAGAGCATGACAGTCAAACCGTTTTGGAAATTGATTTTTTCATTAAAGCGGCCATCTTTCTCATAGATATCGACCAATTTTTCAATGATTAGTTGGCGCAAGGCTTCTGGTTTCTTAGCATTTTCCAGGCGTGCTTCATAGCGCAAGTCCTCAGTTAGATTGGAAGCTACCTGCACACCGACATCACTGGTAATCAGCAATTCTTCCAAGTCTTCAAAGAAATCTTCGTCAACTGAGCGGAAATTAGCAAAGAAGGCATTGAGACGAGCACCAAAGCCAGTCCGCGTCTTTTTTAGACTGCGGTCATACTTGTCTTGAACACTCTCTTCTTGGTATTCAGTAGAACTCTCAGATGTTTCTGCGGGAGTCAGTTCTTCCTCTGCCTCTTCTCCATACTCGGTCGAGTCTACTTTTGAAGAAGTGCTTGCTTCCTGCTCACTAGATACTTCTTGCTCTGATTCGTAGTTAATTTGCTCTCTCGCTGCAGCCAAACGTTCCTGTAATTCTTGGTAATAATCTCTGCTTTCAGTCGCCGCTTCTGATTCGCTACTACTTTCCAACGCTTGATTTGCTGAAGTTTCAGACTGCTCTTCTGCCTCAGCCAAAACTTGTTCAGGACTTTCCTCGTCTTCAAGCACTGGTTCAGATAAGTCAGCTTGTTGAGTAGTTGGGGCAAATTCCTGCTCAGAAATTGCTGAATCTGTAGACTCTATCTTCTCTTCTAACACAAACTCTACTTCCTGAGTTTCCGCTGTTTCTTCATTGGAAGCAGCAAGAGGCTGGGATTCTGCCTCAAATGGGACTTCAGTCTCTGTAGTCTGATAACTCTCCTCTGCCTGCTCCTCTAACTGGGGCTTTTCTTCAAGTTCCTCTTTTTTACGTCCAAAAAGACGGTCAAATAATCCCATTCTTTAGTTCTCCTTCAATACATATTTCCGAATGGCCCAAGCAACTGCATCTTCATCATTGGTCATCGGAGTGACAACTTCTGCGACTTCCTTGACTTCTGGCACAGCATTTTGCATGGCAACTCCTAGCCCAGCCCAAGCAATCATTGACAGATCATTGGCTTCGTCACCGCAGGCCATAACTTGGCTTTTATCAATTCCCAAGTGGGCAATCAGTTTCTCCAAACCAGTCGCCTTGTGGACATTTTTCGGTGACCATTCCAGCAGCATTTCCCGTGATTTGAAAATCTCATACTGGTCAAACAGTTCGGGCGCAATATGAGGAATGGCTGCATCCAGCGGTTCCTGAGCAAAGGCTGTGACGCACTTATTGTAGGTAATTTGGCTAGAAAGGTCTTCAAAAGCAATGGATTCAAAGTTCAGAGCTGGATTAAACTCCGCATAGAGCGATACTTGGTCTGATTGAATCTGATAAACCAAGCCCCCATCAATCGCATCCAGAGGCAGACCCAATTTCTCAGTCTCTTCATAAATTCTAGCTACATCATCGTAGGCAAAAACTGTTTTATCCAAAATTTCGCCTGTATTGCGCTGAACTAGACCACCATTAAAGGTAATGGTGTATTCATCTGCCTGACCATCAGTGCCCAGCTCATGCAGGAAAAATTCCATAGCCTTAAGCGGACGCCCTGTGGTCAATACAACTTTGACACCTTGCTGCTGAGCCGCTTTGAGCGCTGCCAGATTCCCTTGAGAAATCTTTTTATCCGTAGTCAAAAGCGTCCCGTCCAAGTCCAAAGCGATCAATTTAATATCAGCCATTATAAGCCCTCCATGTAGGTCATAACAGATTGGGCCGCATGGTGGCCAATCACTTCTTTCGCAACTGCCAAAATTTCCGGCCGTGCATTTTCTGGTGCAATCGGGTGCCCCACCACCTGCATCATATGCAGGTCATTGAGGTTATCGCCAAAAGCCATGACCTGGTCCATTTCTAGGCCTAGCTTCTTAGCTAGCTCGACAAGAGCCACGCCTTTATCCACATAGTCCAGCACGATATCAATCGACTTATAGCCTGTTGTCATCGCCTTGACACCTGCGACATTTTCATTGACCCAGGCTTCGCCGTCGGCCACTGTTTCTTCGCTGAAATTGGTCGTGAATTTAAAAATCTCGTCTGTAATCTCACTAAAATCAGCAACTTTTTGGATATTTTCATTATAATTAGCGCTGAAAGAGAGATAAGTCGGATCTACTGTCTCTAGCACATAACAGCCTTTTTTCCCTGTCAGAAGCAACTCATTGATATTGACAAAAGGCGACTCCTTAAGCTTGTCAAATACCTTTAGATAAAATTCTCTTGGCATGGTTGCTTCGTATAGATCTTTTCCTTGAAACTCTACTAGGCTACCATTTTCTGCGATAAAGATAATATCATCCCGAACTTCATGAAAGAGCTTCTCAAGAGAGAGAATCCCTCGACCACTGGCAACAGCAAAGTAGATGCCCTTTTCTCTAAACTGAGCTAGCAGGTGCTTGAGCCGCTCCATATCAAACTGACCCTTGTCATCTAAAAAAGTCCCGTCCATATCTGTGGCAATGAGTCTTATCATACAATTATCTCCTTTTTGAATTAGGGGTGTGCAAAGGGCATTTAGGGTATGCATCTTTTAAGGATTTAGGCAACCCCCATCATTTCTCATCTCTGTTAATCCTTTATATTATATCATAAAACTAACACTTCATTCCACAGATGAAAAACAGTCAGATCATATTTCTATGACCTGACCGTTTTTGATATTGTTTATACTATATCTATTTACTTTTTATTTTATAAAATAACATCACATAAACTTTTTATATATTTAGTTATCCTAAATTCAATTTATGTTTTGCTATTTGGCAAATACGTTCTGGCGAAGCGTGGTCTACAAACTGACTTAGCAGTCTTCGAGTCGCCAGCTTCCAAGGTGTTGGTTTGCCTGGCGAATGGCTTTGATTTCGGCGTGCAGCGTGGCGTCTTGTTCCTTTTCACGTAAGTTATGACCACGCCCAATAATTTCACCATTCAAGACCACGACAGCCCCGATTGGCACTTCCGCTTGGTCATAGGCTTTCTGCGCTTCCTTCAACGCTTCCCTCATAAAGAATTCTTTTTCATGAAGTTCCATGTTCTTACTGATAGACGCGCTTCGTCACGACTAGACTATGCGGTCTCTCAAACTCCTTATCTAAGTAATCTTGGTACGTTCCTGGTGAAATAAATCCTCGGGCGCTTAAAATATCGGTGCCTGCTGTCCCGACAATCGTATCGGCTAGCAATACACAGTTGGTACTCATCACAAAATACGTCTTGAATTTTGAAGAGGTAAATTTATACAAGAGTGCATCTGCTTCTTGTTTGAGCTTGTAGGCATACATTGGTTCTTCTTTGTCGATTCCAGGATGCTTAGGTTTCACCATTTTCGGTGGATCCCAAGGCACTGTCAGCGACATCAATTTGGCGATTTCCTTATCGATGGCCGCGAGTTGTTCTGGAGACAAGGCAAGACCATATCCCAGTAGGGTCTTATGATTTTCGCGTTTACAAAATTCGATGTATTTTTCACGGTCGGCACTGAAAAGTACCCCGTCCCCCATCGTTCCAAAGAGGCGCTCCGAATTCGTATCGTAGTTTCCGAATGAAATAATGCGGCCCTTATAACACAGGTCGACATGCCCGATGGCTCCAAACCCGTCTTTTGTGACATGAATAAACATCTCTAAGTTTGGTTCTGCATTTTCTTTGGCACGGTCGTAAATTTCTGAAGCCGTTTCGCCTTCTCCAAGTTCCAACGCATCATTAATTTTTTGTAAGGTTACTCGAGGAATCAGTGCAGCAAATACAAGCGGCATCCCACGACGCAAGCGTCTGCGAAGGACTTTCTTTCCAACTTCGGCCTCGAAGAACCAGCCGTCCCGAATATTGCTAATCCCATACCCGATAAAATAGAGCGAAAGGAAGAACATTTGCAAATTGCCGTCGCCCCCAAGAGAAATTAAAGTGGCTACCCCGACAACTGAAAGCCAAATGGTATCAAAGAGCAAGCGAAATCGCGGGCGAATATCATCTTTGACATAAATATAGTATGTCACACCACTAATTCCCGCCTTCATCACTTCATTGAGTCCCATCAAGATGCTTACAATCGCAATCGGCAATGACAGGAAGAATTGATTTCCTGCTAAAAATCCGTAAAGGGAAAATTTCCCTATATTCAGCCATAACGGGTCTTTAGATGCCGCTTTACTAAACCAACGGAATAAGAAATTCCATAGTTCACGGGCCCATAAGAATGTTAAAAACAGACGTAACATCAATTCTGGGAAGCTTGGTCCGAATATAAGGAGCAATATCCCAGCAACAAGGAACGCAATCCCTTCAAAGAGGAGCTTTTTCCCCGTAATCCCTAAGTCGCTAATTTTCTTCATCAATAATACCTCCTACAGCTACCACTGGAGCAGCTTGTTCATGTTTCTCCATCCATTCTTTCACGAGACGGTAAATCACGGCAAAGATTGGTGTGAAGAAAATCATTCCTACTAAACCAAAGAGATTTCCACCGATTAACGTAGTAGCAAGGGTTAGAGCCGTTGGCAACCCTACGGAACTGCCGACAACCCTAGGATAGACGACATTGCCTTCCACTGTTTGAACGACCATAAAGACGACAACCGAAATGAGTGCTTGAATTGGGCTTTCTGTAAAGATGAAGAGCATTACGATTCCGCACGCCATAAACGGCCCGATATTCGGAATGAACGAGAATACTCCGGCCAGCACCCCAACAAGTCCTGCATATGGCAACCCTACAAGAGAGTATGCGGCAAAAATCATAACCCCAACAATTCCCGCCTCGATGATTTGACTCATCAAGAAACGGTCATACGTATCCACGATGACTTCCCCGACATAAGAATGTGCTCAATTTTGTCTTTTAGCAACACCACATTGAGAATGCGAAGCGTTAAACGTGCGAGTATTTCCTTACTTACGAGAATATTAATCATGAAGAAAATCCCCATAATCACAGAGAACACATTTGAGAAGAGCCTATAATATTCGTTGTAAATCCGCCAAGGAATGTAATGACAGACGATATACGCTTTTGTATTATCTATAACCTAGTTTATTTCCATCAACATACCTGTGCCTTCAAATTATTTTTTATTTATTATCCTCATTATACCAAGAATTCTCACAATTTACTATAACTCCTACTTTCTATTGACGAAAGAAATGTTATTATGCAGTTATACTGCCTCAAGATGATTGACTTTCGAAACATGCAATTTAACGTTTAACAAATCAAGGGTGTCTCCATAGAATCAAAGTATTTCTGATACCCATTTCCTTCTATCTATAGACAGTAAAAAGCCTTGAAACAACTTATTCAAAGGCTTTCTTAGTATTCTATTGTATCAATTACCTTATTCCGATTTCTGTTGCTACTAATTTTATACTCATACTATAAACTTTCTAAATCTTTTAACTTGACCGACACAATCTTGGAAACTCCTGACTCCTGCATGGTTACTCCATAGATGGAATCTGCCGCAGACATGGTTCCCTTACGGTGGGTCACAACGATAAACTGGCTTTCTTTGTCAAAGCGATTGAGATAATCCCCAAAGCGCTTGACATTGGCCTCATCCAGAGCTGCCTCAACTTCATCCAAGATAACAAACGGAATGGTCTTGACGCGGATGATGGAGAAGAGAAGGGCTAAGGCTGACAGGGCTTTTTCTCCACCACTCATAAGATTGAGAGATTGGATTTTCTTGCCCGGAGGCTGAACCGAAATCTCTACCCCAGCTGTCAGCAGGTCGCCTTCTGTCAAGATCAGGTCAGCTGAACCGCCGCCAAACATCTGGCTAAAGGTCAGCTTGAAGCTTTCACGAATGGCTTCAAAGGTTGTTTGGAAACGTTCCTTGACTTCGTCATTCATCTCTTCAATGGTTTCCAAGAGAAGATTTTTGGCTGAGAGGACATCGTCCCGCTGACTTTTGAGGAAATTCAGTCGGTTGCTGACTTCTTCAAATTGTTCTACTGCTTCCAGATTGACCGGTCCCAAAGCACGAATAGCCTTTTCTAAGTCTTTGACTTGGGCTTCTGCAGCTGCAAGATTTTCCAAAGAACGCGCTCTTTGATCAGCCTCTTCAAAGCTGATCTGGTAATTATCCGTCAGATTAGTCAGCAGACGACGCAAGGCATCTGAAAATTTCTCTTTTTCAGCCTCTGCCTTGGCCTGACGGCGAATCAGACTTTCGTTTTGCTGACGGGCTTGATCTAAGTTCCCTAGAATATCCTCAGACTGGCCCTCTAAGTCGTCCAGCTCAAATTTGAGTCGGATGAGGCTCTGATCCAAGTCTGTCTTTTTCTCTTGGGCAGTCTTAAGCTGCTCTTCCAAGACGGAAATATCCACCTTCTGGCTGACCGCTTCTTCCTTTTGCTCTATCAAAAGCTGCAAAGTAACGACTTCCTTGTCCAGAGCAGCCTTCTCCTCTAGCAAACGCGACAAATCATTCTTCTCAAAGCGCTGGCTAGAAGTCAGCTCCGTGCTCTTCAATTTCAGTTCTGACAAGTTAGCCGATAGCTGATCGAAACGATCCTGAACAGCGTTTTTATTCGACTTGACTTGCTCGATTTCAGCAGTAATGGCTACTTTGGAAGCCTCGATAGCCGACAGCCGCTCTTCCATTTTTTTCTTTTCAGCAAGGCCTGCTGCTTCAGTCTGATTAGCCAAATCTTGCTCCTGGAGTTGCTCCAGCTGGCTGAGTTCCGCAACCCGCTCTGCAATCTGTTCGTAGGCCAACTTGACTCTTTGCTCCGTCAAGCGGGCTTGCTCACCCTCAGACTTGATGGCTTCCAAGGCTTGCTTGGCCTCTGATAGCTGAGACTGCAAGCTTTCGACTTGCTGCTCCTGAGCTTTCAGCTTCTGGGACTGCTGCTCCATTTCTCCAAGCAGGCTGTCCAGTTCAGGCTTGATAAAGATTGTGTTATTATTGCGATTGGCTCCTCCGGCGTAAGAACCGCCTGTGCGCAGTTCCGTTCCGTCCAGCGTTACAATTCTGACTTGGTAACGTACCTGACGAGCAGCCGCACGCGCATGCTCAATCGTATCAAAAATAGCGGTTGTCCCCAATAGATTTTGGAAAATATTCTCCAAACCTGGCTCATAGGTCACCAGCTCCGAAGCTATACCTAAGAAGCCTGAACTAGCCTCAATTCTGGATTGATTTTGCTCGGGAAGTTGACGAGCCTTGATGGTCGTCAGAGGTAGGAAGGTAGCCCGACCAGCCCGATTTTTCTTAAGAAAATCGATGGCTCTGGTCGCTGCCCCTTCGTCCTCAACGATGATATGCTGACTACTTGCCCCCAGCGCAATTTCCAAAGCGGTCTGGTAATGAGGATCGAAGCTCAATTTCTCGCTGACTGCCCCGACAATACCACCCAGACGATCAGCCTCCTGCAGAACGCTTTTTACACCTGCATAAAAATTGCTGTGATTTTTGAGGATGGCTTCTAAACTGGCTGCACGGGCTTTTTTATTTTTCAAATCATCCAGCAGGGCAAACATGCTGGTCTGCTCCTTTTGATAAGCAGTCGCCAACTTCTCGACCTGCCCCTGCTGCTCCTGATACTGATCTAGCAAGGCTCTGAGAGCAGCCTGTGACTCTTCTAATTCCGCCTGTCGAGCCGCTTCTTCTTCCCTACCAGCTTTTAAATCAGCCTGTAGTTTGCTAAACTCAGCCTGTTTGCTGGCAGCTTGACTCCGCTCATTCTCCAGTCGATTTTCTAGCGAGGTCAAGTCGTTGGACAAGTCCGCTTCTTCTTGCATGAGCTTGACGTAACGATCCCGCAGATTTTCAATCAGCTGGTCTGGGTCATCTGAAAAGTCAGCCAATTCTGCTTCCAACTGGCTCATAGCCTCTTGATTTTCTGTCAACTGGACTGCTAAATCAGCTAGATGAGCTTCTTTAGAGGAAATATCAGCTGTCAGCTGCTGGCTTTTTTCTCTCAGTCCAGCCAAACGTTCTTCATTTTCCAAACGACTGCTAGCCGCCTGACTAGATTCCAACTTAGCTAGGTCTATCTGGCGTTCCAAATCACTGATTAAACGAGTCAGCTCCAAAAGACTGGCCTGATCGTCAGACAGTTTTTGATTCACTTCCTGCCGTTTGACCTTAATCTCTTGGTTTTCACGCTCCAATTCGTCCCGTTTCGTATAATAGGCCGCCAGCTCCTGCTTGATGCTCTCCAAATCAGCCTCTGCTACCGTCAAATCAGCTTTATTCGCCTTAATCTGAGCCACCAAGACATCCAGATAAAGCTCCTGACGCTCTTGATCCAGTTCTAAAAAGCGCTTGGCCGTTTCAGCTTGCTTTTCCAGTGGTTTGACTTGACTATCCAGCTCGTAGATAATATCTTCCAAGCGATCAAGATTGTCTTGGGTCTGCGCTAACTTACTTTCTGTTTCCTTGCGGCGGGTCTTATATTTGAGCACTCCGGCCGCTTCTTCAAAAATAGCCCGGCGCTCCTCTGGCTTGCTGTTAAAGATTTCCTCGACTTTTCCTTGGGAAATGATGGAGAAAGAATCTCGTCCTAGCCCTGTATCCATGAAAAGGTCATGGACATCGCGCAGCCGAACCTTTTTACCATCAATCTTGTACTCGCTATCCCCACTGCGATAGATATGGCGCTCGACGCGGATTTCCTTGCCTGCTTGCTTGATAAACTGGTCCTGATTATCCAAAACCACAACGACCGAAGCATAGTTGAGGGGCTTGCGGTTCTCCGTCCCTGCAAAAATGACATCGGGCATCTTACCGCCCCTCAGACTCTTGACGCTCGACTCACCCAGAGCCCAGCGCAGGCTCTCCGTAATGTTGGACTTACCAGAGCCATTGGGACCAACAACAGCAGTTACACCTTGGTCAAAAACCACCTTGGTCTTATCTGCAAATGACTTGAAGCCCTGAATTTCAATTTCCTTTAAAAACATTAGTGACTTTCCTTTTCAAATGCATCCTTGGCAGCTTCCTGCTCAGCCAGTTTCTTAGAACGGCCTTGTCCCTGACCCGCTTTCTGACCATTGATTAACACAGCCACAGCAAAGTTCTTAGCATGGGCTGGCCCTGTCTCATCTGTAACCTGATAGACAATCTCCACATCCCCATTAACCTGTAGGAGTTCTTGCAGCTTAGTCTTATAGTCAGTCACCTGCTCAAAGTCACCTGCTTCTACCTTGGGAATCATGACTTGGTAAATAAAGTCTTTGACAGTCTCCACATCCTTATCCAAAAGAAGGGCACCCAAAAAGGCCTCAAATAAGTCACCCAGAATGGTATCGCGATTGCGGCCTCCTGACTTTTCCTCACCGCGACCCAGCTTGATAAACTGATCGAACTGACAGTCCCGTGCAAAGCCAGCCAAACTCTCCTCCCGAACAATCATGGAGCGTAGTTTTGACAAATCTCCTTCTGGTTTTTGGGTATTTTTATATAAATACTCAGAAATAATCAGCTGCAGAACAGCGTCTCCTAAAAATTCCAGGCGTTCATTGTGTGAAATTTTTAAGAGGCGGTGCTCATTGGCATAGCTGGTATGAGTAAAAGCGGTCTCTAGCAGACTGCTGTCTTCAAACACCAGCCCAAACTGCTCCAGCAGTGCATCTTTTAATTGTTCCATAATTTCTTTTTCATGCTAGGCCAAGGCAGAGCATGAGTCCAATCCATCCTTTCTAAAATGATGTTCTTTGTGAACCATCTACCATTATACCAAAAACAAGTGCCAACGCACTTGTTTACTTGTCTTCTTAGCGTAATTCCTGGCCTATTCCTTATCTGGGATGACCTTGAAAAGATAATAGGTAATAAAGATTGTCAGGGCGAATAAGAAAATTTTTACCCAAATTATCGGAGCTAACGCAATGGAAATTCCCATCAAGATATAGATGGATACGATAATCTTTTTCTTGCGCTCCTTAGCAATCGAACCTGTCTCCCGAAAATCTGCAACATAGGTCTGATATAGCTTGGTGTGATAAAGCCAATTCTCAATCCGCTTGGAACTGCGCGAAAAGCAAGCAATAGACAAAAGTAAAAAAGGAGTCGTAGGAAGAAGGGGCAGAAAAATCCCCAGCACTCCTAAGGCCAAAGATAAGCAGGCAATCACAAAATAAATCAAGCGCATTTGGTTTCCTCACGTACGTTTTCATGGTCATTCTTTAGCTTCCTTTCTAGTATAAAAAACAAGCTAAAAAATATAAAACTAGTTTCCCATAAAAAGCAATCCTTGTCAATCCTAAAAAGAGAGTGGGACAGAAATCAGTAATTCGTTAGAATTCGATTTCATCGTCCCACCTCCGCACAGTTGAGTAGGGCTGTAAAAGCTGATGAAATCAGCGTAGTAGAGCCCACTCAACCACTGCGTCTTGCTCGACAATCCAAAGACAATTGAGAGGCTAGGACTTTTGTCCCAGCCTCTTTCTGAGCGACTGATGATTAGATAGTTACCAAAGGCGTCGCTGTATCAGGAAAAGTATCAAAGACCTGAAAATCATGACCTACTGGCAAGTCAGCTTGAGCCAGTTGATTGACCATGGTCATATGAGCCAGCTCCTTGATATTATTTTCCTTACTCAAATGCCCCAGATAGATGCGCTTGGTGCGATTGCCAAGGGTGCGAATCATGGTTTCCGCACCATCTTCATTGGATAAATGTCCCAAGTCAGACAGGATGCGCTGTTTCAGGCTCCACGGGTAGGCACCGCTCCGGAGAATCTCGATATCATGATTGCTCTCAATCAAATAAGCATCCGCATTCTCAATCACTCCGGCCATGCGGTCACTAACATAACCCGTATCCGTCAGCATGACAAAGCTCTTGCCATCCTTCATAAAACGATAAAACTGGGGAGCAGCCGCATCGTGGCTAACCCCAAAACTTTCGACATCTAAATCGCCAAAAGTCTTCATTTTACCCATTTCAAAGATATGCTTCTGACTGGCATCCAGCTTGCCCAAGTCCTTTTCCATCGCTCGCCAGGTTGCTTCGTTGGCATAAATATCTAGATTGTACTTACGCGCCAAGACCCCTACACCATGGATGTGATCCTTGTGCTCATGGGTGACCAAAATAGCATCTAAATCCTCTGGTTTGCGGTCGATTTCGCTTAAAAGGCTCGTAATCTTTTTCCCTGATAGACCAGCATCGACAAGCAGGCGTTTTTGGTCTGTTTCCAGATAAAAGCAATTGCCGCTCGATCCCGATGCTAGAATACTATATTGAAATCCCTTAGTCATGTTCACTTTCTACATTCTCTTCATTTTCCCAGTCATCTACACGGACAGCATCATTATCATAAGGAAGGACGATGGTAAAGGTAGAACCCTTACCGTACTCGCTCTTAGCCCAGATAAAGCCATGATGCTGCTTGATAATTTCTTTAGCAATAGCCAGACCCAA
The DNA here is from genome assembly GCF_000385925.1 of Streptococcus cristatus AS 1.3089. Lineage (NCBI taxonomy): Bacteria > Bacillati > Bacillota > Bacilli > Lactobacillales > Streptococcaceae > Streptococcus > Streptococcus cristatus. The sequence continues at coordinate 1,145,784 of NC_021175.1, forward strand.
GCCCGTTCCTCCCTGGGCTCGACTGCGGGCCTTATCCACCCGATAGAAACGATCAAAAATCTTTGGCAGATCCTGCTTGGGAATGCCCAAACCTTCATCCGAAATCGAAAGAATCAACTGAACATCTGTTGTCCTCACAGAAACCGTAATCGTCCCACCATCAGGTGAATACTTGATGGCATTGTTCATGATATTATCAATAACCTGAGTCATCTTATCCGTATCAATCTCTACCCAAATCGGCGTAATTGAATAATCCCTGATAATCTCATATTTTTTGGTCTCATCCTGATTTTTAATCTTATCAAAACGGTTAAGGATATAGGTGATAAAGGCCGTAAAATTAGTCAGCTCAACGTCCAGATGGCTGGTATTATTATCAATCCGCGATAAGCTAAGTAAGTCCGTCACCATCCGCATCATCCGGTTTGTCTCAGTTAGTGAAACTTTGACAAATTCCGGTGCAACAGGCTCTGACAGAGCACCATCATCCAAGGCTTCCAGATAGGATTTTACACTGGTTAGAGGCGTCCGCAATTCATGGCTAACATTGGAAACGAAAAGCCGACGCTCCCGTTCTTCCTTGTCTTGCTCCGTTGTATCGTGCAGCACTGCTACCAACCCTGATATAAAACCTGACTCCCGTCTAATCAAGGCAAACCGAACCCGCAGGCTTACGTATTCGCCATTTTCATCTTGAGAATCAATGGTCAATTCTGGAACATTGGTAATCAATTCGCGCAAATCGTACTCATCAGCAATATCCAGCAAATCTAAAATACTAGTATTAAGCACATCATCACGTTTGACCCCCAGCTGCTTGGTCGCCATGTCATTGATAGTGATAATCTGTCCTCGACGGTTGGTCGCAAGTACGCCATCCGTCATGTAAGACAGGATGCTGGATAGACGCTTGGTCTCTTGCTCCAAATTTTCATGCGTCAGGCGAATGACTTCAGAAAGATCATTGATAGAATTGGTCATATCCGTGATTTCAGGACTTCCCTGCATATCTAAAACTTCTGAATAATCTCCTGCAATCAAGCCTTTAATCTTTTGATTTAATTGGACCAGTTTTCGAGTATCCCGTCGATTTTCCAGCAGCAAGAGGGCTACAACGATGATAAAGCCGACAACGATCAGTGAAAAGACAAAGTCAGGAGACAGAACAAACTCTTTTATTTTTTCAATCATTATTTCTTATGTAATAACCGACACCGCGGCGAGTCAAGATGTACTCTGGACGGCTTGGAGTATCTTCGATTTTTTCGCGCAGACGACGAATGGTCACATCAACAGTCCGCACATCACCGAAGTAATCATAACCCCAGACCGTTTCTAGTAAGTGTTCACGTGTCATGACTTGACCGACATGGGTCGCCAAATGGTGCAAGAGTTCAAATTCACGATGGGTTAATTCCAATTCTTTCCCGTGTTTTTTCACCACAAAAGCATCTGGAAGAATCTGCAAATCTCCAATAAACAATTCCTTTGGACTACTCTCATCCACATGACTATCTGGGATGAGTTCAGAACGGCGCAGCAAGGCCTTGACCCGAGCCAGCAATTCACGATTTGAAAAGGGCTTGGTCACATAGTCATCAGCACCGATTTCCAGACCGATTACCTTATCGAACTCGCTATCTTTGGCCGAAAGCACAATGATTGGAACATTGCTGGTCTTACGAATGGTCCGAGCAACATCAAGTCCATCCACTTCTGGCAACATCAAGTCCAGAATCAAGATGTCTGGTTGCTCCACTTCAAACATTTCCAAGGCTTCCTTACCATCAAAGGCAGTCAGCACTTCATAACCTTCCTTGGTCATATTAAACTTTATAATGTCCGAGATTGGCTTCTCGTCATCTACAACTAATATTTTTTTCATTTTTTACCTTCATATCTATACAATTTTTAAGCTTAGACATCTATTATTTTTTTATTTGTCCTACTGCTCCATAAGCACTATTATATCAAATTTTCCTTAAAAAATACTATTTTCGCACACTATATTCTAACATTCTTGTAAAAATTTCACCTCAACTTTCTTTCTCTCAAAAATTTCAGCCAAGGATGAGGAATCCTCGCTAAAATCCTTGATTTTTTTCACTTTTTCTGCAAAAATAGAGGCATAGAAAGAAGGTTGAACTATGACAAAAATCAATCAAATCATCACTTATCTTGAAAATGAAAAGCAGGATGTCACTGTTATCTCCGATCCTGTAACCATTCATTACCTAACAGGCTTTTACAGCGATCCACATGAACGTCAGATGTTCCTATTCGTCTACACTGACCATGAGCCACTTCTTTTCGTACCAGCACTGGAAGTTGAGCGTGCTTCCTCTACCGTAGATTTTCAGGTTGTGGGCTATGTCGATTCTGAAAATCCTTGGGAAAAGATCAAAACTTCCCTACCATCTCAGACCTTCAAACAAGTGGCAGTCGAGTTTGACAATCTGATTTTAACCAAGTACCACGGCCTGCGTACTGTTTTTGATGGGGCTGAATTTGTCAATCTGACTCCTTACATCAACCGCTTGCGCCTGATCAAATCAGCCGACGAAATCCAGAAAATGCTGGTAGCTGGCAAGTATGCTGACAAGGCTGTCAATATTGGTTTTGACAATATTTCACTGGACAATACTGAAACGGACATCATCGCTCAAATCGACTTTGCTATTAAGCGAGAAGGCTATGAGATGAGCTTTGAAACCATGGTTCTGACAGGCAATAACGCAGCCAATCCGCACGGCATTCCCGGAGCCAATAAAGTCGAAAATAACGCCCTCCTGCTCTTTGACTTGGGCTGCATGGTCAATGGCTATGCCAGCGATATGACACGGACCGTCGCTGTCGGCCAGCCAGACCAGTTCAAAAAAGATATCTATTATCTGACATTGGAAGCTCAGCAAGCAGCGCTTGACTTTATCAAACCAGGCGTCACAGCTCATGAAGTAGACCGAGCTGCCCGTGAGGTCATCGAAAAAGCTGGCTATGGTGAATATTTCAACCACCGACTTGGCCACGGTATCGGTATGGATGTTCACGAATTCCCATCCATTATGGAAGGCAACGAAATGGTCATCGAAGAAGGCATGTGCTTCTCTGTTGAGCCTGGTATCTACATCCCTGGCAAGGTCGGCGTTCGTATCGAAGACTGCGGTTATGTTACTAAGAATGGTTTTGAACTCTTCACCGAAACTAGCAAAGACTTGCTGTATTTTGAATAGAATAGCAGAAAAGCACCGAATGGTGCTTTTTTGCTGCTCTTTTCAGGCTCTAAAACGGTGAAAAGGTTTCCCTTTTTATAGAGCTTTCTCAATTTCTTTTGCGATTTTGCTCTTTCTTAACTTCCTCTTTAGGAGGTATGTCAACAAAAGAGTAGGATTTAGACTGTAGGATAATTGCCATTTATAATAATTGATCCACTCGATTACGGTGAATAGCCAAATAGCCATAGAGATGGCAAAAGCTGCAAAATTACTGTAGTTCCAGAATATTAACAGCACTCCCACAGCTAGTAAGCAAGCATCTACTTTCTTCAATATTTTATAGATTTTCCCTGTATATTTTTCAGCAAATCTTGGCTTGGCAAGCCTTTTTATCAAAATCCACCAGAAAACAGAGCCCTGTATTAGAATAAAACTCAGTACAAACAAGGAGAAGGAAATAGAAATTAGGGCTTGTGTGGTTACAAGCCACTTTTTGAGTAGGCAAAAATTGAACCAGAATACTAGAACAGCGACTAACTCGCCACTCGCTAGGCTAGTCAATTTTTGTTTCATCGACTTTTTCAAACGAAGCGCACACCTCCTCCACCCCACAGATAAACTTTACTAGACAAGCCTGCCTCTCCTGCATCTGAGCAGCTTCCTCCCCAAGACATTTCCAGCTCAATGATAGCTTTAACTTGACATTCCTGTCAAAAGAGAATTTCATGGTTTATCATGCACAGGATTTCGAATTTATGTCCGCCAAATACTTATTTTATGTGCCAGTGATCTTAGGCTCAACAAAGAAAGCCCTCGTCTCTAGGCTAAAAAGCCAAGCAGTCTTACGAAATGGAGTCTTTCGCCATTTCTTTTTCGGTTGCTGCAACAACCTCGGCCAGACTAGTTTGTGCCAGTTCAGCTTCCATCGCTTTCTGGATAGCCTCCAAACGATTATCTAAAACATTGTGGATATTTTTTCCGATAGGACATTCTGGATTGGGCTTGTCATGGAAGCTAAAGAGCTGCCCACTCTTGCCCAAACACTCGACCGCACAATAAATATCAAACAGGCTGATGTCTTCTAAATTCTTGATAATATCTGCCCCACCTGTCCCACGAGCAACACTAATCAGGCCAGCATTCTTAAGCTGGGACAGAGTCTTGCGGATAATAACAGGATTGACTCCGACACTGCCAGCCAAAATATCACTGGTCAGTTTTTGTTTTTTTCCTTCCAAAGCTAGGATAATCAGCATATGGGTAGCAATGGTAAAACGGCTAGAAATTTGCATGTTTTTCTCCTCTCTACTGGTATCTATATTTATTATATAGCAAAAGAGTTGTAACTTCAAGTGTTACTTTTCAAAATCTCCTCTATTAACTCTTTTTTTGTTTGATAAAATGTTTTATTTCTGTAAATGATTGTGATTTTAGGACAATCTGCTATAATAGTATTAAGAAAGCGTTTTCAACAAACGCAATTCGAGTGCTTTTTTAGGCCAAAAGCCCAAGGCATTTGTTCGGCCAACATTCTTATTCTAACAAAAGTTCGCTAGCAAAGAATTCTTCCTCTACTTAAATGTTAGTAAAAGAGCCATCCCCAAACCTAGCCAGAGCTCGAGCTCAGGTGGCAGTAGCACACATACTTCTTCATCTGGCAGAACGCACGGAGGTCGGGGCGGCGGATTCTAGGAGCATCTATAAACAAAGAGGCTGGGACAAAAGTCCTAGCCTCTCAATTGTCTTTGGAGTGTCGAGCAAGACGCAGTGGTTGAGTGGGCTCTATTACAATTAATCTAGATTGCGAATAAAGTCCTGAACATCCTCAAAATAGCCCTCCCGCTCACTGATTTCTCGCAGTAGGTCATGGTTATGAGTATGGTGGATGCCATTCACGAGGCTTTCCTCATAAATTTCGTAGTAAGGTAACTGGAGCTCACGCGCCCTAGCCAGCTCATGCTCTACATCATAAGCCACGCGACGCATATCGACATCTTTCAGCCCTGTCTCATCTATCTCTAAAATGGCATATTGAGCCCTCAAATCTTGGCGCAGAGTCGCATCTAAAAAGAAAGGTTGGCCGATGGAGCCTGGATTGATAATCAGCTGACCACCTGTTCCATAGCGGAGAAACTGCTGGTGAATATGACCATAGATAGCAATAACCGCTTCATTGCCTTCAAAAAGTCGGTCAAAATCGCTCTGATTACCAATATGAATCAGCTCCCGTCCCCAGTTCTTATCTGGCAAGTGATGACTGACCGCAATCTTGAGACCTGCTACTTCTGTCAGGACTTGCAGGGGAAGCTCGCGCATACGGTCAATTTCTTCTGGAAGGATTTCCTCCAAAACAAAATGGCAGAGCTTGGTTAAATAAAGGTGGCTCGGTCGCGTCAAATCCAATTTTTGATGCAGGGCATGCCAGAGGCTATCTTCCCAATTCCCACGTACTTGTAGACTAATCGGTAGCCGCTCCAGTTTATCCAAAATATTTCGCCGACCCGTTCCCGGCATGAGCAAGTCACCTAAAAACCAATAGTCTGTCACAGCCTGACTTTCTGCATCAGCTAGGACAGCCTCTAGCGCCGTCGCATTCCCATGCACATCTGACAATAAAGCAATTCTTCTTTTCATTTTATCTTTCACTTTCTATCCAAGAAATATTATAACAAAGATCAAAAAAACTTCCACTCAAACACATTTAGGGAAGTTACAATATAAAATCTAGTCTTAATCCACTGACTTGAGCGCTTCTAGCATATCTAGCCGTTTCAGCTGATAATTGACAAAGAAGCCCAATAAAGTCAGAATGAAACTGACCGCTAGAATAGGCAGGAGATAAACTTCCCAGCCGACTTGCGGATTAAAGGCGATGAAGTTTGGCGCAATCATCTGAATCAAAAATCGATGGAGATAAAAACCAGCCAAGAGCCCTGTGCCAATACCCATGAGTGACAGCAAGATGGTCTCCCGATAGATATAGAGCGTGACTTCCTTACTATGGAAGCCTAGTACCTTGATGGTCGATAGCTCCCGTATCCGCTCTGCGACATTGATATTGGTCAGATTATAGAGGATGACGATAGCTAGCAAAATCGAGACAATCACCAGAACCAACATGGTAGAATTCAGTGAAGTTGCTAGTGTGTTAAATTGCTCGACCATACTGGTATTTTGAGAAACGCCTCTGACAGCTGAGAGCTTCATAAAGTCTCGTGCCTGAGACAAGGTCGCCTTTTCGGAGCGATTTTTGAGCTTGACGATATAGGCATTGTTGCTAGCTTTCTGACCAAAGACGGACTCATAGTCTGCCTGCGACATAAAAACAAAATGTCCCACGTAGTTTTCATTGATTGCTGCGACGGGAATTTTTTTGCCATCCAGTTCTAACTGATCTCCAACGGAGACACCGGCTATCTTAGCCAGCTTGGCTGAAATAACGGCTCCTTTAGCCAAGGTCAATTTTTCCTGATTTTCTTGACTTTCCAGTCTGATAAAGGGACTAAAGTCTGCCTTATCTGTCACCATCAGTGTCACAGTTTCTTTGTTTTTGCTCCCTTGATAGACTTCCTCGAAGCTCTGGCTAAAGATACTCTGATAGTCTGAAATAGCTGGGTCTTTTAGCTTCTTTTCCAGCTGTAATTTAGCAATTCGGTCAGCCTGACTCTTTTCTGAGATGATCAAATCATAGCTCAAAATCTGCTCAAACTGGCGATGCGGCACCCCGCTGATAGAAGACCGAATCCCTAGACCAGCAAAGAGCAGAGCCACCGAGCCAGCCACGCCAAAAATTGTCATCAGCATCCGCTGCTTATAACGAAAAATATTGCGAGCCGTCACCTTATGGGTAAAGCTAAGTCTTTTCCAGATAAAAGGAAACCTCTCTAAAAGAATAGTCGCGCCCTTAACTGGTGGTTTAGGTAATAAGAGATGGGCAGCTTCCTCAGTCAACTCTCGGCGAGCAACCAGATAAGCCGGTAAAACGCTAGATAAAAAAGCTAAGCCCAGAGCCAAAAGACTGTAAAATGGATAAAAGTAAAGCCTGCTCTGGCCTACTACCATGCCCTGCGTGATGATTCGAGAAATAATCCCCGAGAAAAAATAGTGCCCTAGAAAGATTCCCACGAGCGTACCCAAACTACCAGCCACCAAGCCATAGATAGTAAATTTGCGAATAATGTCTCGACTGTGATAGCCTAAGGCTTTGAAAACACCTGCATTCGTTCGCTCTTCATCCACAAAACGGGTCATGGTTGTAAAGGTCACCATCGCAGCCACTAGATAAAGAACCACTGGGAAGATATTGGCCACTGCAGCAATACTATTGGTGGCATTGCTATACATGAGATAACCTTGGCTACCTGGCAAACTCTTCCTCGTATAACTATGATAAGCTGGCTCCGTCAAACTTGCTAAGTCTTCCCGAGCTTGTTGCAATTCTACTTTCCGATTTTTTAGTTCTGCCGTCGCCTGCTCTAAGTCCTTTTTCTTCTGAGCCAGCTGGGTCTTTCCTTGTTCCAATTCAGACCGACTGCTGGCTAGACTTTCTTCAGCTAGTAAGCCGCTGGTTGCCGCTTGATTGAGTTTCTTTTCCTGCTCCTCTAGTTTAGCTTGAACCTGCTCTAGCTGCTTCTGCCCTTGAGCTATATCGGCTTCTGCATTCTTAATCTTTTCTGCTCCCGCTTGGATGGAAGCAATCGCATTTGCCTGTAAGCTTTTTAGACGCGCTGCGCCATTATCCTTGAGGTCTTCATTTAATTGCTCTTGATGAGCCGCTAGCTTGTCCTGATAAATCCTTGCAAAAGAACCCAAATCTGCCAAATCTTGATAGCGCAATCGAGCGATACTATAGACATTTGACGAAAAGGCCTCTGGCGCAAGGACGGCATAGGCATCCAGATTGCCACTACCACTATTAGCATTGCCTAGGCTTCTATCAGACCAGAGCTCTGCCGAGTTGACAAAACCCACAATCTTATAAGTCTTATTTTTCAGAACTGACGGCCGGCCTGCCTTCTCGGTCAGATCAATCTCCTGACCAAGCTTATATTTCTTAGACCAAAAACTAGCTAGGGCAATTTCTTGCTCATTCTGAGGAAGACGGCCTGAGGTCACTTGAAAGTTTGAAATATCCTTGGTATCTGAGAATACTCGGAGAGCCTCTTCGCCTACGGTGACATCTGTCAGATAGCCAAACTCGACATCAGCTCCCTTAATAGTTTCCAGCTCTTTCTGATCCGCTGCATCCAAACCATAGTCCGCCATAACAGCCAAGTCCATGGTTCGTTGCTCTTTCAAGTAATCTGTTGCTGTTCTGCGCATATTGGGTGGAGCGACCTTAAGTCCCACGAGAGCTAAAGAGCCCAGCATCATGAGGATTAAAATAGATAGGAAACGTCCTTTAGAGCTAGTGAAGGAGCGCAGAATATCTTTCCAATAAATCTTTCTCTTCATATTAATACTCCAATGTACTTATGTCTTGAGGCGATTCATTCACCGTAACACTTTTGACTTTCGCATCGTGCATACGGATGACCCGGTCAGCAATGGGAGCTAAGGCAGCATTGTGGGTCACGATAATGACAGTCGCTCCTTGATTGCGGGACATGTCCTGTAAGATTTGCAGCACTTGCTTACCGGTATTGTAGTCCAAAGCTCCCGTTGGTTCATCGCAGAGCAGAATCTTTGGATTTTTGGCCACCGCCCGAGCAATGGACACACGTTGCTGTTCTCCACCTGACAGCTGAGCTGGGAAATTATTGAGACGCTTTTCCAGACCAACCGCAGTCAGGGCAGCCACTGGATCCTGAGCATCCTTGACGATTTCTGAGGCCAGCTCCACATTTTCCTTTGCTGTCAGGTTAGGCACCAGATTGTAAAACTGAAAGACAAAGCCCACGTCATTACGGCGATACTCGGTCAATTGATGAGCATTATAGGCCGCGATATTCTGTCCATCAATCAAGACTTCCCCCTCATCATTGGTATCCATACCACCGAGAATATTGAGAACCGTTGACTTGCCTGCTCCAGAAGCTCCAAGAATAACAACCAGCTCTCCCTTTTCGATCTCAAAAGAGACATTCCGATTGGCGATTATTTCCGTATCCCCCATCTGATAACGTTTAAAACTATGTTTCATTTCAATATAAGCCATATCGCTTCTCTCCTTTTCAAACCTCATCTCCTTAAATAGACAAGGTGTTGATTCTAAATCACAGATATTATATAATGAGCTTAGATAAAAAGCAATAATCAAAAATCAACAAAGTGTTGATTTAATCAAAAAGGAAGAAAAATGGCCCAGAAACGAAAAACTAGAACCAAAGAAGACATCAAAGAGGCCCTCATCCAACTACTTTCTGAGGATAAATTTGAGCATATCTCCATCAGCAAACTCTGTAAGCGGGCAGGGATTAATCGCGGCACCTTCTACCTCCACTACCAAGATAAGTATCAGATGGTTGATAGTCTCAAAAGCGAAATTATTTCCCAACTTTCTAGTTATAGCTTGTTTGAAGCGGAGAACGAATATCCCCAAAAGTTAATGATAGCAAAATTTCATATACTGCGTGCTAATGAGCGTCTTATCAACGCCCTGACCAGAAGCCATTATATTGACTTTCGAGAGGCTATTCGGGAGTACATAACCACTATCATTCTGAGTGACAAGCAAGAGACTGCTACCCAGCGTTTTTTAGAGGAGAACTTTCACATCCCTCAGAAATATGCCTTGGAAATCTTCCTATCCAGTGTTGAGGGGATTATTTCTCTTTGGATAGCCGGTGGTGCTCAAGAAGAACCCGAAGAAATCACGGACATAATCTTGGCTACTTTCAACTACGACTACTGGAGATAAAGACTAGTATTCCCATTCTCTTACATAGAAACTTAAAAAGGCACAGACTAATCCGTGCCTTTTTAAGTTTCTGGTGATGCATTGGCCTTCTAAAAAAGTCTACTTAGATAAAGACAGCAAAACTAGACCTATTTCACCATGTCTGGATCGTAATCATAAAATCCTGTATCGAGGAAACGATTCTTCGGATGCAGTTTGTGAAGCAACTCATCTAACAAGAAAGCTTGGTCATGACTAAATTCACCTTTTTCAATCAAGTCCCTCGCCTGAACAAAAAGCTTAGCAATCTCAACAAAATTCTGACCAGGAGTGTAGAGCCCTTCCAACTTCCAATGCGTAAAGCCGTGGTCAACCAATTCTGTCAGCTTAGTCATCAGGTCTAAGTCATTATTGGCGAAAATATGCGTCCCGTGGTCGTCCTCAAAAATCGAATAATGGCTCTGAGGGTCACTCGGCTCAGCAAGAAAGAGGTCTCTCTCTCTTGATTTTTCATCATCAATGTGTGTAAAGTTATAGTAATTTTGCAAAAGCGGACGTTTAGAGTGGTGGATAACGCTCGCACCATAAACTAGGACTTCGGCTGGAATTTCAAGGATTTCCGGCATTTTAAAGAGTTCTGCCGATGGAATTTCCCGCGCCAAAACAGCTTCCGATACACCAGCATTCTTGCCCCAAAAATTAATCTGGCGACTGCTGGTAACCATGGTCGAAGCATCATAAATCGTTTTCAGCTTATAGCCATCCCGCTGCAAAACGTAGAATACACCTGCATCACCGACGGTGATATAATCTACCTCAATCTCCTGAAGAAAATCCAAATAAGGCTTGATCTGATCCATCATGTCCTGATGCATCAAAGCATTGACAGCAACGGTCATTTCTTTTCCTGCCTGATGAACCATTTGAGAAATACGATTTAATTCGTCATAAGTGAAATTATGTGGCAATCGAAGGCCGTATTTTTTCTCACCGACATAAATACGATCCACACCAGCTTCCAATAAAGCTTGAACTTGTTCTATACTTTCAGCTGTCGCTGTAATGATTATCTTTTTCATATCATTATTATACCAAAAAATAGGAATTATGATTTCTTAATTCGATTTTATTCGTTTTGTAACTATCTTGTAACATACCTAATAGTAGAAACATGATAGAATGATAAGGTACTATTAGGAGAGAGATTATGGCAGTAAGAGATTTTAAACAGTTTGAGTCAGCGCCCCTGCATGATTCGACAGAGCAAACCAAGGAAGTATCCTATCAAGAATACCTGCCTCAAGCAGAATCAGCATCGCAATTACGTGAGCTACTTTTCTTTATAAATATCGCTTTATTCTGTATTTTGACAGTCTTTTTTAGCTTTATCTTCTTATCTGCAAAAATAAGTACCTTCCTATCTTTTACACTTGCTGTAGTCCTGAGTCTAATGGTTATTCAAGGCTACCGTACTGTTCGGAGAAAGAGACACCGTTAATTCACGAATTAAATCAAACGAGATCAAAAGATCTCGTTTTTTTTCTTTTCTTTACCAAGCGTAATTTGGTTCCTGACAAGCACACATCGCTGCCAATAATTCTTCTGGAGTCACCCTTTTCAGCCCTCCATAGACTGGATCCTGAACGGTATAGGATGGATCAATGTAATAAACTGCAAGGACATCACTGCCGTCTGCTGATAATTCATAGCCCGTCCCCACGACATTGTGTTCACCCTTGTGCCCTGGGTAGATGGAGGCATTATCAATCGTATAGTAGAGCGGATAGCCATCATCAATATTCTTGCGCAGGCGCTCCTTAAAGAGCTGCATATCTTCAGAATTCGAGGCGCTACTAGTCACTGTCGCAAGATGATAGCCCGCTTGGCCTGCCGGCACTTCCTCATAGCCAAACAGATATTGATTTAAGACACGGATAGCATTGACATTATGGGTGCCAAAAGTCCCATCGGTGCCCATCGCTCGTGCCAATTCTTCCTGACTAGCCTGGACGCCCCTGTAAGCTAGAATCATACTGACAGAGGTCGGTGCGCAAGTATTCCAAGCTCGCTGGATCTGCATAGGAACTTCCAGACGTTTTCTGATTGGAGAAAGGCGCTTCTTTACTAGAAGGCTGTGTCTCCTCTTCTCTGACCTTTTCAGTTGTCTGACTGGAGCTTTCCGACTCCGCAGAAGCGGAACTCTGACTAGGGCTGGTTTGATTAGTACTGGCTTGACTACTACTAGCTGCTTTCGAGCTAGCTTGACTCGCGCTCGAAGCTTTAGACGAAGGGTCAGAGCTTTTAGACCGAGGGGATTCTGAAGCTTTCTGCCGAGAACAAGCTAGTAAGCAGCAGCCCAGACCTAGCAAGGCAAGTATTTTTAAATTTTTCATACCAACACCCCCTTTTACATATATAATAGCGCTTTCGCTGCGAAGTGTCAAGACGCAGAGGATAGAACTAAAGAGTAATAAGTATCGCTTCCTAGCCCCATACGACTACTCATCAGCTACTGCGGGAAATGTCTACTTCGAATAAAAACGAGGCTAGGACTCTTTTGTCCCAGCCTCAGACTTGTATATCTAGTTTGAACTTACTTATCTTCTAAATCAATGATGATTTCTTCTGAAGAAGCTTTTTCTCCTTCTTCCACCACGATATCAGAAATTTCTTCTTCAAGAATTTCCTCTTCTTTTTCAAACTTTTCTTTGATTTCTTGGAATTTATCCTGTGAATAGTCTACTACTGACTTGGTTGTATCCTTGACAGACTCCAATACTGTTTCAGCTGTAATTTCGCCATTTTCAACCTTTTCCTTGGTTTGGTTGATGGCCTTGACAGCCTGATCTGAAAAATCCTTTACTGATTGGACAACTGCTTCGTGAGTCTTATCTGGATCTTCACGATAGTCAACAACGAAGTCTTGAACTTTTTCAGTAATTTCTTTACCTTTTTTGCTAGTTAGAAAGTACGCTGCAGCTGCACCAGACACAGCACCTAATAAAAGTGATGAAATTTTTCCCATAATAAACCTACTTTCTTATTTTTTAAATAATTTGCCAACAAAACGAAGGGCCGTTAGACCTGCTGTTGTTTTGGCTGTCGTGCTTCCTGCTGCGACTGCTTTTTTTCCTAAAACACGCGCCTGATCGTTTAAATCAGAGACTGATTCAGATAGGTCTGCCACCGCATTGAAAAGCGGATCAATCGTTGCTACTTTGTGGTTGATATCATCTGTCAACACATTGACTTTGGCAATCAAATCATTGGTTTGATGCAGGGTGACATTGACATCAGAAGTCAAAACTTTGATAGTATTTTCTGTCTCATCCAGCATTTTAGCAGCCTTATCACCGAGAGTTTTGACGGTGATAGTCATATAGATTAGAAAAACAATCAAAGCGACAGCAACTAAAGTATAAGCAATTTCAAGCATAATATTCTCCTCTCATTCTTGATAATAGGGGGCTTGTTTTTTCTTTGGTAAATCATAATGCCGATGCCTAGTAAAATCAGAGCTGCAGACAGCCACTGAGATACACGAACACCCAAGAACATGAGACTGTCGGTCCGCATACCCTCAATAATCATCCGGCCAAAGCCGTACCAAATCAGGTAAAAGGCTGCCAATTCTCCCTGACGGAAGAATTTAGGCCGGCGTCGTAAAATCATCAGTAGGGCAAAACCAAGTAAATTCCAAAGGGACTCGTATAAGAAGGTTGGCTGGCGATAAGCACCATCTATGTACATATTGTTGCGGATGAAGGACGGCAGATAGTTAAGGTTTTTGACCACTGCTCCATAGGCTTCTTGGTTAAAGAAATTGCCCCAACGGCCGATGCTCTGGGCAATCAAGACGCTAGGTGCTGCAATATCCAAGAAATCAACAGGATTGATCAGCCTTCTCTGTGAAAAGAAATAAAGGACAAGCGCACCGGTAATCAAACCACCGTAAATGGCTAAACCACCATTCCAAATCTGAAAAATCTCAATCAGAGAATGCTTGCCATAATAAGACCATTCAAAAATCACATAGTAGAGCCGCGCTCCAAGGATAGCCAAGGGAAAGGCAATCAGAATGAAATCAAGAATATCATCTGGAATCATCTTTTTGCGTGGCGCTTCCTTCATGGCCAAGTAAACGGCTAAAATCAAGCCAGTGACAATGCAAATTGCATACCAACGAATACTAAAGGGACCAACTGTAAAAGCTACTGGATCAAGCATCTTTCACCTCATTCTGGCTAATTAGATTAGTCAGTCGTTCTTCAAAAATCTTGGTGGCATCAAAGCCCATTTCCTTAGCTCGATAGTTCATGGCTGCAGCCTCAATCACCACAGAGATGTTGCGTCCTGTCTTAACGGGGATGCGAATACGAGGAATTCTGACACCAGAAACTTCCAATTCTTCTGCATTATTACCCAGACGGTCAAAGGTCTTATTGGTATCATAATTTTCCAGATAGACGGCAATCTGTACCTGTGAAGAATCCTTAACCGCACTAGCTCCGTAAAGGCTCATCACATCAATAATGCCGACACCACGAATTTCCAAGAGATGACGAAGAATCTCAGCAGGCTCTCCCCAGAGAGTCATTTCATCCTTGGCAAAAATATCGACCCGGTCATCTGCCACTAAACGATGGCCACGCTTGACTAACTCAAGACCAGTTTCACTTTTACCAATACCACTGTCTCCTTGAATCAGCACTCCCATTCCGTAGATGTCCATCAATACGCCATGAACACTGGTTCTGACCGCCAAACGTGAGTCAAGGAAACTAGAAATTTCCCCTGATAGACGGCTGGTTGATGTGCGGCTGGTAAGAATCGCGATTTGCTTTTCTTCCGCTGCTCGTCGCATTTCTTCAGGAATCTCCAAATTGCGCGCCACAATGACAACTGGTGTTTCTGGTTGAAACATTTTCAGAAGGACTTGATGACGATTGTGGGATGTCATCTTCATCAGATAAGACCACTCCTTCATCCCAATCAGCTGAATCCGTTCTGGCGTGTAGTAGTCAAAATAGCCGGTCATTTCAAGACCCGGCCGCGAAATATCCGATGTCGAAATCTCCTTTTCTAAGAGGTCATCACTGCCGTAAACTATGCGTAAACGGACTTTTTCAATCAAATCTTTGACCTTTACAGACATTCCCTGCTCCCTTCAAATTTATCTTTCTCTATTATAGCAAATTTTTACCCTAAAAGAGTTTTTAAGATTGGAAATTAAGCAGGATTTTTCCCTAGATGCTTGTAAAAACATCTGCCAGCCAGCAAAAAGGCCAGTCAAAACAACTAGCCTATCCACCTTTGGAGAATTCTTTTTTGACTTTGAAAGCATGGATGGCTCTCGATAAAGGCTGGTATTTCTCTTAGAGCCAGCCAGATATGAGCATCAGTTTCGCCTACCTGATAGCAAACTTGGCTCTTGTCCCCAGACACCACCGCTTCATAGAAATCAAAGTGGCACTGGTCTTCGACAGAGCACACCTGCTCCAATAGTCTGATACTGTCAGGAACTAGGCCTGTTTCTTCTTCTAGTTCCCGCAGGGCGGCTGTCTGACTATCCTCTCCTGCCAATACACTACCTCCCGCTCCAAACTCATAGTAGCCAGGATAGAGACTTTTATTTGCTGATCGTCGCATACAGAGAAAATCACCATCCTGATGGCGAACCAAGACATTGACACAAAGATGAAACTGGCCTTCAGGAATTTTTTCTCCTCGAATTAGGAGATGCGGGAGCTGACTTCGATTCAAGTCATAGGCATTCCAAACTTCTGTCATATTTCCTCCTTGGATAAATGCTTAGGTTTTCTTTGAATTTGTAAGGTTCAGTCTATTTCACTCTGATTATTTTCAGTTTGAGAAATAGCTCGCTTTTTATAGTTAGAAAGGTTTATTGAATGAGCCATAGAGTATACAATTGTATTTGAAAGCAGCATACCAAAAACATAAAATAGGCTATTAGGAAGAGAGTTGATAATGTTTTGGAAACCTCCAACAAAACCATAAATTACGAAACATAGAACTGGCAGAAATAAGATAGATACAAGTCCTACTAAACGCTTTGAGCTTTGCTCCGGGGTTAAAACTTTCCAGAAAAAGAAGAAATTCCACAAGCCAAATGGAAAAGCTAAATTACCTATAAAGAAAACAAAGAAGGTAGCATAACCTCCTGCCACCATGCCTGCTGCAAAAATAAGAACTATATGTAGAATTAAACTAATAATCAAATACAGGAAAAATTTCAAAATATATAATGGTAAAGAAAATTGTTTCATTTAAATCTCTTTCTAAGCTTTAAGGTAATCGGTTGAATCAGCCTTTTCTATTTTTGGGGATGTCTGAAGCTAGGCAAATCGTAAGCCTATGTAGCATAAGCTATATAAAATAACTACGAATACCGTTCTTCAAAATAACAATCAGGGATAGGAACGCTTAAAGCAGCAATTTGAGTGTTGGTAGCCTAATGGAAAATGTTTCTTATAATTGTTATCTTTCCTCTACATCTAGCAAAAATTCGGGAACACTACCCGAATTTCTCTCTTTCATAATTACCAAAACCAGCCGTCATTGTCATTGATTGGCTCGGCATCTTTCATTTTACGAGGGCCTGTTCCATACATTTCCGCTTCCACATCTTCCTTGTAAGGCATCACGACAGCCAGCAAAATATAAATCAAAATTCCTAAGCCAAAATTGAAAACTGTAAAAATGATGAATAAAAAGCGTAACAAACCAAGATCAAAGTTGAATTTATCGGCCAGTCCCGATAAAACCCCTGAAATCACTCGGTTTCTTCTTAATTTATAAAATTTAGTTTTCATGGTGACGACCTCAACTCTCATTCTTTCCTTCATTTTATCATAGCGAAAGGGCAAAAAAATCAGCCCCAAGGCTGATTCTGCAGTTATCAGTTTTTCATTCACTCAGCCTCTGTTTGTTTCCTCTTTGAGGAATGCCAGTTGGCCTCTACAGCGTCCGCAACGGTATTTTTGAAGATTGACCCTACGTCTGCGACGGATAAGTGCTCCGCAGCTCAGGCATTCATAGATGAGAAGGGATTGCGAATCTGACAATGAGGGGGCGTAGCGCAGACCATCCACCTGCTTGAGTAATTCTTTAAAATCCCTATCTCCATGGCGGTAGCCTTTACCCTGATAATAAAGATGATAGTGGACCAACTCATGGCGGACAATTTTTCGGAAGATCTCCAGCCCAAAAGTTTCATAGATTTTTGGGTTAAAATCCAGATGGCCGTCTTTAGGAAAGAAGCGTCCTCCTGTAGTACGGAGACGCTTATTCCAAAAAGCTTGGTGGCTAAATTCCCAGCCAAAATCTTCCAGCGAAACTTGCTTAACGTAGTTAGTTAGATTCATTTGGTGCTATCAGAGAGAGGTTGACCCTCTCCCGCTCCACATCCAGTTTATCCACCCAGACAGTGACCAAATCGCCAACCGACAAGACTTGACTAGGGTGTTTAATGAAATTTTTGCTGATTTTAGAAATATGGATAAGGCCATCTTCGTGGATACCGATATCCACAAAGGCTCCGAAATCAACGACATTGCGGACAACACCCTCAAGTTTTTGACCGATGCGCAAATCCTTAATATCCAAGACATCCTGCCGCAGAACTGGCGCGTCAAAGGAATCACGCAAATCCCGACCAGGCTTGAGCAGATCAGCAATAATATCTTTGAGGGTTTCTTCTCCCAAGCCTAGCTCTGTAGCCAAACTAGCAGTCTGCACTGCTTTTAATTTGGCTTGGGCTGCTTCATCCAAACTGCTAATTTCCAGACGCTTAAAGAGTTCTTCTACTGCCTTATAAGACTCTGGGTGAACGCCTGTATTGTCTAGCAGGTTATCACTTTCAGGAATACGCAGGAAGCCGGCTGCCTGTTCAAAAGCCTTTGCGCCCAGACGCGGCACTTTCTTGATGGCCTCGCGAGACCGAATCAAGCCTTCCGTTTCCCGATACTTGACAATATTTTCTGAGATAGTTTTATTAAGACCAGCTACATGGGCCAGTAGGGCTGGACTGGCGGTGTTGATATTAACTCCGACTTGGTTAACCACGGTATCAACGACAAAGTCCAAACTTTCAGACAGCTTTTTCTGGCTGACATCATGCTGGTACTGACCAACTCCGATGGACTTAGGATCAATCTTGACCAGCTCAGCCAAAGGATCCTGCAGACGGCGGGCAATGGAAATAGCTGAGCGCTTTTCAACCGTCAAATCTGGAAACTCATGACGAGCCAGTTCACTAGCAGAGTAGACAGATGCTCCGCTTTCATTGACGATAACATAGCTGACATCTGGATGGGATTTCAAAACTTCAGCTACAAAGGCTTCGCTTTCTCGGCTAGCCGTTCCATTTCCAATGGCAATAATTTCCACGCCAAACTGCTCAATCAGCTCCGATAACTCTTTCTTAGATGCTTCAATCTGAGTTGGCTTTGCTGGTGGAACGGGATAGATGACATGAGTCGTCAGCATCTTTCCTGTCGCATCCACAACAGCTAGCTTGGCTCCTGTCCGAAAGGCTGGGTCAAAGCCCAGTACTACACGACCTTTGAGAGGGGCAATCAGGAGGAGATTGCGGAGGTTTTCTGAGAAGAGCTGAATGGCTCCATCCTCAGCGGCCTCAGTCAGCTCGGTCCGAATACGGCGCTCCATGGCTGGAATGATTTTCTTTTTAACCGCTTGCTGGATAGCTTCGATAATATAGGCATTTTTCACCTTGAAGCGTACTTCAAAGAAACGCAGAATTTTCTCAATATTGTGCTCAAAACCAACCTTGAGAATACCTAGCTTCTCACCACGGTTAAGAGCCAATGTCCGGTAGCCCTGCATGGTCGCTACTTTTTCAGAAAAATCATAATAAATCTGGAAGACCTGCTTTTCATCCAAATCACCATCTTTGAGACTAGATACGATAGAAGAATTGGTCTGAATCTCATGGTAGGTCCAAGCCCGCAGCTTGGTATCTTCAGAAATCGCCTCAGTCAGAATATCCACTGCTCCAGCTAGAGCAGCTTCTGCTGTCGGAAAGGCTTCACTAGTCAGTTTCTCAGCTTCTTCCTGCAGATTAGCCGCATCCTGTAAGATTAGGCGGGCCAAAGGAAAGAGACCTGCTTCACGCGCAATAGTAGCCTTGGTACGGCGCTTCTCCTTGTAGGGCAGATAAAGTTCTTCCACATCAGCCAGCTTTTCAGCAGCCTCAATCTCAGAACGCAGTGCATCCGTTAGTTTTCCCTGCTCCTCAATCTTAGCTAAGACCGTTGCTTTACGCTCTGCCAAGGCAGTCATGCTCTTATCTAAGTCAATGATTGCCTTAATCTCGACCTCATCCAGATTTCCCGTCATTTCCTTACGGTAACGAGCAATAAAAGGAATGGTATTTCCCTCAGCGGTCAGTTCTAAGACCTGTGATACTTGTTTTTCTTTAAGGCCCAATTTCTGGGCAATTTTTTCAATATTTAAATTTTCCATAACGCTTCTATTATATCATAATATGAAGCTGAACAATCTATAAAGACTAGTTTAATCCATCTTTTTCTTTCTTGGATAAATCCGCTGTCTCAGCTCCATCGTGGCTGAAAATATCATTTTTTTTCTTTTGGTAGTATAATAGAATTATTATTTTAGAAATGAGGTACTTTTATGGCTGTTAAATTTACTAAAACAGACGATTTAGACAAGATGTTCGAGGAATTTGCAACCCTGCCCAAGCTTGAAAAAGTCGAATTTCCAGATGGCAAAAAGAAAAAAGAAGCTGAAGACAAGGCTAAAAAAGCATGAGTTTCTTTTCAAATCTTCCTTCCAGCGTCTTACAGGCTGGAGCTATTTTTCTCTCCATTATCATAGAGGCATTGCCATTTGTTTTGATTGGAAGTATCATTTCTGGCTTTATTGAGGTTTATGTCACGCCAGACAGGGTTTATCACTTCCTGCCCAAGAACAAATGGGCTCGGATTTTCTTTGGAAGTCTAATCGGTGTCGTCTTTCCTTCCTGTGAGTGCGGAATTGTTCCCATTATAAATCGGTTTCTGGAAAAGAAAGTTCCCAGTTACACGGCTGTGCCTTTTCTGGTAACAGCTCCAGTCATCAACCCTATCGTGCTCTTTGCGACCTACTCAGCCTTTGGTAATTCCTTCCGAATGGCTCTGCTTCGTGCTCTAGGTTCTATGGTCGTGGCTATTCTTTTAGGGATTTTTCTGGGCTTCTTTGCGGATAGCAATATCCAGAAAGAGAATCGCAAGGCTGTTCATGAGCATGACTTTTCACATCTCAGCAAAGGACAAAAGCTATTTCAGGTATTTGTGCAGGCCATTGATGAATTTTTCGATACAGGCCGCTATCTGGTTTTTGGCTGTCTCTTCGCCAGTATAGTACAAGTCTATGTGCCAACCAGAATCCTGACCTCTATCAGCTCGACACCAGCTGTCGCTATTCTTCTGCTCATGCTGCTGTCCTTCCTGCTCTCACTGTGCAGCGAAGCTGATGCGTTCATCGGAAGCTCCTTGATTGCTAGTTTCGGCTTAGCGCCAGTCTTAGCTTTCTTGGTCATTGGGCCTATGCTAGATGTCAAGAATCTGCTGATGATGAAAAACTACTTTAAGACACGCTTTATCTGGCAATTTATCAGCCTAGTTACCGTCGTCGTCTTTCTTTACTCTTGGCTTGTGGGGGTAGTGCTATGATTCGATTTTTAATCTTAGTCGGCTACTTTGAGATTACCATGTATCTGCAGCTGACGGGCAAGCTTAATCAATATATCAATCTCCACTATTCCTATCTGGCATATCTATCCATGATTCTGTCCTTTATCTTGGCAGTCGTGCAGCTCATCATCTGGATGAAAAAGATGGAGGTCCATAGTCATTTAAGCACTCGCTGGGCCAAGCTAGGCAGCGTCCTGCTCCTTGTCATTCCGCTTTTTGTGGGAATTTTCTTTCCAACCGTCACCTTGGATTCGACAACCGTTTCGGCTAAAGGATTTCATTTCCCACTGGCTGAGGGAACTTCTGCAGCCGTCCAGCAGGACGAAGGTACGACAAGCCAGTATCTGAAGCCGGACACCAGCACCTACTTTACCAAAGGGGCTTACGAAAAAGAAATGCGGGCAGCCGCCAAGAAATATGTCAAGCAAGATACCATTCAGATCACAACTGAGAACTACATGGAGGTCATGGAGGTCATCTATGACTATCCCGACGAGTTTGTGGGCAAGACGCTGGAGTTCACCGGCTTTGTCTACAACGACCCCAGCGACCAGAAGAGTCAATTTCTCTTTCGCTTCGGTATTATCCATTGTATCGCCGACTCAGGTGTCTATGGCCTCTTGACGACTGGAAATACTCAGCATTTCGAGAATAATACCTGGATTCATGCCAAGGGGAAACTTGCCATGCACTACCATAAAAGTCTTGGGCAAAGCCTGCCAACTCTAGAAGTTGAAAGTTTTGATAGGGTAGAAAAACCGGACAATCCTTATGTCTATCGGGTCTTTTAGAGTCAAACACCTGTGAAAATCCATTTTCATGGGTGTTTCTTTTATATGCCATTCTCTCCCCTTTACTAAGTTAGTCTGCTCGACTTTTATAAATTTGATTAAAGTTGCTATTTAACTTTTTTTCTCCTCTCTTAGAAAATCATGCTACAATAATACTATCTCATTTGAAAAGGAGTTGTTTTTATGAATCAAGAAAAAGTAAAGAAACGAGATTTGCTTTCTATTCTGGCTGTGGCCTTAGTCACCTTTGCTGGAATTCTTTCAGAGACCAGTATGAATGTGACCTTTCCCCACCTCAGCAAAGTATTTGGTCTGAGCTTAGGAGTGCTGCAATGGATTACGACTGGCTATCTGCTGGCCGTCGCCATCACCATAACTTTAGGCGCAACTCTAGCCCACAATTGGACGGAGCGTCGCATCCTCTTTACCTCACTTTCCATCTTTACTCTTGGTAATCTGATTGCTATGATTGCCCCAGACTTTACTTCCCTTATGCTGGGACGGATCCTTCAGGGGGGAGCGACTGGGATTGCCATTCCACTTATGTTTAATCTCATCGTGGAGCGGATTCCTCGGCAGAAAATCGGCTTTTATATGGGACTGAGTGGTCTAGTTATCAGTCTGGCACCAGCCATCGGCCCGACCTACGGAGGCTTCATGATTGGCTCCTTCGACTGGCACATGATCTACAGCTTTATCATGCCAGTTCCCATCCTCTCTTTTTGCTGGCTTATGTTAACTTGGAAAATTCAGCAGGAAAAAGCAAGCGTCCCTTTGATGTGCTGGGCTTTCTCTCGCTCACAACGGCTCTTTCCTTTTCTCTGATGACCATCTCCAGTTTAGAAGGTGGTGATAGTGTCAATTGGCTTTATCTAGCCATTTTCTTCCTTTCCTTTGCCTTTTTTATCTGGCGGAGTCTGACGGTTCAAGATCCGTTTCTGGACATCCGTATCTTGAAAGAACCAACAATTTTCTTTGGAATTCTGCCCTTTTTAATTTTCCAATTCTCCAACCTATCCAGTAATTTTCTCATTCCCAACTTTCTCGTGCTGGTCAAGAATGTCTCCACCGCCCAAGCTGGATTTTCCCTCCTTCCCGGAACCATGATCGGGGCTTTTATGTCGCCTTTTCTGGGGAAATTGTACGATAGCAAAGGCCCAAAACTATCTCTGCTAAGCGGCAATAGCCTAGTCTTTCTTGTCATGATTATCTTTAGCTTCTTTACAAACTGGCTCAATCTGCCTTTAATCTTAGGATTTTATATCCTCTTTACTATGGGACGCAACATGGCCTTCAACAATACCATGGCTTTATCGGCTTCTCAAGTCAGCAGAGATAAAACGGCGGATGTAACTGCCCTCTTTCAACTCGCACAAACCTTTGCTGGTGCCTTGGGAACGGCAATTGCAGCTGTCCTGCTCAATCAAGCCCCCGATACGACAAGTGGCGCCCACAATGTTTTCAGCCTACTACTCCTTCTCGTGACAGGCAACTTTATTTTCTACTATTTCCTGTTTCGAGCGATTCATCAGAAGAAAGAAGCCTAAATTTATATCCCGACTTTCCCTCGGGATATTTTCTTTGGTCAAATCCAGATTTTTCAAATACAATTTTTCTGAAAATTGTGATAAAATAGAGACAATCACATTTAGATAGGTAATAGATATCATGTCTTCAAAAGTTATTATTACAATTTTCGGTGCCAGCGGAGACTTGGCTCAAAGAAAACTTTATCCTTCTCTCTTTAGACTTTATAAATCTGGCAATCTTTCGCAACATTTTGCCGTAATCGGAACTGCCCGCAGACCTTGGAGCAAGGAATATTTCGAGTCGGTCGTTGTCGAGTCAATCTCTGACCTAGCCGACAGTGCTGAGCAGGCTCAAGAGTTCGCCAGCCACTTTTACTATCAAAGCCATGACGTACAAGATACTGAGCATTATATCGAATTGCGCAAGCTGCAAAACAAGCTCAACGAGCAATACCAGGCAGAAAATAACAAACTCTTCTTCCTTTCTATGGCGCCACAATTTTTCGGAACCATTGCTAAGCATCTCAAGTCTGAGCAAATCGTTGATGGAAAAGGATTTGAACGCCTGATTGTCGAAAAACCTTTTGGGACAGATTTGGCAACTGCCAGCAAGCTCAATGAAGATCTACTGGCTACTTTTGATGAAGAACAGATTTTCCGTATCGACCACTATCTGGGCAAGGAAATGATTCAAAAGATTTTTGCCATCCGCTTTGCTAATCTTCTGTTTGAAAATGTCTGGAACCGCCAATACATTGATAATGTGCAGATTACCTTTGCTGAAAAGCTGGGCGTTGAAGAGCGCGGTGGCTACTATGATGAGTCTGGTGCCCTCCGCGATATGGTACAAAACCACACCCTACAACTCCTTTCACTACTGGCCATGGACAAACCAAAAAGCTTTACCAAAGATCATATCCGTGCAGAAAAGGTCAAGGTCTTTGAACGCCTTGTTCAGCCGAGCGAAGAAGATTTGAAGCGCTTCTTCATTCGTGGTCAGTACAAGTCTGGCAATATCAATGGCAAAAAATACATTTCCTACCGTAGTGAGCCCAATGTCAACCCTGAGTCTACGACCGAAACCTTTGCCTCTGGTGCCTTCTTCATTGATAGCGATCGCTTCCGTGATGTTCCTTTCTTCTTCCGAACAGGGAAACGTCTCACTAAAAAAGGCACCCTCGTCAACATCGTTTTCAAACAGATGGACTCCATCTTTGGTGAACCTCTCAAACCAAATGTACTAACCATCTATATCCAACCAACTGAAGGCCTTTCACTCAGCCTCAATGGTAAGGAAGTGGGAGAACTCTTTAACCTAGCTCCTATGTCATTGGATTATCGGACAGACGCTACAGCTTCAGGAGCCTCTCCAGACCCTTATGAAAAACTGATTTTTGATGTCCTCAATAACGACTCAACTAATTTCAGCCATTGGGACGAAGTAAAAGCCAGCTGGCAGCTTATCGATCGCATCGAAGAACTCTGGAGTCAAAATCAAGTACCACTCCATGAATATCCTGTCGGATCTATGGGACCAGAAGCTTCCTTTGAGCTACTCGCCCAATTTGGAGCAAGCTGGCAATGGCAACCTGATAAAGAATAATACATGCAAAAGAGGCTGGGACAAAAGTCCTAGCCTCTCAATTGTCTTTGGATTGTCAAGCAAGACGCAGTGGTTGAGTGGGCTCTATTACGCTGATTTCATCAGCTTTTACAGCCCTACGCAACTGTGCGGAGGTGGGACAACGAAATCGAATTCTAACGAATTACCGATCTCTGTCCCACTCTCTTTTATACTTCTTAAACATCTGCTAGTATTTCTACTACAGCCATTCCTTGTAACGCTTGATATAAAGGCCTTTCACAAAGGTTACACTAATCATATAAAGCACGATAATCAAGAAAAGGAAAAGGAAATAGGTGCCATTGAGCGGGGCAGTCTTCAGAACTGACGCAAAGAGGCTGTATGGCAAGGAAGTAACAAAGAGCGCAGCCGCCATGGTCGTCACAATGACGGAAAGGGCAGGACGGCTTTGCACAAAAGGCAGCTTAGGCGAACGCAGCATATAGATGACCATGGTCTGGGTCCACATAGACTCAATAAACCAGCCTGTTTGGAAAAGAGTGATAAAAATTGCTGCCTGCTCAGTACCAGCTTGATAATTTCCACCAGTCAGCATAGGCACAATAATAAAGTAAAGCACCAGATAGGTCAAAACATCAAAAACGGATGAGATAGGCCCGATCCAAGCCATAAAGCGGGTGATGGAGCTAGCTGACCAAATATGAGGCTTCTTGAGAAATTCACTGTCCACATTATCAAATGGCAGAGCTATACAAGACAAATCATAAACCAGATTGAGGACAATCAAATGAACTGGTGCCATAGGCAGAAATGGCAAAAAGATACTGGCAAAGAGGAGAGAAAAGATATTCCCAAAGTTGGAACTGACCGTCATCTTGATATACTTGGTCATATTGGCATAGACCTTGCGTCCCTCTACCAGCCCTTTCTCTAGAACCATAAGGTCCTTATCCAGCAAAATGACATCTGCCGTTTCCTTAGCAATATCGACAGCTGTATCAACAGAAATACCGACATCTGCTACTTTCATAGAAGGCGCATCATTGATGCCATCACCCATATAGCCGACCTTATGGCCATTGGCTTTGAGCTGGAGGATAATCCGTGCTTTTTGGTCAGGTGAGAGCTTGGCAAAAACTGTTGTATCCTCTACTGCCTGGCTTAATTCCTCATCAGATAAAGTATCTACCTCAACGCCTAGCAATATATTTTCTACATCAAGGCCCACCTTTTCACAGACTGCCTGAGTAACCTTTTCATTATCGCCCGTCAAAATCTTAGTAGCAACGCCATACTCAGCCAAAGTTTCAATGGCTGGAGCTGCAGATGGCTTAGGCGGATCCAGAAAAGCTAGATAGCCCGTCAAAATCATGTCGGACTCATCCTTCACTTCATAGTCGTAATCTTCTTCTAGGTCTGACTTGTAGCTAACACCAAGCACGCGCAGCCCTTGCTCATTGAGTTGAGCCACTTCAGCAAGGATTTCCTGACGAATCTCTTCAGTCAGTTCCGTAATGCGGTTCTTGTATTCTACATAGCTAGAGATGGCCAGCATTTCCTCCAAGGCCCCCTTGGTCACCATGCTGATGACATCCTCATCATCCTTGACGATGACACTCATGCGGCGGCGTTCAAAGTCAAAAGGCAATTCATCAATTTTCTTAAAAGTTTGGTCTAGATCACGGACAATCTCATGTTTTTCTGCTTCTTTCTCCGTCCGGTTAATAATAGCCCGATCCATGAGATTTTTGAGACCGGTTTGATAATAAGAATTGAGAAAGGCACGACGGAGCACTGCTAAGTCCAAATCACCATGAATATCCAATGGGTATTCTAACACAATCTCGTCTTGGGTCAGTGTGCCCGTCTTATCCGTACAAAGGATATCAATCGCTCCTAAGTCTTGGATGGCATTCAGTTTTTTAATCACGACCTTTTCCTGAGCCATGATAATAGAACCTTTAGCTAAGCTCGCCGTGATAATCATAGGCAGCATTTCTGGCGTCAGGCCGACTCCAACGCTGAGGGCAAAGACACCTGCTTCCAACCAGTCGCCGTCTGCCAGCCCGTTGATGAAGAACACAACTGGCACCATGACCAGCATCAAACGAATCAAGAGCCAAGAAATGCTATTCATCTCGCGCTCAAAAGAGGTTGGCTCATCGTAGGTGTTCAATGTCTGCTCAATAGCACCCATCATAGTCTCATCACCAACCACCAGCACCAGGGCCGTGGCTCTCCCAGAAATAACATTGGTTCCCATAAAGGCCAGCGACTCTGTTTCTAAAAGGCTATTGAAATTTTGCCCATCCGCCTTGTTCAAACAGAGCTTTTCTACTGCGTCACTTTCCCCTGTTAGGCCAGACTGTTGTACAAAGAAATCGCGGGAATCCAGCAGCAAGACATCTGCGGGAATCATGTCTCCAGCACTAAGCTTGATGATGTCTCCTACAACAAGCTCATCAATCGGAAGTTCCTGCTCTGCTCCTTCTCGGATAACCGTAGCTGTGTTGACAATCAGCCGAGATAGATTGCTAGCAGCGCGGTCGCTCCGCAATTCCTGAATAAAACGGATGCCGCCGGAAATCAGCACCAGAACGACAATAATAATGGAAGTCGTCGGATCTTCCTCACCAGGCTTGGCCAGCCAGACATTTGTCATTAAAGACACGAGGGCAATCACCAATAAGATGACTGTAAAGGGGTTAATAATAGACTCGTAAATTTTCTTTAGAATGGAGTCTTCCTGACCCTTTGTGATAATATTTTCACCATAGAGATCACGATTTTCTTCGACCTGCTCTTCTGTCAGGCCCCGAAAGGAAGTCTTGTAAAATGCCAGAGTTTCTTGTACAGGAAGCTGCAGAGCAGCAACTAATCTTTCTTTTACTGTTTTCATTGGTTTCTCCTTTATGTATGATTGATAATTTTCATACACAGGGACCAATCACTTTATGAGGACAGAACGACACAAATCAGCGATTGGCTGTGTATGTGCGGTTCCGGATGATCGTCAATTTGCATCGTGCTACTCCTTTCTTTTATTCTTGATTTGCAGAGAATCCATCATTTACATACTTAAACTACTTTCAGCAAAAAAGAAGACCCTGCCATTATCGGCAGGGTTGTTTGCATGTCAGGTTATTCGCTTCACTATTTTAAACACAGATAAAGCAAGTATTGACCGTTCAAGCTTTAACTCCATAAGGCAATGTAATGAACTTAGTCTTGACCTTGGCGATCAGGACTGTTGACCAACGAGTAGTGTCTCCACTGCTTTGCGGTAGTCATCCGTATCCTTATGGTAGCCTCACCTACCGATTTACACTCTTACTATACTCCTCTTTAGAAAGATTGTCAATAAAGAGAGCTATTTTTATTTTATTTTGGCAAAACTTCCGCAATCCGTCGACAAATCTCTTTAATCATAGTCTTCGGCGCAGCTGTATTGAGACGAGCATGTCCTTTGCCTTCTTGACCAAAATCACTTCCTCGATTCAGGACAACCTTGGCTTCTTCTCGGAGCAAATGGAAGAGCTGGTCATCTGTCAGCCCATAAGCTGAAAAGTCCAGCCAAATCAGATAAGTCCCTTGAGGCTTCATGACCCGCAGACGCGGCGCTTCCTTGACAAAATAATCGACAACAAAATCAATATTTTCTTCTAAGACAGCCTTGAGCTCCGTCAACCAAGCTTTACCATAACGATAGGCTGCTTCTGTCGCTAGAAATCCAAGACCTGAAATTTCATGCTGGTTATTGGCCAGTTGGCGCTTTTGAAACTGCTGCCGCAGGCTAGGATTCTCAATCACCGCATAGGAATTTTTAGTCCCAGCAATATTGAATGTCTTCGTCGCACTGGCTAAAATCAAGCTGAAGTCCTTAAAGTCAGGCGAGACAGTATTGAAAGACTGATGTTCATGGCCAAACAGCGTCAAATCTTGGTGAATTTCATCTGAGACCACGAGAACACCGTATTTTTGGCAGAGACGACCAATTTTCTCTAACACTTCCCATTCCCAAACTCGACCGCCAGGATTATGCGGATTGCAAAGAACATAAATCTTGACTTCATTGTCTATGATGTCCTGCTCCAGCTGCTCAAAGTCAATCTGAAAGAGACCGTCCTGTTCTATCAAGGAATTAGTAATCAACTGACGATTATTGAGCTTGACACTGCGGGCAAAAGGAGGATAAACTGGAGTGTTGATGAGCACGGCATCACCTTCTTCGCTAAAGGCTTGGATAGCCGTCGAAATCGCAGGAACAACTCCCTCGATAAAGACCAAGGCTTCCTTATCAAATGTGTAGCCATGCTCATCCCGCTCCCAAGCTAGAACGGCATTGATCAACTCCTCACTAGCATAGGTATAGCCATAAACTAACTGATCCGCATAGTCATGGACGGCTTGCTGAATTTCAGGCAGGACTTCAAAATCCATATCTGCAATCCAGGCTGGCAGGACTTGACAGTCTTTCTCCGCTTCTTTCCATTTATAAGTATGCTGACCAATCCGATTGGGTGCTGTTTCAAAGTTATAATTTCCCATATTAGTCCTCCAAGGCTGCGCGTAAATCGTCTACCAAATCTCGACTATCCTCAATTCCAATCGACAGGCGCAGCAAATCATCGGTCAAGCCATAAGAATGACGCACTTCAACAGGAATGTCTGCGTGAGTCTGGGTCGTCGGATAGGTAATCAAACTCTCAACTCCTCCTAAACTTTCCGCAAAGGTAAAGACTTTCAGGCTATTTAAGAGATGAGGAATCTTGCCTTCGTCCACAACTTTAAAGGAAATCATACCACCCTTGCCTGGATAGAGCACCTCTTTTACCGCAGGAGATGACTTCAGGAATGCAACGACTTCTTGTGCATTCTGAGTAGAACGCTCCATGCGGAGAGCCAAGGTCTTGAGACCGCGCAAAAGCATGTAGCTATCAAAAGGCGACAGGACTGGCCCAGTTGTATTGAGATTATAGAAAAGCTTGTCATAGATAGCAGCGTCATTGGTCATGATGGCTCCAGCCAAGACATCATTGTGCCCGCCCAGATACTTGGTCGCAGAGTGCAGGACAAGGTCCGCTCCATCTTCCAGCGGTCTTTGGTAGATGGGACTGTAGAAGGTATTGTCCACAATGACCCTTGCTCCTCTCTCGTGCGCCGCTTGGGAAATACGGGCAATATCAAACTCCACCATAAGAGGGTTAGTCGGTGTCTCGATATAGACAATATCTATATCCTCTGTCAGATTGTTCAGAAGGTCTTCTTCCGTATTAGCATAAATAAAGGCAAAGCGCCCTTCTGCTTCGGCCTGAGCAAACCAGCGGAAAGAGCCGCCATAAAGATCCCGAACAGCCAAGACCTTACTGCCGACCGGAAAAGCACTAAAGGCCAGCACAATAGCCGACATACCTGAGCTAGTCGCTAAGGCGTAATCTGCACTTTCGATAGCAGCCAGAGTCTCTTCCAAGCTAACCCGCGTTGGATTCTTGGTCCGAGTATAGTCATATCCTGTGGACTGGCCAAACTCTGGATGCTGGTAGGTCGTCGAAAAATGCAGGGGGGTGGTTAAAGCACCCGTTGTTTGATCTGTCTTGACTCCCGCTTGAGCCAACAAAGTATTTAATTTCCGTTCTTTCTCCATCTAACCGTTCCTCATTTTTTAAAATATTTTACCTTTCTATTGTAACATCTTAAGAAAATCATGAGCTTTTTTCTTTTCAAGAGCCAGCTATAGTCTGAAACTATAGAGTAACAATTCGCGAAAAAAGAGCCGCTGAACGACTCTTCATTTCTTATTTCATTCTCAAGCGTTGGCGCAAACTGTCTGCTTTCTGTCCGATAAAACGGTCTATGAGACGAACCTTGAGGGAAAGTAGGATGTAGACGATCATTCCTACTCCTCCAACAGCCGCAACATAGATAAAGCTGTTCATGCGATTAGTTGGTTGTAGGAAGAAACTCAATAGATACTCGACCAGAAGAACTAACATCACCATGACCATCGTGAGAATCATACTCAAGAGCATACGCTTCAAAAGGTTCTTTGGATTCAGACTAACAACCCTGCGGATTTCTCGGAACATGAAGAAGATGGGCAACAGGAGGCCGACAGTGGTTGAAATCAAGGGGCCATAAGCATGGAAGAGATTAATCATCGGTACCTGCAGACTGAGCTTGACAAGGACTCCGTAAAAGAAATAAAGAATGGCCTTCTTATTTTGGAACAGGGCCTGAATCATCGGAGCCAGAACTGTATAAGTGCTGAGAATGATGGTTTGCAACATGGCGCAGATGAAGAGTCCCAAGGCCAGACTATCGGGCTTACCATAAAAAATGGTATAAAGTGGACTGGCTACCATAACCGCTCCCACCGTTGTCGGAAAGATAAAGAAGAGCAACATGCTAAGATTATCTTGCACTAGGCGAGCACCTGAGCGAAAGTCACCCTTGACATAATTTTCAGTCAAGAGAGGGATGCCGACACCACCGATAGAAGTCGCTACCGCAATTAAAATCATGGTGATTTTATTCGGATTAGCTGAGAAGTAAGCGAATTGCACTAGGAGCTCTGATTTCGTATAATCGCTAATCTGGGTCATGATATTGATAAAGGTCGCTTGGTCAATGATCTGGAAAAGCTGAATGGCAGAGCCTGTAATGATGAAGGGAATAGCTTCTCGTATAGTATCCCAAAGGAGGGAGCGGCTACTAATTCCCGCAGATTTTTTTGGCTTTTTCAAGATAGAGCGGAGCATACCCGTCTTTGCTAGATAGAAAAGTAAAACGAGCATACTTGCCAGCATCCCGACAAAGGCGGCAAAAGTAGACTGGGTCACAGCCTCAACATAGTCGCCTGAACCAATTTTCATAATGAAATAAGCTGTCAGCAGCATCCAGATCACCCGAATCACCTGCTCCGAAATCTGGCTGATGGCATACGGTTTCAGATTGTTAAACCCTTGGAAAAAGCCTCGTATGACACTCATGGACGGGAAAATGAGCACAGCCCAAGACAAACTCTGCATGACTGGAATCAAGTCAGCCCCGCCACCAGACATTGAGGCAAAAACCGGTGCCATCAAGTACATGATGACTGCAAAGATCAATCCCAATACCAGCATGAACTTGAGGAACTCTCGAATGAGAGCAAAGCTGTGTTCCTCCTTGTCAATCGTATTATACTTAGCAACTTGCTTGGCCACAGCCACCGGCACTCCTGCTGTGGAAACCAAAAGGAACCAAGCATAGATATTGTACCCCATAGTAAAGAGACCATTCGCTTCCGCCCCATGCTGGCCCATCCAGATATACCAAGGGATGATATAAACAGCTCCGAGAAGGCGGCTGATAAAATTACTAGCAGTCAGCCAGGCAGTGCCCCTTAGCATTTTCTGCTGCTGGCTTGTTGTTTCTTGGCTCATAGAAAACCTCTTCTATTTGTTCTTCTTTTATTATAAACTTTTCCTTGCCTCTTGTAAAACATAGCCTTTCGGTTTACAATAGAGATATGATAAAAATTGAAACAATACTAGATATTTTAAAAAAAGACCAAAATTTTCGTGAAATCATCGCTGATGGAGACTATTACTTCAACTATCAAGGCTTGTCCTTTGACAAGATTAGCTATGATAGTCGCAAAGCAGATAGCAGAACTCTCTTCTTTGTCAAGGGTGAGCATTTCAAGCGGGAATTTTTAGAAAAGGCTGTAGCAGCTGGACTAGAGTTTTACCTGAGTGAGACTGACTTCGAAGTCGGCATTCCAGTACTCTTGGTCAATGATATTAAACAAGCTATGAGTCTCATTGCCATGGAATTTTACGGTCATCCAGAGCAAAAACTCAAACTTTTGGCCTTCACTGGTACCAAGGGCAAGACCACATCGGCTTATTTCGCTTATAATATTTTAAAACAAAGCCACAGACCAGCCCTGCTTTCTACTATGAACACCACTCTAGACGGTGAAACTTTCTTTAAATCAACCTTGACAACTCCTGAAAGTTTAGACCTCTTTGAGATGATGGCTCAAGCTGTAGCCAATGGTCTTACCCATCTCATAATGGAAGTCTCCAGCCAGGCCTATCTTAAAAAGCGGGTCTACGGCCTGACCTTTGATGTAGGTGTCTTCCTCAATATCAGCCCTGACCACATCGGACCGATTGAGCATCCTACTTTTGAAGACTACTTCTACCACAAACGACTCTTGATGGACAATAGCCGAGCTGTTGTCGTCAATAGCGGCATGGACCATTTCCAAATCGTAAAAGAGCAAGTCGCTTCTATGGAACACGATTTCTATGGAGCAGACTCCGTCAACAATATTCAGCAATCGCAAGCCTTCTCCTTTGAAGCGCAAGGAAAGTTGGCGGGTTCCTACGATATCCAGCTGATTGGTCGCTTCAATCAAGAAAATGCCATCGCTACTGGCCTAGCCTGCCTAAGACTTGGAGCTTCTTTGAAAGATATTCAAGCTGGTATTGCCCAGACACGAGTGCCGGGGCGCATGGAGGTCTTGACCCAGTCAAACGGTGCCAAGGTCTTCGTGGACTATGCCCACAATGGCGACAGTTTGGCTAAGTTGCTGTCCGTCGTACAAGAACATCAAAAAGGGCAGACCGTTCTTGTACTAGGAGCTACTGGAAATAAGGGAGAAAGTCGACGCAAGGACTTTGGTCTCCTACTCAACCAGCATCCTGAAATCAAAGTTATTTTGACCGCAGATGATCCAAATCGTGAAGATCCGATTGCTATCGCAAGAGAAATTGCTAGCTACATCTCCTTTGAGGTGGACATGATTGCTGACCGCGAGGAAGCGATCAAAAAAGCCCTCAGCCTGACTAGTGCTGAAGGCGATGCAGTCATCCTTGCTGGCAAGGGAGCGGATGCTTACCAAATCATCAATGACCAAAAGGTTCCTTATCCCGGTGATTATGCACTAGCAGAAAAATACATATAGGAATCTGGGACAAAAAGATTTCAATTTTTAACAATCTTAATTATTAATCCCTTCAAACCTATAATTAAATGCAAAAAGCGAACAAAGCAGAATTCTGATTACCAGAAAACTAGTTTTGTTCGCTTTTTATATTTGAGGTTGGACTTTTGTCCCAAACTCCTCAATTGGCTTTGGATTGTCGATCAAGACGCAGTGGTTGAGTGGGTTCTATTACGCTGATTTCATCAGCTTTTACAACCCTACTCAACTATGCGGAGGTGGGACGACGAAATCGAATTCTAACGAATTAGCGATTTCTGTCCCACTCTATATTATCCATTCCACATTACTAAGACATAGAGCAAGCTGCTGCCTACCATATCCGCAAAGGCATGTGCCAAAAAGAAAGGCAGCAAGTTTTTAACCTTGTATTTATAAAAGAAATAATAGAACAGACCGAAGACCACGCCAATCAGAAAAGCAGAGACTAGCCCCTGATAGGTATGGACAGAAAAGCGAACCAGCGTTGAAAAGGCTAAAACCCACCATTTGCTCTCTTCTTTTACTGATGTGAGCAATCCCAAGAAAAAGAATTCCTCATAGACCCCATTGAAGAGAGAATAAAGAATGACGACAGGTCCCAAGGCAGCGAGTTTGCGAAAAACTTCGACAAAGGTCCAGTCGATATGCTGCAAGATTTCTAAGTCAAAATAATTATAGGAACCGACTAAGGCCGCTATTACATCAGAAGTCAGACCGACAACTGCAAAAATTAAGGGCGCCCACAGAATGGACCAAGACAAGCGTAGTTTCAGCTGTTTGAAATCATAATGACGGATACCTAGATAGAGCAGAGCCAGCACCAGCAAGAAAACTTGCAATTTCAAATTGCTCAGTAAAGCCAAACTTTCATCTTCAGGTCTAGGTACGATTGCTTGTCCCGCAGAGCTGACCGTGGTGAGCCAATTTACTGTTGAGGAGTAAATAAATTGGCCAAACATAATGGCAGCTAAAATCAACATATCAAACCATCTAAGGTTCTCCAGTGGTTGCTCGGGATAGATTTTTTTCAACATTGTCATCCATATTCCTTTCCCAGATTCTATATATTACTATAGCACAGAATATGGCAAAATGACAGGGGAGTTTATCTAATTTTCCCTCATTCGAAAACAGGGAGGAAAGAAGCAAGGCTGAGATACGATTATCCCAGCCTCTGGTTTTAGTCTTCTTCTTTCTTGAAGGAGTTTTTCAAACCTTCTACTGCTCCCTCGACAGCTCCTTTTGCATCTTCTACAACTTCCTTAGCTTTAGCAACTGTTTTTTCGACCGCACCTTCTGCTTCTGTCTTGCTATCGCCAGTGACTTTGCCAAGGCCTTCTTTAAGA
The DNA here is from genome assembly GCF_000385925.1 of Streptococcus cristatus AS 1.3089. Lineage (NCBI taxonomy): Bacteria > Bacillati > Bacillota > Bacilli > Lactobacillales > Streptococcaceae > Streptococcus > Streptococcus cristatus. Next base: position 1,180,801 of record NC_021175.1, read on the forward strand.
GCGCCTTTGGCTTGATTGAGTTTATCTTCTAGTGACATAAATCTGCCTCCATTCTTTTTCGGTATTTGATACCGTTTACATTAGTCTAAGACTTTTCAAGGCAAAGGTCAATTATTTTGCTCATTGCCAACATATCAGTCCAATTGGAACACTAGACGCTCCTTGTCAAAGCTAGCCTGCAACTCATACTTGCCAGCCTCATTCTGACGAATATAGCCTAAAATCACCAGACTATCAACAAAAATATCACGACGCTTCTGCATGAGCTCATCCTTGCGGACATACTTGAGGAGGAAAGTCGTCATATACTTGAGGGCATACTCTGGATTCACATCTCCCAAGACAGCATAGAGAGGCTTCTGTTCCTCAGACAGCGGATACTGATGCTGCATTTTATAGAAATAATTGGACAAGGTCAGTTTATCTCTCTGAAAATCGGTCTTTTCCAGTAAAATAGCCGTATTTGTTTGATTGGTAAGCAGGGTTTCAAAGCGCAAATCCAGAAATTCCTGATAGATCGAACCATCATCTCGAATAAAGATTTCCTGATCCAAAGTTAGATTTTTTAGATTGTCCAAAAGTGGAAGCTGCTGATAATAGCGCTTATTTTCCCGCCGAATATAGCCCGCCTTGATACATTCCTCTATGAAGCGATCTAGATTGGGAAAGCCCGCAAATTCGCGTTTAATTTCTCTTAAAATCACATCATTATGCTGATCCAGATAAGTGATTAGTTTTTCAAATAAGGGCTGTCGCGTCAGCCGAGTCGGATTGATAATTTTAATCATGGAGCTCTCCTTTATAAATGAGCTTGGCTGACTGAGCCAACTGACTGGGATTGGTACCAGGCTGCCCTACGGGTACAGCCACGCCCAAGTCCTCATAATAAGCCTGCCAAAATGCAGAAACAGCATTTTCACCATCAGCAAACTGCATGGGAATGGTCTCAAAAATCGGCAAAATCCTAGCGATATATTCCGAGCAGTAAAAGCCCTCGCTCTCAGGATAGAAACTAGCATTATAAAGCTTGCCCAGATGGGACTTAGCTTATTTAAAGGCGGCAGAGGCATCTATCTCTGGATAAGCAAAGACATGATAGATGTCCTCTTCTTCCAAAAACTGGCTCAAGGGCTGATGGCTCACTCCCTTGTCCTGCGTCGCATGGTAAATCTCTCCATCAAAGAAGATGCCCACATGACTATAAGAGCCTGTAGCTGTCCGAATTGCTGCTGCCATACCCGATTGCCCGACTGTGAACAGCAGATCACCATTTTGTAAATCTTGAATCTTCATTTCTATCGTCTATCAAAAAAGGAGCCGAAACTCCTTTACATGTGCGGAAAACAAGTGTTTCCTATTTTGAGCTGTTACTCAGGAAATTAAGCATTAAAACTTTCTGTCAACTGAGGAACCACTTGTTTCTTACGTGAAACGGCACCAGCCAAGAAAGCATGATTGTTTTCAAGTTTAAAGTTGAAGGCTGCTTCTACCTTGTCCATATTAGCACCGATTGCAAGGATTTCTGAGTTTGAATTCACGATATCTGTAATCATCAAAACAAAGTCAGAATAACCATTTTCCGAAATAGCTGCTTGCATTGCTGCTTCGATTTCTGCTTGGCGTTCCAAGACTTCAGCAATATCAACAGTGTTGACTTGGGCTACACGGACATTGTTTCCGTTGAGTTCAAAAGTCTTGGCGTCAATGTCGATCAATTCTTCAGCAGATTTGCTTGCCAAGTTTGTACCAGCCTTAAGCATAGCCAGACCATATTCTTCCAAGTTAACACCCGCCAATTCAGCCAATTCTGGTGCAATAGCTTTGTCAGATGGATGAGTTGTTGGTGATTTCAAAAGAAGAGTATCAGAAATCAAACCTGACAACATAAGACCTGCGATTTCTTTTGGAACTGCCACACCGTGCTCCTTGAACATACGGTAAACGATAGAAGAAGCTGATCCAACTGGCTCCAGACGCATGTAAAGCGGGCTCGCAGTCTCAAAGTTGGCTACACGGTGGTGATCCACAACGCCATAAACTTCCACTTCAGCAATATCTGAAACAGACTGTTGGAATTCGTTGTGGTCAGTCAAGATGACTTGCTCAGCCCCTTCTGCCTTAGCAGATGTGATCACGCGCGGTGCTTCTACTCCAAAATAATCTAAGACAAAAGCTGTTTCTTCATTTGGCGTTCCAAGTGCTACTACTTCTGTATCCAAACCGTAAGCTTCACGCGCTAGGTAAGCAAAAGCATAAGAAGACCCGATTGCATCTGAATCAGGATTTTGATGACCGAAAACTAAAATTTTAACATGATGAACCTCTTCGTTTTTAATAATATTTATTCCACTTATTTTACCACAATTATGGGCATTTCTCAAAAGCAGAAGGACATTTTCTTGAGAAAAATTGCAGCTTTGCAATAGAAGTCAAAGCTGAACCTTCAAAATAATCATCCAACCTTAACCTTCTATACAAGGATCATCTCTTATGAAACCTCTCCAGAAGAAAGGCTTGCCTTATCATTTTTATTTCCTGTAAAAGAACAAGAAATTTTTTATAAAAATCGAGGCTGGGACAAAAGTCCTAGCCTCTCAATTGTCTTTGGGATTGTCGAGCAAGACGCAGTGGTTGAGTGGGCTCTACTACGCTGATTTCATCAGCTTTTACAGCCCTACTCAACTGTGCGGAGGTGGGACGACGAAATCTAATTCTAACGAATTACTGATTTCTGTCCCACTCTCTGGAAGATTTATACATTTAAGGATATTGGCGATTGTCACTATTGCTTAAGCGACTGTCTTTTCTCACGCTTAGCCAAAATAGGCAAGATGACTCCCAAACTAATCAAGACAATCGGCGTCAAGATATTTGTCATCAGAGAAAAGCGCCAACCTGCTGGATCCGCTGCGTAGTCTACCTTAGGAACCATTCCTAAAATACAAGCAAAGGCTGTAAAGAGGAAGCACCAAGCTCCGATAGCAAAGCCAACTTTTGGATTTTTGGTAAACTTGTACTCTGCATCTTTGTACTTCTTCCAAGCTTTATTGAGCAGCATGTAAGCCACAAATACCCAGAGATAACGCATGGGCATAACTATCGAATTAAGATTAGTCATCCATTTAACTAGGCCATCAATTTCTTTGATTCCAAAGATAGGCAGGATAATCAAGAAGCTGACCAAAATCCCTGTCAAGATGTAACCGTTAATCAACACACCTTTTGATGTCCGCTTGCGTAGCCAGCTCGGAACAAATTCTTCATCAGCATTATTGAGCAAGATTTGTAGAGGGGCATCAATAGAGAAAGCTAAGGCCGCGATCTGTCCGACCATATTGGTCAGGGCATAGATAACGACTAGCACATTGCCCACACCCCAGTAGTTACCCAGCATTTGGAAGGCTTGATAGGCACCATTGCGCATCAAGTCTTCAGGAATATTGCTGCCGTCAAAAAGCATACCCATAGCTAGAGAGCCTAGAATAGCAGATGCGCCAACCATGATGGCCATGATGATCATTCCTTTTGGAAATTCCTTGGCTGGATTGCGAGTCTGATTAACGTAAGGCGAGATTTTCTCAGCCCCACCGACTGCAAAGACCAAGAGCGAAATAGTCGTAAAATATGAAAAATCAAAATTAGGAATATAAGTGCTGAGTTTGTCCATATTAGTCGTCGCAAACTGCATGTCCGGCTTGATAAAAGGCGCGCCAACCGCTAAGAGAACAAAGAGGAAGGACATAATCAGCATGGCACTTCCGGCCAAGCCTCCAATCACCTTAAGTGTGGACAGCCCCTTGGTGGACAAATAGAGGAAGGCTCCGAAAATCAGCAAGCTAAGAATAACAATCCAATGGAAATCCAAGCTGCTCAAAAAATCACCATTGCCTTGGATAGCCCAACCTAAAGGAATCAAAACCCCTTGCGGCTTTTGAGCCAGATAGGGGATATGTACGACCCAGTAAGTCCAAGCTGCAAAATAAGCCAAGCGCTTAGTAGAAGTCTTTTCAACCCATGCACTAACACCGCCGCCACTTTCCTTGAAGGTCGATCCCAACTGCCCTACAATCAAAGCATAAGGAATAAAGTAAATGGCTAGGATAAGAATCCAAGAAACAACAACTGAAATCCCCTGTTGGGAGTAGTTATTAACTACGTTTCCCAGACCCCAAACCATGTTAAAGGCAATCAAGGATACCATCAGCCACGTCAGCTGGTTATGATCTTTTTTCATCATATCATCTCCTTTGAATATAAAATAAATAGATCCGTAATATTATAACATGTTTTAAAGATTTTGTAACCGTCTTCACCACATTTTGCCCCAAAAATAATGGGACAGAAATCGGTAATTCGTTAGAATTCGATTTCGTCGTCCCACCTCCGCACAGTTGAGTAGGGCTGTAAAAGCTGATGAAATCAGCCTAGTAGAGTCCACTCAACTACTGCGTCTTGCTCGACAATCCAAAGACAATTGAGGAGTTTGGGACAAAAATATTTCAATTTTTAAAAATCTCAATTATTAAGCCCTTCAAATCTATAATTAAATGCGAAAAGCGAACAAAGCAGAATTCTGTTTACCAGAAAACTAGTTTTGTTCGCTTTTTATATTTGAGGTCGGACTTTTGTCCCACTCTCAATTTATATTCTTAAAGTGAGTTTACATCAACTTTGATACCAGGACCTTGAGTTGTTGTAATAGACAAGTTTGTTACGTAAGTTCCTTTTGCTGTAGCTGGTTTTGCTTTTTGGATTGTATCGTTGAAAGCTTTGAAGTTTTCAACCAATTTTTCAGCATCAAATGAAACTTTACCAATGACAGCTTGTACGTTACCTGCACGGTCTGCACGGTAAGTAATCTTACCACCTTTAGACTCTTCAACTGCTTTTGCAACGTCCATTGTTACAGTACCAGTTTTAGGGTTTGGCATCAAGTTACGAGGTCCAAGGACACGTCCAAGGCGACCTACAAGAGCCATCATGTCAGGTGTAGCGATAACTACGTCGAAGTCCAACCAACCATCGTTGATTTTAGCAACAAGGTCATCTTCACCAACGAAGTCTGCACCAGCAGCTTTTGCTTCTTCAGCTTTAGCACCACGTGCGAAAACAAGAACGCGTGAAGTTTTACCAGTACCGTGTGGCAATACCATTGCGCCACGGATTTGTTGGTCAGCTTTTTTAACGTCGATGTTCAAGTTGTAAGCAACTTCTACAGTTGCGTCGAATTTTGCAAAGTTAGTTTCTTTTGCAAGTGCTACAGCTTCTTCTACGCTGTACGCTTTTGTGCTGTCGATTTTCTCAAGAGCAGCACGAAGTTGTTTGCTTTTTTTAGCCATTTTATCTTTCTCCTTGTAAGTGGTTCAATCGATTTTCATCTCCCACGTCACTCGTCAATCTGATCAAGTGTAATGCGGGCAAATGGGAATGAGTTATTGATTAGTCAACAACAGTGAATCCCATAGAACGAGCAGTACCTTCAATCATACGCATTGCAGACTCTACGTTTGCAGCGTTCAAATCTGGCATCTTAGTTTCAGCAATTTCTTGCACTTGCGTACGAGTAACTGTTGCTACTTTTGTTTTGTTTGGTGTACCTGATCCCTTTTCAACACCGGCAGCTTTCTTCAAAAGAACTGCAGCTGGTGGAGTTTTGGTTACGAAGGTAAATGATTTATCTTCATATACAGAGATAACAACTGGGATGATCATACCAGCTTGGTCAGCTGTACGAGCGTTGAACTCTTTAGTGAATCCCATGATGTTGATACCGGCTTGACCAAGCGCAGGACCAACCGGTGGAGCTGGTGTAGCTTTACCAGCAGGGATTTGCAATTTTACAAGTTTTTCGACTTTTTTAGCCATTTTTAAATCCTCCTTTGTGGTTTTGGCGGTAATTAGAGATTTTTACCTCCCACAAGTATGCTTTTTGCATACTTTTCTATTATACACTAATCTTTCTAAAATGCAAGAAAAAATTCTCGTCTTTTCTCATTTTTATGGTAAAATGGTTGTATGATATTATTAAAAATTGCTTCTGTATTATTTATCTTTTTAACACTTATCTTATCGATTATCGCGGTGAAGGTCTTCAGGCTAAGAAAATTTGGCTTGAATTTTGCAGATTTGGCTTTCCCTTTTTTTGCTATAGAGTTGTATATCATTTCAGACAAAGCCTTCTACCATAGTCTTTTACCCCACCTATTATTCGTCTTGTCTGGCCTGTCTATCGCTATCACAGCCTATTTTCTCAGGAAAAAACGGACTTTCTACTATCCCAAGTTCTTTAAATTCTTCTGGCGAGCTGGTTTTATCTTAACCTTCTTTATGTACCTAGCCATGGTCATCGCCCTCTTTTTATAATGTAAACCAAAACCCATCGGTCATAGCCGATGGGTTTTTCATATGTAAATCTTATGACTTATTCTTCTGCTAAGAAACGAAGTCCCTCCGAGTCTCCTAGTCTTATTCATGAATCTCTAGAGGCAGGCCATCGGGATCAAAGAAGAAAGCCATCTTACGGCCATCAAAGTCGTCATAGCGCAGCTCGGTATGAGGAATCTCCAAACGGTCAAATTCCGCTAGCGTTTCTTCGACATCTGTCACTCGGAAAGCCAGATGCCGCAATCCAGTATGCTCTGGAGCTGGCAAGGCTGGCCGCTTGGGAGCCTCTTCCTTGATGAAAATTTCCAGCGTCAGATTTCCCTTGCGGACATTAAAGAGAATGTCCTGCTTGTCGGGTCGATGGCGCTCATCCAGCATGTCAAAGCCCAACTTGTCCACATAAAAGGTCTTAGTTTTGGCATAATCATGGCCAATAATCGCAATATGGTGAATGCTATCTAGTTTCATAACTTTTTCCTTTCATTCTTTAGTAGAGAAAATCTGCTGGCAAACTGCTGGCAGATTTTTATTTACAGGATATTATCCTTGTTGACCGACTGCTCGGGAAAATGTTTAACTTGTCTGCAAAACTTTTCTCGGCTTGGTTCCCTCGGCTGGTCCGATAACGCCAGCTGCTTCCAGTTCTTCCATGAGACGAGTAGCCCGATTAAAGCCGACCGAGAGTCGCCGCTGGATCATAGACGCGCTGGCTTTCTGAGTCTCAATGACCAAGGCCTTAGCTTCCTCAAAGAGGGGATCGCCTTCATCGTCGCCTCCGCCAGACTCAATATCGTTTTCAGAAACTTCGCCAGGATCAAAGCTATCGTCATAGTCAGCTTCAGCTTGGTTCTTGACAAAGGCTACGATACGCTCCACGTCCTCATCTGAGATAAAGGAGCCCTGCAAACGAACTGGATGGTTTTCATCAATCGGCTTAAAGAGCATGTCTCCTCTACCCAAGAGCTTTTCTGCTCCATTTTCATCCAGAATGGTCCGACTGTCTGTCCCGCTGGACACAGCAAAGGCAATCCGAGACGGCACATTGGCCTTGATCAAGCCCGAGATAACATCTACAGATGGCCGCTGGGTAGCCAGAATCATGTGAATCCCAGCCGCACGCGCTTTTTGTCCCAAACGAATAATAGCGTCTTCCACTTCCTTGCTGGCCACCATCATAAGGTCTGCCAGCTCGTCCACGATGACGACGATTAAAGGTAGGGGAACCTGCTTGTATTCTGACTGAGCATTGTACTCGGCTACTTTAGCATTGTAGCCAGCAATATTACGAGCACCAACCTTAGAGAAGAGTTCATAGCGGTTTTCCATCTCGTCTACGACCTTCTGCAGGGCGCGGCTGGCCTTGCGAGGATTGGTCACGACAGGGATGAGCAAGTGGGGAATGTCGTTATAAACAGATAGCTCCACCATCTTAGGGTCCACCATCATAAACTTGACTTCATCAGGTCTGGCCTTCATGAGAATGCTGGCAATAATGCCGTTGACAGCCACAGATTTACCAGAGCCAGTAGAGCCAGCCACCAAGAGGTGGGGCATCTTAGCCAAGTCAAAGGAACGGACAGATCCGTTAACGGCTTTACCGAGTGGGATTTCTAGGAGTTTACTAGCATCGGTCTTAGACTGCTCCCAAAGTTCTCGGAAGGTCACGGTCGCAATTTCAGAGTTGGGTACTTCAATCCCGACAAGAGATTTCCCAGGAATCGGCGCTTCAATCCGCACATCCTTGGCAGCCAAGGCTAGAGCCAAGTCATCCGCCAGATTGGAGATCCGATTGACCCGAACGCCGACAGCGGGTTTAACCTCGTACTTGGTGACAGAGGGCCCGATTTCAGCTCGCTCGACAGTAACCTTAATCCCAAAGCTAGCAAATGTTTCTTCCAAAATCTTGATGTTTTCTCGGACAATTCGCTTTTCTTTGGACTGATTTTTAGGCTTATCAGGCGCAAAGAGATTGATGGTCGGCAGCTTATAGTCCAGACTTTCTTTGGTCGTAAAATCTACCTCTACGTCCGCCTCTGCTTCTTCTATTTCCTCTTCGTGGCCAAAATCTAGCGGTTCATGAGGATTATAGTTTCCCTCTTCAGCATAGTCCGCCTCGTCAAAGTCCATAGGCGAATAGGACAAATCCTCGGCATCTAGAATCTCTCCCGTTTCAGGATCCACTTCAGCTCCTGCCTGCTCTACCTCAATGGCTTGCATAGCTGCCTGTGCAGCTTTCTCCTCCTGCTCAAGAAAACGGAGATGACGCTTTTCTTCCTCTTTTTCCCTCCAATTTTGGAAAGCCACGCTAAATTTCTCAGCAAGATCATAAAGCGACCATGGACTCATGAGCAGACCCCCTAGCAAAATCAGGAGCAGCCCGATAAAATAAGAACCGATATTTGAAAAGAGAAAAGAAATCGGAGCATAAAGAGCCGCCCCAATCAGCCCCCCACCAGCAAATGAGGTCACTTTAAAGGCCATCAAATCTGTTAGGACTCGCGTAAGCGTTGTGGATAAAACCTGCCCTTTCAAATGCAAAACATGAACAAAATAGGCTTGAAAGATTAAGCTTAGTCCTAAGAAAAAGCTGATAAAGCCTGAAATCTTCCCCTCATGTTTGTGCAGCCACTTAAAGAAAAAGAGATAAAACAAGGCCGCTAGAATCGCCACATAAGCCAGACTCCCTACCAGAACTCGAATTAAATTATAAATGGTGACGCCAAAAGCGCCCAGCTTCAAAGCAGCAAACAACAAAGCAATAGCCAAAACAAAGGTGACTATCATCCGTCGAATCGCTTTCTGTCTTTCTAATTCCGCTTTTGTCGGCCGTCTTGTAGTCCGACCATTTTTTGTATTTTTCTTATTTGCCATAACTTTCATTATACCATATTTTAAGATCTTCTAAAGAGAAAACTAGCTGCCTTTTGCAACTAGTTTCTGCTTTATTCTTCTGGCAAAATCAACCAGAAAATGAGGTAGGGAAGAAGTCCAATCCCATAAGCGAAAAAGGAGACTCCCCAGAAGACACGAATGATAACCGGATCTATATTAAAATACCGAGCTAGGCCGGAGCAAACTCCCGCAATGATTTTATCATCAGCACTTCTTGTTAAACGTCTTGCCATAATCAAGCCTCCTTCAAACGAACGACAAATTTTTATCAAACGAAAGCAATGATTCTCATCTTATTTTACCATAATTTTTCCTCGAATAATTGTCGGAACTTCACTATCGTCCTCAAAATCTTCGACTTTTTCTTAATCAGGGAAAGGTTTCTGGATACGTCCTAGGATAAAATGCGAGAGCGAACCAACCAGCAGAAAGTTGATCGGAAAAGCCATGATAAAATTTGTTCCCCAAGCTCCCAAATAACGTTCCACTAACAAGGATGCACCCCAATATTTTGCCAGCGCTTGTGATAGTCTTTCAAAAAGTGGAAGAACAGTCCTTTGACCAAGGCTCCTACTAAAAGAACATCTAATAAAAAGGCCGTTATAAAACCAGATAGATAGTCAGCAGCTAAATTTCCTAAAGGAAAATGGCCTAGTAAAAAGAGATTCCAATCGTACATCCCCAAGGTCATAAGAATACACATAAGCAAGGTGAAGAAGATAGCTTCTTTAAAATTTCTCGGCATAAACACTCCATTTCTGATGAATTACATTCATGCTAGCATAAATATCTTTGTCTCGTAAGCAAAATTTTCCAGAAAATGTTTCCATAGCTTGAGATTGGTAATCCTTAGTTATTTTTGCTAGACTAAGTAGAAGAAAAGCATCGAAAAGGAGAAAACCATGCGAGCAGGTGTGATTATTTACAATCCTTTCTTGGACAAGATTTTGCTGATTCACCGCTGGAAGGACGGACAAGAGTATTTCGTGATTCCCGGTGGAACTATCGAGCCTGGAGAAAAGCCTTTAGAGGCTGCCTTACGGGAAATGAAAGAAGAAGTCGATCTTAGCTTTTCTGCCGACCAGCTATGCACAGCTTTTTCCCTTAATAATCAGGGCAAAGAGGAGTATTATTTTTACGCTGAACTATGTACGGTCGAGACTCCACTCATACAAGGCGAGGAAGCCCAGCGCAGTAGTCCCCAAAATATTTACCAGCCCAAATGGCTCAGCTTGCAGGATATTTACAGCCACAATCTGCGCCCAGAAAGCCTCAAATCCCTGCTCTTGGAATTTCTGACGCAAGAAAGTTTGAAAAACTAAAGCACTTATAGTAAAATAACAATAGTGCATAAACTTATGCTCAGAAAGGTTCCTTATGAAAAAATCATTCTTTTTAGTTCTTTTATCCGCACTTGCTCTGGCAGGCTGCTCCGCTAAAGAAGATTCTACTACCAAGTCATCTAGCACTCCTACGCAGTCTTCTACTACCAACGCTACCGATACCAGCTCTGAGGCAGCTGAAATTCAGAAGCTCCGTGAGCAATACAAGGATGCCATGACAAACGAGAATGCCAACTTCCCACAGCTATCTACAGAAGTTGCCGAAGACGAGGCTGAAGTCAAAATTATTACAACCCAAGGAGATATTCGTCTCAAACTATTTCCCAAATACGCTCCTTTAGCGGTCGAAAATTTTCTGACACATGCCAAGGAAGGCTATTATGATGGGGTGATTTTCCACCGCGTTATCAACGATTTCATGATTCAGACAGGCGATCCTAAAGGAAATGGCACGGGCGGCGAATCCATCTGGAAAGGCAAAAATAAGTCTATCGACTCAGGAAATGGCTTCAAGAATGAATATTCCCCTTACCTCTACAACTTGCGCGGTGCATTGGCCATGGCCAATGCTGGAAAAGACACCAACGGTAGTCAATTTTTCATCAACCAAAGCAAGAAAGACTTATCTAAACAATTACCGACCGACACCTTCCCAGCTAAAATCATTGAAGCTTACAAAAACGGCGGAAACCCAAGTCTTGACGGCGGCTATACTGTCTTTGGTCAAGTCATTGAAGGCATGGACGTAGTAGATAAAATCGCTGCCACAGAAACTGGCGATAAAGATAAACCCAAAACAGATATTAAAATCGAAAAGATTGAAATTATAAAAGAATAGAACCAGAGTCAACTCGAGTTCTGATCATCTTATGAGTTATGCCTTAGCATCAACAAAACAAAAAACCAGTCCCCAAAAAACGAGGACTGGTTTTACTATGCATTTTTCTAATCATCCAGCAACTCAACTCCATTTTTAAAATGAGATATGTAGCTTCTAACTTTTGAGAATAAGGTAGACGCTGAGTCTGCAATTAGATTTTACTGGACATAATTACCACCTGTAAAATGATAATACTCTTCCAGTGTGAGACCAGATTCGGAAATTTCCTTGGCCTCTTTTCCTACATAGCGTAGATGCCAACTTTCAGGCACATAGCCAGTAGAAGCCTCCTTGCCAACAGGATAGCGTACTACAAAACCATATTTATAGGCATTGTCCAAGAGCCACTGACTAGCTCCAGCTTCTTCAACCAGATTGCCGCTACTATCAATCAGATCAAACGCTAAACCAGTTTGGTGCTCGCTGTAGCCCGGTCTTGCCGAATAACGATCAGCCGCAGCTTGTCCATCTCGATTCACATAACTTTGATAAAGGCCGACCTGAGTTTGATAGCTACGAAAGCCGCTATATTGGTTGCTGATAGGATAACCTTTGGACTGCATATCTGCGATTAACTTAAGTAGTTCTGCTTTAGCAGTCGGATCCTCACCTGGATTGTAATCAGCTGATAATGGATAGTGTTTATTGGCGATGACTATTTCGTCATATTTCCCTTGAACGCTATAATAGCTTCCGTTGTAAGAAACATTTTTATCGACAGTTACGTCCTGCTTTTGCTCCTTCTTAGACTCCGCACTATCCGATTCACTCCTTGTATCTTGGCTAGATGACCGGTCTTTTTCAGCCTCCTTTTTTTCAACAGATACCTTTGAGCTACTTGCCTGCTTGTTTGTACTACTTTCAGTCTTGTCTTTGGCTGCTGAGCAAGCACTTAAAACCAAGACTGCCATTGCTAGAAAAATAAGTTTATTATATTTCATTGTATTCCACTAACTTTCTGAAACTTCAATATTATAGATTGCAAAGGAATTTCCGGTCGGCTTCAAATAGTAAGTTTTATTTTTTCGATTGACACTATTTGGAGTACTATCAATATAGTGAACTGTATAGTCTTCATAAGTCGTCACAATATAGGAGCCGTTCTCCTCTCTCACTTCACGGATATCCAAAGCTCCTGGATCGTAATAATCAATTTTCGCCTTCTTGACACCGCCACCTGTAGTCCACTCAACCATCTCTTTGTATGCTGGACTAGAAGTATCATAATATTGAGCATAATAATTAGAACGATTAGAGACCGATCTGAAAACAGCCGTGCGATATTCGCTAAGAAAATTAGTGATTTTTGCCTTGTTAGCTTCTAGCTTTTTAGTTTCTTCATCCTTTTCTTTGATCTTATCTGTCACTTCTTTTGGTAAAGATAATACAAGATCAAGCGTGTCTCCTTTGACAACAATACTTTCCTTGTTGGTTACAAAAGTGCTACCAGCAACAACAAACTTAGCATAAACTTCCAGTTCTTGATGTGGTACAACTTGAATATCTGTTTCCAAACTACTACCAATTTCCTTGCCATTTACAACAATTTTAAGGTCCGTTGCATTTGAAGCTTCTGCTGGCATAGTAATCTTCAATCGTTTCTTTTCAGACTTAAGATCCAATTTAATTTCATTATTCTTAGCAGTTGCTAAATCAAGCTGTATCTTACTCTCAATTTCCCCAACTTCCGTCTTACCTTTAAGGGTGAATTCCTGCTTGATAAAATGATATTTGCCAATATTCGTTTCAGCATTCTTACTCAAAGGAAGGCTTTTCTTATCTCCTGCTTTGATGCTCGCATTGTCTAAGTTCGTGTTAACCTTCACCTCTACAGGATAGGCCACTATTTGATATTCCTGAAAAATCCCAAATTTTTTGCTTTTTTCAGTCACACCTAAAAGTTTATTCTGATTGTCATCAATATAGGCTGATTTTCCCTTCGACTTAGCAATGTTGTCCAGCTCAGTCTCAATATTGATTTCTTGACTTTCTAAGTGTTCGACTAAAGCCCTCGCATCTGCGCGTGTCCACTTATCTGAATTCGTAGAGAGAAGGTTTGCAATTCCATCATAATCCTTTTTCGTAACTGCTTTTGCGAAATCATCCGTCACTACTTTAACACCTGTCACGGAGCTCATATATAAAAAGGTTACCACCAAAACAGAAAGCAAAATAAGAGGAAAAGCAATCAGCATGGCTTTCTTCTTCGACATTCTTTTTTCTGCTTTTTTTATTGCTTTCTGTGGCAATTCCGAATCCAATAATTCAGAGCGAACAGGCAAATTAATAAAACCTTGATTTCGTGCTTCTAAAAATTCCTCTTTAGTCGGCTTTCTACCAATATTCATCTCGAAAGCTTGCAGCCAATTTTCCCGTTGCTCTTGGTATTGATCCGATTCTGAAATCTCTTGCTTTTCTTCTTTAGGAGAATGCACAACAGATTCTTCTTTGTAAAACTCTAGGGCTGGCTCCTCTTGCTCCAAATTTTGTTCCTGAGTCACCGAGCTTTGCTTCTCTTCAGCTGCCCCATCGTTACCTTGTCCTGCTGGAGCTGCAATAGAAATAATCTTTCTGGGATCAAAATCAGAACGTTTTCCTTCTAAAAATTCATCTGCGGTTGGCTTCCTACCAATAACCTGCTCAAAAAGCTCAACCCACTTTTCTTTCGTTGTCATAAATCACCTCCTAAAACCTTACATCATCATAAGACTCATCAACAATGAGAAAGCGATGAAAGTAAAGATAAATGTAATCACACCATTGACAATAATTGCCAGTAAATATTTATAAAAAGGATCCATTGACGTGCTAGATTTTGAATAAATCAAAGCAAAGGTTGCTCCGACTCCAATTAAGACCAAGCCGATCCATGCTAGGAAGAGGGATACAGACATAATTCCTAATAAACTAAATAAAGCAGAAAGAGCTACAAAAGGTAAGACAATCGCATAGAGTCGACCATACCAGTCAAATGCCTTATTAAAGCTAAAGCTTCCATCCTTATAGACCATGCGTTTTACAGCAAAGCCTCCTAAAATAATGGAGAAAAGAACGAGGGCTGCCGCTATCAGTGAGACCAAGAAAAGTCTAAAATCAAAAGTCGGACCACTGTAAAAGCCAAAACTGACCGAAGAAATAATATTATAAAAATTATAATTCACCACAATAGCTGCAAAGAAAACAGTCAATCCTAGAGAAAGATAGCCATTTAATTTGCTACTTTCAACTTCTGAAGTTGGCGACTTCCAAGCAGAAACAAGCCAAGCCCAGAAACCTTTCATTGTTTTAGAAAATTCACTTGGTTGCGCCGGCTGTTGCTGACTATAGTAGGCCTGTGGACCTTGCTGGAAATTCTGCACATTGAACTGGCCTTGCGGATTATTTTGATAAGCTTGCTGATTGAAGCCTTGCGGACCAGAAGATTGAGGCTGAGCAATAAACTGGTTAGGTTGCCCACCATTTGGCTGTTGATAAGGATATCCCTGTTGAGCAAATGATTGTGCTTGATTAGCAAATTGATTTAGGTTTTGCTGTTGCTGAGGAAGCTCTTGATATTGCTGCCCAGTTGGCTGAGCGAACGGGGCTTGTACATTCTGTTCCTGAAAAATATTTTGCTGCTGTGCATAGTATTCTCCGTTCGAAGCCACTCCTTGTGCTTGTGCAGTTCCTGCCATGGTTGAAGCAGCTCCATTTCCAACTTGATGTGCACTTGCCACCTCAGGTTCCACAAACTCACCAGCTAGGAAAGCTTGAGCAATTTCTGCATCCGTCGCTGAACGTCCATTCACAGCTTCAAAATATTCGAGCCAATCTTGCTTTAACATATAACAATCTCCCATCTATAAATGATTATCCTCATATTAGTATACAAAAAATCGAGTGAAAATTCAATCAAGTCAATAGTCACACGTAGGTAACTCCTAGACTAATAATGAGTCGCCACACATCAATTGATTAGGACAGGAGATTATCTTATTGCCCATAAAAATATAAGTGCATAAAATAAGACAGTAGACATAACTTTCTACTGTCTTATAATTATTTACCTAAGAAAATCGGCTCTATAATTTCTGTAGTGGGTAACACCACTGTATGGATTATGGAGCCACTTTTATTATAGAAAAAACCCATAAGACCTATAATGAAAAGCGACCAAACCATCATTAGAAAGAATCTTATGGGACAGCTAAATTTTATCATAAACCTACTCAAAATTAAAGACAAAAATATCATCATTCTAGATTACAAGGACTCGGGAACTCATAAAGAAATCTTCGCCAAGCTAGATTATCCCGCACCTAAATGCCCTCACCGTCAAGGAGAAATGGCTAAATATGACTTCCAGAAAGAATCAAAAATTCCCTATTTAGAGTGTGCGGGATATAAAACGCTGATTCGCTTAAAGAAACGGTGTTTTCGCTGTAAAATCTGTAGAAAAAAGGCTGTCGCTGAGACGTCCTTGAGACGTCCTTAGTTAAGAAGAACCACCAAATCGAAACCATCGTCAAGCAGAAAATCGCTCAAAAATTGATGGAGAGACTTTCTATGGCAGGCCTCTCTGAAAGCTTGGCTGTCTCCACTTCTACCGTCATTCGTAAGTTGAAAGAATTCGAGTTTAAAACGAACCTCAACTACCTTCCAGAACACATGAGCTAGGATGTGGAAACAGTCAGGAAAGTGACTGTTTCAATCGGCAGATAAAGATGTGCTTCATTGCGCAGGATTTTGATTCCAGATCGCAATCACTTTCTGCGCTATTCCAGACAAGTCCAAAAACAAGTCAAAGTCATTACCATGAACATGTTTAGACAATATTACGATATTGCCAGAAAACTATTTCCAAAGGCTAAAATCGTTCTGGATCGTTAGTAGCAAAACAAAAAAACGGCTCCAGCCGTTATTTAAATACAGTAATGATTAGAAAATTCTAAACCAACAATATATCGGGAAGACAGGATTCGAACCTGCGACACCTTGGTCCCAAACCAAGTACTCTACCAAGCTGAGCTACTTCCCGATCATAAGTAGAAACAGAGTCATATGACCTCAGTTCCCTTCATGCACCCTAGAGGAGTCGAACCTCTAACCGCCTGATTCGTAGTCAGGTACTCTATCCAGTTGAGCTAAGGGTGCCCTGTCGCATATACGCTATGCCGAGGACCGGAATCGAACCGGTACGATCGTTACCAATCGCAGGATTTTAAGTCCTGTGCGTCTGCCAGTTCCGCCACCCCGGCCTCAAAGCGAACGACGGGATTCGAACCCGCGACCCCCACCTTGGCAAGGTGGTGTTCTACCACTGAACTACGTTCGCATCTCTATCCAAAAAAATGGCCGGGTACATGACTTGAACACGCGACCCTCTGATTACAAATCAGATGCTCTACCAACTGAGCTAAGCCGGCTCATTTATATTCCTATGCGGGTTAAGGGACTTGAACCCCCACGCCCTAAAGCGCCAGATCCTAAATCTGGTGCGTCTGCCAATTCCGCCAAACCCGCGCTTATGACCCGTACTGGGCTCGAACCAGTGACCCTTTGATTAAAAGTCAAATGCTCTACCAACTGAGCTAACGAGTCTATCTATTGAAACTGTTAAACAATTTCAACGGTCCCGACGGGAATCGAACCCGCGATCTTCGCCGTGACAGGGCGACGTGATAACCGCTACACTACGGGACCTATATGGGAGTTAACGGGATCGAACCGCTGACCCTCTGCTTGTAAGGCAGATGCTCTCCCAGCTGAGCTAAACTCCCAAAAAGGAAGTACTAACACTTCCTATCTTGCTAAGCGACTTCCATATCTCACAGGGGGCAACCCCCAACTACTTCCGGCGTTCTAGGGCTTAACTTCTGTGTTCGGCATGGGTACAGGTGTATCTCCTAGGCTATCGTCACTTAACTTTCTGAATTAACTTGCAATCTTACATTGCCTTGTCAACTCAAAATTGAATAACTACTCAATCCTAACAAGTCTTATCGAACGCTGCGCTCAATGAAAATTGGATAAGTCCTCGAGCTATTAGTATTAGTCCGCTACATGTGTCACCACACTTCCACTCCTAACCTATCTACCTGATCTTCTCTCAGGGCTCTTACTAACTTGCGTTATGGGAAATCTCATCTTGAGGTGGGTTTCACACTTAGATGCTTTCAGCGTTTATCCCTTCCCTACATAGCTACCCAGCGATGCCTCTGGCGAGACAACTGGTACACCAGCGGTAAGTCCACTCTGGTCCTCTCGTACTAGGAGCAGATCCTCTCAAATTTCCTACGCCCGCGACGGATAGGGACCGAACTGTCTCACGACGTTCTGAACCCAGCTCGCGTGCCGCTTTAATGGGCGAACAGCCCAACCCTTGGGACCGACTACAGCCCCAGGATGCGACGAGCCGACATCGAGGTGCCAAACCTCCCCGTCGATGTGAACTCTTGGGGGAGATAAGCCTGTTATCCCCAGGGTAGCTTTTATCCGTTGAGCGATGGCCCTTCCATGCGGAACCACCGGATCACTAAGCCCGACTTTCGTCCCTGCTCGAGTTGTAGCTCTCGCAGTCAAGCTCCCTTATACCTTTACACTCTGCGACTGATTTCCAACCAGTCTGAGGGAACCTTTGGGCGCCTCCGTTACCTTTTAGGAGGCGACCGCCCCAGTCAAACTGCCCGTCAGACACTGTCTCCGATAGGGATCACCTATCCGGGTTAGAGTGGCCATAACACAAGGGTAGTATCCCAACAACGCCTCCATCGAAACTGGCGTCCCGATCTCGTAGGCTCCTACCTATCCTGTACATGTGGCACAGACACTCAATATCAAACTGCAGTAAAGCTCCATGGGGTCTTTCCGTCCTGTCGCGGGTAACCTGCATCTTCACAGGTACTAAAATTTCACCGAGTCTCTCGTTGAGACAGTGCCCAAATCATTACGCCTTTCGTGCGGGTCGGAACTTACCCGACAAGGAATTTCGCTACCTTAGGACCGTTATAGTTACGGCCGCCGTTTACTGGGGCTTCAATTCATACCTTCGGATTACTCCTAAGCACTCCTCTTAACCTTCCAGCACCGGGCAGGCGTCACCCCCTATACATCATCTTACGATTTAGCAGAGAGCTGTGTTTTTGATAAACAGTTGCTTGGGCCTATTCACTGCGGCTGACCAAAGTCAGCACCCCTTCTCCCGAAGTTACGGGGTCATTTTGCCGAGTTCCTTAACGAGAGTTCTCTCGCTCACCTGAGGCTACTCGCCTCGACTACCTGTGTCGGTTTGCGGTACGGGTAGAGTATGATACAACGCTAGAAGCTTTTCTTGGCAGTGTGACATCACTCACTCGCTACTAATCTTCGCTCCCCATCACAGCTCAACGTTACAGGTATAAGCATTTGACTCATACCACGCCTCACTGCTTAGACGTACATCCATTCGTACGCACGAGTTAGCCTACTGCGTCCCTCCATCACTTCATACTCTAGTACAGGAATATCAACCTGTTGTCCATCGGATACACCTTTCGGTCTCTCCTTAGGTCCCGACTAACCCAGGGCGGACGAGCCTTCCCCTGGAAACCTTAGTCTTACGGTGGATGGGATTCTCACCCATCTTTCGCTACTCATACCGGCATTCTCACTTCTATGCGTTCCAGCGCTCCTCACGGTACACCTTCACCACACATAGAACGCTCTCCTACCATACCTATAAAGGTATCCACAGCTTCGGTAAATTGTTTTAGCCCCGGTACATTTTCGGCGCAGGGTCACTCGACTAGTGAGCTATTACGCACTCTTTGAATGAATAGCTGCTTCTAAGCTAACATCCTAGTTGTCTGTGCAACCCCACATCCTTTTCCACTTAACAATTATTTTGGGACCTTAGCTGGTGGTCTGGGCTGTTTCCCTTTCGACTACGGATCTTAGCACTCGCAGTCTGACTGCCGACCATAATTCATTGGCATTCGGAGTTTATCTGAGATTGGTAATCCGGGATGGACCCCTCACCCAAACAGTGCTCTACCTCCAAGAATCTTCATGTCGACGCTAGCCCTAAAGCTATTTCGGAGAGAACCAGCTATCTCCAAGTTCGTTTGGAATTTCTCCGCTACCCACAAGTCATCCAAGCACTTTTCAACGTGCCCTGGTTCGGTCCTCCAGTGCGTTTTACCGCACCTTCAACCTGCTCATGGGTAGGTCACATGGTTTCGGGTCTACATCATGATACTAAACCGCCCTATTCAGACTCGGTTTCCCTACGGCTCCGTCTCTTCAACTTAACCTCGCATCATAACGTAACTCGCCGGTTCATTCTACAAAAGGCACGCTCTCACCCATTAACGGGCTCGAACTTGTTGTAGGCACACGGTTTCAGGTTCTATTTCACTCCCCTTCCGGGGTACTTTTCACCTTTCCCTCACGGTACTGGTTCACTATCGGTCACTAGGGAGTATTTAGGGTTGGGAGATGGTCCTCCCAGATTCCGACGGGATTTCGCGTGTCCCGCCGTACTCAGGATTCTGCTAGGTACAGATTCTATTTAAAATACGAGGCTCTTACTCTCTTTGGCTGACCTTCCCATGTCATTCTTCTATAAAATCTGAGTCCACTTTGCAGTCCTACAACCCCGAAGAGTAAACTCTTCGGTTTGCCCTCCTGCCGTTTCGCTCGCCGCTACTAAGGCAATCGCTTTTGCTTTCTCTTCCTGCAGCTACTTAGATGTTTCAGTTCACTGCGTCTTCCTCCTCATCTCCTTAACAGAGATGGGTAACAGGTAGTACCTGCTGGGTTCCCCCATTCGGACATCCCCGGATCTGCGCTTACTTACAGCTCCCCGAGGCATTTCGTCGTTTGTCACGTCCTTCTTCGGCTCCTAGTGCCAAGGCATCCACCGTGCGCCCTTACTAACTTAACCTTATTTTTAGACCTTTCAGTCTTAAACTCATTAATATTCACAGCGTTTTCGGTTTATTTTCTTGTTACTATTTGATATAGTTATTCAATTTTCAATGGACAAGTTTAGAATAGTCATCACTATCCTAATGGAGCCTAGCGGGATCGAACCGCTGACCTCCTGCGTGCAAAGCAGGCGCTCTCCCAGCTGAGCTAAGGCCCCACAAGACCTCTCAAAACTAAACATGACGACCAATGGCTTCCATTTTCCTTAGAAAGGAGGTGATCCAGCCGCACCTTCCGATACGGCTACCTTGTTACGACTTCACCCCAATCATCTATCCCACCTTAGGCGGCTGGCTCCTAAAAGGTTACCTCACCGACTTCGGGTGTTACAAACTCTCGTGGTGTGACGGGCGGTGTGTACAAGGCCCGGGAACGTATTCACCGCGGCGTGCTGATCCGCGATTACTAGCGATTCCGACTTCATGTAGGCGAGTTGCAGCCTACAATCCGAACTAAGAGACTGGCTTTTAAGAGATTAGCTTGCCGTCACCGACTTGCGACTCGTTGTACCAGCCATTGTAGCACGTGTGTAGCCCAGGTCATAAGGGGCATGATGATTTGACGTCATCCCCACCTTCCTCCGGTTTATTACCGGCAGTCTCGCTAGAGTGCCCAACTGAATGATGGCAACTAACAATAAGGGTTGCGCTCGTTGCGGGACTTAACCCAACATCTCACGACACGAGCTGACGACAACCATGCACCACCTGTCACCGGTGTGCCGAAGCAAAATCCTATCTCTAGGACGGGCACCGGGATGTCAAGACCTGGTAAGGTTCTTCGCGTTGCTTCGAATTAAACCACATGCTCCACCGCTTGTGCGGGCCCCCGTCAATTCCTTTGAGTTTCAACCTTGCGGTCGTACTCCCCAGGCGGAGTGCTTAATGCGTTAGCTACGGCACTGAGTCCCGGAAAGGACCCAACACCTAGCACTCATCGTTTACGGCGTGGACTACCAGGGTATCTAATCCTGTTTGCTCCCCACGCTTTCGAGCCTCAGCGTCAGTTACAGACCAGAGAGCCGCTTTCGCCACCGGTGTTCCTCCATATATCTACGCATTTCACCGCTACACATGGAATTCCACTCTCCCCTTCCTGCACTCAAGTTAAACAGTTTCCAAAGCGTACTATGGTTAAGCCACAGCCTTTAACTTCAGACTTATCTAACCGCCTGCGCTCGCTTTACGCCCAATAAATCCGGACAACGCTCGGGACCTACGTATTACCGCGGCTGCTGGCACGTAGTTAGCCGTCCCTTTCTGGTAAGTTACCGTCACAGTGTGAACTTTCCACTCTCACACTCGTTCTTCTCTTACAACAGAGCTTTACGATCCGAAAACCTTCTTCACTCACGCGGCGTTGCTCGGTCAGACTTCCGTCCATTGCCGAAGATTCCCTACTGCTGCCTCCCGTAGGAGTCTGGGCCGTGTCTCAGTCCCAGTGTGGCCGATCACCCTCTCAGGTCGGCTATGTATCGTCGCCTAGGTGAGCCGTTACCTCACCTACTAGCTAATACAACGCAGGTCCATCTCTTAGTGATGCATTTGCATCTTTTAACATCTTACCATGCAGTAAAATGTCTTATGCGGTATTAGCTATCGTTTCCAATAGTTATCCCCCGCTAAAAGGTAGGTTACCTACGCGTTACTCACCCGTTCGCAACTCTTCCGGAAAGAGCAAGCTCCTTCCTTCAGCGTTCTACTTGCATGTATTAGGCACGCCGCCAGCGTTCGTCCTGAGCCAGGATCAAACTCTCATTAAAAGTTTGAGTTCTCACTCATTTCTGTCACTGACAGATTTATTGTTTTTTCATTGTTCAGTACTACAACTAAAGTTGTAGTGCCCTGCACATTGGTTCGTCTTGTTCAGTTTTCAAAGGTCTTTGTCGCCCTCTCAAGCGACAACTATATCAGTATATCACCTATCCAATATCTTGTCAACACTTTTTTGAAACTTTTTTTACTTTTTTTGCAATTTTATTCCCTAACACCCACAAAATCATTGATAAATCAACATTCAAAAAAGGAAAGGTTACCTATACTCGCCTCTCCCTTTTGTCTTTAACCTCTATAAAAGCGTCCCAGAAAAATCTGATAAGTAGTCCCTCAATTCGAGCAACAGTACCTTTTTCCCGGGCCCTTGAAACGTTCGTCGCCTATCAAGCGGTAATACCTAAGAATTTTATTTTAAATATGATCGAAATTGTACAGCTGAGGATAGTGATCACACTCTGGATTTTTTGGATGACAAATAGCTCGACCGAAATAGATCATAGCCTGATGGGCAGCTAGCCAACGTTCAGGCGGAAGGACGTCCATGACACGTTTTTCAACTTCTAAAGGGGTAGCTGACTTCTTGACAATATTGTGATGTTTGCAAATGCGTTCGACATGGGTATCAACTGCAAATGCTGGAATGCCAAAACCTACACTCATAACCACATTAGCTGTTTTGCGCCCCACACCTGCCAGACTTTCTAGTTCCGTACGAGTCTGTGGCACTTGTCCCTCAAATTGCTCTAAGAGTTGCTGTGCACATTTTTTCAGAAACTTAGCTTTATTTCGATAAAGTCCCAAGCGAGAAATGTGCTTGGCGATATCTGCCTCGGATGCTGCTGCCATAGCTTCTGGAGTTGGATACGCTGAAAATAGGCTTGGAGTAGCCTTATTGACTGCAGCATCTGTCGTCTGAGCCGATAACATGACTGCCACGAGGAGCTCAAAGTGATTTCTAAAATCTAGACTCGGTTTAGCGTCAGGAAATAGGGCAATAATTTCCTCAATGACATGACGTGCTCGCTTTTTTGATAAAACCATGTATACAATCTCCTTTGCTTGTCCTAGTATTATAGCATAAGTTGATAAAGAAAAAGCCGAGCATGCTCGACCTTTCTTAGACTGTCTTTTCAACCTTTAGGATTTTGACATCATAGCTACCAACTGGTGTTTCAACCGTTGCAGTATCACCTGTTTTCTTACCAATCAATGCTTGACCAATTGGACTTTCATTTGAAACTTTTCCAGCAAAGGCATCAGCGCCAGCTGAACCAACGATGATATAAACTTCTTCTTCAGTCTCACCGACTTCTTGAATAGTAACAGTTTTACCGATGGCGACTTCATCTTTAGCAACCGAATCACTGTCAACAATTACAGCATAGCGGATTTTCGTCTCTAGGCTTGAAATTTGGCCTTCAACAAAAGCCTGCTCGTCCTTTGCTGCTTCATATTCACTGTTTTCTGACAGGTCTCCGTAAGAGCGAGCAATTTTAATGCGTTCCACTACTTCTGGACGTCTTACCAATTTCAATTCTTCTAATTCTTGTTCTAATTTTTCCTTTTCTACAAGGGTCATAGGGTAGGTTTTTTCAGCCATTATTTTATTTTCTCTTCTCTTTCTATTTTTGATAAAACAAAATTATGTGGAAAACCACATAATTTAGTTAGAACTTTCACCTGATTGGTTTAATTTGCTATTGACATGTTCTTCCACATTCTTAGCATGTTCTTCGTAGGTATTTGCAAAATATACAGCCCCTGTTTCCACATTTGCCACAAAATACAAGTATTCTGTCTTGCTTGGATTAATGGTAGCTTCGATAGCAGACAAGCTTGGACTATCTACTGGACCAGGCATCAAACCTTGCTTTTTGTAAACGTTATAAGGTGAATCAAGATTTGTATCAATTTCTGCATCTTCTTTGAGAGTCGTCTTTTGACCAAGTTTTCCTTGCGCATAAAGAAGGGCAATATTGCTCTGAAGCGGCATATTTTGGTTCAAACGGTTATAGAAGACACTAGCAATATCTTTGCGATCCTGATCAGTTGATCCCTCTTTTTCGACTAAAGAGGCAAGTGTCAAAACATCATTGACTGTCAGATTCTTAGACTCAAGTGTTGAATAATACTGAGATAGATTTGTATTCATAGCAGCCAACATTTGGTCAATCAGTTCCTCAACCGTGGTTTCTTTCCCATATTCGTAAGTAGCTGGGAAAAGATAACCTTCGAGGCGATATTTAACACCACTATCCTTACTTGGCAACGTTGCTAAAAGCTGTGGATATTTTGCAACCATTTTTGCAATAAAGTCTTCATCTTGTGCTTTATTCAGAAACTCTTCCTTGCTGAATGGTGTTTTAGTATTCTTGTTGGCAGTTGCAGCCGCATTGACAGTGACTGTCTCTGCGATTTGCTCTAGCGTATATCCTTCAGGAATCGTTATCTTACCAAGAACTGGTGGCTGTGGTGTGTCTGTTCCACCTTCTTGTAGCTGCTTAGCAATCGTGTCTAAGTCCATGCTCTTTTGGAGATTGTAATAACCAGATTGGTAATTACCATAGCTTCTAAATTTTGAATAGAGGTTGAAAACTTGAGCGTTCTTAATCAGACCTTTCTTTTCCAGAATTTCTCCGATTTGCTTAGTGCTGGAACCAGCAGGAATCTCCACTGTCACATACTCTGTCGAACTAGCATCCATTGGCTTAAGCGCAGAGTTAACATAGTTATACCCTACCAAACCAGTAACACCTAAGCCCAACAAGACAATTACCAAGACTGTCATGACGATTCGATTTGCTAAGCCATTTTTACGCTTTTTCTTTGCACTGCCATTGGTACGAGCTGCCCGTGAGCGCTTCTTTCCATGACCGACATCTCTACGACTTAAAGTCTGTTCAACAGCAGAAAAGTCTTTTTCGATTTGCTGTTTATCTGTAGTGCTTGATTCTGGCAACCCCAAGTCTTTTGTCTCACTTGTAGCTGCTACTGATTCAGTTTGATAAGTTCTAGACTGGACTGCAGAAGATTGGACTTCTTCAGACTCTGCACTCGCTGATTTAGCAAGTTCAGTTTGCGCCAGTCTCTCAACGCTTGATGGGGTTTCTGAGATTGTAGAATTGCGAACGATATTTTCTAGAACATCAGCCTGATTATCAACTTCCAACTTCTCTTGTTCCGTCGCTTCTTCTACTTGAAGCTTAACGGACTCTTCCTCTACTGAAGTTTCTTTCTCCAGAACTTCATGAGATTTTTCAACAGCTGAAACGAGAGACTCCAAGCTCTCTGCCAATTCCATTTCCTTGTCTAAGAGAGGCTGGGCTTCTTGCTGAGCTGAGTGATTTTGGGTTCCATTGGCCGCAGCCAACTCGCTCAAAATTTTATCTTTAAAACTCAGTGCCTTTTCCTTATCCTGTGAATTTTCAGTCAAAAACTTGACCTCCTTCTTCATAATCCTTAACATTATATCTTAAAAGTCAGATAAATGCAATCATATCTGACTTTTAAAGCTATATTATTTATGAAATTAAATCTGGGAATTTTCCCAAACCATATCAAACCATACTTCATTTGCATACGTTGAGGCTGAACGGCCTTCGTTAACAAAGCCATGTTGCTCATAGTAGGCTATCAAATAATCATGACAAGTAAGATTGATACCGTGACGTTCATCTGCAATCGCAATTTCCTTCATAGCTTCCAACAAGGCTTTTCCTACACCTAAGCCCTGCGCTTCTTTAGAAATAGACAGACTAGTCAGGGAGATAAAGCCACCGTCCGTAGAATGGTAGTCTTCAATTTCCAGTGTGAAAGAAACATCGTGCAAATGCCGTTCTGGTCGGACAGGCCCTTCCAGATAACCTAGAATCTTGCCATTTTTTTCTGCAACCAAAAAAGTTGAGGAAATGGTTTCAATGTGTTTGGCCAATATTTCACGACTAATAGCCTCTTCTGGACTAAAATTTTCCAATTCGATGGCATAAATGGCATCTAAGTCAGCCATTTGAGCTTGACGGATAATCATTCTTTCTCCTTAAAATCGGGATTTTCCCACATCATATGAGAGCAAGCAGCACTACCGTAACTCGAGTCTGCAATTCCTTCATGAGCAAAGTCATTCATCTCATAATAAGGTATCAGCTCATCAGGACAAAGTAGACTAATGCCTTGCCGGTTTTGCTGAACAGCTGTTTCCTTGAGAGTTGCAATCAACAAGGTTCCGACTCCTTGCCTCTGAAAATCAGGATGAACGGACAGCCTTTGTATAGCAATGAAACCTCCTGCTGGAGGATTGGCACTGACCTTACTAAAGAAATCGTCTGTCAGATAAGGACTCTGAACAGCTAAGCCGACAATATAACCGGCCAGCTGACCATGTAGCTCTGCTAGCAGAAAAGTATCTGGAAGCAGCTCAATCCGATTTTTTATGATTTCTGCGCTAGCTGCTTCTACTGCTGGAAAATTCAGCTGCTCGATTTCAAGAATTGCCTCCCAATCGCTCAAGTCGGCCTGCCTGATTCGAATTGGTGCTTCCATCAAGTCTCCTCCTACTGAACGTTACTGGTCAGATTGGACAAGAGACGTTCAAAGGAATATTCATAGGTCTGGATATCTCCAGCTCCCATAAAGACGTAAACTGCGTTATCGTGGTCAAGAAGTGGAGAAACATTGTCCACGTCAATGACCTTGGCCCGCTTCACAATCTTTTCAGCCAAATCTTCGACCTTGACATCGCCCTTATCCACCTCACGCGCAGATCCGTAAATCTGAGCTAGGTATACTGAGTCGGCTTGATTGAGGGCATCTGCAAATTCATCCAAGAGAGCAATGGTCCGAGTGAAGGTGTGCGGCTGGAAGATAGCCACGATTTCCTTGCTAGGATACTTCTGACGAGCTGCATCCAAAGTCGCAATAATTTCCGTCGGATGGTGAGCAAAGTCATCAATAATGACTGTGTCGTTGACAATCTTTTCAGTAAAGCGGCGCTTAACCCCACCAAAAGTCTTGAGATGATCTCTTACTAGATTCAAATCAATACCTGCAATGTAGAGGAGGCCGATGACCGCTGTCGCATTCATAATGTTGTGGCGGCCAAAACTTGGAATCTGGAACTCACCCAGCTCTTGCCCGCGGAAGGAAACTTTAAAGCCTGAACCACTGGTAGAGCGCAAGAGATCATGAGCGACAAAATCATTGCCCTCTTCCTTGAAACCATAGTAGTAAATCGGTGCACTTGCAGTAATGCGTCGCAGTTGCTCATCTTCTCCATAAACGAAGAGGCCTTGGGTAATCTGCTTAGCATAATCATTGAAAGCATTAAAAACATCTTCTAAGCTGGTGAAATAATCTGGATGGTCAAAGTCAATATTGGTGATAATTGAATATTCCGGATGATAAGGCATGAAATGGCGCTCGTACTCGTCTGATTCAAAGACAAAATACTTGGCATTGGCAGAACCGCGTCCAGTACCATCTCCAATCAGATAGCTAGTGTCCGTGATGTTGGACAGAACGTGAGAAAGAATGCCCGTTGTAGAAGTTTTCCCGTGGGCACCAGCCACACCTAAGCTGACAAAATCACGCATAAAACTACCTAAAAATTCATGGTAGCGTTTGTAACTGATACCGTTGGCATCTGCATAGGCAATTTCTACATTGTTATCTGGGCGGAAGGCATTACCAGCAATGATTTCAAAATCTGACTGGATATTTTTTTCATCAAAAGGCAGGATAGAAATGCCAGCCTGCTCCAGACCGCGCTGGGTGAAATAATATTTATCAACGTCGCTGCCCTGAACCTTATGACCCATTTGGTGCAACATCAAAGCCAAAGCACTCATACCTGAGCCTTTAATCCCGATAAAATGATAGGTTTTTGTCATGATTACTCCTTAAATCTTTAAGAACTGAAGCCTTATTGCCCTGGAACATCTGAACCAAACTTGGTAATGTCTAATTCCTGCGCTTTTTTATGCTTATTGTGTTTTTCTCGCTTATTGCCTTTGTTATAGACTTGGCTGGTTTTGAGAAAATCGTAGTTATTCTTTTTCTTTTTTTTCTTGATTAGCTGGCGCCTCTACAATAGCTTGAGGCTGAATATCCGCTAGTATGTAGCTATCTTGCTTGAGCTTGTTACTGAACTTTGTTAGCTCACCTGAATTTTCCTTTTGGAAAGGTGCTGTCGGCTTAACTGGATTCCCCTCAAGAGGAGGTGCTACCTTCCGACTACGAACTTTATTTGGGAGCTTGCTCGTCAAATAAGCAGCTGAACGTTTTTTCTTCAGATCAGCTCGAGCTTCCTCTCGCGCCTGCTCAGCATAGCGGATAGCTGGATCATTTTTGTCGATCGGCTTTTTAAAGTCCGTAACTGGGACTTGCTTCTTCCTAGCCTCACTTACAGTTTTGGCAGGAGCCACACGAGCAGGCTTTTCTGGCTCGACAATCGGCATCCATTCTAAATAATTACGGTCTTGGTAGTCACCTTTAATATTGCTAATCAGATCCAACTCATCGTACAAATTCATGTGCGGCATTTCTGTCAACATAATTTCGTCATCAGCGATTATAGGAAATTTGGTATTTGTCATAGCATATCCTTTCAACTCTTCATTATTATAAACTATTCAAACTTTTTTTCAAGCGATTCAGATGAAATTCCAAGAATTTCTCGAATTTCTTCCAGCGAAAGACTGGAGCGAGACTCTGCCCCGTCCAGAATCGTTGAAACCAGATTTCGTTTAGTCTCCTGCAATTCTTGGATTTTTTCTTCAATGGTTCCTCGCGTAATCATGCGATAAACTTCGACATTCCGCTCCTGACCGATACGATGAGCCCGACCAATAGCTTGGGCTTCTACCGCAGGATTCCACCAAAGATCCACCAAAATAACAGTATCTGCACCAGTTAGATTGAGACCGACACCGCCGGCCTTGAGGGAAATCAGAAAGGCTGATCTTTCTCCTTGGTTGAAGGCTTTTGTCATCTCCTGTCGGTCTTTTGCCGGAGTTGAGCCTGTGATTTTGAAGGATTCCAGCCCCATCCGACCCAGCTCTTCCTCTATAATATCCAGCATACCACGGAATTGTGAAAATATCAGAACACGATGATTGCCGCCTTGAATCTGCTCCAACAGCTCACTCAAACTTTCCAGCTTGCCACTTTCTCCATTGTAATCCTCCATGAATAACTTGGGAGTGTCACAAATTTGACGGAGTCGCATAAGACCAGACAAGATTTCAATTTTGCTACGATTGATTTCTTCCTCCGTTGCATGAAGGATTCGCTCCTGCATTTGCTTGAGCAGAGCTAGATAAATCGTTTTCTGGCTGTCTGCGAGTTCATTACGGTAAGAAACCTCAATCAAATCAGGAAGCTCCTGCAAGACTTCTTCTTTCTTGCGCCTCATAACAAAGGGTTTGATATAGCGGGCAACCGTTTCTGCCGACATCTTCAAAAAAGCTTTCTTGCTCGGTAATAAGCCTGGAAGGACAATCTGGAAGATAGACCAGAGTTCGCCAAGATGATTTTCAATTGGCGTACCAGATAAAGCATAGGTACGGTCCACCTCAAAAGCTCTTAGATATTGAGCAATCTTGCTCTGATCATTTTTCATGACCTGTGCTTCGTCCAATATCAAATAATCAAAATGAAGTCCCTGATACTCTTCAACATCTTGTCTGAAAGAAGCATAGCTAGTAATCGTAATCTGATGATTTTCTGCAATCACAGCATCTCGGACATTTTTCAGTCCATACACAACAGCTACATCTAGGTCTGGAGCAAATTTGGCAAACTCATCACTCCAGTTGTAAATCAGGCTGGATGGCGCCAAAATCAAGACTTTCTTAGACTTGGTCAAATGAGCAGTCAAGAAAGAAATGGTCTGAAGGGTCTTTCCCAAGCCCATGTCATCGGATAGAATACCACCAAATCCATATTTATTCAGCATGGATAGCCATTTTACACCCGTTTCTTGATAATCTCGAAGCTCTGCCTGAACCTTCAGCTTAGGCAGAGGAAAATCCTCAGGATGGGTCAAATCATAAGCCAGCTGGCGAAAATCCTGCGACAAGTCAACTCTTTCCTGATCTTTGAACAATTCAGAGAGTTGATAGGCGGCCAGACTATGCGTTTGGATGACCCCATTTTTAGAATGTTTGCTTCGCAATTGTTGCAAAGTCTGGCTGATTCGCTTACTATTCTCATCAAAAATCAGAACCTGCCCTGTCTTGCTGATAAAGTAATCCTTTTGACTCATCAGCGAATTTAGAACATCATCGACTTCAGACTGATCAATACCAGTAAAATCAAAGCCAATATCTAAGAGCCCACCATTCATACTGATGGAAACCTTCGGAGGTTCTGTTTGAGATAGGCCCAGTAGCTCATCTGACAAGTAGACATTGCCCAATGCTCTAAAGCGTGGAATCAAGACGGAGAAGAAACGATAAATTTCTTCGGGTCGCAAAGGGGGACGCTGGCTGGTAAACTCATCTGTAAAACCTGCCTCCAGCATTGATTTAAAAACTTGCTGTTCTCGCTCAAAATTGCTGGCAAAAGGCAGCTTTCTTAACTCCTTGCGACTGCTTACGGTCTGACTGCCATAATCAAAGACAAGATCCAGTAATACTTGCTTGTCCACTCCCAAATTAAAATTGAAATCCACGGTAAAGTCATGAATGAGCAGGCGCTCAGGTGCTGTCACACGGCCAACCTTTTTAAACTCGACCAAACTCACTGCCAGTTTGGACTGCTCAGATACATCAAACTGCAGGCGCTTAACGCGCTCCTGCTCTATCGGCAATTCTTGTAAAGCCTTGATTAATTTGGTCTGCTGAGCCGTCAGTTGATAGAAGGTCTGATTATGAAAGATAAATTGACCTCCATAGAGCAGCTTATAATTCTTTTCTGATATCAGCAGTTCAAAATAGTTTTCCCGCTCTTGCACCTCAAATTGATAAATCTCCGCCTCTTCATGCAAGTCTTGGAAAAATACCTCAGCATAATCATAGAAGCTATATTCTAAATGAAATGAAGTGAGATTCATCAAGCGAGTCACACCTTCTTCAAAAAGACTGGCTGGAAAATAAACGTGCCGCCCAGCATTGGGAAAGACCAACGAAGAGTCCTGCCCCTTATAATCCGTCACCAAGCCTCGTAAAAATTCTAGTAGGTCTTGACTAGCTTCATCAAAATTCTCCATTCGGATAGGCTCATAGTAGTTCTTACCGATTTGATAATGCCCACCCTTGCCCAAGGTTCTCAAAAAGGACAAAATATCACGCACCACATAAGAACGCTCATCTGGCAGTCGACGGATCCGCAGACTCCATAAGAATTGTCCTGTGTAAGTATCTTCTTGGCCGGTCGCCAATAGCTCATAGCGGATTTGTTGACTGGATTTATCTAGCAAAATCTTATCCAAAAAAAGGCTGCCAAAAGAAACCAACTTCTGGGCTTCCTGACTGGAAGACTCCTTTTCTGTCATCTTCGCCAGTAGATCTTTACCCGCCGGATCATTTTTTAAAAAATATTCCAAAGCAGCCAGATGGGCACAGTACTTCTTCTTTTGAAAAAAATCACAGGAACAGAAAACCGCCTCATCATCTAGACTATAACGTAGATTGTACTGATCCACGCGCGTGTATAAAAAGGAATCTTTGACGTCAAGAATTTCGACTTTTTTGCTGTCACAGAGGGCAATTCCTTCCGTTCGAATTTTACCAGGAATTAATTTAGCCATACTTACCACCTAACATTTATCCCTTTATTATACCATAGGACAGCTATAAAAACGAAATAGAATTTCTTTATTTGTAAACATTCTTTGAAGTAGAATGAGCGAGAGCTTTCCTTACAACAAAAAGCCATCCAAATTGGACAGCTCTTTTACATTATTTTACTTCTAACAAACCGATATCTCCATCTTCACGACGATAGATAACATTCGTTGTATTATCTTCAACATCTGTGTAGATGAAGAAGTCATGTCCCAACAAATCCATTTGCAAAATAGCTTCATCTAGATCCATTGGTTTCAAATCAATATGCTTAGAACGTACTACTTTTGAAGATGCTGTATTAGCGTCTTCTACTAAAGCATCAGTGAACAACTGGCTAGTTGCAACTTTGCTCCGATTTTTCTTTTCAATCTTTGTCTTATTCTTACGAATTTGACGTTCAATCTTATCGACAACTAAGTCAATAGATCCGTACATGTCTTGTGAAACATCTTCTGCCCGAAGGGTAATTGAGCCAAGAGGAATGGTTACTTCGACCTTCGCCGTCTTCTCCCGGTACACTTTCAAATTGACCCGTGCATCAAGTTCTTGCTCCGCTTGGAAATACTTCTCAATCTTCTCAAGTTTAGAAACTACGTAGTCACGGAGAGCATCAGTTACTTCTAGGTTTTCACCACGGATACTATATTTAAGCATATAAGTACCTTCTTTCTAAACATAAATGTTTTATTTACAATATCATTATAACGCTTTCATTCCTTTTTTGCAAATATTTTCTTATCTTGCGAGTGAAAATGTCAAAACTTCTTTCACACCTGCTTCCAGCAATAATTCTCGAGCCAATTGCAAGGTTTTTCCAGTCGTATACACATCGTCTATCAGTAGAATTTTTTCTGGTAGGAGGACATCTTTTGCCAATGTAAAACATTGCTGGCTTTTTAAACGTTCTTGGCGATTTTTACTGGATTGAGCAAGCACATCCTGCTTTTCAAGCAAATGTTTATAAGGCAAACCAGTAGCTTGCAAGAAGCCTTCTACCTGATTAAAACCTCGACTTTGGTATTTTTCAAGACTGACTGGAATAGGAACCAGAGTATATTTTTTGAAGTTTCCGAGACTTTTTTTGAGAACTTCCGCAAAAACAAATCTTAGAAGATAATCCCCTTGAAACTTGTATTTGCTGAAGTAGTCCTTCATCAAGTCATTATAAAGAAAACAGGCCTGATGCTGAACTAAATAGCCTTGCGCTTCCCAGGTTTGACAATCCGAACAGACTTCCGCCTCTCCCTCCTTCCAGCAGCGTGGGCAATGGATAGAGGAAATAGCTTCAAATCCTGCCCGACAATGGTTACAAATTGTATATTTTTCTTTTTGCAATAAAATCAAGGAAGAAAAAGTCCTATTTTCTTCGACTGCTTGGCTGCATAACAGGCAATTTCTCATAGGCCAGCCTCCTTGTTCATCAGTTTGATTTCACGAATCGCTTTTTCGATTGAACGTGTAGTGCCGTCGTGAAAGAAGAATAAATCTCCCGTCGGTCTATCCATACTACGTCCCACCCGTCCAGAAATTTGCACCAAGGCGCTACGGCTAAAGAGACGATGGTGGGCCTCCAGAACAAAGACATCTACACAGGGAAAGGTCACACCACGCTCTAAGATGGTCGTCGTGACCAAAATGGTAATTTCTCGCTTGCGAAACTCTTCAACGATTTCTAAACGATTTTCAGTTGTTGAAGCTACAAAACCGACTCTTTCCGCTGGAAAATTCTCCTCTAAAACTTGCGCAAATTCTTGACCTCTCTTGATTTCTGAGGCAAAGATCAGCAAAGGAAAGCCTGTTTTTCTCTGTCTCTCGATATATTTTCTCAGTTTAGGTGGCAATTTCTTTTTCGCTAGATATTTTTGAAAATCTGCCAGCCAAACTTTTTGGGGCACAATCAAAGGATTGCCATGGAAGCGGCGAGGAAGGCTGAGTCGTTTTAATTCTCCTTTTTGGACTTTTTTATCCAACTCATCCGTCGAAGTGGCAGTTAAGAAAATTGTCGTTCCCTCCTCCTTGACCGACTGATCTACGGCATGGTAGAGCACGGGATTGTCCACATAAGGAAAGGCATCCACCTCGTCCACAATCAGCAAATCAAAGGCTCGATAAAATTTAAGAAGCTGATGGGTGGTGGCGATGACCAAGGGACTGCGAAAATAGGGCTCGGATTCGCCATGCAAAAGCGAAATCGGGCAAGCAAAATCTAGCTTAAGGCGACGATAAAGCTCCAAACAGACATCAATCCGCGGGCTGGCCAGGCAAACGGCACCTCCGCGATCAACCACCTCTGCAATCACCTGATAAATCATCTCCGTTTTGCCTGCCCCAGTCACCGCATGAACCAAGCTATTCTGCTTTTGAACGACTGACTCTAACAGTCCCTGAGAAACTTTCTCTTGAAAGGCTGTCAATTTCCCCTGCCACTTGAGTACCTGATTTTCTGGAAAGTCTTCCTGCGGAAAATAATAAAGTTCTTGATCACTCCGAACTCGCCCCAATATCAGACATTCCCTGCAATAATAGGCGTTGACAGGTAGTTGGTAGTTCTCCTTGTCCACTTGAGAGCCACAGCGGCTGCAAAACAATCTCCGCCTTTCCTCTCGCATACTGGGCATCTGCTGGGCCTGCGAGCGCAGCTCAGGACTTAGCTGATCCTTTGTAAATATCCTACCTAAACAATCTTTTCTTTCTAACATACTTTTTTATTCGTAAAACTTTTGGAAAAATCCAATTTTTTGTGTACAATAAAACTATGGAATATAGAACAATTAGCCAAGACGGCCAAGCCCAAGAAGAAATTAAGAAATCCCGCTTCATTTGCCATGCCAAGCGCGTTTACTCAGAAGAGGAAGCTCGGGATTTTATTGCAGCCATCAAAAAAGAGCACTATAAAGCCACTCATAATTGCTCTGCTTTTATTGTCGGAGAGAAAAGTGAAATCAAACGAACCAGTGACGACGGGGAGCCCAGCGGTACAGCGGGCGTTCCTATGCTCGGTGTCATGGAAAATCACCAGGTGACCAATGTCTGCTTTGTGGTCACGCGCTATTTTGGCGGGATCAAGCTAGGAGCTGGCGGACTCATTCGGGCTTATGCAGGCAGCGTCGCCTTGGCAATCAAAGAAATCGGTTTGATCGAAATCAAGGAACAAGCTGGCTTGCGCCTCAAAATGTCTTACAGCCAGTACCAAAACTTTGATAACTTTTTAAAAGCTGAAAACTTGATCGAATTCGACACAGAATTCACAGATCTAGTTGCCACAACCATCTATATCGACAAGCAAGAAAAAGAACCACTAGAGCAGAAATTAATCGAGTTTTTCAATGGCAAAATCCAAATTGATGATCAGGGCTTGCGCGAGGTTGAAATTCCCTTAACAGTTGAATAATTTAAAAAGCTAGGCTTGGTGATAAAGAATTTTTATCGTGGTCATAGCTTTTTTATATTTTACAAAGTGCCACTTTCAGCTTATACTAGTTTCATTAAAGTATTGAGGTATGAAAAATGGCAAACATTTATCAAAATATCACAGAATTAGTTGGAAAAACGCCAATTGTAAAACTAAATAATATCGTTCCTGAAGGAGCAGCTGAGGTTTACGTCAAGTTAGAAGCCTTCAACCCTGGCTCTTCTGTCAAAGACCGGATTGCTCTCAGCATGATTGAGGCAGCTGAACGAGATGGCCTTATCAAGCCTGGCGACACTATTGTGGAAGCAACCAGCGGAAATACCGGTATTGGTCTTTCATGGGTTGGGGCAGCTAAAGGCTACAAGGTTGTCATTGTGATGCCAGAAACCATGAGTGTGGAGCGCCGCAAGATTATCCAAGCCTATGGAGCAGAACTAGTTTTGACTCCAGGAAGCGAAGGAATGAAAGGAGCTATTGCCAAGGCAGAAGAAATCGCCCAAGAGCGCAAAGGCTGGTTGCCACTACAATTTAACAACCCAGCCAATCCAGAAGTTCACGAACGAACAACAGGAGCAGAAATTGTCGCTGCTTTCGGTGAAACTGGACTGGATGCCTTTGTCGGTGGTGTCGGAACTGGTGGGACTATCTCTGGTGTTTCTCATGCTCTTAAAAAAGCGAATCCGAACATCCAAGTTTATGCAGTCGAAGCAGACGAATCTGCTATCCTTTCTGGAGAAAAACCTGGTCCGCACAAAATCCAAGGACTTTCAGCTGGCTTCATTCCTGAGACCTTGGATACAGAAGCTTACGATGGCATTGTCCGCGTGACTTCTGAGCAAGCGCTAGAATTGGGACGCTATATTGGTGGTCAAGAAGGCTTCTTAGTGGGAATTTCGTCTGCTGCAGCTATTTTTGCAGCCATTGAAGTCGCAAAAAAACTAGGAGCTGGTAAGAAAGTTCTTGCTCTGACACCTGATAACGGAGAACGCTACCTGTCTACTGCCCTCTATGAATTTGACGCCTAATCGTGAAAAGAGTCTACCAAAAATCCTACTCAAATGAGTAGGATTTTTTTCTAATCTTTTTGTTCTTTTAGAAAAGCCTTGGCTTCCTTAATCCAGATTGGCATTTGCTTGCCTAAGGGCGCAAAACCAATTTTACAACGATCATTTGAAAAGCGATGCCGTCTCGGTAAACGATGTTTTTCTTCCTCTAAGGTCCGCATTGATAGGCTGGCCTTACCAGAAAACTCATCATAATCCACCACCTGCACAAGAACCTGATCCCCGATTTTTAAAATATCGTGAATATTGTCAATATAGCCCGTCCGGATCTCAGAAATATGAATGAGCCCGATCAGACCGCTTTCTAGTTCGACAAAGGCACCGTAGGGCTGAATCCCTGTAATTTTGCCCTTTAACTTATCTCCGATTTTCATTAGTCTATAACCTCAATCGTCTCAATGACAACATCCTCAAGTGGTTTATCCATTGAAGCTGTCTCAACCGCTGCAATTTTGTCCAAAACTTCATAAGATGCCTCATCTACTAGCTGCCCAAATACAGTATGTCGACGGTCCAAATGCGGTGTCCCGCCCTGGCTAGCATAAACTTCCGCGATTGGCTTTGGCCATCCTCCCCGAGTCAATTCCTTGGTTGAATAAGGAAGACTGCTATTTTGGACGATAAAGAACTGACTACCATTGGTATTTGGACCAGCATTCGCCATTGATAGAGCGCCTCGGATATTATAAAGTTCGGGTGAAAACTCATCTTCAAAGCGTTCACCGTAGATGGACTCTCCACCCATGCCAGTACCCGTCGGATCGCCCCCCTGAATCATAAAATCTTTGATAACTCGGTGGAAAATCACTCCATCATAGTAGCCATCCTTAGATAAGGCAATAAAGTTGGCAACTGTTTTGGGTGCTTGCTCTGGGAAGAGTTGAATCTTCAACTCACCATGATTTGTTTTAATCCTTGCCACTGGTCCTTCAAGCTCGTCAAGATGAAGCTGTGGGAAAGTCAATTTTTTCTCCACCATGCCCAATTGCTCCAAAGCATCAAAAATGCCGTCTTCTTCGACCCTTTTTGTGACGAAATCAGCTTTTTTCTGTAGCTCTTCATCGGAAACTCCCATAGCAATGCTGAGCCCAGCATAGTCAAACAACTCTAAATCATTAAGTCCATCTCCAAAAACTAAGACATTTTCTGGCTTGAAACCTAGATGCTCCACGACCTTGGCAACACCAGATGCCTTTGAACCTTCTTTCAGTACGACATCCGATGAATGCTCATGCCAACGCACCATACGGAGAGATTTGGACAAATCTTCTGGCAACTGCAAACTGTCACCTACATCCTCAAAAGTCCACATTTGATAGATTTCATGATCTTGGTAAAAATCAGGATTGACAGCCAGATCTGGATAAATGATATCAATCGCAGACGAAATCATCGGATTGCGAACGGATAAAGCCGCTTCATGGCTGCCAAGCAAACCGTAATCAATGCCTACTTCCTTGGTCCAAGCAATGTAGGATTCTACGCACTCTTGCGGAATGACAGTTTTCGCAATGACTTCGCCCTTTCGATTTTCAACATAAGCCCCATTCAAGGTAACAAAAAAATCAGGATCCAAGGCACGAATTTCTGGAACGACTCCAAAAATACCACGACCAGAAGCAATTCCTGTCAGAATTCCCTTTTCTCTCAGCTGCTTAAATACATCTTTGATCGACTCTGGGATGAAGCCCGTTTCCTTGACCCGCAAGGTATCATCGATATCAAAGAAAACAAGCTTAATTTTTTTCGCCTTATATTTTAATTTTGCCTTCATATTTTCCTCTTTCAATTTAATCTTTTCTATTATATCATTAAAAATCGTCTTGCGGAACAAGGTGATGCTGAAAAGCGTAGACGACTGCTTGGGTTCGATCGCTCACTTCCAGCTTAGACAAAATATTGGACACATGCGTCTTGACCGTTTTTAAGGAAATAAAGAGCTCATCAGCGATCCGCTGGTTTTCATATCCCTTGGCTAGAAGCCCCAAAATATCCCGCTCCCGCGCTGTCAAATCCTCATAAAGCTCTATATGATTTCGATGGTATTCAACCTTCTTGCTGACTTCTGTTTCAATGGCAAATTCACCTTTTGCAACCTTTCTGACGGCGTGGAGAATTTCATCCGCGCTAGAAGTCTTCAACATATAGCCATGAGCACCCGCATCCAACACAGGATAGATTTTTTCATTGTCCAGATAGGAAGTCAAGATTAAAATCTTTGCCTCTGGCCATTCTTTCAAGATAGCCAAGGTGGCATCAATGCCACTCATCTCTGGCATGACGATATCCATCATAATCACATCTGGACGGCTTTCCAAAGCCTTTTCGACACCTTCTCTACCATTTGTAGCCTCTGTTACTTCTTCAATATCGTCCTGTAATTCAAAAAAGCTTTTCAAGCCCAATCTGACCATTTGATGGTCATCCACTAGTAATATTCTCATCTTTTTTCCCTTCTAACAATGGAACACTGATTTCGATAGAAACTCCTTTTTTGGGAGCCGTCAGAATCTTCAAAGTGCCAGCCATATCATGCACTCGATCTTCAATATTTTTCAAACCATAACTCATGTCAGCCAAGCTAGTCGGATCAAAACCGATTCCGTCATCAGAAACCTTGAGTTTGAGTCTATTTGGCGTCTGATAGAGATAGATGTCCAGACGACTGGCCTGAGCATGGCGCAAGGTATTATTGATTATTTCTTGGATAATCCTAAAAATATGCTCCTCTATCTGCTTGGACAGGCTGACCACCTCATGCTTAAACTGGACAGTCAAGTCCGACTTATCTGTCAACTCTTTGATTAAGACATTCATGCCCTCTACCAAGGTCCGATTTTCCAACTCTGTCGGCCGTAAATGTAAGAGCAAGATCCGCAAGTCTTTTTGCGCTGTATCTAGAATGTCTGCAATTCCTTTTAACTGCTGCTGGAGATTGTCTTTATCCAGACGCTCCACATTTCCAGCAACGCCTGAGAGAATCATATTAGCAGCAAATAGCTCCTGACTGACCGTATCATGCAAGTCGCGAGCAATCCGCCTACGTTCTTTTTCAATAATCTTCTCTTCAGCCTGTAAAGCCTGATTCTCAGATTTCTGCAAATTTTCGGTTAGACTATCCAACTTTTCTTTCAAGTGGACGAAAGAATCATCCAATTCTGCCTGTCCGGTTTCTTGTATGGCTCTGCCTTCTAAAATAGCTTTTAAATTCTTTTGAACTTGAGAAAGGGACAGGTGCTGAAGGAAGCGCGCAGCAGCGGCCAAGAAAATAGTCAGCGTTAAGCCCAAAACCAGAACAAAAAAGGCAAAGGACTGGAGCAGTTCCAGATTATTCAGAAGCTTTTGCCATTCTAAATTAAAAAGATTAAAAATGTAATGAAAGATAATCCCTAAAACGAAGAAGGTATAGAGAAAAATAACCAAATAACTTGTTTTTTTCACTTTCTAACAACCTCTACATTTCCTAAAAAGCTGACCAAGACAATTTTTACAGTTTTGCTGGCCCGCTTATAGTCAGGCGTCGTCAGAGAAATCGTTTCATTGCGTAGCTTGCGTAGCGGATGATTTAAAAAATTCAAATCTCCATACAAAGTGTTAATCTGAAGCTGGATTTCCACATCTAAAGGGATGACAATCTTGGTATCCCCAAAGCCCTTACGAATCACAATCACATTATCATGATTGACCACAATGACATCCTCTAAGTGAATGGTGTCCTTTCCCATCATTCTCAAGAGATTAATATCATGAAACTGGCAATCATCCTTTGAAAAATGCTGCAAATCCCCCAACCAACGATTTTTTTCAGCTCGAACTTCGGTCGCATCTTCAAAGAAAAGGTGGGTCTCTTGATTTTCTTTGTAAAGATAAGGATAGGCCACAATCATGCCATAAATCAAGGCAAAAAGGACAGCAGCAATAACATAAGGATTGAGCATGACAATGAAAAAGAAGACAATCATGGTCGCAACCAATAGCGAATTGCCTCTCTGCTTGCCGAAATAATAATATAGAAACAAGAGAAAGAGCAGCATGATGAGAACAACACGCGAAAAATCGGCGGCCAGCATGGTGACCAAGGCCATTGATAATAGAATCGCTTCAACAAAGATGAATAATTGAACTTTCCACATAGCTATTCCCTTCCTTACATGTCTATTGTAACAAAATTAAGCAAAAAAACCTCCGTCTGAGGCATGAAATAGCAAGATTATCCTATCTTAACCAGCAGAACTTCTTGGTTCTAGACTTCTTTACACTTTTCCTCTAAAAAGCAAAAAATCACTTCAAATGCTGTTTAAACAAAACAAACATTTAAAGCGATTCTTAAGTTTATTTCTATTGTTCAGATAAGCTTAGAAATGGACTTGAGCTTCCAAGCCAAAATGGTCACTAACGACTGGACCACGTTGGCCATCAAAAACAACAGCAGATCTTTCAATATTGAAATCTTTACTTGTGAAGATATAGTCAATTTTTAGAGCATCTTTGTTTCCTGCCCAGCCAGCGATATCGCCTTCAACCGTCGCTGTACCAATCGTTTGGTCAGCCACCTTATGGCTGTCTTGGAGAGCAAGTAGACTTTGAAGAATGTGCTGGTAACCCTCGTAATCAACGGGATTGTTAAAATCTCCCATGAGGACAAGAGGAGTCTCAACTTGCAAGAGCTCAGATTCAAACTTAGCCCACTCTCCTTGGAAGCCTTTATCCCACCAAGATAAGTGACAAGAAGCAACCATGATAGGCTGACCATCGAGCTCCGTTTCTGCCAGCAAGACTTTACGCGTATGATAGTCACTTGGATCATTGACATCAGATACCAAGAGTTCTCTTGCCTTTAGGGGCTTTCTAGACAGAATTGCGACCCCTTCATTGTAAATATCAAAACCAATATGGTTATAGGCCCAAGACCAGTAATAGTCCATACCTGCCTCAGCTAGTTTCTCAACCAGAAGCAAAGCATAGTGGTCTTGGTGAATCGGAATGGCGCCATCTACCGCATAATAGAAGGGAGCCTGAACAACCTGTTCAGACTCCACTAATTGATTGACTTCCTGCAGGCAAATGACATCATATTTTTCTTGGAGAATCCGCTCAGCTAGCTGATTTAGCTTGCTTTCTTGCTCTTCTTCCATCCAACTATGAGTATTTAAAGTCAGGAATTTTGCCATGATTTCTCTTTTCTACCTTACAATTCTACTTTAGCCACAACTGTCTTAGCAGCGACTTTGCCGAATTTTTCAACTGTTACTGATTTGATAGCTGGAGCATTTGTGAAGACAACAACAGTTGCTGTTTCACGACCTGCTTCTTTAATAGCTGCCAAATCTGCTGTTACCAAAAGATCACCTGCAGCGACTGTTTGTCCTTCTGCTACATGTACTTCAAATGGTTTGCCTTCAAGGCTAACAGTATCAAGACCGATATGAACAAGCACTTCAAGACCAGCTTCAGTCAAGAGACCAAGAGCATGTTTTGTAGGGAAGACGCTTGTCACTTTACCAGCTACTGGAGAATAGATTTTGCCATTTGCTGGTTCAACTGCAAATCCGTCACCCATCATTTTTTGTGAGAAAACTGGATCTTTCACATCTTCCAACTTGATAACTTCACCTTCAGCAACTGTTTCGATTGCTTCTGTTACGCCTTTGTAGCTAACTGCTGCAGCTGCAGACTCAGCTTTTTGACTTGGCAAAGTTTCAGGGATCACTTCTCCTGAATCCAACAAGTCTTGAATATCAGATTTAAGAACGTCAGCTTTTGGTCCGTAGATTGCTTGAACGCCTTGACCTTTCATAACCAAGCCCATAGCGCCTTCAGCTTTCCATTCTTCTTCAGAACCAACTTTTGTTGCGTCCTTAACAGTCACACGGAGACGAGTCATACATGCATCAACATCAACGATATTAGCACGGCCACCTAGCAAGTTAATGATATTCACTGCTTGAGAAGAAGCAGCTACTTTTGCACCACCTTGTTCTGATGAAGCAGCTTCTGAACCTTCAGCTGTTTCATAGTTACCGTTACGTCCTGGAGTTGCATAATTGAATTTTTGAATCATGAAGTTCGCAATGAAGTACATGATTACTGCAAAGAGAACTGTTACCCAGATAAAGTTAATGATATCCATACCCAAACCAGCATTGATAGCCATTGGAGTACGAGTCAAGAATTCGATAGACCCGAATGAGTGCACACGAAGGTTAACAATGTCCGCCATAGCAAAGGCAGCACCTTGTACAAATGAGTAAATCAAGTAAAGTGGAGTTGCCACGA
This sequence comes from Streptococcus cristatus AS 1.3089, assembly GCF_000385925.1. Lineage (NCBI taxonomy): Bacteria > Bacillati > Bacillota > Bacilli > Lactobacillales > Streptococcaceae > Streptococcus > Streptococcus cristatus. The sequence continues at coordinate 1,223,558 of NC_021175.1, forward strand.
ACATGAACATGTATTCGATTGGTTCAGTAACCCCTGTCAAGAAGGTTGCCAAAGCAGTCGCAATCATCATACCTTTGTATTGATGTTTCTTGTCAGCATCAACATTGCGGTAAATAGCTGCGGCAACACCCATAAGGATACCAAATGAACCGATCATTTGTCCAACTTTGAAACGAGCTGGGTGAACTGTATCAAGCAAGTTTTGGTAAGCAGTAGGATCAGCTGTCTTAGTACCAACCAAGTCATTTACCCAAGCCAACCAGAGTGGATCTTGACCAAATACTTGAGTACCTTTAGCAGCACCAGTCAATACTTCATAAGTACCACCAAGTTGTGTGTAGTTCATTGGGATCGTCAACATGTGGTGCAAACCGAATGGAAGCAAGAGACGTTCCAAAGTACCGTACAAGAACGGTGCCAAGATTGGAGCAGTATCTTGTGAGTTAGCAATCCAAATACCAAAGTTGTTGATACCTGTTTGAACAACTGGCCATACAAATGACAAAACAATTGCTACGATTACTGAACGCAAGATAACAACGAACGGTACAAAACGCTTACCATTGAAGAATGACAAAGCATCTGGCAATTTACGGAAGTTGTAGTATTTGTTATAAGCTGTTGCTCCGACAAAACCAGCGATAATTCCGACGAAAACCCCCATATTCAAAGCAGGAGACTCAAGGACACTGATAAAGTAATCAGAAACCTTGATGCTTCCTCCTAAGAGAGTGCTAACCACTGCTTTAGAATCTTTCAGCATATCGCTTGATACACCGAACATAACCCCAGTGATACGGTTAATCAAAATGAAGGATAAACCTGCCGCAAAGGCACCACCAGCACGTTCTTTCGCCCAGCTACCTCCAATAGCGAGAGCAAAGAGGATATGCAGGTTTCCGATAATCCCCCAACCAATTTGTTCTAAAACGCCACCAGTAGTCACTAGAAAACCTAGTTCAGGGTTGATCATCGGAATTGACTTACCAATACTGATCATCAAACCTGCTGCGGGCATAACCGCAATAACCACCATCAAAGCTTTACCGAATTTTTGCCAAAATTCAAAGCTAAAAATGTTTTTGAATGAATCTTTCATCATCCAGACCTCCTTATATTTTACACAAACCACCCCTTGATGAAATCGTTTGCATTGTATAGTATTATTATACCACTATTTTTTATTTTGTAAAGGCTTTTATAGAAAATATTTTTGCATTTTTCCTATATTTTGTAGAATAATAGCTAGAAAAGAGTGATTTTCCTGTGTGCAATCGATTGCGCTATCTTTCCGTAAATTTCCTGAAAGAACAATAAAAAAGCTGTGAAACATTCAATTCCATGCTTCTACAGCTTCTTTTTTATTTATATTCTTTTTTATAACGGTCCGCTTCTGCCTTATTAGCCCAGACATAGTGTCCTGGACGAATCTCAATCATACTAGGTTGATCCACTGAGTAGTCATGCTGCTCTGGATCGTAAACCTTTAAGACCTTTTTGCGTTCCAGAATTGGGTCTGGAATCGGCACAGCAGACAATAGCGACTGCGTATAAGGGTGGATCGGGTTGTTAAACAACTCTTCTGTCTCTGCAACCTCAACGATAACACCTTTGTAGATAACAGCAATTCGATCTGAAATAAAGCGAACTACCGATAGGTCGTGGGCGATAAAGAGATAGGTCAAACCAAGTTCTTTTTGGAATTTTTTCAAAAGGTTCAAGACTTGCGCCCGGACAGACACGTCCAAGGCAGAGATTGGCTCATCCGCAATGACGAAATCTGGCTCCATTACCAAGGCACGAGCAATCCCAATCCGCTGACGTTGACCACCAGAAAATTCGTGAGGATAGCGTGTCAAATGCTCAGCCAAGAGACCCACTTCACGAATGATATTCTTAACTTTTTCCTGACGATCTTCTTCATTTTCAAAAAGATGGTAGTTATAAAGACCTTCTGAAATGATATAGTCAACCGTAGCACGCTCATTCAAGCTGGCTGCTGGGTCTTGGAAAATCATCTGAATCTTCCGAATCAATTCAGCCTCATCAGCTTTAGATTGCTTCCCGTTGATTTTTTTGCCTTCGTATAAGATGTCACCTGCACTAGTATCATTCAAGCCGATGATAGCACGGCCGATGGTTGTTTTACCAGAACCAGACTCACCTACAAGGGAAAAAGTTTCTCCTTTATTGATAAAGAAATTCGCATTTTTTACAGCTACAAACTTCTTACTTCCTTCGCCGAAGGAAATTTCTAAATCTTTAATCTCAACTAATTTTTCAGTCATTTCCTTCCTCCTAAGCCTCTAAGTGATTGAAGCCCATTTTTGAACGAATTTTATCATGAAGGTTTTCGATAATGGCTGGTTTCTCAACCTTTGGTGCATCTTCGTGCAAGAGCCAAGTCTTAGCCCAGTGCGTATCGGAAACCTGAAAGGCAGGAGCTTTTTCTTCGAAATCAATGGCCATTGCATAGTCCGAACGAAGTGCAAAAGCATCTCCTTTAATGGTAGTGTACAGTGAAGGTGGTGTACCTGGAATCGAGTAAAGTTCACCATTTGCTTCAGCTAACTGTGGCAAGCTAGACAGCAAGCTCCATGTATATGGATGTTTTGGATCATAGAAGACTTCCTCAACCGTTCCATATTCAACAATTTCGCCAGCATACATAACCGCAACTTTATCAGCAATACTTGCCACAACACCAAGGTCGTGGGTGATAAAGACAGTCGTGAAATGGTATTCTGCCTGCAATGATTTGAGCAAGTCAATAATCTGCGCCTGAATCGTCACATCAAGGGCCGTTGTAGGCTCATCACAGATCAGGATATCTGGACGGCAAGCCAAGGCGATCGCGATAACAATCCGTTGACGCATCCCGCCTGAATATTGAAATGGATATTCTTCAAAACGCTTCTCAGCGTCAGGAATACCGACCTTGGTCATGTAGTCGATTGCCATTTCTTTGGCTTCTTTGCTTGTTTTTCCTTGGTGTTTGACGATTACTTCGGTAATTTGACTTCCGATGGTATTGATCGGATCCAAACTGGTCATGGGATCTTGGAAAATAGTCGCAATTTTAGCACCGCGGATTGGTTCCCAATCCTTGTTGCTCTTTAGAGCGGTCAAATCAGTTCCCCGATAATCAATCGTTCCTTGGGCTACACGGCCGTTTTCTTCCAACATTCCAGTAAATGTTTTTGTCAAAACAGATTTACCAGAGCCAGACTCTCCAACCAAAGCTAGAACTTCCCCTTCAACTAAGTCAAGGGAAACACCGCGAATGGCGGTCAATACTCTGTCACGAACGTCAAATTCCACGACAATATCGCGAGCAGTCAATATTACATTTTTATTTTTTGTCATATTTACTCCTATCTATGTGTCCGTGGATCACTTGCATCGGCTAAGTTTTGACCAACTACGAAGAAGGACAGGGATACCAAGATCAAGGTTGTCAATGGAATCCAGAAAAGGTAAGCGTTGGTAGTTACGTTTTGTGAATAGTCAGAAATCAAGCGTCCCAAACTTGGTACTGTCACAGGAAGACCAAGCCCAAAGAAAGACAGAAAGGCCTCGTAAGAGATAAAGCTTGGAAGCATTTGAGAAGTCGTGGTCACGATAACTGACACCAACTGTGGCATGATATTCTTGGTAACAATTTTAAGAGTTGGTGTTCCCAAAGTACGAGAAGCCAAATTATACTCCAAATCACGGTAACGCATAATCTGAATACGAATTGTATAAGCAATCCCTACCCAGCCAGTGATGGTCATGGCAAATATCAAGTTCCAGAAACCTGCACCGATAGAGTAGGTCAAGACAATGACAATCAAGAGGGATGGAATATTTGAAATGATATTATAGACTTCCATCATGACACGATCAACCGCTTTGGAAATCCCCCAGATAGCACCGACAATAATTCCGATAATCAAGTTAATGACTGTTGCAATAATGGAAATCAGGATAGAATTCCGCGCACCAAACCACACACCGTCAAACAAAGACTTACCATTGCTATCTGTACCAAACCAGTGCTCAGCATTGGGTTTGATATAACGCATGCTAAAGTCATTTACCTTGCTGACATCATTGAAATCAAATTTCGAGAACATGGGATAAATGAAACTCATCAACACGATGGCAATTAGAATCCCTAACATGATAGTCGTTGACTTCTTTTTCAAGAATTGACGTATAACGGAGCGCCAGTATGAATAGGCTGGAGCATCAATCGTTTCAGAGGCAAAATCGTCACGTTTGACAAATTGGAATTTACTTTTATCAATTGTAGCCATTATTTACCTCCTTTAGATGTTAATTTAATACGTGGGTCAAGCATTGTCATCAACACATCACCAATTAAGAGGGCAAAGATTGAAAGACAGGTGAAAATAAACACAAGGCCAACCACCATTGAATTGTTAGACGCCTTAACAGAGTCGATTAACATTTTACCCATCCCTGGGAAGGCAAAGACTGTTTCTGTCAGAGTCGCACCGGCAATGACACCAACGATAGAGGCTGGAATACTAGATACCAATGGTACCATGGCATTTTTGAAAATATGTTTGTTAGAAATTTCTTTCTCAGAAAGACCTTTAGCACGGGCAAAACGGACAAAGTCTTGAGATTGCAAGTCGATCATATAACGACGGATCCAGACAGCTGTCCACGGCGCGCTTAAAAGACCGAGGATAAGAGATGGCAGAACATAAGAACGCCAATCACTTGCTCCCAAAATTGGGAAGGAATCCGGAAGACCTAGAGTAGAACCAGCCAGACGAACGATGTAGACAAGGGCAATCGTTGGCAGGGACATCATAAAGGTCAAGGCAGCTGTTGAAATACTATCAAACCATGTATTTTTCAAACGAGCCATATATGATCCAAGTGGGACCGCAATCAAATAAGAAAGAGCTACACCAATCAGACCAATAATAGCTGAACTGGCGATCATTGATGGATTTTGATAGTTGTTCTTAGTTGCAGTATAGGCATCTCCCTTACCATACTTGGCAATATCCTGAGAGTCTGCTTTACTTGGTGTCTTGTAAGTCCGAGAGTAAATATTGACAGAAGAAGTTTTCTTACCAGTTGGGAATTGAACTTCTGATGATTTAGTCTGACCTTGCCCTTGCGAAATAACCTGAAGTACAGGTGTATTAGCATAAGTAGGGTAAGAATTTCCTAGGTTCAAGCTAACAAAGTTTTGGTGAACAAATGGGAACTGACCATTGAAATATAGAAGGTATTTATGACGAGTACCAGATCCGACGACAGACCAACCAATAGCAGGGTCATTTTCGATTCGGATATAGCGCTCAAGATTTGGATTTTCCTCATCTTGAATCACATTTGGATGGTCAATCTGAATCAGATTTGTGTAAAACTCAATTACACGCTCGTAAACTGGAACTTCACGAACAGCATAGAATTCCTTGCTTTCTTTGAATTGATACAATTTCCAACCTTTGCCAAGTTTCTCAATATAGGCTTCATAGATCTTCTTGTTCTCTTCAGTCGGTTCAGTCGTTACAGATTTATTTTCTTTCTTTGCTTTTTCCTGCAACTCTTTTGTATCATAGTAGTCAACATAGCCCATCCGCTCATAGACTGTATTTTCATAGTTTGTCTTTTTATCTTCGGTTGTGGCTACCTTATTATAGTTCGGGTCTTGTTTGAAAATCAATCTTCTCGGAACCATTGTATAAATAATGGTATAGGTCAAGGTCGTTACCAAGAAAATCGACACAAGTGAGCGTAAAATACGCATAAAAATGTATTTTTTCATTTATCGTTTCCTTTAAATTTCAAAAGAACTTTCTCTCGTTATTAGAGAAAGTTCTAGTGAACGATTTATTCTACATGACTTTCGAGATCTTTTTGTGCTTTCGCATTTGACTCTTCTTTTTCTTTCAGCCATTTCTTACGAGCTGCTTCGTAGTCTTTCTTCGTTACTACGTCATTTGTAACTTTAAGACGTTTGAAGTAAGTAGAACTTGTCTTATTACCAGTTTGGGCATAAGCACCTGAGAATGGCTCGATACGTGAGATAAATGGTGCTGCACCAGGATTTGCCATCAATGGAACAACAAGAGAGTTGTCAGTCAACCAAGCCTGAGCTGCTGCATATTTTTCGTAGCGAGTAACAACATCTGAAGTTTCCTTACCAGCTTCATTTACCAAGCGGTCAAATTCATCTAAACCAACTTGCTTAGCGGCAGCATTGTCTGCTCCCTCAAACCCAAGGTAAGTCTTTGTAGTTTCAGTTGATGTAGTTTTCAAAATATCCAAATAAGTTGATGGATCTTGATAGTCAGGGTTCCAACCAACAGCTGTTGAGATATCCCAATCTTCAGCAGCGGCATTTGGTGCATAGTAAGTAATGTTGTAAAGATCATCTTCTGACATTTGTTGGATATCTACAACAACATTCTCAGCTCCCAAAGTCTTTTCAACAGATTGCTTAAGTGATTGCGCACGGTTAACCATTGGCTTAGAAGTCTGAGCAACTGGAAGATCCAGATGGATTGGGAATTCTACTCCCTCAGCTTGTAGGGCTGCTTTTGCTTTTGCAAACTCTGCTTTTGCTTTCTCAGCATTAAAGAGACCATCTTGACCGTCCTCAAGTTGAACACCTTTCCACTCTTCACCCAAGGCTGCAACTTTTTCTTCTACAACGTCACCGAAAGATTTTTCACCGACTTGAACAAATGAAGGTGGCACATAAGTGTTGCGGACAGCATAAGGAGCGCCCTCTTCACCATTGATTTGTGCTGAGTATGATGTACGGTCGATAGCAAAGTTCAAGGCTTGACGGAAGTCTTTGTTAAGAATGGCTTTCTTAGTAGAAGACTTTTGAGCATCTGTTGTTTTGCTTGTATGATTGTAGCTTTGGCGGTCGATATTGACACCCATAACGGCTACACCGGCACTTGGTGGTGTGAAGAAAATGTTATCCTTGAAATCTTTTTCGATACCAGCATAGTTTGAGCTTGTAGGGTAGAGACGAGCTACCGTATAAGCCTCATCTTTGAAGTTACGAGCAAGAGCATCTTGGTCTTGTCCATCAAAGTAAGCCAACTTAATTGTATCGATGTGGACATTTTCCTTGTCCCAGTAGTTTTCATTCTTTTGGTACTCTACAGCAGATTTAGCTGTGATAGATTTCATCAAGAATGGTCCATTGTAAAGGATAGAAGTTGGATCAGTAGATTGACCGAATTTATCCCCTTGTTTCTTAAGGAATTCTGCATTGATTGGCCACAGGACTTGTGAAGTTGTTTTTGAATTCCACTGTGGCTCAGGTTGGTTAAGAGTGTATTGAAGAGTATGGTCGTCAACTGCTTTAACTCCAACAGTAGAGAAATCGGTTATTTTACCATTTACATAGTCATCCAAACCTTTCACAGATTGTTGCACAAGGTAAAGAGCTTGTGATTTTTTATCAGCTGCATGCTTAAGACCAGTTACAAAGTCCTGAGCAGTCACATCACCATATTCTTCACCTTCTGAAGTGTACCATTTGGCATCTTTACGGATTTTGTAGGTGTAAGTCAAGCCGTCTTTAGAGACAGTCCAAGACTCTGCCATTGATGGTACAAAATTACCATATTGGTCATTTTCCAACAAACCATCTACACCATTTGTCACAAAATCAGCTGTTGAAGCTTTACCAGATGTTACATAATCCAATGTTTCTGGATCAGCACTATAAACATAGTTGTAAGATGTTGCTTCGCTTTTGCCTTTTGATGAGCTAGAACAAGCAGCTAAAACACCTACTGAAAGAAGACTAACTCCAGCCAAAGCCAATACTTTGCTTTTTTTCATACGATTTCTCCTATTTTTGTTTTTAGGTTTACTTAGAATTATAGCACAAGAAATAAAAAAGTAAACTAAATTTTCTGAATATTGCGGTAGTCAAGCGATTACTCTATCCAATCGCTTTTATTAATTTTTCTGATACTATCCTAGGAAAAATTTAGCAAGTCTAAAAATTTATTCAGCAAAAGGGTAGTATAGTCTGGATCATCCTTGAGTTCTTTGATGGAAGTCTGAACCAGCTCTAAATCATCTGTAATCATCCCGTCTACTCCCAATCGAAAGGATTTGATGATACTGTCCTCATCGTTGATAGTCCAGTCATAGAGGCGTTTGTCAGATTCCCAGAGCTTGTTGACAAAGTTATCATCCAAGGTTGAATATTCCATGGTATAGCCAGAAGCCTTGGTTCGTGGAAAGATTGTATTATAAGGTAGGATAAAGAAGCTGGGGATAGAGGAGTCATATTTGACAACCTGATCGATGACTTGGTAGTCCAAGGACTGAATCTGGTGTTGATAAACCTTGATCTTGGCACCATATTTGCTCAAAAATCGTTCCATCATGTCCTTAGAATCTTTCTTGCTCGTCTTGATTTCAATCAAGAGGCGCTGACCGAGTTGATTGGCGCGGGTAAAGTAATCATCAAAACTGGAAATCTTTGCCCGATAGCCATTTTCTGAAATCTCTAGCGAAGTCAACTCTGCCAAGGTTAAGTCTTGAGGTTGGGCATCGATACCTGCCAACTGCTTCAGATTTGCGTCGTGCATCATGACGAACTGTCCATCCTTGGTTTCCTGCACATCCATTTCAACCAAGTCAGGTTTGAGTAAGGCTGTTTTTTCCAATGCTTCTACGGTGTTCTGAATTCCATTTTCCCTCGAAACTCCTCTATGGGAAATCGTAATCGGAACATTTTTCAGAGGGAGGCTTAGATAAACAAAGCCTTCTAAAGCAAAACTCAGAATGGCAATAGTCAGAACGAACCAGCGCATGGGAGACAAGCCTCTTTTAGTAGGATAGTCAGTCAAAGTTTGGTCCGTCAAGAAGGAGACAAATTTGAGGAGGAAATAAGACAGCATAATATAGTAGGCCAACTTGATTAGGACAAAGGCAGCAATGCCACCAAGGAGGGCAATCTCATTTGGTCGGGTATGTGCATATTGCTGTCCTAGTATCGCTGGAACTAAAAGGAAGGTATAAATCAAAAAGCTTTTGATAATAATCCAAAGAAGATGTCTGGTGTAAAAGAAAAGACGATTTTTGGTCTTAGCCAGACTAAAACGAATAGCCTGAGGCACTGTTGCATGCTCAAAAAAGAGCTGAGGAAGAGCGAACATCAGCCGAACTGCGATTAACAGCATGCCGATGACAAGGGCTCCCATGAGAATAGCAAACAGGATATTATTTACAAGATAGGTAATGATAAAATCTGGGATCAAAATTTTATTGAGATAGTAAATCTTCAAAATTTGGCGCAAGAAGGGAAAAAGAAAACCCATATAAAGGACGATAAAGAGCATTTTCCCTGGACCAGCCTTCTTGACAAGCGCAAAGCTATCCTTGAATGTTTTCCCAAGAAAAGCAAAGACTGGCCGATTTTCTTGGTCCAAAAGATTGCGAATTCCCATAAAAATCATGCCGCTCTGGAAATAGGCGACAAAGAGATTGACCACAACAAGGACTAGAAAGGCTAGACCGACCAGCCAATTGGAACTGAGGACTGCCCAAACATTATTGTAGGACAAAAAGAGGTAGCCTGTCTGTTTGAGCAGATACTCTGCTGCATAGGAATTAAAGGGAATCCAAGCGTACTCCATCATCATAAAGACCATGAAAAAGAGAACTAGGATTTTATCTAAATTATGATAAAGGCGCTTAAAACTAAGTTTTTCTGGTTTCATTTCACTCTCCTTTCAGCAATTCGTGCGAAACAGGGGGAGGAAAGTTACATCGGATACAAAATTGCTCCAATGAATCCGCTCCTGTTATTGCCGTCTTGGCTCCACTCCTTCCTTGACAAATAAGAGAGTGGGACAGAAATCGGTCATTCGTTAGAATTCGATTTCGTCGTCCCACCTCCGCACAGTTGAGTAGAGCCCACTCAACCACTGCGTCTTGCTCGACAATCCAAAGACAATTGAGAGGCTAGGAATTTTGTCCCAGCCTCTTCTTTCTTATTTACCAAACAAACGAGCGAAAAATCCTTTGTTTTCCTGCTTTTGTACCTTCTCCTTAGCTTCATCCAGCTCCAAAAGAAGGGTTTCCCGCTCGCTCATAGCCTTGGCTGTCAACTGTTGCTGCTGGTCCAGCTGCTTGTCCTTTTCGGCAATTTGCACATCTTTGATACGGAGTTGCTCGTCTTTTTTAGCCAACTGGCTATCTTTAGCTTTTAATTGCTCATAAAGGCGCAAAATCTCAGCATTTTTTTCATCCACTAAGATTTCCATTAACTCGCGCTGCTTGACTTCCTCACTGACAGGCTCATCTTCAAAAATGGTTTTTTTGTAAATTTCTTCTAGCTTAATCAGGCCACTGCGGGTCACGACTGTGACACCTTTTTCATTTTTTTCTGTATCTTCTGGCGGCAAGGCCTTGACACGATTATTGATTGCCTGACGGCTGACTCCTAAAATCTCGGCCAGCTCGCTGACTGTCTTTTCAATTGCCATAATTTCCTCTGAAACTTTTTCTAGATATAGTTACCTAAATCTTATCATATCAAGGCTTAACTGTCAAATAGAGTAAAAAAGTGAAGCAATCTATTGCTCCACTTTCCTAGCTTTCTATAGTTCAACTTGAAAAATTTCCAAGCTCTGCATTTCTTCTTTAGTCAAGCGTCGCCATTGCCCCAGTTCCAGACTTGGATCTAGCTGCAGAGGTCCCATAGACAAACGCTGAAGGTCGGTGACTTCCTTCCCACATGCTAAAACCATCCGCTTCACCTGATGAAACTTACCTTCTGATAGGGTGATACGGACCAGACTGGTCTTCGCTCCTTCATCTCTTTCGATAATTTCGAGCTGGGCAGGCTGACAAGTGAAGTCTTTGAGTTCGATTCCTTGGGCAAAACGCTCAACATCCGCCTGATCCATCAGACCAGCAACCTGAGCTTGATAAACCTTAGCCACATGTCGCTTGGGAGATAGCATAGCGTGTGATAACTGACCATTATTGGTCAAAAGTAGAAGCCCATGCGTGTCCACATCTAACCGCCCCACAGGAAAGACTTCTTTTTGACGGGCAGTATCGTCCAACAAATCTAAAACCGTTTTATGGCGGTCATCTTCAGTGGCGGAAATGACACCCTTGGGTTTGTTCAAGAGATAGTAGACATATTTTTCATAAACCAGGGTCTGACCATCCACCACAATCTGATCCGACCGTTCATCAATCTGTGTCTTGGCTGATGTGACTGCTGTCCCGTTGACCCAGACTTGACCTTTTTTCAATAGTTGCTTGACTTGACTGCGCGAGCCAAGTCCACTTTCCACTAGAAATTTATCCAGACGCATATTCTTCTCCTAAGCAGACTTTTTCTTGAGAATCCCAAAAGCCAGCACTGCCATCAAAACCATCAGGCTTCCCAAAACGCCGAAGATAAAGGAAGCTTGGCTTGAGAATTGACCAATCAAAGACAAGAAAAAGGTTGTAGCTGTAGCTCCAGCACTGCAGCCTAAAATCACAATCGAAGTTGCTTGATTCAAGGATTTGCTAGGGATTCTATCGGAAAGAATATGGAAAATCGATGTCAGACTGACACTATAAACAAAGCCAGAAGCGATGGTCACCACACTCAAGAGCAAGAGATTTGGTGCCAAACCAATCATGATCGCAGTAAGACCAAAGACCACTCCTGCAACCGTCAATAAATTTTCCTTAAAATAATGAAGAAGCGGTGCAAAGGACAAGCCTGCGGCAATACCAATCAACTGCATGGTTGAAAGAATCAAACCTGCCGTCTGAACACTGCCCATCCCAGACTTTTCAACCAGTCCGGGCACGCGCACGTTGATAACCACATTCGTCAAGACAATGACCGCTGCTACCAGAGCTAGGCCGATTGTCAAAGACCACTGTGCAGCTGTCAGTCCTTTACCTCTATGATGCTCCTCATGATGCTTCTCCTCCTTGCCATAAGGAACAAAGAGCAGATAGAGAGCCAGAACAATCAAACCCGAAGCATAGACCAAGAAAGAAATTTCCCAACCAAAGCGAAGCAACTGGCTCACTCCAAGTGTCAAGAGGGCCGTCCCGACAACTTCAGCCGACCCACGTAGACCGAAGGTCTGAATCCGTTCCTTGCCCTCATAACGTTCGCTGATAATCGAGATGGCCTTGGCATTGAGCAAACCAACTCCCATACCAAAGATCAGCCGCGAGGCAAAAATCACCCAATACGCCTTATTCACGAGAGGAACAAAGCCACAAAGAGAAAAAATCAAGAGCCCCGTCACAATCATCTTTCGCTCCGATAAATATTTCTCCACTAGGCCATTTAAAACTAGCATGAGCATAATTCCAGCCGAGGGCAAAGAAACCAGCAATTCTACCCAGCTTTCTGGCAAATCTTTATAAAAAGCAAACATAGCCGATTGGGCGCTGGAAATCGAGAAGGATGTCGTCAACACTAAAGAAAGTGAGAGAATACTCACTTTTTCCATAAACTTTTTCATTCTATTTTCCTTTAAAAATCACACTCATTCTATCATACAGTTTTTTAGAAAAAGACGCAATCATCTTTTCTTAAAAAAATCAGCCATTAAAGAGTACATTCTTTCGAAAAATTTCTCGCCTAATAAAAGAACAAGTCCTTTCTTTATTTCTGGCGGGATTTGTGTTATGATGAAGGGAAGAAAAAGGAGAGAATCATGTCTGTTATTGAAAAAAAATCGGTTATGGATAAATTAACCAAGGCAGCTCATTTGATTGATATGAGCGATATTATTCGTGAGGGAAATCCTACCTTGCGTGCGGTGGCTGAGGAAGTCAGCTTTCCCTTATCTGATCAGGAAATCATTTTAGGTGAGAAAATGATGCAGTTTTTGAAACATTCTCAAGATCCTGTCATGGCGGAAAAAATGGGGCTACGTGGCGGAGTCGGTCTAGCAGCGCCTCAGCTGGATATTTCTAAGCGAATCATCGCTGTGCTGGTGCCAAATCTGGAGGACGAAGAAGGAAATCCACCTAAAGAAGCCTACTCACTGGCTCAGGTCATGTACAATCCTAAAGTTGTGGCCCACTCTGTGCAAGATGCAGCTCTGGCTGACGGCGAGGGTTGCCTTTCCGTCGACCGCGAAGTACCAGGCTATGTCGTGCGTCATGCACGAGTGACCGTGGATTACTTTGACAAGGATGGTCAAAAACACCGCATCAAACTCAAAGGCTACAATTCTATCGTGGTTCAACACGAGATTGACCATATCAACGGCATTATGTTCTACGACCGCATCAACGAAAAAGACCCATTTGCAGTGAAAGACGGCATGTTGGTGCTGGAATAAAGAACTCACATATATCAAATAAAAATACCTAGACGTTTTCACGTCTAGGTATTTCTTTTACATTATTCTAAGTGCCTCGATCCCAGAAAAGAGCCAAGAGGATCACAGCGCCCAAGACTGAGGGAAGAATGGCTGTGTCCGCTAACATTGGTCCCCAGTGGCCAAAAAGCAATTGCCCAAGCCATGAACCAAACCAGCCCAAGAGGATTTTTCCGATACAGCCCATACGCTCCCCGCGGCTGGTAATAGCCCCAGCCATGAGGCCAATAATAAAACCGACAAACATACTACCAATCATATAGGATCCTTCTTTCTATGTTTCTAAGAATTCTTTTCAAGAAGCAGGCGGGAGCTGTCAGATTAAAAGTGCCCGTCAAAACGACTTCAAATCTTAGATTGCCCAATCTCCATTACGGAAGATTGGCACACAGCTACCGTCTTCACGAATACCGTCAATATTCATCTGGTTAGAGCCAATCATAAAGTCCACATGGACATCTGAGCGGTTGAGCCCTGCTGCTTCTAGCTCTTCTTCGGAGAAATTCTCTCCGCCGACTACACTAGTCGCATAGGCCGCACCAATAGCCAAGTGGTTAGAAGCATTTTCATCAAAAAGAGTGTTAAAGAAAGTAATGCCTGACTGAGAAATCGGGCTTGGATCCGGTACAAGAGCTACTTCACCCAAGGCACGCGCTCCAGCATTTTCAAAGACAAGATCCTTCATAACTTGGTCGCCCTTTTCAGCAGTAATGTCCACAATCTGGCCATCCTTGAAGGTCACCTTGATGCCTTCGATGATGTTGCCATTATAGCTGAGTGGCTTGGTGCTGGTCACATAACCTTCAGCTCGGCGGAAGTCTGGTGCTGAGAAGACTTCTTCTGTCGGCATATTGGCAATGAAATATTCACCCTGAGCATTAAGACTGCCTGCTGACTCCCAGTGATGGTTCTTAGGCATGCCCAGTATCAAGTCTGTGCCCGGAGCTGTGTAGTGTAAGGCAGTGAATTGCTCCTCATTCAAGATCTTAGCTTTTGAGCCAAGTTTTTCTTCATGGGCCTTCCAAGCTGCAACTGGATCATCCTCATAGACACGGCAGGTCTTGAAAATCTGATCCCAGAGCAAATCTACTGCTTCCTCATCGCTGGCTGCATTTGGAAAGACCTTCTTAGCCCACTCTGTACCCGCTGCTGCAGCGACTGTCCAGCTGACTTTATTGGATTGGGTCGCGATTCGCATCGGCTTCATGGCTATCCCCATAGCCTTAGCAGAAGCTGATAATTTCTCAGCATCCACGCCATTCAAAGCTCCTGGATCAGATGAACGGACGCCCAAGCGGCTGGCTTTCTTTTCAAGGAGATAGTTCATCTCAGCAATCTTGTATTCTGGGACATTGTCCAAGCGGTCCATCGGTGCATGGAGGAATTTCTCCCGTGTAGTCAAATCATCCGCCCACTGGACGATAACTTCGTGAGTCCCCAGAGCATAGGCCTCCTTGACAATCAAGTGAGCCAACTCGCGCTGCTCCACATCAATATTGAGCGCCACTGTGTGACCCGGCTGCACATTGATGCCATTGGCAACTAATAATTTAGCGTATTTTTCTAGATTTTCTTTAAAATTTGGCAGAACCATTCTGCTTCTCCTTTTCTCTTTTTATTTCTCTTTAAACAAGGACAGCAGGCTAACCGCTGTCACCGTACCGCAAATCAAAGCGGTCATTTTCAAAATCGTATCTGGGTCAAGATCCAGCTGGTAATCAAACACCTTTTGCGCAGGCTTATCCTGAGCGGAAATGGTCAATTTCATAAAAACACCTTTCTTTATTTTAAAAAAATCATCAAACAGACTCAACTGGTTATCCTCAGGCATATTGCCTAGGATGCCCATGTCGTCCATTTTTTCGACTAGGGTGCTAGAGAGGCCGCCACGTTTGCGGAGCTCTGTCTTAGAAAGGAATTCGCCTTCTTCGCGCGCTCTGACCACTTGTCGGGCAACGTTGTCCCCCAGACCGTCCATAGCAGAGAATGGTGGGATAAGAGTATCTCCTTCGATGAGAAACTCAGTCGCGTGGCTCTTGTAGAGATCCAGCTTTCCGAATTTGAAGCCCCGCTCTAGCATTTCATTGACGATTTCCAAGGTCGTATAAAGGTCAATTTCTACATTGGAGGCTTCGTTGTTCTTGCGCTTTTCAGCGATTTCGTTCATCCGGCGTTTGACGGCATCAAGTCCGCCACTCATGGTCTTGATATCAAAGGCTTTAGCTCGGATAGAGAAATAAGCACAGTAGTAATAAATCGGATGATGCACCTTGAAGTAGGCCACCCGCAGGGCCATCATAACATAGGCTGCCGCATGGGCCTTGGGGAACATGTACTTGATTTTTCCACAGGACTCGATGTACCATTCTGGCACATTGTTTTCCTTCATGGCTGCGATGTAGCCATTGCGCTCTTCTTCAGAAATCTTCAGCCAGAGGCCCTTCCGCACGCGCTCCATGATCGTAAAGGCCATTTTAGGATCCAAGCCCTTGTGCATAAGGTAAACCATGATGTCGTCCCGACAACCGATAACGGTGGATAGGTCAGCAATCCCTTGCTTGATCAAGTCCTGAGCATTGCCCAGCCAAACGTCCGTACCATGAGAGAGACCAGACAGCTGTAAGAGCTCGGCAAAGGTTGTCGGATGGGTCTCATCAACCATGCCCCGTACAAAATTAGTCCCAAACTCCGGAATTCCCAGCATACCAGTCGGCGTGCCGATTTGCTCCTGAGTCACACCCAAAATGTCTGTTCCAGAAAAGAGGGCCATGACGCCAGCGTCATCCATAGGAATATCATTAGGATCAATGCCAGACAAGTCCTGAAGCTTCCGAATCATGGTCGGATCATCGTGTCCCAGAACGTCTAGCTTGAGGACATTTTCATCGATATCATGGAAGTTAAAGTGGGTGGTTTGCCACTCGGCCGTCACATCGTCAGCTGGATATTGGACCGGTGTAAAGTCATAAACATCCATGTAGTTAGGGATAACAACGATTCCACCCGGGTGTTGTCCAGTTGTCCGCTTGACTCCGGCAGCTCCCTGCGCCAGACGCTCAACTTCTGCGTCTCGGTAGAACTTCCCGTAGTCGCGCTCGTAGCCCTTGACAAATCCATAGGCCGTCTTAGCCGCAACGGTACCAACGGTACCAGCCCGGAAGGCATATTCTTCTCCAAAAATATCACGGACATCCAAGTGGGCACTTGGCTGATCCTCTCCGGAGAAGTTCAAGTCAATATCAGGTACCTTGTCCCCGTCAAATCCAAGGAAGGTCTCAAATGGAATATCCTGACCATTTTTACTCAGCTTGTGACCGCACTCTGGACAGTCCTTATCAGGCATATCAAAGCCAGAACCATAGGATCCATCCGTGATAAACTCGCTGTATTGGCATTTGCCACAGACATAGTGGGGCGACAGGGGATTAACCTCGGTAATTCCAATCATGGTCGCGACAAAGCTGGATCCGACAGACCCCCGTGAACCTACCAGATAGCCCCGCTCGTTAGAGCGTTGCACCAACATCTGCGAAGCTAGATAAATCACGGCAAAACCATTCCCCAAGATGGAGGTCAGCTCTTTTTCAATTCGCAAGTCCACGATATCTGGCAGCGGATTGCCATAAATCTCAAAGGCTTTTTGATAGGTCAGCTCGGCAACTGTCTCCTCAGCCTTGTCAATGAAAGGCGTATAGAGATCGCCCTTGACCACCTCTACCGGCTCAAAGGTCTCCGCCAGCTGATTCGGATTGGTGATAACCAGCTTCTTAGCCAAGTCCTCACCCAAGAATGCAAATTCGTCCAGCATCTCATTGGTGGTTCGGAAGTGAGCCTTAGGAAGCGGAGCCGGCTGGGCATTTTCACCGTGACCAATGGTACGGTTAATCATGGCTCCCTGACCGAGACTTCGGACGATAATCTCCCGATAGATTTCTTCTTCCGGCTCGATATAGTGGACATTCCCCGTCGCAAGGACAGGCTTGCCCAAGCGATCGCCGACCTCAATCAGATTGCGAATAATGGTCTGCAGTTCTTCTTGGTCCTTGATCTGCTCCTTGGCAATCAGCGGTTCATAGATAGCCGGCGGCATGACCTCGATAAAGTCATAATACTTGGCTACTTCGACAGCCGCATCCACCCCCTGGGAGACAACAGCATCATAGACTTCGCCTTCTGAGCAGGCTGAACCCAGAATCAGGCCTTCACGATGGGCATCCAGCACGGTCCGTGGAATCCGAGGGACACCTTCAAAATACTTAGTATTGGACAGGCTGACTAGCTTGAAAATATTCTTGAGCCCCGTCTGATTTTTCACATAGATGGTCGCATGCTTGACCCGAGCCTTCTTATAAGAATTCTCATCGACCAGATCCGTATTCAAATCCTTGAGATTGGTCACACCATGCTTTTCAGCCACATCCTTGATAAAGATAAAGAGGAGGCGGCCCGTCGCTTCCGCGTCATAGTTGGCCATGTGATGATGCTCCAGAGCAATCTGGAAACGCTTGGTCAAAGGCCCCAGACCATGACGCTTGTACTCTGGATAGAGGTTGCGGGCAAATTCCAGCGTGTCAATGACAGGCTGGGTAATTTTGGGCAGGCCATGACGCTCATAGTTGACATTCATAAAGCCCACGTCAAAGGTGGCATTATGGGCAACGAGGACACTGTCCTGACAAAATTCCTGAAACTCTTTCAGCACCTGCTCCAGTGGCTTGGCATTGCGAACATGCTCATCTGTAATCCCGGTTAGATCCGTCGTAAAGGCCGAAAGAGGATGCCCCGGATTGATAAACTCATCAAACTCAGCAATGATATTGCCCTTGTGCATCTTGCTAGCAGCGACCTGAATCAGGTCATTGTAAACAGCTGAAAGTCCCGTCGTCTCCACGTCAAAGACCACATAGGTCGCATCACTCAGCTCCATGTCCACTTCATTGTAGACAATAGGCACCCGGTCTTCGACAATATTGGCCTCCATACCATAAATCAGCTGAATGCCAGCCTTCTTGGCAGCTTTGTAGCCATGGGGAAAGCTCTGCACATTGCCATGGTCAGTAATGGCGACAGCCTTGTGGCCCCACTTAGCTGCCGTTGCCACGATTTCCTCCACCTCAGGCAGGGCATCCATCGTAGACATATTGGTATGGGCGTGAAACTCAACCCGCTTCTGCCCCTCAGGCATCAAGTCCTTGCGCTCATAGTGGGTAACTTCCTGGACATCCTGCACATTCATGGTCAGGTCGCGGGTGAAGTTGTTCATCTCCACATTTCCGCGCACGCGCAGCCAGGCGCCTTTCTTAATCATGTCAAACTTCTTGGCTTCTTCTTCGTTTTTCATCCATTTCTGCAAGGAGAAGCTGGAAGTATAATCTGTCATCTTGAAGTTGAGCAAGACCCGGCCGGTTCGAGTAACTTTCTGCTCTAGGTCAAAGACCATTCCCTCAAAGACCAGACGGTTTTCCTCAGTCTGAACTTCAATCATCGGGGTAATTTCTGCCTTGTCTAGATTTGGCTTTGCTGCAGCCTTGCGGGCTTGAAAATCGTAGGCTGGTTTTTCCTCTGGCAGCGGTGCCATCTGCTGGAGAGATTCCATGGCCTTGAGCGCATCTTCATTGGCCGCCTGAATAATCTTGTCATTCTCCGCTTGGAAATTCTCCGCTTGCTGCTGGGCCAGCTCATCGCTGTGCTGGACCTGACAGGTCAGATGAGGAAAGCCGTACTTGACCAGCTGGCGACTGAGGTTGGGCAGGTGGTTCTTCCGAAAATGCTCCGTATCAATGGTCGAAGCCCCCTCAATCAGTAACTTATCCCCATCCAAATGAACCTGCAAATCCTGATACAGACTCTTAAAGCCATGGCTGGCACAAGGTCCCTCTTCAAAGGCCAGCTGGTAATAAGCTTGCAAGAGCTCATCGGTCACTTGCGGAGCTGAACAGTGGATTTCAAAGATCGCTTGATTGCCCGTCTTAGAAAACTCTTGAGCTAAGCGCTTCTGCAATTCTCGAAAAATCTCAATAGGCAGAATATTCGCAAAAGAAAAATGAAACTCCCAGACCCGACTAACCTTGTGGACCAGAACCTTCTCAATTTCTGCATTCAAAAAGGCCTCTGAATTTCTCATTTCCAGTGGCATATCCAGTTGATGCATTAAAATTTCAAACTTGTTTGACATGATATTTCCTCGTACAGTAGTGACCCTATTTTACCATAAATCAGCACTTTTTTCGACAGAAAAAGGACAGAGTAATGCTCAGCTCTCCATATCATTATCAAGACTTTTTTCTTGATCCTAAGTTATGATATAATAGAAAAATATTTACTTAAAGGAGTTTTAACCGTGAAGAAAATTCTACTAGCCAGCGCCTGTCTGCTGACTTTGACTGCCTGCAGCATGCCTAAGCAAACTAAGCACGAAAACAAACCCAACCAAAGTCAGAGCCAAAGCAAGCCAAAAAAAGAAGAGAAAGTAAAAACCAAGACTTTTGCTTACAACATGCCTAACGGATACAATAATAAAATTGTTACTTATTATCAAAAAGATAAGATTCGAGCCTTCGATTTTATGGCTACGAAACCGACTCAAGAGGACGAGCAAGGTAAGAGTCCTGAAGAAATCAGCAACATTTATCAAGAAGAATTAAAAGCTGGTGACTTTTATGATAAATTCAGCAAGTTAGATGGAGTCACACTTGAAATCAAAGTTTCAGAGGACAAGAAAACCGTTGCACAAGTTGCCCACTTTGATCTCAGCAAAGCAAAAGAAAAACAAGTCATGGCTGCTTTAGGGGAAACAACTAAAGATAACCTATTCAAAAAGCTTAAGGAAAAGCCCGAAGATTTCTTTGCTTTTCTGCTATCTCAAGGATTCACAGAAGAATGAAATCTTTTCTGACTGATTTCTTTAACTTTAGAAACTATCCTGTCTTGCTAGCCAAGTCCTTAGTTCGCCAGCAAGAAAAAACTTAGAAAATATTTTTTAGAGCAAGCTATTGGCATTCACTTCTCCAATAGCATGATTTTCAAGGAGTTTTTATGCACTTAACTAAAAAAACTGTTTTTATTGGTATCGCTTCTCTTCTTATTTTGGGCTTAGCTGCATGGGGAGTAAATTTATTTCTCGTTATGAACAACGCTCAGCAAAGTTTTGATAAAAATTTTATTCACTTTCAAGCTAAAAGTGATGACAACGAAACTTTTATTACACAAGGCATCGAAAAAAAAGAAGTTTATAATTTATCCTACTCTCCCACTAAGAAGACCATTGAAATAACCAAATCGACTAAAAATGGAGATAGCTATTCTTCCGATTCCATTTACGGAGCAGTGAAAGTCTATGATATAAAACAAAACGCTAATCGCTACATCTTCATAACAGCTGCAAAACCAATAATCGTTGACTTCGGATTGACTTCAGTAAAGGTAACTTATGACGGAGGTAATTTTGAAACTCCATACTCTGAGCTGCATTTTGGTGAATCTTTCCCTAGTGAAGACAACTAGATGGGTACTTCTCTATACTACTAGTCTTAAACTATGAACTAGCCAAGCTATTAAGCTATGGTTAGTTTTTGTTTGCAAAAAAAGCGGTTGAAACCGCTTTTTATCTCAATACTGCTTCTACCAGCGCTTTTTGGATGGCAATGACACTTTTATCACTTCGGAAAGTCAAGGTTTCAGCTGGTTCCTCAGCACTGGAAACCCAGATTTTCAGTTCAGCGTCCAGGTCAAAGTGGCCAGCCGTTTCCACTGAAAAGCGAGAAATAGAGCGATAAGGATAGGACTTATAAGCCGTTTTCTTGCCTGTCACTCCCTGCTTGTCCACCAAAATCAAGCGCTTATCTGTAAAGACAATCAAGTCGCGAATAAGACTGAAAGCCAGCTCCACATTTTCTGCTGGCGTCAGAATATTCTCCAACTCTTTTTCAACCTTGTCAATATCTTTCTGAGAAGCATTGCCCAACAAACCACTGAATAATCCCATCATTCATTCCTCCAATCCATTTTTCCCTACTATAGCATTTTCAAAGCCAATAAGCAAAAGAAAGAGAGTGGGACAGAAATCGGTAATTCGTTAGAATTCGATTTCGTCGTCCCACCTCCGCACAGTTGAGTAGAGCTGTAAAAGCTGATGAAATCAGCGTAGTAGAGCCCACTCAACCACTGCGTCTTGCTCGACAATCCAAAGACAATTGAGAGGCTAGGACTTTTGTCCCAGCCTCTGCTTTTATTTTGTCAAAATCGACAGGGTTTCTAGCAAATTATCAGCGTGGACTTCAATGGTATCGCCAGTAGCTTTGATCTTGACTTCGATGATGCCTTCTGCAGCTTTCTTACCAACTGTCACACGGATTGGGAGACCAATCAAATCGCTGTCGCTGAACTTAACACCAGCACGCTCATTGCGGTCATCCACCAAGACTTCATAACCAGCACTTAGCAAGTTAGCCTCGATTTGATCAGTCAGAGCCAGAGCTTCCTCGTCCTTGACATTGACCGGAATCAAGTGCACATCAAATGGTGCCAGCTCTTTCGGGAAGTTGATGCCCCAAGCATAGCGGAATTCACCCTTAGGAGTTTTATTGACAAAGAGGCGAGCGTGTTGCTCCATAACAGCAGAGAGGAGACGGCTGACACCGATACCGTAGCAACCCATAATCATCGGTACTGCTCGGCCATTTTCATCCAAGACATTGGCATTCATGCTGTCAGAGTAGCGAGTTCCCAGCTTGAAGATATGCCCAATCTCAATCCCACGGGCAAACTTGAGGATACCTTGACCATCCGGAGACACTTCACCTTCACGAACTTCGCGGATATCCACATACTCAGGGCTAAAGTCACGGCCTGGATTAACACCAGTCAGGTGGTAGCCATCTTCATTGGCTCCTGCCACAGCGTTAGAAAGGTCTTGGACTCTACGGTCTGCGATAATAGTCACACCTTCAGGCAGATTGACTGGGCCTAGTGAGCCAAAGCCTGCGCCCAAGAGTTGACGGACTTGATCTTCACTCGCCACATCAAAGAAATCTGCACCCAAGTGGTTTTTCAGCTTGACTTCGTTGAGCTGGTCATTGCCGACAAGGAGGGCTACGACAGGCTTGTCATCAGCCATGTAAACCAAGGTCTTGATTGTTTCTTCTGTATCAATTTGTAGGAAAGCTGCTACCTCATCAATGGTCTTGCAGTCAGGAGTTTCTACACGCACCAACTCTGCTTCCGTCACTACCTTTTTGTTTGGTTTGTAAGCATTGGTTGCCATTTCTAAGTTAGCTGCATAGCTAGATTCGCTAGAGTAGGCAATGGTGTCCTCACCAGAAACCATCCATTTAAGCAATTCTGCCTTGATTTCTTCTTGCACTTCTGCAGGAATCTCATCAAATGAGGCAACTGACTTGTCCAAAACGACCCAACGGTCAAGGTCTGTACGAGCAGGCGTGATAGCCATAAATTCCTGACTATCCTTACCACCCATAGCGCCACCGTCACCGATAATAGCTTTGAAATCTAGCTCACTGCGAGTGAAGATTTTCTCATAAGCAGATTTGTACTCATCATAAGTTACATCCAAACTATCATAGTTAGCATGGAAACTATAACCGTCTTTCATGATAAACTCACGGGTACGAAGAAGGCCATTACGCGGACGCTTTTCATCGCGGTACTTAGGTTGGATTTGATAGAGATTGAGTGGCAATTGCTTGTAAGATTTAACAGAGTCACGGACAATGGAAGTGAAGGTCTCTTCGTGTGTAGGACCTAGGATAAAGTCTGATTTTTCGCGATTTTTCAGCTTGTAGAGGTCTTCACCATAGGTCTCGTAACGACCTGACTCGCGCCAGAGGTCTGCACTGAGCAGAGCAGGCGCCAGCATTTCAACCGCACCAATCTTATCAAACTCTTCCCGCATGATTTTTTTAGCTTTTTCAATGACACGGTTAGCCAGTGGCAGATAAGAGTATACTCCCGCAGAAACTTGGCGAACATAGCCAGCCCGCAACATAAGGGCATGGCTGATAACCTGAGCATCGCTTGGCATTTCGCGCAGCGTTGGAATAAGCATTTTACTTTGTTTCATTCAGATTCATTCCTTTTCTATTTCAAAAATAATTTCATGATATCGTTCCAAGTCACAGCAATCATCAAGATAACCATGACCACCACTCCAGCAAGGGTCAAGTAGGTTTCTACCTCCTGTTTAAGAGGTTTTCTACGAACAAGCTCGATCAGATTGATTAAGATTTTCCCACCATCCAAAGCCGGAATAGGAATCAAGTTAAAGATTCCGATATTAATAGACAGCATGGCCATCAAGGATAGGATAGCTGGAAGTCCTAGCTCCGCAGCTTGCGAACTAGCTTTGTAGATCGCTACCGGACCACCCAACTTGTTCAAACTAAAGTGGAAGATGATATCCTTCAAGGCCGTCAAAATACGAGTTGCTGTGTACCAGGTATCTGTCACACCTGAGAAAAGCTTATCTACGAAGCCTGTCTTGACAGCATTGGTCACACCGATATAATACCGTCCCCCATCTTCTTCTGGTTGAACCGTCACTTTTTGAGTTTTCCCGTCTCGTTCATAGGTAATCGTTACTTCTGGATTTTTTCCTTTGTTACGGGTCGCCTTCTGGACAGAATCTGTCAACTCATCCCAGTTGGAGACCTTGTATTCATTGATTTGAACGATCTGGTCATTGTCTTTCAAACCAGCCTTAGCCACCACTCCTTGGGGAACGACTTGAACATGGTTGCTATAGTAGTCCACTGCACCTCCCTGCATAAAGGCAAGGAGAGAGTACACGACAATACTTAAGATAAAGTTGTTCATCGGACCAGCAAAATTGGTGATGAGACGTCCCCAGATCGTCGCATTTTGATACTGGACATCCAGCGGGGCAATCCGAACTTCCGTTTCATCTTCCTCAACAATAGTCGCATCGTGATCGACAGAATAAGTCTTTCTTTCATCTAAGACTAGCCCAGTAATCTCCAGTTTTTCTTCAAAATCAAAACTGGTCACATTCATAGGCAGAGCCGTCTGATCGATTTTCTTGCCAGACAGATTGATGCGGACGACTTTTCCCTCTTCGTTCAGAGTTAGACTGACTGGCGTACCTGTTTTGATTTCTGTCGAATCCTCGCCCCAGCCAGCCATACGGACATATCCACCTAGCGGCAGAATCCGAATCGTGTAGGCTGTTCCGTCCTTGCCAATATGAGCAAAGATTTTCGGGCCCATCCCAATGGCAAACTCACGAACAAGAATACCTGATTTTTTGGCAAAGTAGAAATGTCCAAACTCATGAACCACCACGATGATCCCAAAAATAATAATAAATGTAATAATCTGCATAAGTGTAATCTTTCTCTTAAGATTGTTCAGCTAAGCTAAAAACGCTTCGTTTGATGGCACTCAAGTTTCTTAGAACAAGCCGAAGAAGTGCATCAGTGGAAAGACAAAAAGCAAGCTATCAAAGCGATCCAAAACGCCGCCGTGACCAGGAATAAACTTCCCTGAGTCTTTGACACCAAAGTGACGCTTGATGGCGCTCTCTACCAAGTCGCCGAATTGGCCAGCAATACTAAAGACAACTGTCAAGAGCAGCATGGTCACAAAGCTATACGGAGTGGCAACTTGCGGACGAATAAACATAAAAATTGCAGAAACCAGCACGGCTGATAGAATTCCTCCAATACTGCCTTCAATGGTTTTATTTGGTGACACTTTTGGCAATAATTTTCTCCGCCCGTAGCGAGTACCGACCAGATAGGCTCCACTGTCTGTGGCCCAGACGATAAAGAGGGCCAGCAAAACCTTGTCTACATTCACCAAACGGGCATCGATCAAAGCATTAAAACCTAGACCAACATAAAAACTAGAAGCAATCGGATAAGCCGCATCTTCAAAGCTATAAGAGGAACCTAAAACAGTCGCTCCTAGCAAGACGAAAACGACCAAGCCATAAGCGATCACATTGCCATCCACAGGTAAAAATTTTAGGTAGTTCTCAAGTGGCAGGGTTAAGACAAAAGCTGCCAGCATAGCCAATCCACCCTCTAAGGTAGCTGTCGGAAGCCCCTTCATCTTGAGCAATTCATGTACTGCCAGCATGGCTAGAAGGCCAACGCTGATCTGGAAGGGAATCCCTCCCATCTTCACTAAAGGAATAAAAATAGCTAGTGCAATTCCTCCAAAAAGAAGACGTCTTTGTAAATCTAAACTCATCTTTTTCATCCTCCTTTATACGCCGCCAAAGCGTCGATTGCGACGATTATATTCTACAACCGCATCCTTCAAAGCCTTCTCATCGAAATCCGGCCAAAGGATATCTGTAAAATACAACTCGCTATATGCTGTCTGCCAAGGCAGAAAATTGCTAAGGCGCAGCTCGCCACTTGTACGAATGACCAAGTCAGGATCCCGTAAACCTACAGGCAGACTGCTGGTGTAGAGATAATCTCCAAGCATTTCCTCTGTAATATCCGCTGGTTGGACTTTCGCATCTAAAACATCTTGGGCAAGCTTCTGAACCGCTTTATTGATTTCAGCTCGGCCGCCGTAGTTCAGGGCGAAATTCAAAATCAACCCCGTATTCAAGCGAGTCAGCTCCTCAGCCTTCTCCAAGGCCTCAAAGGTTGCTTTAGGAAGTCGCTTCGTGTCGCCAATCATTTGAATTTTTACATTGTTTCTGTGTAATTCTGGCACATAGCGGTCATAAAACTCAACCGGCAAATTCATAATGAAGGACACTTCTTTTTCTGGTCGCGCCCAGTTTTCCGTTGAAAAGGCGTAGACAGTCAAAACCTGCACGCCCATCTCCTTGGCTGCAATCGTTACCTCTTGCAAGGCTTCCATGCCTGCCTTATGACCGAAGACACGTGGCTGCATGCGTTTTTTTGCCCAACGACCATTGCCATCCATGATAATCCCTATATGCTTGGGAACAAGCAAGGCCTCATCGAGCTTTTCTTTTTTCTTAAAACTAAACATATTTTTATCCTATTTAAAGTTTTATCATTTCATTATATCATAAATCCTTTAAATGTGGGCAGGAGAGCTGATTTTTCGTCTATCAGAGCTGATGATAAATAGTTGGTAGTGATTACAAGCAGTTTTAGCTTATTTCGCACAACTATAATATTGTAAAAGATGAGCTTACAAAATGTCCTTAAAATAAAAAGGACAGCCTCTCGACTGTCCTATATCCTATTCTTCAATTGCAGTATCTTCATCAGACACAGCGATATCGCCTTCCACTCCCGCAGCAGCTGGGATGCCTTCTGTCAATGGCAAAACAGTCTTAATGGCTGCCAATTCAAATGTCAAGAAAACACCGTCTACGTCCAAGACAACTGTCTTACGCTCTGAATCAACTTCGTCAACAGTTCCGTAAAGACCACCAATGGTAATGACTTCATAGCCTTTTTGCAGTTTATTAAGGCTCTCCATCCGTTTTTCAGCTTGCTTTTTCTGTGTCCGTACTTGGAAATACATCATTCCTACTAGTACAACAAAAAAAATAATCATCATTGTTGGATTCATTTCTCTTCTCCTTTGGAATTCATATCGTAACTACTATAGCAGATTTTGGCCATTTTGACAAGTTAGGAAAATGATTTCAAAAAAAGAGGCTGGGACAAAAGTCCTAGCCTCTCAATTGTCTTTGGATTCTCGAGCAAGACGCAGTGGTTGAGTGGGCTCTACTAGGCTGATTTCATCAGCTTTTACAGCACTACTCAACTGTGCGGAGGTGGGACGACGAAATCGTAACGAATTACCGATTTCTGTTCCACTCTCTCTATGTCTTTTTATTTAAGATTTTTAACAACTTCTGCTACGTGCTCAACTGTAAAGCCGTATTCTTCCAGAACTTTGCCTGCTGGAGCAGATGCACCGAACTGGTCGATTCCGATAACTGCGCCGTCCAAGCCGACATACTTGTACCAAGGCTGGCTAGCTGCCATTTCGATTGCTACGCGGCGACGAACTACATTTGGCAAAATTTCTTCTTTGTAGGCTGCATCTTGAGCGTCAAAAAGCTCTGTTGATGGCACGCTGACTACGCGGATTTTAGCGCCTTCTGCTGCAAGTGCTTTAGCAGCTGCAACAGCCAAATTAACCTCAGAACCAGACGCTAGCAAGATAGTATCGAAATCTGCTCCCGTTTCGTAAACCACATAAGCTCCTTTAGCTACCTTGTCAAAGTCTGTACCTTCTTCGACTGTCAGATTCTGACGGGTCAAGACCAGAGCAGTTGGAGTTGATTGACTCTTAAGGGCCAGGTACCAAGCCGCCTGAGTTTCACGCGCATCTGCTGGGCGAAGGACAGTCAGGTTTGGAATGGCACGCAGACCAGCCAAATGCTCAATCGGTTCGTGAGTTGGGCCATCTTCACCAACTGCAATTGAGTCATGTGTGAAGACATAAGTCACTGGCAAGCTTTGAAGGGCAGACAAACGGACAGCTGCCTTGACATAGTCTGAGAAGACGAAGAAGGTACCACCGTAAACGCGAAGGCCACCATGAAGCGCCATACCGTTGAGAATTGTTCCCATAGCAAACTCGCGCACACCAAATTGGATGTTGCGGTTGAGACGGTGGGCATCATCCTGCAAGCCGTCTTCCTTGATGTAGGTCATATTGGAATGAGCTAAGTCAGCAGAACCGCCGAGGAAAGTTGGAAGGACCTTAGCTGCTGCATTGAGGGCATCCTGACTAGAATTACGAGTTGCTTGAGAGAAGCCATTTTCAAGCACTGGGAAGTCTTCTGGTTTGATTTCTACTGGATCCTGACCAGCAATGATGGCTGTTACTTCTGCTGCCAATTCTGGATGGGCTTGCTTGTAGTCCTCTACTAGCTGTTTCCAAGCATCGTAAGCCGCTGCACCACGCTCTGCTACATTTGTACGGTAGTCTGCATAGACTTCCTCAGGAATCTCAAATGGCGCATAATCCCAGCCCAAGGCTTTACGAGTAGCTTCTGCTTCTTCTGCTCCAAGAGGCGCACCGTGAACTGCATTAGTTCCTTGCTTGTTTGGAGAACCGTAACCGATAACCGTCTTAACTTCAATCAAAGATGGCTTGCCAGAAGCTTTCGCTTCATTGATAGCTGCATCAATAGCTACAAGATCTGTGCCGTCTTCTACCAAGGCAGTATGCCAACCGTAGGCTTCATAGCGGGCACGAACATTTTCTGTAAAGGAATCCTTGGTTTCCCCGTCCAAGTTGATATCATTTGAATCATAGAGAACAACCAGCTTGTCCAGCTTTTGCAATCCAGCGTAAGAAGCCGCCTCAGCTGAAACCCCCTCCATCAAATCACCATCACCACAGATGACGTAAGTGTAATGGTCGAAAATTGGATAGCCATCACGGTTGTACTTGGCAGCCAAGAAACGCTCTGCCTGAGCAAATCCAGTCGCTGTAGAAATCCCTTGTCCCAATGGTCCAGTCGTCGCATCAACTCCAGCCGTATGACCAAACTCTGGGTGACCTGGTGTCTTAGAGCCCCATTGGCGGAAGTTTTTGATTTCTTCCATGCTGACATCTTTAAAGCCAGACAGATGGAGCAAGGCATAAAGCAACATAGAGCCGTGTCCTGCAGACAAAACGAAGCGATCGCGGTTAATCCAATTTGGCTCTTCTGGATTGATACGCAGTTGTTTGGTAAATAGGTCGTAAGCCATTGGCGCAGCGCCCATGACTACGCCAGGGTGACCTGACTTAGACTTTTCAATCGCGTCAATTCCTAAAAAGCGAATGGCATTAACAGATAATTGTGACATTGAATTCTCCTTATAAAAAATTTAGCGGGCTGCTACAACTAGCAGACATTCCGACGCTCATTTTTCTTATTTCCATTATATGAAATTTTTGCCTTTCCTGCAATAATGGAAAGGTCATTCTTTCCTTCAGTAAAAGAATCCCACAAGCAAGCACTCGTAGAATTCTAGTTATATATTTCCCTGTAAAATCGGCTACTTATTGAATAGTAATGCCGTATTTTTCATGATTTTCTTCGTACCAATTAATCAGAGCAATAGCCGTTTGATAAGTAATATTTTTAATTTTGCTGCTACCTTTGACAAGTGTCAAGATGCTCATTTTGCTGATGTTGGCATCTGTCGCCACACGATAGCTGGTCAAAACTCCATCGATTAGTAATTGAATAACAGCTTCTACCTTTTTATAATCAGACATTGTAGTAATATCCAATTTCTCCATTTTGCATTCCTTCCATAACATTTATCTTTTCCTAACCATTATACACTTTTCTATGGTATTTACATATATAAATGCTTGGAGCGTTAAAAAAAGAGGAAATTGGCTGATTATTTCTGTCTAGTTTAGCTAGATTTTGAAAAGGTTGACAAGCGACAAAAGTGAGTATTAGTCCATATAGGATAGCAGGTAGCCGTAGCCTTCCTCTTCCATTTGCTCTCTCGGGATAAATCGCAGAGCTGCTGAGTTGATGCAGTAGCGCAGGCCGCCTAATTCTTGAGGTCCGTCGGTAAAAACATGACCCAGATGGGCATTTCCTGAGCGACTCCGCACTTCGATTCGCTCCATGCCATGGCTCAAATCTTGATAATACTTGATCACCTCGCGAGCGATAGGACGAGCAAAGCTAGGCCAGCCACAGCCAGATTCAAACTTGTCAGCCGCAAAAAAGAGTGGCTCCCCAGTCGTCACATCAACATAAATCCCTGCCTCAAAAGTGCTATTATAAGCATTATGGAAAGGGCGCTCCGTTGCGCTCTGCTGGGTCACCTGATATTGCTCCTCAGTCAACACAGCCTTAAGCTGCTGCTGGTTCGGCTTGGGATAATGACCCGCATCGACCAAGGGCTGCTCAGCATCCTTGACATTGATATGGCAATAACCCGTCGGATTTTTCTTGAGATAGTCCTGATGATAATCCTCGGCCAAGATATAATGGCGCAAGGGCTCTAGCTCTACAGCCAACTTTTGTCCTAATTGCTCCTCCTGTTCAGCAAAAACCTGCTCGATAGTGGCGCGATCTTCCTCACGGACATAGTAAACACCTGTCCGATACTGACGGCCTATATCATTACCCTGTTTGTTGATAGATAAGGGGTCAATGACTCGGAAATAGTAGAGCAAAATTTCCCGCAGGCTGATTTTTTCTTCGTCATAAATCAAGTGCACCGTCTCCGCGTGGTCGGTCTGGTGAATGAGCTGGTAGTTGGTGGACTCTACTTGCCCATTGGCATAGCCTACTGTCGTTTTCTCAACGCCTGCAATTCGAGAAAAATATTCCTCCAAGCCCCAGAAACAACCGCCTGCTAGATAAATTTCTGCCATAAACATCCCTCCAATCTTTTCCTCTATTTTCTCATAAAAAGGGAAACTTTTATAGGATTTTGATTGGTACTTTCTTAGAAATCATACGAAATCCTGTTCTTCCCATCCTAGACAAAATCAATGCTTTCAAAAAGATAAAAATCGAAAGCTTCTCTTTTGGAAACTCTCGATTTTTAAAGCTCGGTCTGACTAAATGAGAACGGTGAATGCAATCAAGCCTTTTTTATAACTGACTGCGATTTTCCCTTTAAAAAGATTGACCAGACTTTCGGCCATAGAGAGGCCGATTCCGTAGCCTGCCCGCTTGTGGTTATGGGACTCATCTTCGCGGTAAAAGCGGTCAAAGAAGCGGCTATAGTCGACATTTTCCCCATTAGCATAGCTATTGGAAACAATCAAGCGTGCCCGTTTTCTACGTTTGGCCTTGGTCAGGGTCACAAAAATCTGACCGTCCTCATCGCAGTATTTGCAAGCATTGTCAATCAAAATACTAACCAATTCATAGAGTTCATCCTGACTGGCCTTGACATGGATGCCTTCCTGAACCTTAATCTGATAACCCTTCCCAGCTTGCTCAGCTACAGATTTAAAATCTTGGGCTGCCTTTTGGACTAGACTGGAAAAATCCACATCTACCAAGGCAATATCTGGTTGCTCCTCCAACCGAGCCAGACTGACCATTTGATTGATGAGATTGCTGAGGCGATTGACTTGATCCTTGGTACTTTCCGTCCACTCATTTTCTCCCGTCATCAGTTCTTGCAATTCCGTATTGGCCGAAATGATTGCCAGAGGCGTTTTCAATTCATGACCGGCATTGGTGATGAAGCGCTTCTGCTTCTCATAATTCCTGACATAGGGGCGAATGGCCCAGCTAGACACGATGGAAATGATGACAATAAAGAAAATGACGCTATAAAGAGCCGAACGAATGGAAACCCACAAAAAGTCATTGTGATCCTCAAGGTATTTGGTCGAATCCAGCACGACAACCAAGTAACGCTTGGTCTTTGCATCCCGCGTTACCTGATAGGAGTAATACTGGCTGCCGATAGTAAAAATCCCATTCTTGCGTTGCTGCTTGATGACTGATTTGGCCGATTTTAAGGCTTGCTCTTTAGACAGGTTAGAAATATTGTTCAGATTGGATGAGTAGACCGTCCCATCTTCATTAAATACAGCGCTATAATAGCGGTATTGATAAATAGTATCAATCGAGATATGGTCATTATCTAAAGCCTGAGCCGTGGCCTGAACGCTGGGAAATTCCCCCCGATTGTCTGACAGGATATTCAATACAGCTTGAATTTCTCCAGTCGTTTGAAGAAAACGGACTGAGTTGAGCGCCCCAACTAGAAAAAATAGAATGCCTGTGACAGCTACTGATGCGATGAGGATAAAGCGAATTCTAAGTTTCCGAAACATACTTGTCTCCTTCTACTGACACTAGGCAAAAGCTGCCATTTTCCTCACCTAAAATAGCCAGGTCTGCATTGATGGCCTTGAGCTTCTGGCGGAGATAGGAGATATAGATCCAGACAAAGCCTTCATCCAAGTCCTCGCTTTGCTCTCCCTTCCAAACATGCTGAAAAATTTCTTTTGTTGTCAGCTTTTTGCCACTATTTAGCATCAAAAATTCCATCATTTTGGATTCCTTACTAGCCAGGCGGATGGAATTGGAGCTGGCTAATTCGTGCTCACCGACGTCCAGACTGGTCCGACCAACCTGCAACAGATTGGGAGTGAAAGCCTCCAAGCGACGGGACATGGAGCGCAGACGGGCTAAAAGTTCCTTGAGGGAGAAAGGCTTGGTCAGATAATCGTCCGCACCCGCATCTAGGCCTGTGACCTTGTCGTCAATTTCTGACATAGCCGTCAGCATGATGACCTGACTCGTATTTCCTGACTGACGGATTTCTCTTAGAGCTTCTAGACCCGTTTTCTTCGGCATCATAATATCTAAAATCATCAAGTCATAGGCATTTTCCAAAGCTAAGTCAACAGCCTTTTGTCCATCAAAAACCGCATCCACCTCGTAACCTTCGTGGATCATGGCTGTTTGTAAAACACGGGAGAGCTGCTCCTCATCTTCTGCTAACAAAATTTTCATCTTTTCTACTCACTTTCTCGGATCAGATTACGGATGGTCTGCATAGTCACATCACAGGAAGCCAGCTCATCCGCACAGCGTTTCAGCTCTCGGACAATCCGCTTGGTATCTTTGATTTCATGCTTGTATTTCATCTGATGCTCCAGACTAGCCCAAGAATCCATGGCAATGGTCCGCAGCTGGACTTCCACAAAATAAGAGCCAGGCTGATTGCCCAAACAGTCTTCGTAGGGCGTTTCCACTTCTAAAATCAAATGATAGGAGCGGTAGCCATTTGGCTTGGCCGACAGGATGTAGTCCTTCTCAAGGATAATCTTGCAGCCCTCCAGCCCCCGAATAACATCAATCGTCTGGTAAATATCGTCAATAAAGCCACAAACAATCCGAATCCCTATTGCATCACGGATTTTCTTAAGGGAAGACTCAGGTGTCTGGGGCAGATTTTTACGAGTACATTTTTCCAGCATGCTGGCCTCATCCTTGACACGAGCATTAAAATGCTCAAACAGCTTATGTCCCGTTTCCTGCTTTATTTTTTTATTTTCAGCTTTGATACGCTGACTGATATCTTCTAGTATTTTGGGCAAATAGTCACCGTATTTGCCATAAATAGCTTGCTCGTGCATGGTTCTCTCCTCATTTTCCCTTTTTTATTATAACATATCTGTCTGTAGTTTCCCTACTTCTACCCTATTCTCCATCGGTGCTAGTGGTTCTCTTTGGCAGACTTAGCTTCATCATACACATCCTGACTTAAACAAAGCAAAATCAACAACTACATTTTTTTCTGCTCCATTAAAAAATAAAAAGACGGGAAATTTCCCATCTTTGACTAAAGATTTAGTTCTTTGTATTCGGTTCGGTAGCCGACTTGCACAATTCGACCATCTTGGACTAGCAGTGGCCGCTTGATGAGCATACCGTCTGTTGCCAAAAGCGCAGCTGCCTCCTCAGCAGAAAAATTAGGCACCTTGTCCTTGAGTCCCAATTCTCGGTACTTGATACCACTGGTATTAAAGAAAGACTTGATTTCCAAATCAGAATTAGTCATCCACTGCAGAAGCTCCTCTTGGCTGGGCGTTTCCTTGACAATGTCCACCGCTTCAAAGTCCAACCCCAATTGAATCAGCTCAGCCTTGGCCTTACGGCAAGTAGAACACTTAGGATATTCGATAAATTGCAACATAGCTTACTCCTCTTCTTTTTGCTTCTTCTAGCTTAGAGGACTTTTGCGCTTCTGTCAAGCTGGACACCTTCATGTTCCAAAAGCCAAATTTTCTTATCGAGACCACCCGCATAACCTGTCAATTGCCCCTGACTCCCCAAAACTCGGTGGCAGGGAACTAGGATAGACAGGGGATTGCGCCCTACAGCCCCGCCCACAGCTTGGGCTGAGTTGACCTTCAATTCCTGAGCAAGCCGACCATAGGTCACCGTTTGTCCATAGGGGATGGTCTGGAGATAGGCCCAAACTCGCTGCTGAAAGTCCGTTCCTTGGGCAGACAAGGGGAGGGCTGCTGGATCGGGCTGCTGACTGGAAAAATAGGCATCCAAAAAGTCGCTGGCCAAGTCCAGAAAAGGATGATTGCCTAAAATAGGAACTTCTGTCAAGCCTCGCTCAAAATACTTCTGTCCTAAAAACCAAGTACCGACAAGTCCAGACTCATCGGCAACTAAGGAAAGGTCCCCCAAGGGACTTTTGTAAATTTTCTTATAATAGGTCATTTCTTAATCAAACGCACGCGCACGATATTGTCGCTATTTTCAAACTTATCCACCAACTCCTGAATCTTGCTTTCGTCCGACTCATCCAGATCCAGCAAAGTATAGGCATAGTCGCCTTTAGAACGGTTGATGATATTATCAATATTGATATTTAAATCACTGACCGCTGTTGAAATCCGAGCCACAATATTGGGCACATTTTTGTTAATCAGAGTAATCCGATAAGGAGCTGAGAGCGCCTGACGGACATTAGGGAAATTGACTGAGTTGATAATCTCGCCCGTTTCCATGAAGCGACGAATAGTCTTGCCGGCCATGATAGCACAGTTGAGCTCAGCTTCTTCGGTTGAGCCACCCAGATGCGGAAAGACGGTAATCTGAGGATGGTTGAGCAATTCCTCCACGCCGAAGTCTGTGATATAGCGTTTAACAACACCAGCTTCTAAGGCCTCAAAGAGGGCTGCATTGTCCACCAGCTCACCCCGGGCGAAATTGATAATTGTGGTACCTTTTTGCATGGCTTCAAAAGCCGCTTGATTAAAGGTCTCACGAGTATCCTCAGTTAGAGGTACATGGATAGTGATGTAGTCGCTTTTTTCAAAAATTTCCTTGATGTCTGCTACCCGTTTGACATGACTAGAGATATTCCAAGCCGTCTCAATGGATACATACGGGTCATAGCCAAGGACATTCATTCCCAGACGGTAGGCATCATTAGCAATGCGTCCACCAATAGCTCCCAGACCGATGACACCCAAGGTTTTATTGGCAATTTCTGTACCCGCAAACTGCTTTTTGCCAGCTTCCACTTGCTTGGGAACATCATCACCAGAAAGACCATTAGCCCAACTGTTAGCTGCGATATAGTCACGCGCAGACAGAAGAATGGAAGCCAAGACAGCTTCTTTCACCGCGTTGGCATTGGCTCCAGGCGTATTGAAGACCACGATTCCCTGAGCTGTTGCTTGGTCAACAGGAATATTATTGGTTCCTGCGCCTGCTCGCGCAATAGCTTTTAAATTACTTGGAAAATCCTGTCCATGCAGGTTTTGACTGCGCAGGATATAGGCATCTGGATTGTCAGACTTGTCTCCGTCAATCTGAAAAGCATTGCCCAGCTCCTTGAGTCCAATTTGATTGATATTGTTAAAGGTTTTGACACTAAAGACCATAGCTTCCCTCTCTTAAGAATTTTCTTCTTCAAATTTCTGCATAAAGGCGATCAAATCCTTGACACCTTGGAGCGGAAAGGCATTGTAGAGACTAGCTCTCATGCCGCCTACGCTGCGGTGCCCCTTGATATTCTTGAAGCCTGCCGCAGCAGCCTCTTTGTTAAACTTGGCATCCAGCTCTGGACTAGGAGACACAAAGGGAATATTGGCCACAGAGCGCTGCTCCTTATAACGGACTGGACTGCGGTAAAAGTCAGACTGCTCAATGAAGTCGTACAAAAGGCCTGATTTTTCACGGTTGAGCTTTTCCATTTCTGCTACGCCACCCAGCTCCTTGACCCACTCAAAGACCAGCTTGGCCATATAGATGGCAAAAGTCGGTGGCGTATTGTAGAGAGAGCCATTGTCTGCCTGAATGCGGTAATCCAACATACTAGATAGAACTGGCTCATCATCCAGCAAGTCTTCTCGGATGATGACAACTGTCACCCCGGCAGGTCCGATATTCTTCTGAGCCCCAGCATAAATCAAACCAAAATCCTCTACTCGGTACTGAGCAGCCAGGATATTAGAAGACATGTCCGCCACAATCGGCACGCCATTGGTTGCTGGCAGATCATAAATAGCAGTTCCTTCGATAGTATTATTGGTGGTCAGATGCACATAAGCCGCCTGCGGATCAATCTCCTTTTCATCAAAAGAAGGAATTTCTGTGTAATTTAAATCCTCTGACGAAGCCAAAAGAATAGGCTCAAAAGGCACGGTCTTAGCTAGCTTGACTGCTTCTGTGTAGGCCTTCTTGCCCCAAGAACCAGCTACTAGATAGTAGGCCTTGCCGCCCTTAGCGAGATTGAGCGGAATCATAGAAAACTGAGTAGATGCCCCTCCCTGCAGGAAGAGTACGCGGTAATTGTCCGGAATAGCCATGAGCTCACGCAGCAAACTCTCCGCTTCTTTGATAATATCGTCAAACTCCTTGGATCGGTGGGATAGCTCCATCACACTCATGCCACTTTGGGCATAGTCTAAAAACTCAGCCTGAGCTTTTTTCAAGACTTCCTTGGGCAATACTGCCGGTCCAGCAGAAAAATTGTAAATGGTCATATCCTACCTCCAAAAATGTATTTTGTCTATCATATCACAATGTTCAGAAAATTTCTATAATTCTTTCAAAGATATTTTTCTTTTTGGGAAATTCCCGAACAAAAGGAGGATTTTAGCAAAAAAACTAGCCCGATAGGACTAGTTTCTGCCTTCATCATGATAAAGGGCATAGAGCTGACTCTTATTGCGCCCGTATTTTTTGGCTACTTCTTTGATCGCCTGATTTTTCTTACTACCGGATTGGACCAAGCTGTCAATTTCAGCCAAAAGATCCGCATCCGCTTTGTCTTCCTTCTCCAGACTTGCACCAGCCACAATCAGGAGGCACTCGCCCTTGAGTGCATTCTCTGACAGATAGTCTATCAACTCAGAAATCCTTCCTCTTTGGTATTCTTCGTAGATTTTGGTGAGCTCCCGAACCAAGACCACCGAGCGGTCGCCATAGACTTCCAGCATATTTTCGAGCGTAACCCTGACCCTGTGAGGAGATTCGTAAAAGATCTGTGTCTCTGGATAGGATTTTTTACTCTCAAAAAATTCCTTCTGCTGCCCTGACTTACGAGGCAAGAAACCATAAAAAATATGAGGCTGAGGCGCTAAACCACTGGCAATCAGAGCGGAAATCCCAGCACTGGGACCCGGAACCGTCACCACAGCAATGTCCTCAGCAATAGCCGCTTTGACCAAATCATGCCCCGGATCCGAAATGCTTGGCAAGCCAGCATCCGACACCTGAGCCAGATTTTGTCCTGACTTAAGCAAGTCCAGCAAGACCGGTATCTTTTCCTGAGCATTGTGCTCATGAAAGCTGATCTGCCGAGTCTCAATCCCAAAGTGCTTGAGTAAAAGTCCTGTATTTCTGGTATCTTCGGCCGCAATGACATCCACTTCCTTGAGGGTATTGACCATGCGAATGCTCATGTCGTCCATATTTCCAATGGGAGTCGCCACCAAATACAGCTTACCGTAGGGCGACTGTCCCTTAAAACTCTTCTGAATCTGCATTTCTACTCCCTGAATAACAACTCATCACAGAACATGCACTCCGCATCATTTTCTCGGCGCTGACCATAGAAATCTGTACACACATGAAAGCCATCGTAGTACAGTTTGCGGAGATTGTCCCGATTTTTATTGATTTTAACCGGTGCTACTTGCTCTACCTCACCTAGACGTTCTCTCAGCTTGTCATTTTCTAGCTGGAGGACGATATTTTCCTCCACGACACTCTTAAGATTTTTCTTGATGGCTTCTACCTCAGCAAGGGTCACTAAAAGCGTCTGAGAAAAATCATCTAAGGCATCAAATAGTTCTTTTTTATTCATTATCTGCTCCTATCTTGCTTGTACACTGGCTTTTAAAATCATGTATTCCAGAGCATTTTGAAAAGACACATTGGCTCGCCACATCTTCTTTGCTTCTAAGAGATCTTCCAGTTTCTTACGACCTGCCTCGCTTCCAAGTTCCTTGGCCAGCAAGACCTCCAAGATTTTAAAGATCTGCTCCTGCTTATCCTTGTCCTCAGCCAGTTTAGCCAGCTTGGCCACTTGGAGATAAGCCTGATTCTCATTGGTCAGGGCAGCCTTGACAAAGCGCTGACTCTCATTGACCAGCTCAAAGAAAGACTTGTTGGACACCAACTGATCGGCCTCTTCCTGGGTCTGGCTATATGCAGCCAGCAACTCAGCCTGACTTTTGATTAAGCCAGCCTCTTCCAGCTGGTGCTGGAGAACATCCTGATTCTTCCGAAAGTGAAAAATCTGTGTTCGGCTCTTGATGGTGGGCAACATCAGATGCTCATCGGCTGTCAAAAGAAAGATGTAAATCTCACTCTGGGGCTCTTCGATGACCTTGAGGAGAGAATTAGCGGCATTGACATGCATCTTATCCGCATCACAGATGATAAAGACCTGTCTGTTGCCCTCCATACCGCTCTGGGAAAAACTTCTCACCAGCTCACGAATGCGCTCCGTTTTGATAATGCCATTCACCGGTCGGACAACTGTCACATCT
Source organism: Streptococcus cristatus AS 1.3089 (assembly GCF_000385925.1). Classification (NCBI taxonomy): domain Bacteria; kingdom Bacillati; phylum Bacillota; class Bacilli; order Lactobacillales; family Streptococcaceae; genus Streptococcus; species Streptococcus cristatus. Next base: position 1,262,383 of record NC_021175.1, read on the forward strand.
GAGAAATCCTCGCTCTCAATCAAGCGACAAGCCCGACAAGTACCGCAAGGCCAAACTCCCTGACGATTCTCACAAAAGAGACTCTGGGATAAGGTCAAAGCCATGGCAAAACTGGAAAAATTCCCTGAAAATAAATAAGCATGATTGAGCCGTCCAGCTTCCAAAATTTGCTGAAAAGTTTCTGTAAGTTTAGGCTGAGCCTGACGTAAATCTTCTACTGTCATTTTTCTTTGATAAACCGTTCTTTGATAGCTGCCAAACTGTCGGCCACTACTTGCTCCAGCGGCTGACTAGCATCTATCTTGACGACACGTTCTGGTTCCTTTTCTAAAATAGTCAGATAGCCTTGACGCACGCGTTCATGCAGGTCGAGACCCTCCAGATCCAAACGATTGACCTCGCGATCCTTATTTCGAGCAATGCGAGCCAGACCTTCCTTGATATCAATATCGAAATAAAGGGTCAAATCTGGCTTGAGTCCATCAGTCGCAAACTGGTTGAGCCATTCCACATCGTCAACTGCCAAGCCCCGGCCATAGCCTTGATAAGCCACCGAGCTATCAATAAACCGATCTTGCAAGACCCATGTCCCTTGCTCTAGGGCAGGCAGAACTTTCTCCGCCAGATGCTGACGTCGGCTAGCAATATAAAGCAGCAACTCGGTCTTAGCATCCATGGCTGTGTGCCCCTTATCCAAAATTACCTCGCGGATTTTTTCAGAAATAACCACACCGCCAGGCTCTCTCGTTGTTAGCAACTCACAGCCCATCTCTTTCAACTGAGGAAGCAAAGCCTCTAAGACACTGGTCTTCCCAGCACCTTCTGGCCCTTCTAGCGATATAAAAATACCTTTTTTCATCGTTTTCCTTTTACATTCATTCTGCCAATGGATACAGAAATTCCTATTTTAGTCTATGCTTTATTGTACCAAAAATTATTCCAAAAGCCCATAGAAGAATTTCTCGAAAACTATTTCATATTATTTTCAAAAATGAAAACTTTTGATAAAATAGAGTCAGAAAATTCTTAGGAGAGTCTGATGTTTAAATTTAAAAATATACTGGCCATCATTCTGGGGGCTGGAATTTTTTCTTTTGGGATTCATTATTTAGTAATTCCTTTTCACTTATATGAGGGTGGAGCAACGGGGATCACCTTGATTGTCTACTACCTCTTCAAGATTCCTGTATCAACCACCAACTTGGTCATCAATATTCCACTCTTTATTCTCGCTTGGAAATTACTGGGAAATCGCACCCTTTATCTCAGCATTTTAGGCACCTTCTCTGTATCAGCCTGGCTTAAATTATTCGAGCTGCTACCTGCTTCCAAACACTTGCAAGACTATTTCTTTTCTGCCTTGGATGGCGACGTTTTGCTAGCCTGCCTTGGAACGGGAATCATTTTGGGAGTCGGATTAGGCATTATTTTTAATGCTGGGGGGACGACTGGTGGTACCGATATTGTAGCTCGTATCTTCAATAAATATACCAGCATCTCCATGGGACGACTCATGCTGACAGTGGACTTTATCGTGATCTCTCTGGTTCTTTTAGTCTTCAAAGATCTGCGCATGGTTTCTTATACGCTCATGTTTGTCTTTATCACTTCCCGTGTTATTGACTTGATTGCCGAGGGTGGCTTCGCGGGCAAAGGCTTCCTGATTGTCACCAGCAAACCAATAGAACTAGCTGAAGCCATCAATGAAAAACTTGGAAGAGGGGTTACCTATCTGCAAGGACAGGGCTTCTATAGTAAGCAAGATTTGCAAATCGTTTATTGCGTTGTCTCTCGTAACGAAATGCAGCAAATGAAGAAACTCATCAATGACATCGATCCATTTGCCTTTACAACCATTACAGAAGCCCATGAAATCTTGGGAGAAGGCTTTACCTTAGACTCTAATAAACAGCCTATCGTCAAATAGAGTTATCATACACAAAAAGAGTGTGGGACAGAAGTCCGACCTCAATATAAAAAGCGAACAAAACTAGTTTTCTGGTAATCAGAATTGTGTCTTGTTCGCTTTTTTGTCTAATCTATCGATTTTAAAAATTTATAATAAAGAATTCCTAAAATCAAAATCTTTTTGTCCCAGCCTCCTCAATTGTCTTTGGATTGTCGAGCAAGACGCAGTGGTTGAGTGGACTCTACTAGGCTGATTTCATCAGTTTTTACAGCCCTACTCAACTATGCGGAGGTGGGACGACGATATCGAATTCTAACGAATTACCGATTTCTGTCACACTCTCTTTTTTAGTCTAAGTTATTCAATAATTGAATGAGGGTTTCAGCTGAGCGCTTACCTGCTTCTAGGATAAATTCATCAAAAGTGATATTGGCATCATGGCTGGCTGTATCGCTCATCGCACGAATGACCATAAAAGGCAAGCCAAGAGAATGCGCGGCTTGAGCAATGGCTGCTCCCTCCATCTCGACTGCCAAAACATCAGGAAAATGAGCTTTAATTTGGTCAATCTTGTCCTGTCCAGCGATAAAGCTATCTCCCGTCGCAATCAAGCCGACTCGGCTCGTCTGCTGGGTCTTTTCCAGCACTGCTTTCATCTCCTCAACTAAGTAGCGACTGGCTTCATAGTAGAGGGGTTGCCGTGCCATTTGACCATAGTCATAGCCAAAAGCTGTCACATCCACATCATGGTAGACCAAACGATCTGCCACCACTACATCTCCAATTTCTAGACCTGGAGCCACTGCTCCAGCGGAACCTGTATTGATGACCGCCGTCACCTCAAAGTCATTGGCTAAGACAGCCACACTCATGGCTGACATGACTTTGCCGATTCCACTTTCCACCAGGACAACCTCATGATGGCCAATTCGACCAGTATAGTAAACATGCCCTAGGCGCTGGTGTTTTTCAGCCATTTCCAGATGCTCTACCAGCAGCTTCAACTCCTCAGGCATAGCCGCGATAATTCCGATTTTCATGATTTATTCTTTCCTTTTACATTAAAAAGAGGGAGAGGAAGCAGAGTTTCATCTTCTCGTCTCCCTTACTCCCCTCTTTATCATAGCCAGATAATGGCCGCAATTAGTCCAATCAAGAGAAGCACAATCCAGAATAGGATTTTGTTTAATTTAGCCTGAAAAATACTTCGTTTTTGATTTTCGATTCGACGACTTTTGATAACTGTCGGTTCAACTTCAATCTGCAGAGTGTCCTGAGTGACAGCTTGCCGTGGAGCAGCATAGCCGAAAGTTCCTTTTCTAGCAATAGAAATGACCTTAGTTTCTTCATCGTCCATCAGCAAGGGACCATCGATATGTTCTCCACGATTGGCCCGCTCAATGATTTCATCTGTTAATAAAGCTTTTCCCATTGATCTACGTTCCTATTTATTCAGATTTTTTTTGTTGCCAGTACTGAAGAGCCATGATGGTCTTGGCATCGCAGATGTCACCGTTTTGCAGCAACTGCTCCGCCTCCTCCAGACTGACCTCAAAAAGTTCCAATGTTTCATCCTCGTCTTGGGGACGAGGGTTTTCGACCTTTGTCAAATGGCTAGCGCTGTAGAGTTTGATTTTCTCATTGCAAAAACCGATGGCAGAGTAAAAATCATAAACCAGCTCCAACTGGCCAGTGTAGCCCGTCTCTTCTTCCAATTCGCGCAGGGCAGCTGCATGAGGATCTGCGTTCTCTCCTACTTCTAGCTTACCAGCTGGAATCTCATAAGAAGTCGCTTCAATGGCCTTGCGGTACTGCTTGACCAAAATCATTTTGTTTTCCGAGGTGATGGCAATCACAGCCACCGCGCCATTATGGAAAATCAAATCTCGTTGAGCTTGACCCTTACCATCTGGCAGTTCCACCTGATCCTGAACCACTTTGAAAATCGGTCCTTGATAAATCTCCGTCCGTTGGACGGTTTTTTCTTCAAATTCCATGACTACACCTACTTATTTTGAGGGTGATGAGGGAGACGCTTGGCGTATTCTGCCATGTTGGTCTGGCGACCACGTCCTAGAGCGATAGCATCTGCTGGAACACTCTTGGTAATAGTCGAGCCTGCACCAACCAAGGAATTGTCACCCAACTCTACTGGAGCAACGATAGTTGAGTTAGAGCCGACAAAAACATTATTCCCAATCAGCGTCTTATACTTATTCTGACCATCGTAATTGGCCGTAATTGTACCAGCCCCAATATTGACATTGGCTCCCAGCTCAGCGTTGCCAAGATAAGCTAAATGGCCAGCTTTAGTGTTTTCACCTAGCGAAGACGCCTTGACTTCAACGAAATTACCGACATGGACATCCTTGGCCAGACTAGAACCTGGACGGATATGAGCATATGGCCCGACCGTCACGCCATCTGCCAAGCTAGACTCTTCAATCATCGAGTTTGTAATGACCGCTCGCTGACCAATTTCTGAGTCTACAATATAAGTCCCATTGGTCAGAATAGTCTCCGCCCCAATCTTGGTTTGACCCTTCAGAGTCACATTGGCTTCGATTTGAACTTCAGGCGCGATTTCTACATCAATATCTATATAAGTCGCATCTGGATTGACAAAGCTGACACCGTTAATCATGTGCTGCTGGTTAATCCGGCGACGCATAATGCTTTCAGCTGTCGCCAAAGCCACGCGGTCGTTGACACCGAGACTTTCGTCAAAATCTTTCAGCGTATAAGCACCGACTTTTTCTCCATTTTCACGGAAAATGCCAATCACATCTGTGATATAGTATTCCCCCTGAGCATTGTTGGTATTGATATTTTTGAGTGCCTCAAAGAGACGGGCATTGTCAAAGACATAAGTCCCCGTATTGATTTCCTTGATTTGCTGCTCAAAATCTGAAGCATCTTTTTGTTCAACAATTTTGATGACTTCTCCATGCTGATTGCGCACGATCCGGCCATAGCCAAAAGGATTATCTGCTTCTGCTGTCAGGATTGTCGCAACATTCTTGTGATTGATATGAAAGTCAATCAGATTTTTCAGACTTTCTCCCGTAATCAGTGGGGTGTCGCCAGCAATGACCAAGGTTTGACCAGTTAGATTTTCCAAAACAGGCTCTGCCATCATAACCGCGTGCCCCGTTCCCAGCTGCTCGGTCTGACGGACAAACTCGGTCTGACCAGCCAAGACTTGCTCGACCAGCCCCGCCTTATGCCCAATAACAGTAACAGTCTTCTCAGGCTCAATCGCACTGACACTGCGGAAAACGTGCTCTAGCATGGAAATTCCTGCCACCTTGTGCAAGACCTTTGGTAAATCTGATTTCATGCGAGTACCCTTACCCGCAGCCAAAATAACGGCATAATTTGACATAAATGAACTCTTTTCTCTAAGATATTACCCTTATTATACCACTAAAAGAGAATTTTTTAAAATGCAAATTGCAGAAGCAGAAACTAGCGCTTAGTAAACAAACTTCAAGCCATTGATCGAAGCACTGTCCTAATCCGCAATCTACTCCATCCAGATCAATTTTTTAACGCCTTTTTGCGAGTTTAAAAATGATTTTTTCGTTCGTTTATATTGCTTTTGATAGCAGCGAATGACCAGCAAATTGTTCTCCTTAAACACTATAGGTCTATCGCTCCTATTGTCAAAATTTTGGCAGCGATTATACACTTAAAATTGATATTCAAAAAAATATTTGCTATAATGACCTAAGGACAAATGTTCGCTCCTACCTTATGAAGTGCAGAAAACTCTATAAATCTGCTGGGACAATACTATTGTGACCCATTTTGTGATGATACAATCCAAGGATTGTAAGCTCTACTTTCTAGTTTTCTTGTTTTTACCTGACCAATTATATATTTAAAGTTTTGAGGAGGTCTTGGTTATGCTTTTTACTAAAAATCGCAAGAAGAGAGATGAATACTACCAACAGATTGATAGGATCTATAATAACGATAGTATCATCATTAGCTCAAAGTTACGGGAAGAGCTCCTAACTAGTGCCAAAGGGCTACAAAAGGGGGACCAAATCAGTTATTTGGCATTTAAGTTGTATCCTTTTGTGTGTGACGAGGTGCTCAAGAATAAGTCCGATGAATTAATCTCATTTAAAAAATATCTTGAAAAAACAAGATGGAAATATTATTGGGGAAGTGTCGTTAGGGCATAAGTTGCAACTGGCACTTTTGAAAGCATTCAAGATGAATACGCAAATCATCTTCCAATATGATAAGACGATAAAAACTCATAGAATCTCCTAGTGGAGCTGGTGGTCTAGTGACTTACAGCTTACACTAGTTGAGGCTCTGTGAGTTTTTTTGCATGATATTTACAAGCTAGGCATAAAAAAGAGGCTAGGACTCTTTTGTCCCAACCTCCTGAATATAGGTACTGTTAGCTCACTAAAATGTGCTAAAGTCCCCTATAATTTGCTTTGTGACCAGCTGCAATCTAAGCTCTCACAGAGATAAACGGTGAACCTTCTGTATTATCTTCAGGCGCTCCACTCTTTGAACCAAAGATATAATCCACTGAGTACCAACCGTTATTATTCGCATTATAAGGATCATAGACCTGTGTTTGACCATTTTGATAGCCCTTCAAGACTATCTCATGGGTAACAAAATGGCTGGCAAAGACACTGCTACCAACGGCCGCCATGACATGATGGCCTGCTGCCAAAGCTTCTTTAAGCGCTGCTGATGAATGCAAGACGTCTGTTGTCAGTCCCCAGTTCTGCGCCCCTTGGACAATACCCTTACTTGATGTTCCAAATAGACCATTTTTGTTAAAGGAGTCTGTATGATGATAAAGGAAGTCCGCTACGGTTGTTGGTAAAACAGTTTGACCTGTAATACCAGAAATAGTCATTGCTAATGTAGTAGGAACACAGCCAGAAGCTGCTAAATTATATTTCCCATAATATAAACCAGCCCATCTAGGATCACGTTGTGAATAATATGGTGTGTCATAAACTCCTCTGTTGACTGTTGTAGTCGTTCCACCAACGCCTACCAAACTACCATCATTTTGAACATAGTAGAGATGAATATTGTATTCGCCCGTAGAATATTTATGGCTAGAGGTGCGTACCAAGGCCTTATAACTACCATCAGCTTGCCTTTGAGCCCGATACCAAACAATGTCATCCTGACCATTGACACTTGACCAAGTCGGCAGGCTGACTTCCTTGACTCCTTTTGGACTATAAACATTCGTTACTACAACTTCGAATGTGCCTAATCTAGGATTATTATTTTTAATGGTGATTTGACCCGTTGGTTTAATGTACTCTGAAGCTACATTCGCTGTTGTCTTCGTGCCTCCAACTCCGACCATACGGCCGTCATTCTGAACATAGTAGAGGTGGATATTATATTCGCCTGTAGAATACTTGTGGTCACGTAGATTGACCTGTGCCTTGTAAGTACCATCGGATTGCTTGACTGCGGTGTACCAAATAATGTCGTCCTGACCATTAGCACTTGACCAGGTTGGCAATTTGACTTCCTTGACACCATAAGCATTCTCAACCTCAGAAACCACCACTTCAAAAGTACCTGTCTGTTGATTATTATTCTGGATAGTCAACTTACCTTTGGGAGTTCCTAGAGATACGGTCGTCTTGGTTCCTCCAACTCCGACCAACTGACCATTATTCCCTACATAATAGAGATGGACATTGTACTCACCTGTAGAATATTTATGGTCACTCGCCTTGATATTCATCTTGTAGGTACCATCAGACTGCTTGGCAGCTCGATACCAGATAATATCATCTCCACCATTGACGCTAGACCAAGTTGGCAGAAGCACTTCACGAACTCCCTCTGGACTACTCACCCCGCTCACGACAACATCAAAACTACCTGTTGTTGGATTGTTATTAGCAATCGCGAGAGTTCCCTTTGGTTTAGCAACAGAAACAGTGGTTGTTGTACCACTAACCCCAATCATCTGACCATTATCTTGAAGGTAGTAAAGGTGGATATGATACTCACCAGTGGACATCTTATGGTTGCGGGCTTGAATGCTAGCCCTGTAGGTACCATCGGACTGCTTGGTCGCTGTGTACCAAATAAGGTCATCTCCACCCTTATCACTAGACCAAATCGGCAGATGTACACTCTTGACGCCAAAAGGACTGACAACACCAGACACAACAACATCGAAGCTGCCCGTATCCGGGTTATTGTTCTCAATTTTCAAAGTTCCTTTAGGCTTAGCTGCTAAACTGAACTGGGTGCCTGCTACACCGACTAGTTGGCCGTCATCTTGGACATAGTAAAGGTGAACAGTGTAATCTCCCAAAGAATATTTGTGATCGCGAGCCTGGATGCGAGCTCGATAGGTGCCATCAGTCTGCTTGATTGCTGTATGCCAGACTAGGTCATCTTGACCTTTATCGTTAGACCAAGTCGGCAGCTTGATTTCCTTAACACCAAAAGGATTGGAAACGTTAGAGACAACGACATCAAAGCTACCAGTAGCTGGATCGTTGTTTTCAATTTTCAAGGTTCCTTTAGGTCGAGATAGGCTAACTGTTGTTCGAGTGCCACCTACACCAACCAGCTGACCATCATATTGAATATAGTAGAGATGGACATTGTATTCGCCTATTGATTTCTTATGATTTACTGCTTTGACAGTTGCTCGATAAGTACCATCCGCCTGTTTGACTGCTGTGTACCAGATCAGGTCATCACCACCTTTGTCGCTGGACCAAGTTGGTAACTTGACTTCCTTGACGCCATAAGGACTGGAAACACCAGAAACAACAACATCGAAACTACCTGTATCTGGATTATTGTTTTCAATTTTCAGCGTTCCTTTAGGCTGAGCCTTAGAAACTGTGGTCGTTGTACCACCTACACCGACCAACTGGCCATTATCCTGAACATAATAGAGATGGATATTGTACTCACCTAGAGAGTTCTTGTGGTGAGAAGCTTTGACTGTGACAGTGTAGTTGCCATTGGTCTGGCGCTGCGCCTCGTACCAGACTAGATCGTCTTGACCATTGACACTAGACCAAACAGGAACAACAACTTTTTTCACACCATAAGGATTAGAAACTCCTGAGACAACAACATCGAAACTGCCTGTGTCTGGATTATTATTTACAATATCAATTTTTCCTTGTGGTTTGCCGATGGTAACAGTTGTTTTTGTACCGCCTACACCGACCAACTGATTATCTTCCAATAGATAATAGAGGTGGATATTGTACTCACCTGTGGACATCTTATGGTCACGAGCTGTAACACTAATTTTATAGGTGCCATCCACTTGTCGTTTAGCATCGTACCAGATAATATCATCCTGACCATTCACGCTGGACCAAGTTGGTAGGGCGACTTTTTTGATAGGCTTAGGGGATGAGATATTGGTTACATGCACATCGAAGGTACCAGCATTTGGATCGACATTTGTAATATTGATAGTGCCTTGAGGCTTGTCATCAACTGCACGAGAAACTCTCGCTTTTGGCTCAGATGCTCCCCTTGCTTCTGTCTCTTGTGGCTTATCAGAAGCAGCTGTCGCAGATCTAAATGAGGCTCTCCCTGAAGAAATGTTTTCAGAAGAGACTGATGCTAAATCATTCTTAGGCTGTTCAAGCGACGAGTTACCATCCTTTTCAGAGGAAGTTGAAGCGACTGTTTTATCTTTACCTAAAGAAATCTCCTGTGTACTGCTATCTTTCTTTGTCTCAGAATCTACTTCTGAAGGCTTGCTAGCTAGATCCGCCTGTTTGCCAGCATCTCGATTAGTCACAGCAACTGAGGGCTCCGTCTGCTGCCTATCATTTACTGCTTGATTTATCTCGTCAGCAAAAACACTATTAGCACTGGCTGCTAATAAAATAGCTGTACTAGCTAAATAAACTAATCCTTTTGTTTTCATACGCTTTCTCCATCCTTTTTAGAGTTGCACACCTTTATTGTAGCATAATATAGCAATTATTACAAATTGGTAACAAATTTGTCTCGTTTAATCCGAAACTGATTTGAAACCTATTCTTTCTCTTATTTCATTCGTAAACAAAAATAAAAAAGAGCTGGGACAGACCAAAAAATGATTCATTTTTTGGTCTTATTCCCAACCTCTTCCTGTTTAATGCTCTGTGATGTATTTATAAACTTCTTGGCCTGCGACTGCTCCGTCTCCAACTGCTGTGGTGATTTGACGCAGGTCTTTCTGACGGACATCACCAATGGCATAAATGCCGTCAATAGCCGTTTTCATATGTTGATCTGTGACAATCCAGCCAGCTTCATCGCAAATCCCTAAGTCTTTGACAAAGTCGCTAACAGGATCTAGGCCGACATAAACAAAGACGCCGCCAAAGTCTGACTCGCTGCTTTGCCCCGTTTTGACATTTTCAAAAACCACACTGGTTACCCTGCGGTCGTCTCCTTTGATTTCTTTTACGACGGAATCCCAAATAAAGCTGATTTTTTCATTGGCAAAGGCCCGCTCCTGCAAGAGCTGCTGCGCCCGCAGTTGGTCACGACGGTGAACAATGGTCACAGACTTTGCAAAGCGCGTAAGGAAAATTGCTTCTTCAACGGCAGAATCGCCGCCTCCGACCACTAAGAGATCTTCATCACGGAAAAAAGCACCATCGCAGACCGCACAGTAGGAAACACCGCGGCTATTGTATTCTTCCTCGCCAGGAACTCCTAGATGACGATGGTTGGCACCAGAAGCCAAAACCACTGTCTTGGTCTCAAAGACTTCATCCTCAGTAATGATTTTCTTATAGTCGCCATGGTCTTCAATCTTTTCAACCTGACCAAATAGATGCTCTACACCTAGATTTTCTAAGGGTTCAAACATTTTCTCAGCCAGCTCTGGTCCGCTGATACGGGCATACCCGGGATAATTTTCAATCTCCGCAGTATTATTCATCTGGCCGCCGTAAATACCGCGTTCAAGCAGGGCCACTTTAAGATTACTTCTAGCTGCATAGAGGGCTGCTGTCATTCCCGCAGGACCAGCTCCAATAATCATTGTATCGTACATCATCTTTTTCCTTTCTCTTTGTTGTAACTACTGTTATTCTAACAAACTAACTAATCTTTTACAAGTATTTAAGCTTTAAGAACAACCAGTAAGCCAAAAATCGCAAAAGACAAGATTGGAATCGTCATAATTGTAATCAAAAGAAGATCGTAAATTTGGCTTTGGCCTACCGCAAGAGTTCGATCCTTGCGACCGAGTCTCTGCAATAAAAGCCACAAGCCATCGGTAAGGCCTACCAGAATCGTCGTATAGATGAGACTTTGGATATAGAGAGAAAAAATCTTAATTAACATGTCAGCTCCTCAATAATCAGTTGCCTTAAAAAGGTTTTAGTCGAAAACAAACCCAGCTGGTCTAGCCAACTGAGCTTTCACTTTTTCTATTATATCAAATATAAGTCCGTTTGTAACTAGCAAAGAATTCTTTGGTTCTAGCTTCCTTGGGATGATTGATGATCTCCTCTGGACTGCCTGACTCGATAATATGCCCCTTATCCAAGAAAAGCACCCGATCTGCCACTTGGGAAACAAAAGATATATCATGGCTGACCAGAATCATGGTTTGTCCTGCTTTGGCAGCGTCAGCAATGGATTTCTCTACCTCACCGACTAGCTCTGGGTCAAGGGCTGAGGTCGGCTCATCCAGCAAGAGAACATCTGGCTTCATGGCCAAGGCCCGTGCCAAAGCCACCCGCTGTTTTTGACCGCCTGATAAATGCTTGGGATAATGATTCTCACGGTCAGACAGGCCAACCTTTGCCAACTCTTCCTTGGCGATTTTAGTCGCTTCTTGGTCAGACAAGTTCTTAACTACCAGCAGACCTTCCTTGACATTTTCCAGAGCCGTTCGACGGGAAAATAAATTAAACTGTTGGAAAACCATGGCCAATTTTCGACGCAGCGTCAAGATTTCATCTGGTGAAATAGTTGAAAAATCCACCTTGAAGTTATCAATTTCAATCCTTCCGCTGTCTGGCTGTTCCAGATAGTTGAGGCTGCGCAGGAAAGTTGATTTACCAGCACCTGAGGAGCCTATTAGAGCAATGACTTCGCCTTTTTGAATTTCCAAACTTAGATTATCCAAGACCTTTTGGCCAGAAAATTCCTTACTTAACTGGGAAATTTTAATCATCAAATCCTACCTCCTTGCGCTTGCTCCATTTTTTCCAGATTGGCTGGCGCCTTGATATCCATAGCCTTTTCAATCGCACGACCGATTTGCTCAATCACGATATTGACAATCCAGTAAATAATCGAAACGGAAATGAAGCGCTCAAAATAACGATAATCCGAACCACCGATAGCCTGAGCCTTGGCAAAGACTTCTACCACACCTGCACTAAAGGCCAGAGAAGTTCCCTTGGTCAAGCCGATGAGGGAGTTAATCAGAGTCGGTGTTGCCACAACTGCTGCATTAGGAATGATGACCCGCAGATAGACTTGGCGATTGGTCATTCCCAGACTGCGAGCTGCTTCAATCTCACCCGGATCCACCGAAAGAATGGCTGCCCGAATCGTCTCGCTGGCATAGGCCGCTTCATTGAAGGCAAAGGCGATAATGGCAAAGACTGAGGCAGGGATGGCATTGATATTAAAGGCCGTCCCATATTTTTGATTGATAGCTTTCAGCAGGAGTGGAATCCCAAAATAAGTCAACATGAGCTGAACTAAAAGGGGCGTCCCACGGAGGAAGCTCACAAAGACAGACTGAATAGGATACAGAATTCTCGTGCGGTTAATCTTGACTACTGCAAAAATCATGGCCAAGATGATGCCAAAAAATGCCCCACCCAGCGTCAACAAAAGTGTGACAGGCAAGGTTTTCAGAATCGCTGGAATGGCATCAAAAACAGCCCGTAGACTAAACAGTTTGCCATCTGGAAGGAGCTTCAAGAGCTCTTCATACCAGTTTGCAGCTAGGATGTAAGTTGTAAACATTTCAATTACTTCTCTTTCTCGATAATGCATTATTCTATCATAATTTGGCCCAGATGAAAACTATTTGGCATCAAGAATAGCCAATCTCTGAATCTCTGGTAGGTAGCTGGTAAATGACAATAAAATAGACCAGTAATCCTAGTCTATCATAGTTTCACTGGTCTTTAAAATATAATTTTTCTATATCGTCCATAGAAAGAATTTATGGCTAAAAAGTCTGGCGCTTAGCCTTGCGTTCTGCCCGACCACGTGCGCGGTTCTCGGCCCGCTTGGTCTTGCGGCGTTTTTCATTAACTGCCCACTGAATTTTCTTCTTATAGCCTGGTTTGATTTTTTTCTTTTTCTTCTTGACCAGACCAATCATTTCTGTGTCCAGCTTTTCCTTGGTCTTCTCCCGATTGGCACGGCGATCCCGGTCGTAGGTATCTTGAAATTCGCCATTTTTGATCATCTTAGGAGTAAACTTGATGCCCAGCTTTTCCAACTCACGAATATCTGAGTCGTCACTCGGTTGATAGAGGGTAATGGCTGTGCCGGGAAGGCCATTTCGTCCCGTCCGACCAACCCGGTGGACAAAGAAAGACAAATCCTGCGGAATCGCATCATTGATGACATGGCTGACACCCTCGATGTCAATCCCCCGAGCCGCCAAGTCTGTTGCTACGATGTATTCAAAATCCAGATTCTTGACCTGATTCATGATACGCTTGCGCTCCCGCGGCGGGATATCACCGTGAATCTTAGCCACTTTTAGCCCTTGCGCAGTCAGATAGGCCTGCAATTCATCCGCCCGAGTCTTGGTATTGACAAAAATCATCGCCAGATAAGGCTGGAGGAGCTGACTAATCTCATAAATCTGGGCATTTTTATCCCGCCCCTTGGTTGACAGGAGCCAATTATCAATGGTATCAGCAATCACTGTCTTGGTCTTAATCTGCTCCATGACTGGATTAGACAGGTATTTTTTCAAGAAAGGCTGGAGCTTTTGCGGAATGGTAGCCGAGAAGACTAAAAACTGCAAGTCTTTAGGCAAGCGAGCCGCAATCCGGTCTACCGTCTCCAAAAAGCCCATATCAAGCGTCATATCAGCCTCGTCCACGACAAAGGTATGAGCCTTGTGGATAGCCAAATCACCTGACTCAACCAAATCGTAAATCCGCCCCGGCGTTCCAATGACGATATGGGGCTGGCTGGACTCTAGCTTGCCAATCTGACGAGCCTTGTCAGTTCCGCCGACATAGTTGGCCACCCGAATCTCTTGCTCAGAAAAGCTAGCTAGCTGACGGGCAGCCTGATAGATCTGGGTTGCTAATTCTCGGCTGGGTGCTGTAATCACTGCTTGGACACTGTCAGCCTCTTCGTCCAGCTCTTGGAAGATAGGCAGCAAGAAGGTATGCGTCTTGCCTGATCCTGTTTTGGACTCCCCGACCAAGTCTCGGCCAGACAACACCACTGGAATCAGCTTTTCTTGAACCTCTGTCGCCTCCACAAAGTTTAGGTCCTTAAGGGCTTCCTGGATATAATCTTTAAAGTTAAATTCTGTAAATTTCATTTTTTCCTCTGTTTACTCTTAATCTTATCTATTATACCAGAAAAATATCTTTTCTGCTCGGCTCAGGACAGGAAAAGGCGGGCTTACACCCACCTTCATATCACAAATATAGAATGGCCAAAGTCAGCAAGCTAGCTAAGAGACCTACGCCCCAAAAGAAGAAGTCAACCTTCCATTCGCTCCAAGGCTGGCCATGCCCAGAAAAGCCACCCAGTTCAAAGTGGTGATGGACTGGCGTCATACGGAAAATCCGCTTGCCACCCGTCAACTTGAAATAAGTCACCTGCATCATAACAGAAGTCGTTTCAAAGACATAGACGATTCCGATGAGGAGCAAGGTCCACTCTTGGTGCAAGGCAATGGAGAGGGCTGCGAGCATACCGCCCAAGGCAAGACTCCCCACGTCCCCCATAAAGATTTTAGCTGGCTTATGGTTAAAGACAAAGAAGCCTAGCAAACCACCAATCATGCTGATAATGACAATCAGAAGGTCAAAGCGCTTCTGCTCCAGAGCAATGACCCCGTAAGCCACCAAGCTAATCGCAACGGAGATACTAGCCAAGCCATCAATTCCATCGGTCAGATTGACAGCGTTGGAGAAACCAACCAGCCAAAAGAGGACGAAGAAAATATAGAGGAAGCCTAGCTGCACTGGAATCGTAAAGACATTGAGAGAGTCTCCTGCCCCGTGCTGATTGTAGAAGAAATAAAAGATAACTCCCCCTACCAGCTGCAGAGCTAGTTTCTGTTTAGGATTCAGTCCTTCGTTAATCTTACGGAAGACCTTGAGGAAATCATCCAAAAAGCCAACAATGCCGTAGAGAACCAAGATAAAGAGAATCATAACCAAGCCGTTGGACAGCTGTTGGGAAAGCAAAGCTGTCACAAAACTAGCCAAAACAGAAGCAACCAGAAAGACGGTTCCCCCCATCGTCGGCGTTCCAGCCTTAGCCTGATGCTGCTTGACATCCTCATGCATCTGCTGACCTGATATATGAGCCTTGTGATAAAAACGGATAAAGGCAGGAATCCCAACAATCGTTAGGATAAAGGTCAGAATTCCTGCAATAATTGCTGTTAACATGCTAGTCTCCCAATGTAACGGTTATTTTTTTCAATTTTTTCAGGTCTGTATTGACCTTCTCCTTCTGCTTGACAACCTTTGAGCCTTTGCCTTTAAAATTGACTTCCAGCCCTTGCCATTCAGCAAATTGCTCCACATTTTCCTTGGTCCAGCCATACATATCCGGCAAATCTTCAAAGTTATCACTTAAAATCAAAATCTGTTGATTGGCTTTCAGTTCTTGGCCTTCTTTTACAGAAACCTTCTTGATTTCACTGCCTGTTCCTAAGATGACTGGCTGTACCAGATTGCGGCGAAGCTCGTCAGCCAAGCCTCCTGGGCTGATTTGATTTTTCAGCTTCAGTTGCTTGGTCAAACCATCGATAGATGGCATTTTATAGGTTGTTTCTTTTTCAACCAATTCCAAAGCAGGACTATCTCCAGTCAGATTTAAACTGTCTTTAAGCGCCACAGCTTCTTCCAAGACTGGATTGACAACTTCCTGCCAGAAAAGAGGGGAGAATTTCTCTTCGGGCTGCTGAACAGTGACATACATAATGAAATCTGGACTTTCTGCCGGCGTCATGGCTACTACGGAGTAAATGTTATTATTCTCCCCTTCCAAATAGCCCTTATCTGTCGCAATTTGGGCTGTTCCGGATTTTACGGCCACATCTTGCCCAGCAACTTGGATAACCGGCTCACCACCGATATTCAGGGTTCCATAGTAAGGAACGGTTCCGACCTGAATCATATAATTTCGAGTCGTTTTCGCTGCTTTTTCTGAAACTGGATGACCGACAATTTCTGGCTGAGATTTACGAGCGCTACCCGTTTTTGAGTCATAGATGGCAGAGATAAATTTCGGCTCTAACATGACACCATCATTTGACACAGCTGAAAAGGCACGTAGCATCTGTACTTGGGTTACCCCAATCCCTTGTCCAAAGGAACTCATGGCAATGGTTACAGCATTATCTGCCGGCAGGGCACCATATTCTTCATAGCCCATCCCAAAACGAGTCGGTAAGCCAAATTTGAACTTCGATAGATAATCGATCCACTTGGCATTGCCCATATCCTGCTCAATGCGTGTCATACCAACGTTACTTGAGAAAATAAAGCCTTGAGCATAGGTCAGGACTTGTCCTGTTGATAACCCCATGTTCACATCCCAGTCACGAATAGTAGCATCTGCGACCTTATATTCTGAGTTATCGTATGTTCCGGTTGGGTTAAAGGACCCATTATCAATCGCTGAAGCCAGAGTCATAACTTTCATCGTTGAACCAGGCTCATACTGTGTCTGATAGAGGAGGGTATTCCAAGTTTTCAAATGCTCAGCATTCAATCCATCTTTGGTATCCGCATTATAAGTCGGACGCTGGGTCGTTGCTAAAATTTCACCTGTCTTAGCACTGACCAAAGTCGCACTGACAAATTTACCCTTAGCTTTTTCTTGGAAGGCATCCATTCGCGTTTCCAAGTAGGTCTGCAGCTGGGCAGAAAGGGTTGTGTAAACATCTTTTCCATCCTCTGTCTTGACAGAAACTTCCTCTGAGCCTGGTATGATGTTCCCATTGCGGTCTTTTTCGTAAGTAACAATACCATTCTGACCACCCAAGATACGGTCTAGCGACTCCTCCATACCAGATTTCCCTACAAGCGTTTTATTGCCGTCCTTATCCTCTTGCATCTGAGCCTGACCGATGAATTGGGAAGCAAAGATTCCGTTATTGTAGCTACGGTTGGGGCTGGTTGTAAAGCCAATCCCCTCTATCTTCGCTTCCTCCATGGCCTGACGGATGGAACTCATGGTGCTGTAAGTAATCCCGTTTCCTTGAGAACCAAAAGATACCTGTTTTAAATCCTTTTGCGAAAGTTGTTGCTTAACATAATCCTTATCCATTTCCAGATATTGGTTGAAAATATCAGCCACCTTATCATACTGGGATTCCTCTACATAGAGGACTTTACCAGAGGCAGACTTATAATTCTTGTCAATGATAGCATAAACGTTATAGGTTGTCGCATCTTCCGCAATGGGTACACCATTTCGGTCATAGATGGTTCCCCGCTTGGCAGCAACGACGACTGTCTTCTGGTGCACTTGTTTAGCACCTTTTGACAAATTAACACCAAATTTCTGATCTGTTCCGATAATGGTCGCAAAATTAATCAAGAAAATGAAAAAAAGAAAGACTGCCAAGGCACTCATGCTTTTTCCAACTTTTCGTCGATTGTATTCCGGGTTTTGTCTATTTTTTAAAGCATATCGCTGAATTTTTTTAAAAAATCTATTACTCATTGGTTGTACTCACTGTCTTACGATTTCCCTTTTGGAGCTTCATATCCTGAGAGCTAGCCAGCTGGGATAGCCTTTCATAACGTGTCAATTCATTTACTTCTTGCTTGATATCATCCAGTTCAGCCTGCTCCGACTCAATCTGAGCGTTGATTTCAGTCAAATCATGGTTGACCTGCAGCAGCTTGGTCTGCATAAACACAATACTGACTGCAAGGATAATCGCTGTTAAAATAATGGAGCCATAGAAGGCTTTTTCGACTCGAGAAAATTTCCGAATCCGTTTTTGAATAGGGTGTTGCTTTCTTTCTGCCATGAAACTTACTCATGCACCTTCCTAGCCACGCGCAATTTCGCAGAATGGGCGCGATTATTGGCTTCTAATTCTTCTTTGCTTGGTAAAATGGGTTTGCGTGAAACTAACTCCAGCTTGGGCTGCAAATCATCTGGAATGAAAGGCAGACCTTTGGGAACATCTACGGTTGAAGCTTCTTTAAACAGTTGCTTGGTCAGACGATCTTCCAGCGAATGAAAGGTAATCACTGAAATACGCCCACCTACTGCCAACAAATCAATGGCCTGCTGAATGGATTCGTCAGCCGCTCCCAACTCGTCATTGACTTCAATCCGAATAGCCTGAAAAATCTGCTTAGCTGGATGACCTTTTTTCTTCAGTTCCTTAGCAGGTTTGGCCGATTTAATAATCTCAGCCAGCTCTGTTGTTGTTTCGATAGGCTTGATTTCTCTTGCCTGCTCGATCTTACGGGCAATCTGCTTGGAAAACTTATCTTCACCATATTTGAAAAAAATACGGACTAAATCGTTGTAAGGATATTGATTCACAACTTGGTAAGCTGTCAAGGCAGCTTCTTGATTCATCCGCATATCCAACGGTGCGTCCTGCTTATAAGAAAAACCACGCTCCCGCTCATCTAGCTGCGGACTAGATACGCCCAAGTCGTAACAAATTCCATCAATCTTCTCGACCCCTACTTCATTCAAACAAGTCTTGAGATTGCGGAAATTATCCTTGATAAAGGTCACCATGCCCCGCTCAATATAGGGAGCCAGACGTTTTTTGGCATTATCAATCGCAGTCTGATCCTGGTCAAAAGCATACAAATGCCCCTTGTCTCCCAGCTTGCTCAAAAGATACTCGCTATGACCAGCTCCGCCCAAGGTTGCATCAACATAGATGCCATCTGGCTGAACATCAAGCTGGTCAATCGTTTCATGAAGAAGTACGGTAATGTGATGAAATTCTTTTGTCATATCCTATCTATTATATCACATTCATGTATAAAAAAAAATTTAAAAGAATATGTCAGTTTTTGATAGGTTGACTTATAGCTTTTGCAAGTCACTTTCAGATATTTACCACTTGGCCTACGAGCCTCTACCAGTCAGCGAAAAGCCCTTGCGGGCATGCCACATTTTGCTATAATCATAACTACCAATGCATTGCGAGTTGGAATGCCTTCACATTCCGAAATTGATACATCCCAAAGGAGATTTATTATGAAACTTGCTTTAAGAAATAGACTATTTGCCTTTATCAGTCTGTCACGGATATTTAATATCTTAGGCTCTTCTATCTATAATATCGTTTTTATCGTATTTGCTTCTAGCATGCCCCAGCCCAAGTTTGCAGTCGGTATTGCCAACTTTATCGTTCTTATCCCTACCTTTTTCACAGTCTTTGTCGGGATGCAAGCTGATAAAACCCATCAAAAGGCTCGCTGGCTTATTCATCTAGGTTACCTGCAAGCCTTCCTCTTCATCCTAGTCGCCCTCCTGACCAAGTCTGCCTCCTACCTCGCCTTTGCTACCGTCTGCTTTCTCAATATCTTTTCTGATATTATCAGCGACTATCGCAGTGGCCTACAGATGCCTATCTTACAGAAAAATATAGAAGAGAAAGATTTGATGGAAGCTTACTCCTTTACTCAACTTCTTACTTTTTTAGGAAATTTTGCTGGGCAAGCCTTGGGTGTCTGGCTACTTAGTATCAGCCAGCAGAATTTCGCTATGGTCGCCCTCATCAACGCCCTCTGCTTCCTACTCTCCTCAAGTACCCTCTATCTGATTCGCCAAAAACTCACTCATGACGCCCCAGCTATTGCAGAGCAAAAGCTTCCTTTCAAAAAACAAATGAAAGACCTTTACCAGAATGTCCAAATGATTTTTGAACAAGAAAAAATCGGAAACTTCCTGCTAGTGTTGCTTCAAGTCCTCCTCTTAAACGCATTGGCCGGCTCCATCATGGGACTCTACAATCTCTACTTATTGGATCACCCATTTTGGGGACTAAACCTGAGCCAGTCTCTGCTCATTATCGAGTCCTGCACAGTGATTGGGATTATCTCCGCCAGTGCCTTCTCAAATGATTATTTTTCCAAGCTCTCTCTGATGCGACTCGTCGTTTGGTGCTCGCTAGCTCTGCTCCTCCTAGGACTCAGCAATTTACTCCAAGCTCCTGCTCTCTTAGGAATTTTCTTTCTTACCTTTCTCATGTATATCTCTGGAAAAATCAATCCTAAAATCAACAGCATGCTGCTGAGTAAACTTCCCGCGGAAGTATTGGCCCAAACCTCCAACTTTCTTACCATGCTCTTTACCTTTTCCATTCCACTGGGAAGCATGATTTTTACCAGCCTCGGTCTGTGGAATATGGGAAGCGCTTGGTTGGTCTTCTCTCTGCTTGCTGGTGTCTGCCTTCTGCTCAGCTTCAAAAACAACTAGAGTAAAAACCGTCACAATTCCATACAAAAAAGAGGCTGGGACTTTTGTCCTAGCCTCTCAATTGGCTTTGGATTGTCAAGCAAGACGCAGTGGTTGAGTAGGCTCTACTAGGCTGATTTCATCAGCTTTTACAGCCCTACTCAACTGTGCGGAGGTGAGACGACGAAATCGAATTCTAACGAATTACCGATTTCTGTCCCACTCTCTCTTACATATTTTTCAATCTTTCTATCCGATCAGAAATTGGTGGGTGAGTATAAAAGAGCTTTTGTAAGCCACCCTTTTTCTTCGGGTCATTGATGTAGAGCGCTGCACTAGCATCATCTACATGGTGCTCCATAGGCTGGCTATTGTCTAGCTTCAGCAGGGCATTGATCATGCCCTTAGGATTTCGGGTCAACTCAACACTTGAAGCGTCTGCCAAATACTCACGTTGACGGGAAATGGCCAATTGCACCAATGTTGCAGCAAGCGGCGCCAAGAGAAGAGCCAGCAGAGAGACAATCATCAAAATAATTCCTAAGCCATTGTCATTGTCCCGATCGTTTCTTCGACGGCCACCACCGCCATACCACATCATGCGCCCAGCCATGCTAGATAGCATCGTGACAGCACTTGTAAGTGCCACGGCGATTGTCGAAATGCGAATATCATAATTGCGAATGTGACTGACTTCATGCCCCATTACACTTTCAAGCTCCTCTCGATTCATGAGAGCAAGTAATCCAGTTGTCGCAGCCACGGCCGCATTCTCAGGCTTTGAGCCAGTCGCAAAGGCATTGGGCGAGGCATCTTCTACTATGTAGACCCGAGGCATAGGAATCTGTGCCACCATGGCCATATCCTGCACAACGTGATAGAGTTCAGGCGCTTCCTGCTCGGACACTTCCCTCGCACCATTCATCGACATGACAATCTCTGTGGACTGAAAAATCATACTGACAGCATAAATGCCACCGATAATAAAGGCAATGGCCATCCCACCAAAGGGAGAATCGAGCCAAAGATAGCCGACAGCTGCTCCAATCAAAGCTAAAAGAGCAAAGAAGGCGACGAGGAGAACCCAAGTACGCCTTTTATTGCTGGCAATTTGGTCAAACAACATAGTGGCCACCTACCCCAAATCGCTAAAATCCACTTTAGGAACAGCCTTTTCTTCCTCTGGTGTCTCCAAGAAATCTGCTGCTTTAAAGCCAAACATACCTGCAATGACATTACTTGGGAAAGTTTCCATTTTGACATTGTAGTTGCTGGTTACTGAATTGTAAAGCTGACGAGAATAAGCAATCTTATTTTCTGTATTTGTCAACTCTTCCTGAAGTTTCAAGTAGTTTGTATTTGCCTTAAGGTCTGGGTAATTTTCAGCAACCGCAAAGATACCAGAAATTGAACGAGTCAGGGCATCACTAGCCTCCATAGCTTGGGCAGGTGATGAGGCAGCAGCTACTTGGTTACGCAATCGAGTAACATTTTCCAAGGTTGATTTCTCATATTTTCCATAACCTTTAACCGTCTCCAAAAGGTTGGGAATCAGGTCATTTCGGCGCTTGAGCTGGACATCAATCTGACTCCAAGCCTCTTGAGTTTGCATACGGCTTTTAACAAGACCATTGTAAACAGAAATCACGAAAATAGCTACAACTGCCACAACCGCAAGAATAATAAAAAACATGGACATAATAAAGATACTCCTTATGATTTGATCCCATTTATTATAACAAAAAAAGCTCGACCTGTCTTTCTTGACAATTCATCCTAAAAGGAATATTCTTTACTTGGAAATAGACCGACTGTCGGTCGAATAGATTTTGACAAAAAAGAAACCATCATGGTCAGTAAAGGGGAACCATTGGAATTATCTCCCAATTGGGCTATGTCATCTCCTATGCCTCTATGGGCTGGATTGCAGATCATATTTTCAAGCCCTTGCTCACTCCAACAGGGAGTCTGGCAACAAGCCTAGGAAAAATACTTGGAACTGGTAGCGGCCGAGGCTACGGTCTGCTCTTTATCCTATCCGGTATCTCTATCAGCGTCGGTGCTTATCTGCTGTCCCGCCAGAAATCTGTCAAAGAACTAGAGCAAGCTTCTTCACCTGCCTAGAAAATAAAATATAGAAATCAAGGCAAGTCAGTATCTAATCCTTGGAGACACAAGAATCCAATCGTCAGAAACACCTTGCCACGTTTTATGATATAATAGAATGAATACTGACAAACAAGGATAAAACTATGACACCGCAAGAATTTTACCGGCTCTTGGCCCAGCAGGGAATTGAGCTGACTGACCCCCAGAAAGACCAGTTTGAGCGTTATTTTGAGCTTTTGGTCGAATGGAATGAAAAAATCAATCTGACAGCTATCACGGAGAAAAACGAAGTCTATCTCAAGCATTTCTATGATTCAATTGCGCCCGTTTTGCAAGGCCTGATTGATAATCAAGAGCTTAAGCTACTGGATATCGGAGCAGGTGCAGGCTTTCCCAGCCTCCCCATGAAAATCATCTGCCCTCAGCTGGATGTAACTATCATTGACTCCCTCAACAAACGGATCAACTTCCTCAAACTGCTGGCAGAGGAGCTCGAGCTAGACAAGGTTCACTTCTACCACGGCCGCGCAGAAGACTTCGCTCAGGACAAGACTTTTAGGGCTCAATTTGACTTAGTCACCGCCCGTGCGGTTGCTCGCATGCAAGTTTTATCTGAACTGACCATCCCCTATCTAAAAGTAGGTGGCAAGCTCCTAGCGCTCAAGGCTTCAAATGCTCCAGAAGAACTGGACGAAGCCAAAAATGCCTTGAACCTACTATTTAGCAAGGTCCAAGACAATCTCAGCTATGCCCTACCAAACGGCGACCCCCGCTTTATCACAGTGGTGGAAAAGAAGAAAGAAACACCAAATAAATACCCCCGCAAAGCCGGCATGCCAAACAAAGACCATTATAAGACGAAGACATTCGTCAGTCTTGTCAATAACTTCCAAGACATTAATTTGGGCAATGCCATCTATGATGATCGAGTATTTAAAATTTTATACACCAACTATTTTCGAAAAGCTTTCATGCTTTTCAAGCCTCTTACAATCACTTTGCTATAAATCAACTCTATCTTTTGGTATAATAAACTCAGGAAATTTCTACTAGAAAAGGACATTTTATGAAACTCATTTCTTGGAACATTGACTCTCTCAACGCTGCCTTAACCAGTGATTCTGCCCGCGCTAAGCTCTCTCAGGCTGTCCTTCAGACCTTGCAAGCAGAAAATGCAGATATTATCGCTATTCAGGAAACAAAGCTATCTGCTAAAGGCCCTACTAAAAAACATCTTGAGATTTTGGAAGAACTCTTCCCAGGCTATGAAAATACTTGGCGCTCGTCTCAAGAGCCAGCTCGCAAGGGCTATGCAGGAACCATGTTCCTCTACAAAAAAGAACTGACGCCAATCGTAACTTTCCCTGAAATCGGCGCTCCGTCAACCATGGATGTCGAAGGTCGCATCATTACGCTGGAGTTTGACAATTTCTTCGTCACTCAGGTCTATACGCCCAATGCTGGCGATGGTCTTAAACGCTTGGAAGAACGTCAGGTCTGGGATGTCAAATACGCTGAATACTTGGCATCACTGGATGAACAAAAACCAGTCCTCGCTACTGGTGATTACAATGTAGCCCACAAGGAAATCGACTTGGCCAATCCTGCCAGCAACCGCCGTTCACCAGGCTTTACCGATGAAGAGCGTGCCGGTTTCACCAACCTGCTGGCTAAAGGCTTTACCGATACCTTCCGCCATTTGCACGGTGATATCCCTAACCAATACACTTGGTGGGCGCAACGCAGCAAGACCTCTAAAATCAACAATACAGGCTGGAGAATCGACTACTGGCTGACCAGCAACCGCGTAGCTGATAAGGTAACCAAGTCTGATATGATCGACTCTGGTGCACGCCAAGACCATACACCGATTGTCATGGAAATTGAACTTTAAGGAGGAATCCGATGGACTATCAAGCTGTCATTCCTGAATTTGTGGTTTCTGACATCGAAAAATCACGCCACTTCTACTGCGACTTGCTGGGATTCTCTGTCGAATACGAGCGTCCCGAGGAGAAATTCCTCTTCCTCTCACTTGAAGACTGCCAGCTCATGTTAGAAGAAGGCAGCGCCGAAGAGTTAGACCAACTGACCTATCCTTTCGGCCGTGGTGTCAATATTTCCTTTGGCATTAAGGATGTCCCCCAGCTCTACCAAAAACTGCAGGAAGTTGATTATCCCATCCATCGTCCCCTGACGAAAAGAGAATTTCGCGTAGGAGATAGCTTTATTTATCCTCATGAATTTGCGCTTTTGGATCCGGATGGATATTTTCTACGATTTAGTGAATAAGAAGAGTCTGGGACAAAAGTCCGACCTCAAATATAAAAAGCGAACAAAACTAGTTTTCTGGTAATCAGAATTCTGCTTTGTTCGCTTTTCGCATTTAATTATAGATTTGAAGGGCTTAATAATTAAGATTTTTAAAAATTGAAATCTTTTTGTCTCAAACTCTCTCAATTGTCTTTGGATTGTCGAGCAAGACGCAGTGGTTGAGTGGGCTCTACTACGCTGATTTCATCAGCTTTTACAGCCCTACTCAACTGTGCGGAGGTGGGACGACGAAATCGAATTCTAACGAATTACCGATTTCTGTCCCACTCTCTATTTACAAGTAAATTTCTCAAATCTATCTATACTATCAGAGGGGATTTTTTAGTGGAAAGCGTCCAAAATTCTGCTCCGTCAGTACAGGATTGCCCAGCTGATAAACTTTATCAGCCTGCTGGGTCAGACTATCCCATGGCTCCTTGCCGATACGGCTGACGAGTTCAACCTTTCCCTTAAATCTGGCCAAATGCTGGCGCCCCTGCTCGGAAAAGCCTAAGATATGGATTCTTGATGGAAGCTCTTCTTGTCTAGCTCCGACCAGGATATAGGTCAGCAGACGCCGAACCCGAGCCTTGGTATAGCGCTTGGTCACCACCTGCTCAACTAGCTCTTCTATGGTCTCACTGCTTTTCAAGGCCTCTCTAATCCTGACGGCCAACTCCTGATTGACCTGATAAAAGTCTGTCAAATCCGGACTTGTCACTATCTGGTAACGGAGATAAGGAAAGAGGTCTGACCAGGTCACCTTGGGTGCCATGTCAAGCAAGTGATAGGCTGGGGTGAATTTTTTGAGAAAGTCTGGCTGATCCAAATTCTGACGAAGGGCAGTTGCGGAGGCGAATTTCTGATTAGCAGCCAAAGAATGATAGCCAGCCCCCTGACGTTGAATGGGACAAAGCGTGATTGCCTTTCCTGCCACAGCCTTGGCATAGGCCAAGCCCAAGATATGATTGGGAGTAGAGCCTGAGAAATTGAGCCCTGCAAACTCCTGCCACATGGCCTGTGTCTTCTGAGGATAAGATAGGGAGTCAGGCAAGCCAGCCAGATAAGCCTCCATCTGCTCTGCCTTCTCGCCATAGACACTCGAAATACTCTCATAGTCCAACACTTCCTCAGTTCCAAAAGTCAGATGCTCAATGCCCAGTCTCTCTAAGATGTCTACTGCCCCCTTAGCGAAAAAGTCTGCCGCCTGAACGCTGATCAAGAAAGGTAGCTCGAGAACCAGATCCGCTCCAGCTTCCAAAGCCATCTGCGCCCGAGTCCACTTGTCCACGATAGCCGGCTCCCCTCGCTGAACAAAATTGCCGCTCATAGCGATAATTTTCAGGCCAGAAGATTGATCCAGCAGATATTTGTGCCCATTATGAAAAGGATTAAACTCTGCGATAATACCGGTGACTGTCATCTCATTTCTCCGCCACAAAGAACCAGCGAGCGCTCTTGTCGGTTGGCTCCTTGTCCTCAAAGTCTGCGTAAACCTTGACATTCTTAAAGCCAGCCTGCTCCAGCAAGATATCATAGGTCAGAATCTCATAGGTCCGCTCCTCATGCACCTCATCATGGCGCGTGAAGCGCCCATCCTCGTCTTGGACAAAGAAAGTCAGCTCATGCACGATGGAATGAGGCGGTTCGTCCGCATAGGAATCCCAGACCATGGCAAAAGTTTCAGCATTTTCATGATAAGAATAGCCTGGAAAAACCTCATCAATCTGGTAAATCGAGTGCACGTCAAAGATAAAGCGACCGCCCTCATTTAGATGCTGGTAAACTTCTACGAAGACCTGACCAACATCCACTTCGTCCTCCATATAGCAAATCGAGTCTGAATAACAAGTCACCAAGTCAAATTGACCGATGCCACTCAAATCCAGCATATTGCCCTGAATAAAAGGAATATCCAAACCGGCCTCTCTGCTACGCTTCTCTGCCAACTCCAGCATTTCCTGACTCAGATCCAGCCCCGTTACATCAAAACCGGCCTTCTTAAAATAAATGGACTGGATGCCCGTACCACAGGCCAGCTCCAGCAGCTTTTTCTTATCCTTGGGAAAATGGCGCAGACTGAACTCCGTCCACTTCTCATACAAAGAATCATCCATAATCGCATCGTAAACCGATGCGAAGGTTTCATAAGTTGCCATACTTTTCCTTTCAAAAATAGCCCAGCCAGCAGGCTGACTGAGCCGAATTCTGCTTTCTTGCCTAAGGGCAAAAAATCACTTGTTTTTTTCTTCCAATAAGGCTGCAACATCCACACCAGTTGCTTCGTGCCAGAGTTTTTCAAGATTATAGTGCGCCCGCATTTCCTCAGAAAAGACATGGACAACGATGCCACCCAAGTCTAGAAGCACCCAACCGCCAGCTGCGTCACCCTCAACATGGCCAGCAGAAACACCAGCCGCAGCAGCTTTCTCACGGATATTTTCAGCTACCGCATCCAGCTGACGGCTGTTCATAGAGCTGACGATAACAAAATAATCTGTCACAGTAGTCAGACCTTGCAAGTCCAAAGCCACAATATTTTCTGCACGCTTCTCATCGGCCGCCTTCACGACCAGTTCCAATAATTCTTGTTCTTTCATAGTTCCTCTTTAATTAAAAATGTTTTTGTAATCTAGAACATCCGCAAAACGTCCGTCCCAAATTTTTTGATAAAAAGTATTTATTTTTTCTGCCGAAGCATCTTCCCCATCAAAAGTTGTAAAAGCACCCTCTGGAATAACAAGTTTATAATCAAATTCAAATCCAACTTTAATCGATGCATCTACACAATATTCCGTCTGCATTCCACATAAAACTAGACGACCAATATCTTCTTTATACAAATAGTCTTTTAAACCAGTCTCTTTAAATATACTATTATACTTCTTCTGAAAGACCTTTTCGTCTGATTTTCGATTCAAGAGAGGAGACAGCTGCCAATCTTCCAATTCACTATCTTCTGGATTTTCAATATGCTGAATATAGATAATTTCGACACCTTTACTCCTAGCTTGATGTTGCAGAAAGGAAATTTTATCCATCATTTTATCAGACTGAAAACCTGTCTCCACTAAGATATTTTGTACATCTATAATGATTAGAGCTGTTTTCATTCTTCTATTTCCTTCAAATACCCTACAAAGGCATTGTAGGTCTCCAAGGTCTGCGGATAGATGGGCATCCCCTTATGGGCTAGATGCTCCACCGTCCTTGCTGTTTCATAGGCCACAGCTTGATTGAGCGACTGCTGGGCTAACTCTCTGGCCTTATCCACTCCCGGAAAATCTCGGTTGTGCTCAATATAGTCGGCGACATAGACGACCTTGTCCAGCTCAGACATGGTGCCACTGCCTACTGTATGAATCTCGATAGCTCGCAGAATCTCAGCATCTTCGATCCCTAAGTCTTCCTGAATCTTGTAAATACCCACCATGCCGTGCCAGACATTGTTGCCCCAATTTTTCAGGTCAGGATCCAGCTGGTATTTGTCAATCAAGGCCAGAAATTCCTCATCCGAGACCTTTTTCGCATAGTCGTGCAGGAGTCCTGCCAGACCCGCTTTTTCGACGTCAAGACCGAAGCGCTCCGCTAACTCACGGGCAGCTTTTTCCACACCTAGGCAATGCCGCAGGCGTTTCTCGGGCATGACTGTTTCCATCTTAGCCAGCAAGGCCTCACGGCTCATGCGGATATAGCTTTCATAGGTCATCGGTAAAGCCCTTCTTTCTCGATATAGTCTAAAACTGGCTGCGGAAGCAGAAAGTTAGGGGTTCGTCCCTGAGCCAAAAAATCCCTTACCATACTGGAGGAAATATCCATAAGGGGCACATCCACCCAGATGACAGGGTAAGAAGTCCCCGCCTTGTAGCGCGGTCGCTGAACACCGACAAACTGAACCAGCTCAACCAGCTCATCAATGCGGTACCACTTGGGCAGATAGTCCACCATATCCGCACCGATGATAAAATAATAGTCCGTATCTGGATGTTGCTCTGTCAGCAGCTTCATAGTGTCGTAGGTGTAGGAAATTCCCTTGCGCTCCAGTTCAATGGTTTCAATCCCTAGGCCTTCAATACCCTCGATAGCGAGCTCCAGCATCTTCAGCCGATGCTTTTCATCGATGGTCTCTTTCTTGTCCACATGGGGTGGCTCGTACTCTGGCATGAGCAAAACCTGATCCAAGCCCAACTGTTGGCGAACCTGATCCGCCACAACCAAATGAGCATGGTGGACAGGGTTGAAATTCCCACCTAAAATGCCAATCTGCTTGCGTTTTTTATCTTTAACTTCTGGTTCTAATTCCACCTTGGTAAAAGGGGTCAGTAATTCAATAGCCATAGGCTGATATCTCCACAGAAATTTTTCCTTAAATTTGCTTGACTTTAACAGAGAGTTTACGATTTTCCTTCTTGCTGGACTGCTTGAAGAGAATCAAGATCCGGCCAATCTTCTGTACCGTATCCACTCCGATTTCTTCTTCCAAAATCTCAGCAACTTCATGGATGTTCTCATCCGTATTCTGCAAGAGCGTGACCTTAATCAGCTCGCGTGCGTCCAGAGCCTGACGGACGCTGGTTTTGATTTGGTCGTTGAGTCCATTTTTCCCAATCTGAATGATAGGTTTGAGACTATGTGCCTGACTGTTGAGAAAGGCGCGTTGTTTTGATGTTAGTGTCATGTTTTTCTATAAGGCTTGAGATAGTGAGGATTTTCCTCCTTGACTCATGGCCTTTTCCTTCCTTATTTTAAGGGTTTTGTTCCCTTGGTTTTTAAATAATTAAATGATAGCTTTCCGAGTGACAACCGCCACACCCTCTGGCGCCCAGCCGACTACGCGGGCAGGACCACTGACACGAATCCAACCCAGACCAGAGAAGACGATATCTGTCTTGTCCTTGATGGTAAATTCATGTTTGACCAAGGCTGGAAATTCTTCCTTTTCCTTGCCAACCGGTGGCACTAAGAGACTGCCGACATGCTTGTCATAAAAGTCACTGGCACCTTCCAACTTGGTCCGGTGGAGCTTGAGCTCATTGTCAAAATAAGCCGTAAAACCCTGCTTGTCACCTGCCACAAAGTCAAAACGACCTAGGCCACCCAAAAAGAGAGTTTGATTTGGATTGAGCTGATAGGTTTTGGGCTTAATTTCCTTTTTGGGGCTGACATATTTGAGATTCTTAGCAGAAAGATAATGAGCCATCTGGTGACGATGGATAATGCCCGGTGTATCATAGATATGACTGCCGTCCGCCAAAGGAATCTCGATTTTGTCCAGAGTTGTTCCGGGGAAGCGCGAAGTCGTAATGACATCCTTATCACCCGTGATTTCCTGAATGATGGCGTTAATCAAAGTGGACTTACCCACATTGGTCACGCCGACCACATACACATCACGTCCCTTGCGGCAATGCTCGATTTTGTCAATCAAATCCTTAATTGCCTGCTTGTTTTGAGCTGAGGTCAGAATGACATCAACTGGACGCAGACCTTCTTCGTGAGCTCGCTCCGTCAGCCATTGGGTCACCTTACCATCCTTGACCGACTTAGGTAAAATGTCCTTTTTATTCCCGACTAAGAGCACGTCATTTCCTGCGACAAAGCGAGGCAGGCCAGGGATGACCGAGCCATTAAAGTCAAAAATATCGACAACATTGACGACCAAGGCGTCGCTATCCCCAACCTCATGCAGAAGTCGCAGAAAGTCATCATCCGTCAGCTGAACGTCGCTGATTTCATTATAATGGCGCAGGCGGAAACAGCGCTGGCAATAGAGTTCGCCTGTCTCCAAGCCTTTTTCTAGGGCCGACTGAGGCGTGTAGCCTAGCTGGCTCTTGTCTTCTGTCTGAATAGTGGCTCCGCAGCCGATACAGAGAAGTTCTTCCATGCTTAAATTCCTTTTTTGTATTGAATTGGGCCGTATTTTTCAGTGATTTTCTTGAGCACACGGCGTTCACGCGCTCGGTTGATCTGAGTCTTGATAGAGTCGTGCTCGACCAGCGGTTTGACCAAAATCGAGCGAATCCCAGCCCGATGCGCTGCCCGAATATCTGTCATGAGCTGATCGCCCACCATGACCACTTCCTTTTTTTCAAAATGAAAAAGCTTGAGCGCCCGATCAATTCCCCAAGTGAAGGGTTTCATGGCCCAGTAGATATAGTCAATTTCAAACTTTTCAACAGCTCGCTTGACCCGTTTTTGGTTGTTATTGGACACCACGATAATCCGAATGCCTGCGTCCCGCAAATCATGGAGCCATTTCTTCATCTCTGGGGTTCCGTCAGGATTATTCCAAGCAATCAGGGTATTATCCAAATCCACCAAAACCGCTTTGATGCCCTGTCTTTTCAAACTCTCTACTGTCAAATCGTAAACCGCCTCGACCGCAAAGTCGGGCATGTAATCTTCAATCGCCACATCTCTCTCCAAAAATCGTATTCGCACTATTATAGCATAAAATAGGCTTTTTGGCACCTATAACCCCATTTCTTCCAAGAGCCATTGGTAGATTCTCCCTTTTCTATTTTCCAAGCAAATGAAAACAGCTCCCCAAGAGCCGACCTGACACACAGCAGTTTAGTTATTTGGATTAATATTAGCGAGCCAAGTTGTTTGGCTCGCTTTTTTCGTTGTTTAATTTCCCAATAAAATTGTAGTAAATATCAATCTGAATGATACGATTGCGTTTCGTGCCAGTTGGTTTATGAATCACAATCTTGTCAATCAACTCATTCACTATTTCAACGGTTAGTTCTGGTAGCTCTGTATATTTAGAAATTCTCACCATAAACTTGGAGATATTCAAGCTATCTTCTTGTTGTTTGGCGAGTTTTTCGGTTAAGTCAGAAATGGAAGTTTGAAGTTGTTTCTGTTCTTCTTCATAGCTCTGACTTAACTTCACAAAGCGTTCATCTGAAATTTTACCAAGTAGATTATCTTCATAGAGCTTCTGAATGATGCCGTCAATCTCTTTAGAACGGTGTTCATCTTTTTGGAGTTGCTGGCGCTGACGTTTGTTATCTTTGCTGAATTGAGCTTGGCTTTGCTGTTCTAGCTTCTTCAAAAAGGTTTCTTGGTCTAATTGGCACTCGTGGATAGTTTGACGAAGTTTGTCGCTTACAATCTCAATCAGGGCGGATTTTTGAATGTAGTGTGGATTTTCGCAACCATCAATCGGTTTGCGGTAGCCGGAACACTTGTAATGGTCGTGATTGAGTCCTGTTTTACTTTGAAATGGGCAGAAATAGTGTTTTCTTCCACAAGTTCCACAAAAAACTAAACCTGCAAACAAGTTTTCATGACCAGCCCGATTTTTATACCGTTGATTAGACCGCTTGTGGCTCCTCATCTTCTGAACAATATCGAAAGTTTCTTGGTCGATAATCGCTTCATGTGTATTCTTGAAAACTAACCAATCCTCCTTCAGGTTATCCACCTTACGCTTGTCTTTATAAGATTTTGTCCGTGTTCGAAGATTGACAGTATGTCCAAGATATTCTTCACGCCCTAAGATAGCGCTTAGGGTTTCTCGCGTCCAAAAATAAGGCAAAGTTTCCACATTTGGACTGGAAGAAATAGACTTCAAACCGATTTCTATTCGGTGGCGGTCTGGTTTAAAAATTTTGTCATTTTCTAACCCTTTCGAAATTTCTGAAAGACTTTTTCCGCTTTTCGCTTCCTGAAAAATCCGCTTCACCACTTCGCTGGCAACTGGGTCAATAATCCAATTTTTAGGGTTGTTTGAATCTTTGAGATAGCCGTAAGGTGGGTTAGTAGTTACTCGCTCGCCAGCTTTGGCTTTAGCTTGCACCACCGCGCGAATTTTCTTGCTAGTATCCGCCGCATACATTTCGTCCATTAGACTCTTGATGGGTAAGAAAATTGAGTTAGTTTCATTAGGCTTATTCGAATCTACGCCATCATTTAGGGCGATAAAGCGAACATCAAAGCTCGGAAAAGTAATTTCCGTTAGTTGACCAACCTTGATATAAGACCGACCCAAACGGCTCAAATCCTTTACAATAAAGTTTGAAACTTGCCGATTTTCTACCAACCGCAAAGCTTCCAAAATAGCTGGACGGTCAAAATTTGTGCCACTAAAGCCATCATCGACAAACAAAATAGGATTAGGGAGATTTTCTTTTGTAACTACATCAAGCAGAATTTTCTTCTGATTGATAATTGAGTTACTATCTCCGTCCAGCCCGTCGTCTTGACTTAGGCGACAATAAACCACCGTTATATCTGAAAGTTTTGAAGTATCTACTTGTCTATAATCTGAAATTGTCAAAGTTCTGTTCATGTGTTTTTCTCCTTTTGGAGTTCACACACCTTATACTTCTATTATACCATTTTTACTACTGTTAAAACAGTGATTTATCGCTTAAAATCAACCTTTCTAGGACATTTTCAAGATTACGATTTCCAGTAAAACGGTGACGGATTAAGTAAGTCGTTCGACCAATTCGACAAATTTCATCGGCGGTGCGTGAGGGCTGGTTTGAGTCTCTATCTTGATTCTTTTGATTCATTAGCTATTCCTCCCTTAATATAATCTGGGTATTCTTCAAGTGTTATTACAGTGAACAGTTCCCAAAAGTTATATAGTTCTTTTTGAATCGCTTTCGAAATCGCCAGCTTTCGCTTGTCATCTGGCACAACCCACAAAACATAGGGGAAAACTTCCTTTTGTCGCTGTTCAATACCTGAGCGATAATATTCAATATATTTTTTACAAGTGTTCACAATTCTAGATAAGCTTTCGGTGCTTCGGTCTATTTCCAGAAAATAATGGTCTTCGTAATCGTGATTAACCAGCTCCAAATAAGCGTCTGGTTTCAAAGTCATTCCAATACCAGAGAGTTTTTGGTAGCTTCGCCAAGAGTTCGGCTCAAAGGAAAAAGTTTCAAGCGATAGCTTTTCTGAATTTCGAACGGTCTCCAGTGTCTCAACAAAGATTTCCGTAATTGCTAAAGTATGTTCAACGTGGTGCTGAGTTGGCTCATATTGATTTTTATAGCGTAAGGTGATACTGTCATCTTGACTTTTAAGGAGCTTTAGCCCTTGAAAAGTAATTTGCCAGACATAGGAAGACGAGCCCCTACGCACACCACCAATTCTACGTTTCAAGTGCGAAATTAGGCCAGCTTGTTTGAGACTTTGCGCGGTAAAATTAGCTCGGCGAATAGCGGTTTCAAATCGAACGCTATCTGCGAAAAAGAGTCTAGCTAGTTGGTTGGTAGTCGCAAATCTTGCTTGACTCAAAAAGTAAAGAATTTGCGTATCTTCATTTGTTAATTGATTCCATTTCATCTGTTTTGTTCTCCATTAAAATTTAAAGGGTGTTCTCCCGCAAAATGTGCTTAGTTACGGAGTAAGTCGTGTGAGTAAAAATCCTGAAAACCTTTATTTGCCAGAGGCGGACGAATTTTCTTCATCAACACGATCCGAAGAGCGATTGGAACGCTTTTTCCTCCCTAAATCTGTTAATTTCTGGTTAGAATTTTCATTTTTTGAAGTAGATTTTTCAAAAATGTAGTTTTCGAATTGACTTTCAATTTCTGAAATATCTTGTCCGTATCGGCTCAAGCTATTCAAAAGAGGCATGCGACTATCTCTAATTTTTGGTTTAGGTGGGTAGGTTTTACCGATAATCCATCGATAAGCATTAGGTGAAACTTCTGTTCTAATATATGCCCAAAATAGCGGTAAGCTATAAAAATCTTCTTTATCAATCTCCAGAGTATATTTTGCCATTTCGCGGGCTTCATCAAGATTCAAGCCAAAAACAATTTTATTCGCAACATTGGATTCAATTCCAGCTTTTAGCTGAGGCGACATCTGGGCGAGGTGTTGGAAGCCAATATTCCAGCCAACATTAAATTGGCGAGATTGCGAAAGTGCTTCGTCTAAGTTAGAATTGGGGATTCCTAAGAAACTCGGTGTTTCATCAATATAGATAAAGACCGATTGGCGTTTGCTTGGCTCAACCGAAGATTGGCGCAAAATTAACATCCAGAGCATGGAAGTGATTAGGCTACCAATTAGTCTCGCAGACTCTGAACCAATCACGGCTTTATTAAGGGGAATCAATACAATCTTTCTAGATTGAAAAATTTCCACTAAACTAAAACTAGGTTTACTTTGTCCAAGCATAGCTCGAAGTTGCGGGCGAAGCAAAAACTGTCGGAATTTATTCAAAATGGGGTTTAACATCTGGTGACGTTGGGCTTCACTGAGTAGCTCAAACCAGTTCCAGAAACTTTCCAGCCCGATTGGGTCTTTCAGCTCTTTCAGTAGTTTATTGCGAAACTGCTTGTTAGTGAGTAAGCTCGGTAGCATGACTAAAGAAGTGTTTGGAATCCTAGCAAGAGTTAAAAAACTATGCGACAGAATATCCAGCGAGTAAATTCCAAAGTGTTCAGGATAAAGCCCTTTAAATAGCTCCAACAGATAGTCTGCAATAACTTCGGGTTCAATGCCATATTTGGTGAGCTCAAAAGGGTTTATACCAACAATTCGTTTGGCGGTTGGCGAGATAACTACTATATCTTCATCATGTTCATCTGGTGTGCGTTCTAAAAGTTCATGAGTTAGCTGACCTTTGGCATCTACCACAACTACACTATGATGTTTAGATTTTATATCTGATAAAATCAAGTGACTCATGGCGGTGGTTTTCCCACAACCTGTTGAGCCGATAAAGACAGTGTGCTTTTTACCAGCTTGGGCTGAAATTTGAATTGGTCTTGGTTGACTTTCAACCGTTTGCGCCAGACTTCGCTGAATCTTCCGACTAACATTGTAGCCCAAAGGCGGAGTTACTAATTTAGGGTGAACATTTGGCACACCTGCAATATTTTCTTCCCCAATAGGTAAAAGCATGAAACAGGCTAAGTCTGAGACAGATAAACTATATGGGAAAGACCAAGAGGGTTGTGCTTGATTAAGTTTTTGGATAGCTAACGGTTTTAATTCAATGGTTGCATTTGATTCCATCATGCGAAAACTACTAAGTAGGCTGTCCAAAAATTCTTTTGTTCGTAAAATACTGCGAGATTGGACACCAAGACGAATTTCACACTTAAAAGTAGATTGATTCAATTTTTGGCGCATAAGCTTCTTGGAGCTTTCAGATAGCTCAGGAACATTATTTGTAATCACTTGATACCATTTAGCGGATAAATTCGGCAAGTCTTTTGGCTGTGGGCGAGGTGGTGAGCCTACACCAATGACCAACTGAATAACCACTGTCTCATCTGGCTGAAGTATTTTTGAAATTGCAAGGCTTGAACGTATCATGTTTTCTACAGAGTCCGTTTTTAAAGCATAGTGAGACTCTTTGATGCTCACTAACCGCGCAACTGAAATTTTTTCACGCTTTGTAGCTCTTGAAAACTGAATAGCTCGGTGCGATTGAATTAGTTGGCTGATATGTCGCTTGTCTTGTTCTTCTGTTCCTAACAGATAGCGCACGCGATTTTTAGATAATCGAATTTCAAAAATAACCGCTTTGCGCCGACTTAGCCCCACCAGTTGACCCAACATAGATTTCACATCATCTATCTCAAACGGGCGCATCCAGTTGAATTCGCTCCAAGATAAGGCTTCAAACTTATGTCTCATCTTTACCTCCATTCTTTAGATTTAATAATCCGAAAGGTAAACCAGCCAACAAAGATAAGGATAGCTCCTATAAATAAGACTTGCCAAACTTCCATTAGAAGTTTAACTGCCCAGTTGATAAGCCAAGCACAAGCAACAAATCCAAGAATATATGCCATTAGTTTTTTCATAGCTGGTCTCCTTTCTGCTTTATTTATACAAGAAAATTAGGTAAAAGTTAAATTTCGCTGCCTTCAGTTTTTAGAGCGATTGGAATGAATTTTAAGCAATGAAACAGTAGTATATTTCAACATATTTTTCCTTTTGTCTAGTCCAATCAAGGCTTTTGTTTTCTTTCGAATTTTCTCAATTCGGATTTTGCAACCAAGAAAAGTTGATTGATTTCTTGCTGTTTTTCCAGAAATTCCGCTAGGGCGATTTCTTCTTCGCTACAGTGCTTTTTATTTGCTTGTTTTGGTTTTTCGAACCAATCCCAAAGAAATACGGCAACAACGATAATTATAAAAGCTATAAAGTAATCCATCATAAAGCTACCTCATTTCATCTTTTCAGTAGCATAATAAGTGAACGCTTTTAGAATATAATCTGTATATGCTTTAGCTTCTGGCGTATTTTTGAGTATTTCAGACTGAGTAAGCGCCAGATTACCCACTTTATATAAAATATCGCTAGCGAGAAGCTCCAGAGCTTGATTATCTGCCATCGCTTCACTTAGTGTTTTAGCCACTTCTAACTGATAGGGGCTAACAAGTTGAGGAAGGTCTACTTTTGGAATTGATTTTTGAATGTGATTCATGAGATTTCTCCTTTGATTTTGGTATAATTGTTTTAAGTTAGCTAACTTATGGCTTTATTATAGAAAAGCCCAAGCGTGATTTGTTGCCAATAATTGTGCTAAAATCTTGCCGATTTCGGAGGTGCTTGATGTTTGATATTCCTAGTCTATTTTCTATTATTTTAAAACATGCCAATAAAACGACTTGGTCTGATAGAAAGAAAGTTAGTGTAGGCTTATCACTTGCCTTACACGAAGACTCTTTGGCATATCTAGCGGACACAACTTTCAATAAATTATTTACAGGACAAAATAAAGGACGAACCCTTT
This sequence comes from Streptococcus cristatus AS 1.3089, assembly GCF_000385925.1. Taxonomy (NCBI): domain Bacteria; kingdom Bacillati; phylum Bacillota; class Bacilli; order Lactobacillales; family Streptococcaceae; genus Streptococcus; species Streptococcus cristatus. Next base: position 1,300,068 of record NC_021175.1, read on the forward strand.
ACTGGAACGTCCAAGATGAGATAACAGAAAAAGCCTTTTCCAGCTACATCTTTCAAGCTGAGAAGCGACTAAGCGACACCAATTATAAAGAAAATAAGTTTTTGTTGGCTGATACATTAGAAGATTTTTTTGAACTAATAGAAGAATCGCAAAATCTGTCAAAGTCTGTTTTATTAGGTTTAAAGCAGTCTTACAAGCTAAATCACCAAGACCGACCTTATCTTTTTCTGGCCGAATGTTTATTTTATGCATTAGCTTGCCAGCACAACAAACAGCAACAGTATATTGAGCCAGATTTTAGCCAAGAAACAGAAGTTGTCTCAAAACCATTAGAAGAACTTGTGTCACGAGCTAACGGTTATTCGAAGCGAATTACTCAAGACTTAAACCGTTTTTCAGAAGAAGAACTTCAACTGTTCAGAAAAATAGCACCATTTACTTTTTATGACAATTCCTTTGACGAGTTTTCAGGCGAAGCTGTTTTTGATCACTACTTAATCTCACACGCTGACTTTTTAGATTTGTTCACTAAATATGGCGTTAAAGGCAACGAAGTTTCACGCCTGATTGAATATGGTTTAATTTCTGGCGGTGGTAGACATGAGATAATTGTGGAAAAAGGAGAACTATCTGGCTTCCAGAATGATAACCTAGTTTTAACTTTCACTACTGATTCTGACGAAAGAATAACATTCGAATATAGCGCCTTCCACTTAACAGATACCGCCAAAGCTTTGATTGAGATTTTGGAGATTGAGACTAATGATGAGTTTTTTAGGGAGTTGGGAGATAAATTTAAAATAAAGTTAAAGGATTACCTATTGATATAGAAATATTGGGTGTAGATGATTTTTAAATTAAATACTATCCATACGCTATTTTTATTACAAAAATGTTTCGATACTATAAAGTATATGACAAAAAATATAAAGATTTTTTAAAATTAACTAAATTATTCAGATAAAAGATTGCTTATTTATTTGAATATGTGGTATAATGAATCTGAAAGATATTTTATCTTTTAAAAACGTCTAATTTTAATATTGACAAGTTAGAATGTTTTTGCTATAATCGAACGGTTATCATTTATTGAAAATTTATTCAGTTTGAATACAGAAACATCTGTTATTTACGTATGGCAGATTAATTTTATACATCGTCTGCGCTTTTCTGAATTTTTTGACAATTTAATAAAATGGTAACTCAAATAAAAAACCACTTCCGAAAAACGAAAGTAGTTCTTTAACCGAGTAGTTTTATAAACTATTGCCGTAGTTTATAAAATGAATCACATCTCCACCAGTGAGATTAACTATTTATTACGGTTACGCTTATCCTTGCGTAGCCGTTTTTTACTGCCTTTACATGGCGGTTCTTTATTTGAATTCTTCATAAACAATTCAATCAGAACTTCCAAAATTGGATAAGCTTTTTCAAAAACACTCATCAAAAGCAAATCAATATTTGGAGGATGAAGCACCAAAATCAGAATAATACTAATTGACAAGAATAACGCTTGTCGTATAGCTTTTTGTTTCTTCGTACCAGTTGTATCTAGCAATTTTTCCGAAGAACCCCACTTCTTTCGCAAAATCATATAAATGGATTCAAGAATTGAAGGAATCCTGATAATGGATTGAGAATACAGAGCCTCTGGAGATTTTTGCCAAGCAGCAACTAGAGCAAAAGCATCTTTGCAGATACTACTCAGCTGATCTATGTGTGATACAGAGTCGCTTTTTCTAAAAAACAACATTGTAACCACCTCCTTCTCAATAAAAGAGGTGGAGAAAGTGACACAACTACTCGGTAGGAATAATAAAAGAAAGAGGAAACGCATTACATAGTAGCGCCCCAAAATTAGATGCGCACACATCAAAATCAGATTCATAGTTCCACAAGCCTAACTATACTAAATAGCAGGCGCTGCCATGAGAAATGATTTTTAATGTATGGCTTCATCTAAATCTCAGAGCAATCTTTATATAATGCATTTCCTCGTTTTCTAACCTAGGAATATTTTAATGGTATATACCCCTAGAATTCCTTAATTTAATTATTGCATAAGTTTGTCGTAATGTCAAGATTGAATATATTACTTTCTAATGAAAATTTTATCTTTATTTCAATTTAATTTTCTATTTTCTATGCTTTTTTCTTGTAACTTTCACTAAAATTCAAAGAAACACTATTTTGGGGACAAGAGAAAGCTCATAAGCATACTAAAATATTTAAATCCAAAGGACATATAGAATATGATATAATGAGTGTAAATAGGTATTCTTCTAGCTAATACTAATTAAGAGTCAATTTATTAATAGAAAGATAAAGCAGACAAGGAGTTTGAATGGTCAAAAAAACTAACGCCCAAATTTCCAATTTTATGGATGAATATTTCTTATTCCAAATTAATAATAGTAACTATAGTCTAAATTATGATCAACCAGAGATAACATTTTCTGATTTAGAGTCTATAATTCAATCTAATTATAAATACTGGAAACAAAAAAATGAGGAGAATGATCTAGCAACTCCTATTCTTGAAGAATGGACGAATTGGAAGACAAAATTTGAACAATTAAAAGATTTTCTCAAGAATAAGGACGAATTTAATTATCAAGAAATAGCTAATTTCTTATATAACTATTTCAGTTCGGATTATTCAAGTGAAGGTTCAACAGAAATAAGAATATATCGAATAGATGTTGATAGTCCAATCAATAAAGATAAAGATATAGTAAGTATAAGATTGTTTATAGATTTTTACTTAAAAAGCTGGGCTACAAACTACCTGCTGGATGCTATAAGAAGTTATATTGAGATTGAAAAGAATAAGAACAATATTGGTTACTATCTCTCATCTACTGAATCATATCGAAATTTGCCTGCTTTGTTTGTCCTCAACAGAGAAATACCTAAACTCAAAATTCCTATCAAAGATATTCAAAATAAGCTAGTCCAGCCTGTTTCGGAATCTATAGACAATATAGCCAAAGAAACTGAAGAACACTTTAAACAAACAGCTAACTTAGTTGATAAAAATGATGAAAAAATTAGAGAAATTTTCATAGAACATTCTCGTGAAGTAGATGAATTTAAACACAATCTTGAACAATGGCAAAATAACAAAGAGACATCTATAAAGATTTTAGAAGATACCTATGAGAAAAAACTACAGCTTGAAGTTCCCGAAAGATTATGGAAAGAGCGTTCAAAAAATTACAAAGTCAAAACTAGGTGGTGGATGGGTGGTCTTGGAGTTTTTATCGTTGGACTGATATTTTCGGCAGGTAATTTATTGATTAGCATACATAACTATCTACAAGGAACGGAAAAAGATATTCCATTTATTTCACGATCCTTTATCTATGTCGCACTGATTTCTTTTTTGATATACCTTATTAGAATTATTATTAAGATTATTATTTCAAGTCAACATATGGCAATGGAATATGAACAAAAAGAAGCTTTAACAAGATTTTATCAAGCATTAGTTTATAATGGTAAAGATGTAGACAAGGAAGAACGCTTGATAATTTTTAATGCTTTATTCAGTAAAACAGAAACAGGCCTTGTTAAGACAGATAACTCTGGAGAATCTGAAGCATTAATGGCCTTACTTTCTAAGACTATAAAATAGAGATAGTTATTTTAGCCGTCTTTTAATGTTTAAAGATATATAAACTCAGATTGTTTAGACTATTAGGTGTCACACTGTTTTTTCTTTTTTTGTAATTCATGGCAACATCGTGCACTAAACAATATACTATCAATACGAACATTACATAACCTATCAGACTTGCGAAAACCGCGAGTCTTTTCTTTTATCTAAGTTTTCTTCTAAAATATAGCTACCCTGCTACAATAGTAAAGAAAGGAGAAATTTTGACAAATCATCACAAGAACAAATTAGAAAATATCAAAACTATAACTATCGGCTATGCTCGCGTTAGCTCAACAGATAATCGGCAAGAATTGGGTTTGTCTGTTCAAAAAGAAGCACTCAGCTTTTGCGACAAGCTCTATATCGAGAAAGATTCGGGCGGAAATCAGGAGCGACCGAAACTTGATAAGGCGTTAAAATTAGCTAAAAATTATGCTAAACAAGGGGTTAAAACAAATTTTGTCGTATACAAATTGGATAGGCTTACCAGAAAGATGTTTCACCTCTCCGCTATTATTGAAGATTTAACCAATCATGGCATTAGCCTTCAATCTCTTCATGAAAATATTGAGACGGCTTCTTTAACTGGTAAATTCTTTTGCTTAATGCTGGGATATGTGGCGGAATGGGAGCTTCAAGCCATTTCTGAACGCACAAAAGATGGATTACGCAAAGCTAAAGAGCGAGGCGTAAAACTAGGAAATAAAGGGTTACCTAAAGATACCGAAAAACAAATAATCGAGCAATACCTACGAAAAGAATTATCTGTGCGAAATATTGCGAATCAGCTGAATATTTCCACCGCAACCATATATAATGTGCTAAAGCGCAATGGTGTCCAGATAAATAGAAGAAATAACCTATAAATTATTGACAAATCTCTAAAAAAATAGTAAATTAAACTCATCAATAGTTTTAGTAAACGGTCGTTTGTTAAAACAATCAAAGTTATCAATAAAAAATATTTAAAATGCTGATTTGACAAGGTTTAGAGGCTCTGTCAGGTTGGCATTTTTTGATTTTTCATTGTTTTAGTTGACGACCGTTCACTAAAACAAGCTCAAACCCTATTGTAGCAGGGATTTTTGTAGATATAACAAAAAGAGGTGATCTATGGAGGGGATAGTCAAAAATATTGCTAAAGTTACGATACTTTTGTTTACTTTCATAAGTTTGAACGCTTGTACTCCGGAAAAAGATTTGTAGGTACTTGGACTACAGATATATTTAACCAAGGAAACACAAGAGAAGATGCCAAAAGCATAATAAATTCATTAGCAGGCAATGAGCTAAGCGGTAGTATCTTATCTACGCTTATGAATGAGTTACATTTTAACGCTACTATGGAAATTAAAGAAGATGGAACTTTAGTTATGGATAGTGGAATGCTATTTGATGCAACTTGGAAAAAAGATGGGGATAAGATAATCATTGATGGCGCTAATATCTATGGAGTTGCTACTCTTTCTGAAGACCAAAATACACTATATTTTGAAAATATCATAGATAAAAACGCGGAGCCTGCTAATGGTATTACTATTGGTAGCAACTCAATAACATTTGAGTTCAAACGTGTTAAATAGATGGAGGAATATATGGAAAATAGTTGGAGTATGGTTGTGTTTGGTTTTGCAATTATAGCCCTACCGTTCCTACTTATAGTGAGTGTAGCAACTAAGTTTTCGGGGGTCCAATCATTTGGAAGAGCACGCTCTAAAGGTAATAAAACAATCTCAGAAAGCGAGGCAAGTAGCACCACTATGAATTATATTCATCCGAAATTAAAACCTAGATTAGTGATTTTAGCTCTTTGTGTTATATCTTTCCTATTCTTTGGATTTAAAGGAAATGGTGAAGTAAATTACTATGGAGCAAATTTTGAAGTAGGTTCGGTATTTTATCCTGAGTCGTATACTTCTTATGGTTTGTTTAAGGGGTTATCAAATGAGCTAAATAAGTTGGTAGCAAAAAAGAGACATTCTAGTTTAGTAGGTGTATTAGTTTCTTTTTCTATAGGCGGAATAGTCTCTTATTCTCTATGGAAAGATGATGAATTTAAGGAGTTACTCATTGAGTTACGAAAATCTTAGATAGGAGAAAATAATGGAAATTATTATTGGATTGGTTATGCTTTTCATACTTGCTTACTTTTATGGAAAATTTGAAGATTTCCTGAATTTTATTTTTAGTGGTATCTTTGGATTTATATCAGGAAAATATAATGACAGTCTAGATGAATACGAAAAGAAGAAAAATGACGATAAATAAGATAGTTTAAAAGCTAAGACTGGTTTTGTCTTAGCTTTTTATCATTATTATAAGGTATGCGAACTCAGATTATTTTTAGACTGCTGAGTGTCAGACTATCTAGCGGGAAGCTTTATTTTTAAATGGAACAAAAATTCATGCTCACAGTTTAGGCCCGTGACCATTTTTTTCTTTCCATAATTTTAATTCATAAAAATTTTGAAGTCTATAAATAATACTGGTAGCACCCTCTGCTTCACCTTTTTTAATATGAAGAACCTTAGAAAATTTCTGAAAATCCTTCTCCTCAACACCTGGGGCAATGCGAATGTCAACAGATTGCCATTTACCATTTCTCTCTTCGTAGCCTACTAAAGCAACTAGAAAATTTGTCCCTACCCTCCACTCGTCTACTAAAAAAGGTGCTATACCACCAAATAAACTATCATAATATGTAGGATTAGATGCCGCAAATACTAAAATATCTTCTCTCTTAAGCTCTCCATCAATACTAGCTAAGGGGATTTCATCTACATGCTTAAATATCGGTAGAGCTCTTTCATTCTTTAATGAAGCGACCATTAAAGAATCGTTGTATATTGAAGCTGGATTCATAATTTTATCATAACTGTAGGCATACTCCGCAACCATACAAAGAAGGAAAATGAAACACAACGGAATACATGTAAGTGATAATACGAGCTTTTTTCTTTTGACCAAAAAGTCAAATGAAATATAGATAGGAAAAATGGATAGAACCAACAAAAAGACGAAAAAAACGCCAAATACTTTCTCAACATGACCGAAAGCAATCTCCCACATTTTTTGATGATATAAGTTTAAATATTCTTCCACTATAACTCTCCCAACGTATAGACTTCTAAGTCCTAGCACAAGCATGCTTCCTGATTTTTGAATGCTCATAGATGATTGCTCGCTAGTCACATCATTATATCATCTTTTATATTTTTTAGCACCTACAGCTTCAAAGCTTACAAAAATGGTAAAAGATGCTATAGTAGATATAAGAACAATTCTCTTGGAGGTGCCTATGGTAAGCAAGGATCGAGAAATGAAAGCTGTTTCTCCCTTTTTGCAAAAAATCATCAACTGGTCGTCCATCATCGGAGCTGTGGGGACAGTGGCCTTTTGCATCTGGGCTTACTATGCAGGAATCCTCCAGTCCAAGGAAACCTTGTCTGCCTTTATCAAACAAGCAGGCGTCTGGGGCCCACCTCTGTTTATCTTCCTGCAAATCTTGCAGACTGTTGTGCCCATTATCCCTGGTGCCTTGACCTCTGTAGCAGGTATCTTTATCTACGGACATATCGTTGGCACTATCTACAACTATATCGGCATCGTCATCGGCTGTGCCATCATCTTCTATCTGGCTCGCACCTACGGACCAGCCTTTGTCCAGTCCGTCGTCAGTAAGCGGACCTATGACAAGTATGTAGGCTGGCTGGATGAGGGCAATCGCTTTGAGCGTTTCTTTATCTTTATGATGATTTGGCCTATCAGCCCCGCTGATTTCCTCTGTATGCTGGCTGCTCTGACCAAGATGACCTTCAAAAAGTACATGCTGATTATCCTTCTCTGCAAGCCTATCACTCTCGTCATCTATACTTATGGCCTGACCTATATCATTGATTTCTTCTGGAAGTTGCTAACAAAATAAAACTCAAAGACATTAAAAATCGAGAGTGGGACAGAAATCGGTAATTCGTTAGAATTCGATTTCGTCGTCCCACCTCCGCACAGTTGATTAGGGATGTAAAAGCTGATGAGATCAGCGTAGTAGAGCCCGCTCAACCACTGCGTCTTGCTCGACAATCCAAAGACAATTGAGAGGCTAGGACTTTTGTCCCAGCCTCGATTTGTTTATTCTGAAGATGTTGGAGTCGAGGGCTGAACAGCAGAAGATACTGATGGTGTCGGATCTGGTGTAGGTGCAGGCGTAGAGCTTGCTGGCGGTTCACTGCTAGCGCTCGGCTCAGGAGGAGCTGGAGTAGAATTACTATTATTAGCACTTCCATAATTGCTCTCCGTCGGTGAACTGTAAACTGGCTCATCCTGCTGATAAGCTGTTGAAGACCCAGAATTAGACGCACGCAGGCTTCTGCCTCCCATCAAATCTTCATACAGTACGGCATTGGTTTTCAAACTCTTGACTGTGGACAAGCCCAAGCTTTTCCGAATGAGGTTTTGCATTTCTAGCAAATGCTCAGACGTAACCAGCTGGTAGCTACCGCCATCTGCCAAGGTCGCATCTTCTCCGCGCAACTGCTCAGACTGGATATTTCTAAAGGCATCTTTGTAACCTAATAACTGAGGAATACTTCCGGAATCCAGCGCTACATTGGTCTGCATATTCTTGCTGACTGCTCGTAAGATTGCTTGATAATGGCTAATACTATTGAGACTGAGCACTTTTTCAACAACTTTTCGAATCACTTCACGCTGGCGTTTCTGACGACCATAGTCACCTTCTGGATCCTGATAACGCATGCGGGCATAGACTAAAGCCTGGTCTCCGTTGATCAAATGCTTGCCTGGCTCGACAGTTGCAGTGTATTCTGGTTCATTTTCTTCGATGGAGATCGGAAAATCAAAGGTATTATTGACCTCAATGCCGCCAACTGCATCGACCAGCTGAACCAAACCCTGCATATTGATCATGACATAGCGGTCAATGTGGATATTCATCATTTTCTCAATGGTCGCGATGGCTAATTTTGCGCCGCCATAAGCATAGGCTGCGTTTAGCTTGGCTTCTGTCGTTTCGCCTTTTTCATCGATTTGAGTCAGAATGTCCCGCTCCAGACTCATCATGACCGTCTTTTTAGTCTGAGGATTGACAGACAGAAGAAGCATGGAGTCGCTATTTCCCTGCCAAGTATCAGACCGCGAGCCACTCCCTGTATCGACCCCCATCAGCAAAATCGTCAGGGGCTTGGTTTCGGCAATAACGTTCGTTTCATTCCCAAAACCTTTGTAGGTACGGGACAAGGCATCCGTTGACTGATTGTAAATGGTCCAAGCATAGCCTCCTACTCCAATGGCTGTTACAAGGAACAGACTCAAAAACATTCGTACAATTTTTTTAAACATATTTCATCAATCTATCAGTTTTCCCATCAGGTAAACATCCAGAAATATCCCTTCTCTTAAATAGGCCCCTCTTTTTTGCAGGCCTTCGATTTCAAATCCTAATTCTTTATAGAGATGAACAGCTCGCTCATTTCTGACCTGAACAGTCAGCTCCAAACGGCGAAGACTGCTTCCATTTTCTGCCCAGTCCACAGCCTCTTCTAGCAAGATACGACCGAGGCCTTGATTCCAAAAGGCTTTTTTGACAACGATAAAGACTTGCCCAATGTGACGAATCCGCTCATGAAAATCCGCTGTGATACTGACAATCCCAGCGATTTCATTATCAAGCAAGGCTAAGAGATAAAGCTGATTATCCGAATCAGCTTGACGCTGAATGAACTGAGCCATCTGATCTTCGTCCATCAAAATCCCTGCCTCATCCAAGGTCATGTAGTCTGACTCGGCACCGACTTGATTTAAAAAGCGAATCAAGTCAGCAGCATCCGTCTTTTCTGCCTCCCGCAAGGCCAATTCAAACTCAGCCATGCAGCAATTCCTCCAGTAATTCCTGAGAACGACGCCCCTGACTTTCAAAGACTAGCTCGCGGCCGTCTTCTTTCTTTAGAAGAGTCAGCTTCAGATAATCATCTGGTAAACTCTCACCAAGCAATTCTCCCCACTCGATGACCGTAACTCCCTCACCAAAGAGAAAATCATCCAAGTCAATCGAGTCTGGATCTTCACCAATCCGATATACATCTAAGTGATAAAGCGGCAAACGTCCTTCATACTCGCGAACAATGGTATAGGTCGGACTTTTGATCATCTGCTTGATGCCCAGACCTTGAGCCAATCCCTTGGTAAAAGTTGTCTTGCCTGCACCCAAGTCTCCTGTCAAAACCAAAACATCTTGCTCCTGAAGCAAGCTTCCGAGACGCTGGCCCCAGTTGATTAATTCTTCCTCATTATGACTAAACATTCTTTTATTATACCAGAAGATTTGCGTTTGCGCTCAATTTTCTAATAGAGAGAGCAAAATGTTTGAAAAAAATTAGATGAGCCCTCCAAATCCTCCGATCAAAGCAGTTCACTCACTTCTATATTGAAAGATAACTAGGACATTTCCCAAAAACTTTTCCTACAAAAAAGAAGCTGGAAGATCCAACTTCTTAGTGTTCTTAAGATAAAGCTAGGCTGATAAAGTTAAGGATGAAGAGCAGGTTTAAGATCCAAATCATTGGATGCACATCCTTAGCTTGACCTTTGATAACTTTCACAAGAGCATACATGATAAAGCCTGCTGCAATCCCGTTCGTGATACTGTAAGTGAAGCCCATGAAGATAGAGGTGAAGAAAGCTGGAACAGCTTCTGCCATATCATCCCACTGGATATTTTTCAGACTGCCAAGCATCATGATCCCTACGACAATCAAAATTGGCGCAGTTGCTGCTGTTGGAACGATGGCCAACAGCGGGCTAAAGAAGCTAGATACCGCAAAGCAGACCGCTACAACCAAGGCTGTCAAACCAGTCCGTCCGCCAGCACCGATACCAGCTGCAGACTCTACATAAGTAGTAACGTTAGATGTTCCGGCAATCGCACCAATAGTTGTCCCGATCAAGTCTGAGTACAAAGCCTTGTCCAAACCTTCTGACTCATGATTTTCACCAGAGCTTGCGACGATCCCCACTTTTTCACCAGTTCCGATCAAGGTACCGATGGTATCAAAAATATCAGTCAGAGAGAAGGCTAGGATGGCCATAAATGTTTGAGGCAGACGCGCCGTATCAGCAAAGAGAGCTCCCAAGCCTTCTGGACCAACCGCAACCCCGAACACTTGTCCAAGTTCTTTCAGAGCTGTTGACAGATTGTGCTGACCGAAGTCAATCGCAGACAGGTTTACCAAGCCAACAGCAATCGCTACGACTGTTGTTGTAAAGATAGACAAGATAATGCCGCCTTTGATACCCTTGATTACAAAGAAAACTGTAATCGCTAGACCAAGTAAAGCGAGTAAAACTGCTGGATTATTAAAATCAACTAATCCCGGAGTTGCAGCTGAGTTTGCTGTAATAGCAGCTTTGGCTTGGTCAGCTCCCTTACCGGCTACTACATAGTTGCCTGGATCGATTGAAAACTTCAAAAGTCCGGCATTTTTAATCCCTACATAAGCTAGAAAGACACCGATACCTGCCGAAATAGCTGAACGAAGTGCTGATGGAATAGACTCAATAATAGCCTTCCGAATCTTGGTCAGGGTAATGAAGAGCGAGATCAGACCACAGATGAAGACCATACCCAGAGCCTCTTGCCAAGTATAGCCCAGACTAAAGACGACCGTGAAAGTAAAGAAAGCATTGAGCCCCATACCTGGCGCCTGTGCGTAAGGGAGGTTGGCATAAAAGGCCATCATGAGCGTTCCAGCAACGGAACCAATGATCGTAGCCAGAAAGACACCTTGAGCTGGCATACCCGTTTGCGACAGCATGGCTGGATTGACAAAGAGGATGTAGCTCATAGCAAAGAAAGTTGTTAACCCAGCGAGAACTTCCGTACGAACATCCGTACCGTGCTCTTTGAGTTTAAATAATTTATCCATTATAGATAATCTCCTAAATTGTTTTATGGCAACTGATTAAAAGAGAACTCCTGATTTTCTTTAAAACAGTGCTACTTATTCGTTTTTTACGAACAATAGTATGATTATACTCAAAAACATTCACTTTTTCAACCCTAATGCTCTAAAAAATACTTTAAAGTATCTTATTTTTTATTTTCTCTGCTTAAAAAGAGCAAAGTCATCACTTGGATAAAGGTAAATCCAAGGATAAAGACCAGTCGTTCCTTCTGAAAGGTTTCCAGTAGTTTTTGGACAACTAGCTGGGGCCGCGTCACCAGATCCCAGGAATTGAGACGATCATAACGGCCGATATAAATGGCCAGACTCGACAGATAAGACAGAGCCGCAACCGCAAGCATATCCAGCCACCAAGTCAACTTCCAGCGCTCACGCAAAATATTCCAGCTTTCAATCCCGCAGTAAACGCCAAATAAAATACTCGGCACGAAAGCCATAAATAGGCGCATACTGACAGGGTTCCACAGGGTATCTCCCACCCAAGTCATGTGCACCAAGTCCGTCAGCATATAAAAAGTATTCGGATAAAAGGCCAGCCAAACCACTAACAAAAGCGGATAAAGCCATTTCTGCTTCTTAGATATCGTCGTTAAGACGGCAGCGTCATAGGCAATTAAGGCCAAAATCATATTCCAGATCAAGTCTGGCCCCTGAGCCGTAATCCCCTGAATATATACAACAAATGCAATTAGTAGGAAAAAAATATGAATCAAAATTGGTTTACGCATACAAGATCCTCCCCTTTACTTTAACTCTCTTCGCTCATAGACTATCAGCAGACATCTTTCGTCTTAGCTATTAAGGAAACATTATACCACAACTTGTGGCATTTATTCTTAATTCTGTTATAATAGACTTTACGATACTTAGCGAGACTATACGAGGAAAAAGAATGACAAAAAAAATTATTGCTGTAGATTTGGACGGAACCTTGCTCAATTCTGAGAGTAAGCTGTCTGATTTCACCAAAGAAACCATCAAAAAAATATCGGCGAAAGGACACAAGGTCATCATCACTACTGGCCGTCCTTACCGCATGGCTCTGGACTTCTATAAGGAATTAGAGCTGAATACCCCCATGATAAACTTCAACGGCTCCTTGACGCATATCCCTGAGCAAAAGTGGGAATTTGAACAATCCTTGACCGTAGACAAGTCTTTCTTACTAGATATGGTCCAACGAAAAGAGGAAATCGAAGCTGACTTCATCGCTGGTGAATACCGCAAAAGATTCTACATCACCAATACCAACGAAGAAATCGCAGATCCTAGGCTCTTTGGAATTGATAACTTTAAACCAGAAAATCAATTTCAAGCGCAGCTGGTCACCAAAAATCCAAATGCCATTTTGCTGCAAACCCATGCCACGGACAAATATGCTCTGGCTGAAGAGATGAATGCCTTTTACCAGCACGAACTCTCCATCAATACCTGGGGCGGCCCGCTCAATATCCTTGAGTGCGGCCCTAAAGGTGTCAACAAGGCCTTCGCTCTCCAGTACCTACTCAATATCCTCAATGCCGATCGCAAAGACCTGATCGCTTTTGGTGACGAGCACAATGACACCGAAATGCTAGAATTTGCAGGAACAGGCTATGCTATGAAAAATGCTAGCGAAACCCTGCTGCCTTATGCCGACCAACAGCTTGAACTCACCAATGACCAAGACGGTGTAGCCCATAAACTAACTGAGCTCTACTTGTAGAAATCAAATAAATCAAACAAATATAATTGAACCGCATCCCCACAGTCAGACTCTTCTGTCTAACTGTTAAGATACGGTTCATTTTTTTAGGCAAATTTTCTACTAGACCAAAGATTCTATTCTACTTTTCCACCTTCAACGACGAGATCATCTGCTTTTGCAGCATCACCGTAGGTTGGGTGAAGAGTCTTTTCATAAGCCTTGTGGAAGAAGTTTTCCTTGCCCAATTTTTCAATGTCTTTATTGATAAAGTCAAGCAACTCTTGGTTTCCTTTTTGGACTGCTGGTGCGATAGTATCTGGGTCACCAAGTGAAGTAATTCCTACTTCATATCCTTTATTTTCAAGAGCCCAAGCTAGAACTTCAGTATTGTCAGTCGAGAAGGCATCTCCACGTCCATCCAAAAGAGCTTGATAGGCATCACTGTATTGGTCATATTTTTGAAGTTTGACTTCTGGGTGATTTTTCTCAAAGTATGTTTCAGCAGTGGTTCCTTTGGTTACAATCAAGGTCTTGCCTTCAAGCTGTTTAACATCTGTGATAACACCTTTCTTAGGAGACACAACACCCAGTGAAACCTTCATGTATGGAAGGGCAAAGTCAACTTGTTTCTTACGCTCGTCTGTGACTGTAAAATTGGCAAGAGTGATGTCCACCTTGTTAGAAATCAAGTATTCCGCACGGTTAGCAGCATCAACAGAAACGTATTTTACCTTAACACCGAGGTCTTTGGCCAGCTGATTTCCCAGTTCGATGTCATAACCTTGGTAAGAACCGTCGTTGTCTACATAACCAAAAGGTTTCTTATCTCCAAATACAGCAATTCGAAGTTCACCACTTTTTTTAATTTCCTCAATAGTGCGAGCTTTAGCAGTAGTTTTACCAGATGACGAAGTAGCATTTCCGCCTGATCCACAAGCTGTGACAAAGATAAGGGCAAAGGCAAGTGCAAAAAGAGTTAAGAGGGATTTGAGTAATTTCATAAGAATCTCCTTTATAAATATGAGCCAAATTGGCTAAAGTCAAAAACGTTTAAAAATTCTTGTGCTCGTTTGGTTTGTGGATTGGTAAAGAAGGAATGAGCCGTTCCTTCTTCAGCAATCTTCCCTTGATCGAGGAAGATAATCCGATCTGCAATGGCTTGGGCAAACTGCATTTCGTGGGTTACTAAAATCATGGTGCGGCCTTCTTGAGCCAGGTCGTTAATGAGTTCCAGAACCTCGCGTACCATTTCAGGATCCAGTGAGGCCGTCACCTCGTCAAAAAGGATAATTTCTGGATGCATGAGCAGGGCACGAACAATAGCGACCCGTTGCTTCTGCCCACCAGATAATTGGCGAGCAAAACTGTGTTTTTTATCAAGTAGTCCGACGCGTTCAAGTAACTGCAGGGCTTCTTCCGTCACCTCTTTCTTATCTCGCCCTTGTGCCTTGACAGGACCTAGTATAAGGTTTTGCAAGACGTCCAGATGAGGAAAGAGCTCATAACTTTGAAAGACCATGCCAATCTTTTGACGAACCAAGTGAAAGTCTTTCTGGTTTCCAATAATAGACTGGCCATCAAGAAGAATATCTCCACCTTGAATGCTTTCTAGGCCGTTCAGGCAGCGAAGCAGGGTACTTTTCCCACAACCAGATGGCCCTAGAATAACCACTACTTCCCCTTTTTTGATTTCTAGGGAAAGTCCTTGGAGGATAGGATTGTCTCCAAAGGATTTTTTTAGATCCTTGATTTCTAATATGGTATCAGACATTTAGTTCCTCCAGTGTTTTTCTAAGTGAGTGGATAGTTTGGAAATAGGGAAGCAAACTGCGAAGTACAGAACCAGTATGGTGCCGTAAATCCAAAAGGAGGCGGTTGGAATGGTCAAGCGATTGCTATCGATGATCTGCTGCCCCACTTTTGTGACTTCAACGACCCCAATCAAAACAACCAGAGAAGTCGTTTTAATCATCCGAGTAACGAGATTGATGGCCTGCGGAAGCAGTCTTCTCAAGACCTGCGGGATGATGATGTGATAGTAAAGTTGGAAGGTCGTTAAGCCCAGCGCCTGTCCACTTTCAAACTGATGTTTAGGAAGGGAAGTGATAGCTCCACGAACCAAATCTCCCATCTCAGCCGTTCCCCAGAGGGTAAAAACGATAACAGCGGAAGTTTCTCCCGATATATTGATATTAAAGTTTCTAGCCAAACCAAAGTAAACGATAAAGAGCAGAACCAGTTGAGGCATGATGCGGATAAATTCTAGATAAAAGCGTGTCAGGAAGCGAACGACTCTAGAATGAGAGGTCATGATGATTCCCATGACCGTACCGAAAATCATAGACAAGAGGACAGAGAGGATGGAAATACCAATTGTGACTCCCAATCCTTGTAAGATCCGCAGGAGATTATTTCCCTGAAAGAGTACTTGTATTCCCGAATCCTGCATGGCGGAGCCTCCTTTCTATCCAACTAAAGAGCAATGATATAGGCAGGAGCATGATAAGATAGGCCACTACCAACATAGCCAGTGCAATGTCTGTCTCATAGTAGAGCCCAATCAAGTCCTTGGCAACATACATGAGGTCAGCTAAGGCAACTACCGAAAAGACAGAGGTTTCCTTGATTAGGAAAATCACATTAGCACTGAAGGAGGGAAGAGCCACTGCTGTGGCTTGTGGAAGAACCACGTAACGAAAGACCTGTAGTGGTGTCAAACCGATGGCTAAGCCAATCTCATGCTGAGTTTGACTAACTGCTTCTAGCCCACTTCGGAAGGATTCCGCCATATAAGACCCACCTAGGAAAATGAGCCCCAGCGTTGCACAGACCTCCGAGGAAAGGACAATCCCTATTCGGGGAAGCCCGAAGTAGAGAAAGAAGAGTTGAATCAAAAGAGGCGTATTTCGAGACAATTCAATATAAGCTGTAGCTAGTTGTGACAAAAGAGGGATGCGATAATGCCGAATGATACTGACAAGCAGACCCACCAGAAGGGAACCCAAAATTCCCCAAACTGCGATATGCAGAGTTAGAAAAAACGCCTTTTGATATAAGGGTAGATATTGTTCAACAATGGACCAATCCAAAAAGAGAACCTCCCATCAAGGAATAATACAGCTATTGTAGCACTAAAAGACATGTTTGGATAATATGTATTTTCTATCACAATGATAGAAAATATTTATCATGCCAACTACAATCTGAAACTTCCAGACAAATTTTTTGAAAATGATTTGAAAAAGAGTTAAGATGTTCCTGTAAATCAAAAAGTAAACGTTTACTTTTAACTAGGAGGACAATTTATGTCATACAAAACAAGCAATGCCGAAGGTCCTGTGGATTTTATTAACACCTATGATTTGGAGCCGATGGCGCAGCAAGTCATTCCCAAAGCTGCTTTTGGCTATATTGCCAGTGGAGCAGAGGATACTTTCACGTTACGGGAGAACATCCGCGCCTTTAACCATAAACTTATCGTTCCTCATACTCTTTGTGATGTTGAAAATCCAAGTACAGAGATTGAATTTGCTGGAGAAAAACTATCTTCACCAATTATTATGGCGCCTGTCGCAGCCCATAAATTAGCAAATGAGCAAGGGGAAGTGGCTACTGCGCGTGGTGTACATGAGTTTGGCTCTCTTTACACGACCAGCTCCTACTCCACCGTTGATCTTCCAGAAATTTCTCAAGCCCTCCAAGGAACACCGCACTGGTTCCAATTTTACTTCAGCAAAGATGACGGGATTAACCGCCATATCATGGATCGTGTCAAGGCAGAAGGCTACACAGCCATTGTCTTAACTGCAGATGCGACTGTAGGGGGCAATCGTGAAGTTGATAAGCGCAATGGTTTTGTTTTCCCAGTTGGCATGCCGATTGTTGAGGAATACCTGCCAGAAGGTGCTGGTAAGTCCATGGACTTTGTCTACAAATCAGCCAAACAACGCCTGTCTCCACGAGATGTAGAATTTATCGCCCAATACTCAGGTCTGCCTGTGTATGTCAAAGGTCCTCAATGCCGTGAAGATGTCGAACGTTCACTTGCCGCAGGGGCTTCTGGAATCTGGGTAACCAACCACGGTGGTCGCCAAATCGACGGTGGACCAGCTGCCTTTGACTCACTTCAAGAAGTCGCTGAAGCAGTAGATAAACGTGTGCCGATTGTCTTTGACTCTGGTGTTCGTCGTGGCCAGCATGTCTTTAAAGCCTTGGCTTCAGGAGCAGACTTGGTAGCCATTGGCCGACCTGTCATTTATGGTTTAGCTCTCGGTGGTAGCGTCGGTGTTCGCCAAGTCTTTGAGCACCTAAATGCCGAATTAAAAACCGTCATGCAACTATCTGGAACTCAAACCATCGAAGATGTCAAACACTTCAAACTACGTCACAACCCATACAACCCAAGCTTCCCAGTTGATTCTCGTGATTTGAAATTGTATTGATACATAAAACAGATTGTAATAAAAAAGCACACCTCAAAAGTTAGACATAAAATCTAACGATTGGGGTGCTTTTAATGGGAAATTAACTTATATCGGCTTAATATAAAACTAAATTCTTCACTTAAATTATTTGTGTAGTTTTTTGAAATCAATATAAAATATACTGAATACAAACTACTGAATTGAGTAATTTATGACTAAACTATTTCTTATCCAAGAAAGTTAAACTCTCAGCTTTTGATTTCGCTATAAATTCTATTTTAACAAGGCATCCCCCATGCCACCTTTATCATCACTTTTCACAAAAACCACTTTTCTTTGGCCGCTCAATTCTATCAGTTCATCTTTACCAAGGATGATTGCCAGATTCTTAACAATTGACCTTTTAGCTGAATCATCGTAATAAGTAAAAATAAATCGATAAGGATATTCAGCAAGCTCTGCTAATTCAAAACATTTTTGAAAAATCTCTTTATCCAAAGGATCCACTGAATGACCAAAAATAACAATATTTTTCGAAACTGGAACTCTAATAGGAACAGTACGCCCTGCAACAGAAGTATTTTTTCTAACATAATTGGGCATAATAAAAAATTCTTCAAACTTATTCCCAGTTTCTTTAACAACTCTTTGATAATATTTCTGGTAAGGAATCAAATCACTGTTGACATCATTCTCTTTATCTTCAATTCCAAAGACCATGGTATTGATTCTGCTGAAAGTTCTATCTAAATCAATTCGACCATGTATAAAATGAGTTTTCTCCTCAGAAGTTCCGTAAAGATGACCTGATGTATTAGTATAATTAAAGTTTAAAACAGAGGAATTTGATAAATCTGATATTGCATCTAGGGCTGTTGGACTTGTTTCAATCCTTCGAATCTCAAAATCTATGTAATCTAAATACGACAGATAGATTTCTAATAGTTCAATTAGTAAATCAAGTTGCCTAATAAATTTATTATTTAATTTTTCAAGTGCAACTTCTCTTTCTAAAGAACTCCAACCTTTTTCATGAAATAGTGAAGAAAACAAATCTGAAATATATAATTTTGACCTATAATTTTTTTCTTGTAATAATTTCTCTTCCAATAACCAAATTCGACCTGTAGTAGCAGCTTTGAATATTAAATCATTATTTTCTTTAAAATACATTATTGCATCTGCAAGTTGAGAAATCATGATTTCAAGGTTAGACCAATTTTCTCCAAGCCTATCTTTGTTTTCATTAATGAATTTTAAATACAAATTTTCTTTATACTTTTCACTATCTATACCCTTAGATTTTAGAAAGTCTTGTAAGTCTTTATCTGGATTAGAATATAACTGTTTTTCAAACTCAATAAAGTCTTCATATTTCGTTTTCCGCCCCATTGCAATATCAAATCCATTACCTAAAATTAAAATTGTATCTGCCATAAAATTTTCTCCCCTACATTATAGATAATTACTAAATTATACCACAAATCCACAGCCCCCCCTCAGAATATTCCTTCTAAGGGGGTCTTCTTTATGCCGATTTCTCTCCTGCTTCTTCCGTTTTTGTTTTCTTATTTGTGCCAACTAAACGGCGCTTGCTGTCTCGGATCGTATTGAGGTCTTTGAGGAGTTTGGTCAAGTGGGCTCTCTCTGGATAGGCTTCTGCGACGGCTGCTGTGTAGCGCACAAAGAGGTCGTAAGTACGGGAGATTTCACTGCGTAGCTGCTTGGTTTTACCGACTTCCTTGACTGACTTGGCTGCACGCGCGTCTGCTTCTACTTTATCATAATCCGCTTGTGCCTCTATCACAGCCGTCAGCATAGGGAGAAGGCCCAGACTCGTCACAGCTCCCTGATAGGGCTCTTCCTGCAATGTTTTAAGCAGACTCTTAATCTCAGCCGTTGCGACAGCATTGGTGTGCTTGGTGATATCCTTATATTTTTTAAAGACTGGCAGTAAGACTTCATAGGCTTCTTTCAAGTCTCTGTCTTTGATTTTGGCAAAGCCCTTATGCAAGGTAAACAGCCCAACTAGGGCGTTATCTCGCTCCTTGTCTAGTTCTACGAGACTCATAGAGTCTTTCTTTTCCACATTGGCTAATTGAGCCTGAAACTGCTCTAGTTTACTATGAAAGCCTTCTAGGTGCTTGCTGTACATGTCCTCATCTCTATAGGAACTCGTAAAAATCGTGAGTACCTGATAGGAGTCAACCATTAGACTCTCAAACTCACGGTGGGTCAGATTGCTATAAGACAAGGGGCGAATGGTGTAAGTAGTGTTTATCATAAAACCTCTCCAATATTTTTGATAAAGCAAGTATAGCATGTAGAGATGAAACTTAGGGCCTCTTGCCCTAAAATGTCGTTTTTTATCCCTGAAAGGGGCATTTTTATCAAAAAACGGAGTCTCTTTCCGACTTTTCCTCTAGTCTACCAAAAGAAAAAGACACAAAATCACCCCTCATCTGGCACTTGTTTTTGACGACAAATGACCGAGGGGCGATGGTTCTTATAAATCGAAATGAAAAGAGGATTCGAGGCCTAGATTACCATGGATCTATAGGAAAAGTAGCCAGCCGAGGCCTAGATTGCTATGAATCTATAGGAAGAATGACTAGCCGAGACTTAGATTACTATGATTTTATAGGAAAAGTAGCCGGCCGAAGCCTAGGTTACCATGAATCTATAGGAAAAGTGACCGGCCGAGGTCTAGATTACCACGATTCTATAGGAAAAATAACCAGCCGAGGCCTAGATTGCCACGAAACTATAGGAAAAGTGACCAGCCGAGGCCTAGGTCACTACAAAACTTCATTAAATACTAATAACTAAGATATCGAGTAGCTTGATTTCAACTAAAAAGATGTTCGTCTATCGCTTAAAAATCCATTCCATCTGGATTAGGTGCTCCGCCTTCCAAACCGCTGATATTTTTGAGAATCTCTAGGTCAGCTGGACTCAATTCGATGTCAAAGCAGTCTAGATTGCTAGCAATCCGACTCGGAGTGACTGACTTAGGCAGGGGTAGGAAGCCTTCTTGTAAGCTCCAAGCTAGAGCGATTTGGGCAATAGTCTTGCCATACTTATCTGCTATCGCCTGCACAGCTGAATTTTGGAAGAGCTCGCCTTGCCCAAAAGGTCCCCAAGCTTCCAGTAGGATATCATGGGCACGGCAGAAGTCCACCGCCTCTGTCTGATAGACACCTGGTGCTAGGCGGATTTGATTGACAGCCGGAGTGACACGCGCTGTTTCCAGCAGAGCTTCTAGGTGATGAGGCAGGAAATTGCTGACGCCGATCGCTCGGATCTTACCAGCTTGATAGAGGTCTTCCATGGCCCGCCAAACTTCTGCATTGCGCTTTTGCCAAGCCCCGTCTTCTCGTAAAGGCTTAGGATTTGGCCAGTGGATGAGGTAGAGATCCAGATAATCCAGTCCCAATCGCTCCATAGAGCTGTCAAAGGCTTCCATGGCCTCTTCATAAGTGTGCTTGCTATTCCAGAGCTTGGTGGTGATGAAGAGCTCTTCACGCGGAATGCCGCTGTCTTTAATCGCTCGACCGACACTCTCCTCATTCTTGTAGATAGCTGCCGTATCAATGTGGCGATAGCCAGCCTTAAGGGCGGCCAAGACTGCCTGATAAGCCTCTTCTCCGTCCTGAGCCTTCCAAGTACCAAAGCCCAAGACCGGAATCTTGACGCCATTGTTAAGTGTATAATTTTTCATATCTCTTCTCCTTATTTTTTCTTTCTTTTGGCCAATTTCGGCTTAAAGATATTTTCCTTGGTTGGAGCCATGCCTCGGCTGAAAAAGCTGTAAATGATAAAGGCCAACCCAGCAATAAATATCAAGAAACGATGCAGTAGCAATCCAAAGAAGAGGAACACCAAGCCCATTCCCATAAATTTATAATCAATCTTTTTCATCCTGTCCTCCTCATTTGTGATAACCCTATTATAACATCTTCTCTTTCATTGAGAAAGCCCTATCATCTGTTAAGAAAAATATCTCAGAGACTTTCTAGTTGCGCTAACCATTCTAGCTTTGCCCAAGTCCCTCTAGCAAATCCTAGGGAAAAAGCAGCAACCCTACATTAAAAAGGACAGGTTACCCCATCCTTTCTAAAAATATAAGGAGACTCAATTAAAGAACACTGGAGGCAGCTTCAAAGCGTTTTTCACCATCCAGATAAGTAGCAACCAGCTCCAAATCCTTGTCCAGCACGATAAAGTCAGCATCATAGCCTTCCTTGATCTGGCCACAGACATCGTCAATGTGGACGGATTTTGCTGGGATAAGACTGGCCATCATGACTGCTTGGTGAGGATTTGCGATGCCCCACTCAACCACATTTTTGAGGCCGTCTTTGAGCTTCAAGATGGATCCTGCCAAGTTACCAGTCGATTTGAGACGAGCTGTGCCATTGGCTACCACCACTGGAAATTCTCCCAGCATATAGTCGCCGTCTTCCAGCCCACCTGCAGTCATACAGTCTGTGATGAGGGCTACATGTTCATGGCCCTTTTGCTTAAGCAAAATATCACAGGCCTTGGGGTCTACGTGGTGCCCATCACAAATCAACTCTGCGTAAGTGTGAGGCAGCTCGTACATAGCCCCAACCATACCTAGTTCACGGTGGGTCAAGCCCCGCATACCATTGTAGGCATGTACCCAAACACTGGCTCCTGCTTCCACTGCTGCCTTAGCTTCGTCATAGGTCGCATTAGAGTGCCCCAAAGCGACTGTCACACCTTCATCAGTGATGGTGCGGACAAATTCCTCTACGCCCTCGCGCTCAGGTGCCAAAGCAATTTTATTTAGCAGGCCATTGGCTGCCTTTTGCCAAGCACGAAATTCATCCATACGAGGATCCTTCATGTAGGCTGGGTTTTGGGCACCCTTGTACTTTTCCGTGAAGTAAGGCCCTTCAAAGTAGAGACCGCGAATCTTGGCACCACTTGCTTCTTGATAGCGCGCACCAATATTCTCCGTCACAGCTAGGAGTTGCTCGTAAGATGAGGTCAGAGTGGTCGGCAAGAAACTAGTCACCCCAGTCGTCAAAAGTCCTTCACTCATGGTATGGAGGGTACCTTCGATGTTATTGTCCATGACATCGACTCCACCAAAACCATGGATATGGGTGTCCACTAGACCCGGTGCGACAGAGTAGCCTGTGTAATCCACCACTTCCGCATCCGCAGGGACTTCCTCTACTAATTTTCCAAATTTTCCATCAGTCACTTCCAAAAATCCACCCTTGCGAATCCCTTGAGGATAGAAGAACTGATCGGCTTTTATATATTTAGGCATCTGACTGCCTCCTCTTGTTCTATTTCTATTGACTCTATTATAACGCTTTCTATTTTATTTGTAAATGGTCTATACCTCTTTTTAGAAAAATTTATTATATTATGTAAAGCAAGAAAAGAGAGTGGGACAGAAATCGGTAATTCGTTAGAATTCGATTTCGTCGTCCCACCTCCGCACAGTTGAGTAGGGCTGTAAAAGCTGACGAAATCAGCGTACAACCACTGCGTCTTGCTCGACAATCCAAAGACAATTGAGAGGCTAGGACTTTTGTCCCAGCCTCTTTCTGTCTTAAATTTGTTCCATTTGTACTTTCTCAGCCAAATTCATGGCGTGGTCAGCAACTCTGGTATAGTGGGAAATAATATCGATGAAGTTGACCCCAGCCTGAGGCGTACATTCTCCCTTGTTGAGACGAGCAATGTGGGTCTTGCGCAGGCTGCGTTCTAGCTTGTCAATCTCCGCATGCTTGACCTCCAAACTATTGGCCAAATCCACATTATTTGTTTCCACAGAATGCAAAGCTTCTTTGATAAAGTCCAAGGTCAAGTGATAAATATTTTCCAACTCTTCCAAGGCAGCTGGAGAAAATTCTACTTTCTTGCGGTGCAAGTAGTCTGTCAAATTCAGCAAAGCTTCTGAGTGGTCACCGATTCTCTCCAAATCACGACTAGAGTCCAGAATGCTGGTCAAGACTTCACTCTCTTTTGGATTGAGCTGCTGACCAGATAGGACAATCAGGTAGCGAGTCAATTCATCATCAATGGCATTGATGGCTTCCTCTGTCTTATGACCCTTTTCGGCAGATCTTTCTTCGTAGTTCACGATATAATCATAAGCCAATTCGAAAGATTTAGCAGCGTAGCCACCCAAGTGAAGGAGTTCCTTTTTGGCATTTCCCAAAGCCAGTGATGGGGCTTGGTCAATCAAAATCCTATCTAGGTAGAGGGATTCGTATTTAACGGTTTCATCCTCACCCGGAATCAGCTTGGTAACCAAATAAGCTAAGAGGCCGATAAAAGGAAACTGGATAATGGTATTGGTAATATTAAAGGTTCCGTGGGCAAAGGCAATCGTCATTTCTGGTGACAAATGCAAGGCTGTCTCAAACCACTGAATCAGTGATGTGAAAGGCAGCAGGAAGAGCATACAAATGACTGTTCCCACAACGTTAAAGGCCACATGAGCTCCAGCGACACGCTTGGCTGCGATATTAGCCCCCAAGGAAGCAATGATCGCTGTAATCGTCGTTCCGATATTGTCACCAAAGAGGACTGGTAAAGCTCCTTGCAGATCAATGAGATTGCTGGCATAGAGATTTTGCAGAATCCCAATGGTCGCTGAAGATGCTTGAATGAGCAGGGTCAAACCCGTTCCGACAAAGACACCTAAGACTGGATTTTTACTTAGCTGAACCATGTAATCTCGAAAGACTTGCAAGTCTTTGAGAGGCTCCATGGCTCCGCTCATGAGATTGAGAGCGAAAAAGATCCCGCCGACACCAAAGAGGATACGCCCGACATTGTTCACTGAGCGATTCTTTGTGAAAAAGAGGCAAACCGCACCGACAAAGAGCAAGGGCAGGGCGTAATCACCCAGCTTAAAACCAATGATGAAGGAAGTCACGGTCGTACCAATATTGGCCCCCATGACAATCCCGATAGCCTGACGCAGGGTCAACAGCCCCGCACTCACCAGACCAACTGTGATCACTGTCACACCTGAACTAGACTGGATCAGGGCTGTCATTCCAATCCCAACTAGCACACCTAAAAAAGGATTGCTCGTATATTTATCAATGAAATAGCGCAATCGGTCTCCTGCCGCCTGCTGTAAGCCGTCACCCATCATACGAATACTGTACAGGAACAGCCCTAAGCCTCCTAAAAAGCTAAATATAATTTCTTGCCAATTAATGGACATTTCTTTTCCTCCGAAAAATAAATAGCGGATAATCTCCTATACTATTTTAAAACATCCAGCCTAATCTCACAAGCCTTTTCTGAAAAAGAATCGAATTATTTTTGCTAATTTTGAAACTTTTATTTTCATCACACTCAAGAGCAAATTAGAGCAAGCAACAAGGCCCTATCACTAGAACAAAAAGCAAGCAGGCAGAACTAAATTTCAAAATATTTAGCTTGCTTCACCGCTTTCTAGGATCAGCCTTAAAAGATAGAAATTATCTCAGTTTATTTCAGCACGATTCACATTCTACGCATACAAAGATTAAAAATCCCAGATAGCCATAGGCTATCTGGGACTTGCTTTCCATCACTAAAATGTTGTCATCATTTTAGCTAGGTTTTAAGACTAGTCTTCCAAATTCACATCAGATGCGGATTCTTTCTTCTTTTTATTCTTGAAAAAGGCTGATGCCCAAGTTGCTATTCCTAATCCAAGAGCTGCTAATGGATTATTGGTAGTTCCTGTATTTGGTAAAGCCTTAGCATTTGGAGTAACTTTGACTTGTTCTGGTTGTGCAGGCTGTGGTTTAGGTGCTTGAGAGTGATTTGTAGCACTAGATACAGACGCACTTTCAGACAAGCTAGCTGAGGTACTTACGCTGCTGCTCATGCTTGTGCTTGTTGAAACTGCTTCACTTGTGCTGATTGAAGCTGACTGGCTAGCTGATACAGATGCTGAAGCTGATTGACTAGCTGAGCCATTGCTTGTGCTTGTTGAACCTGAACCGCTACCTGAGTTGTTGCTTGCACTGATTGAGGCAGAAATGCTGTCACTCAAGCTTGCGCTTGTTGAGACTGACTCACTTGCGCTGATTGATGCTGAAGTACTGTCGCTCAATGACACACTTACTGATTTGCTGAGTGAAACTGAATCACTTGCACTTACAGATTCAAGGTAGCTAGGAAGGTTAAACTCTGGCTTAGATTCGCTTGTTGGATCACCCTTACTATAGCTGAATGAGTTAGATTGTTGTGACGCACTTGTACTCAAACTGCTTGAAACGCTATTGCTAAGTGATGTAGATGTACTTACGCTGTTACTCAAGCTTACTGAAGTACTTGTTGAAACTGAAGTACTACTTGAGTTGTTGCTTGCTGATTCAGATGCACTGATTGAAGCGGACACGCTGTTACTCATGCTTGTGCTTGCTGATACTGAAGCACTGATTGAAGCGGACACGCTGTTACTCATGCTTGTGCTTGCTGATACTGAAGCACTGATTGAAGCGGATACGCTGTTGCTCATGCTTGTGCTTGCTGATACTGAAGCACTGATTGAAGCAGATACGCTATTGCTCATGCTTGTGCTTGCTGATACTGAAGCACTTGCACTTACTGAGACAGATTGGCTTGCGCTTACTGATGCTGAAGTGCTTGCACTTACTGAGACTGATTGACTAGCACTTACTGAAGTTGAGGCGCTTTCGCTCGCTGAGACAGACTGGCTGCTGCTTACTGAAACTGAAGTGCTCGCACTTACTGAGACTGATTGGCTAGCACTTACTGAAGTTGAGGCGCTTTCGCTTGCTGAAACAGACTGACTCGCGCTTACTGATGCAGAGGCACTTGCACTTGATGAAACAGACTCACTTGTCGCTTACTGATGCTGAAGTGCTTGCACTTACTGAGACTGATTGGCTAGCACTTACTGAAGTTGAGGCACTTTCGCTTGTTGAAACAGACTGACTGGCGCTCACTGAGGCCGAAGCACTTGCACTTGCTGAAACAGACTGACTAGAGCTTACTGAAACCGAAGCACTTACACTTACTGAGACTGATTGGCTTGCGCTCACTGACGCAAATGTGCTCGCACTTAATGAAACAGACTGACTGGCGCTTACTGACGCAGAGGTGCTCGCACTTACTGAAACCGAAGCACTCTCGCTCGCTGAGATTGACTGACTAGAGCTTACTGAAACCGAAGCACTTGCACTTACTGAGACTGACTGACTAGAGCTTGCTGAAACCGAAGCACTTTCGCTCGCTGAGACTGATTGACTGGCGCTCAATGAGGCTGCACTTTGGCTAGTTGACACAGACTGGCTCGCACTCACCGAGTTCGAAACACTATTGCTCGCTGAAAGAGAACGGCTGGCACTCAGCGAAACTGAGACACTCTTGCTCAAGGACACCGATTGGCTGCCACTCAATGAAGTTAAAGCGCTCTTGCTCAACGAAACGGATTGACTGGCGCTCAATGAGGCTGCACTTTGGCTAGTTGACACAGACTGGCTCGCACTCACCGAGTTCGAAACACTATTGCTCGCTGAAAGAGAACGGCTGGCACTCAGCGAAACTGAGACACTTTTGCTCAAGGACACTGATTGGCTACCACTCAATGAAGTTGAAGCGCTCTTACTCAATGAAACGGATTGACTGGCGCTCAATGAAGCGGTGCTCTGACTCACTGAGACAGACTGGCTACCGCTAACCGAGCCAGAAACACTATTGCTCGCTGAAACCGATCGGCTGGCGCTCATCGATGTCGATTGGCTATTGCGCAAGGAAGTAGACAAGCTCTGGCTAGCAGAAACTGAACGGCTGGCGCTCAATGAAGCAGCGCTCTGACTCGCTGAGACAGACTGACTACCGCTTACTGAGGCCGAAACACTATTCTCGCTGAAACCGAGCGGCTGGCGCTCATCGATGCCGATTGGCTATTGCGCAAGGAAGTAGACAAGCTCTGGCTAGCAGAAACTGAACGGCTGGCGCTCGTTGAAGCCGACGCACTCGCTGATGTACTAGCACTTACTGAGGCACTGGTTGAGGCAGACGCACTTGCTGACATTCTTGCTGATACTGAGGCACTTGTCGAAGCAGATACACTCGCTGATGTACTAGCACTTACTGATGCACTGGTTGACTGTCTTTGACTTAGACTAGTTGAAGCACTGCTACTCTTATACTCACTATCAGAAAGTTTTACAGTGAACGTATCCGTAGTCTTATCTTTATAGATAATGGTAACTGTTCCATTGTTACTAATAGTAAAGGAATCAATACGTTTTTCCTGCTTATTGTTTAGTTTCTCAACAGCCGCCAATATACGAGTTTTTTCTTGAGGTTTTAATTGAGAAACACTCTCTACCTGGAAGGTTTCAGTCGGTGCTACCCCTTCCATAATATCTGTCAGCCTACCTTGCACAATACGGACATTGCCCGGTGAATCATTTCCTGCACTATTACTATTACCAGCCTTATCCGTTGCTACTGCATTGCGTTGCCAGCTATTTCTACCATTTTTATCATACTCTAGATTATCATTCAAATGAGCTCTTACAGTAATACGGGCTGGACTAGCAGTAGTCGCTGTGATATTCCCCGTTAAATGCTCTACAGTTCCCGTCCCATATTTATTATCTTCAAAGAAATTACTTCCAAGGGCTGAGCCATTTGCATCTGCATTTGAAACGATCTTAAATTCTGATAATTGCCCGCTATTATCTGTAGCAGTGAAATTAATTTGAATATCATCTCCTGCGTACACAATATAGTTGCCATTTACAGGGGTCAGGGCTTGACCATTACGAGTCACCGTCGCACTTGGAACTGGAACAGCATCCACATTAGCTGGGATAACATTTGTAGTATTATCACGGTAGGTAATGGTAATATTCCCATTTTCAGCTACCGAAATCGTTCCAGTTACGCCATCTTTCGTAAAATCACTACCAGATAAAAGCGACTGGTTTTTTTCTTTAAATTTTTCAAGTACTTGATTGCGTTCACTTACAGTCAAAGAAGAGGGATTCTTAACAATAACGGTATCCCCACTAACTGGGTTGTTTCGTTCATTAAATCCCTTAATATGGAAATTCGTACGTGCTGTAGCAGTCTGACCATGAATATCTGTTACTGTATATTCCAGAACATAGGTACCAGGCTTATAGGGTTTCCAAGTTCTGTTTTCACGACCCACTGTCCCTATTATGTCAATGGTGTATGACCTTTGGGCACCTATTTGTCTCCCCGATTGATCATAGATATATAGATCTCCAAATACCCCTTTCTTGTTAGTTGGATAGTTCGGTGCATTTAAACCTGTAATAATAGCATTGGATGGGGAGCCCGTGATTTTAGCCATCCCTTGATCATCATTCAGCCTTATCTGAAAATTATTGACTGCTTCATCATTATAAATTGTGATAGTGGATGGCATAGAAATCGTAGGTGGTTTAGAGGCTGCACGTGAGTGTGCCCCTCTAGCAATTTCTGCCCCATTTCGTGCATCACGCACACCAGAATTAGCCGCCAACACAGCATTGACAATCGAATTACGCGCTGAAGTAGCTTTTTGCACTACTGTTGTTAAATCACTAGTTGGATCAGCGAGGGCTTTTTCAATTTCTGTTACTGCAGCATTGGCCTTAGCAAGAGCTGAATCCGTATTTGGTAAATCAACCGCTTTTGCTAGATAGTCACCTATTTCAGCTGAAAGATTGGTCAACTTCCTACGGTTTTCTTCTTGTTGTTTAGCAGTGACTTCTGAAGATGCTATTGCAACCGCAGCAGCTTCAATTAAGCTAGTTGTGACAGAAGTTGATTGAACTCCACTAACACTATTCTTACCAGTAATTTCAGTTATTTTTAATTCAGCAGAAGCACTGACAGACTCTTTTGGCGAAGTTGCTACAGTCTTATCTACTATTTGACTCTTCTCAGCTTGCTTGATCTCGCCCTTGCCTTGAGCTTGGTTCTTATCCGCTAGTACACCAGCAGCCAAGTTGTTGCTGGTTGCTAGAGCTTGGCTATTGCTCAAAGTAGTGCTAGCTAAACTTTGTCCTGCACCAGATGAAATAAAGCTGTCGGCAACATTGACCTTGATATCCAGCGATGTAGAAGTAGAAGCTGAGGCAGAGGTATCAGCTGATGCACTGGCTAAAGCTTTGTCCTGCTCTAAAGAAGCTGCGTTGTTAGCACTTTCTAGCTTAGCAGGTGCTTTGTTCTCGGATACCTTTGTAGCAGGCTCAGCACTCACTGACTTGCTAGTCAAGCTTGAATTGCTAGTCAAGACTGAACTACTAGCAGATACAGACTGGCTGACAGAAGCTGAGCTACTAGCTGAAACTGATTGGCTGATCGATTGGCTGATTGATTGACTGACAGACTGGCTAGTCGAGAGGCTAAGAGACACTGACTCACTTGTAGAGATAGAAGTGCTGACTGATTGTTCAACCGAAATAGAAGCTGATTCAGAGGCTTGTTCTGCTTTTGCTTTTTGCATTTCTGCTTGCGCCTGAGCAATGATCGAATTGGTACTTGCTTCTGCCGCTTCCTCATTATCCTTGACTTCAGCTGAAATGACAGCTTTATCTGTGTATTCAGATGTTTCATCCGCATAGACAGACTGCTCCTGAGTCACCATCAAGCCTGCCGCTCCAGCAGCTAATATTCCCCCTAAACCTGCAAGAGTGTTGAGGCTCAGATGATCGTGATCAAGCTCTTCTGTATCTGACAAGCTGTTTGAGACAACTTCTCCCATTCCACCAATACGAAAGAGATCGAGTTGAGAATTTGAAGCTTTTACCCAATTTTTCCCAGACTTATAGAGCTTGTACCGCTTCTTTTCGTCAATAATCTCGAAATCCTTGTTATATTTCTTACTTCGAAACATCGTTTTCCTTTCCTTTTTCAACATGCCAGCCTTTGTTAATCTCATGACCATTAGCAAAGAAACCGACTTATTGCGTGCTATAGTTTATAAGCAAAAATACACACTTTTAACATTTTTATGCTAGGTGTCCTAATGCCCCAGATAGTATTTTAACAAAAATAAGACAAGAATTCAATCTATTGGAATCTTTATTTATTGACAATAAGCTTAATAACTCAAGCTATCTTGAGTTATCTATATTAACCTAGAAATTTAAACTATAGATTATTATAAGAAATAACAATACGTAACTATTTATACAAAAAAGTTAGACAGCCTGTCCGAGATACATGACCTCAGACCCGTCTAACTTTTTTATTATATGTTGTTATGAATTAGCGAGAAAGATACTTAGTAATCCAAATCATCCGCATAACCAGCTCCATTTCCTACAAAGTAGCCTGTCTTACAGTTCATACTAAATAGGTAAGTGCCGTCTGGCTTAAAGAGATTGTAGTAGCCATTTCCATTGATAATATTAACTTTTTCAAGGATAAACTGGTCTCCTGTGATATAACCACGCTCGCGAGACACCTTGAGGATTGTTTCCAAGACATCTGGATTGAAGGTCCAAGCAGGATTGTTCACATCATCAATCGCAGCTTGATTGTAAGGCACACGGCTAAGGTGGCGCTGGAGGTTAACTCCTGCACTTGGCAGTCCGATACCAGTTTCTGCATTTCTAATACCACTAGGATCACTAGGCGCAGGATTAACAGCTGGCGGCGTTGATGGTGCGGCTGGTACTGTTGGCGTTGTTGATGGCGCTGACGGTTCCACTGTTGGACTAGGCGCCGGTGCTGGTAACTGTTGACTGCGTCCTTGAGCAATAGCTGCTTTCAAGACCTCATCTAACTTGTTATTACCCGTCGATACATCTGGAAGATTGGCGTTTTCTTTCACTTGGGCATCCGTCTTCAAGAGACCATCAACGATAGCACCTGTGTTGAATTGTGAATTGACACTTTGGATCGCAGAAATTTGCTTGACAAGGTCATCATATTTCTTCTTAGCAGCTGTATATTCTGAACTGCCAGTCAAGACATCCAACTTAGCCTTCAACTTGTCCAAATCACCAAATTTGTCATTTTTGATAGCTGTCTGACTGTCGTCAGTAAAGAAGCTAGCATAAAGCTCTTCAAATTCTTTAGCAGCCTCTTTCTTAGCTTCGCTAGAGCTTGTAGATTTCTTTTTGCTAGAAGAAACTGTCGAGCTGGTATTATCTGTCGACTTATGACCGCCTCGTCCCTGATAAAAATATAGGGTGGTTCCAGCAGCAAGCGCTACAAGTCCCAAAGCTGAATAAAGG
The DNA here is from genome assembly GCF_000385925.1 of Streptococcus cristatus AS 1.3089. Lineage (NCBI taxonomy): Bacteria > Bacillati > Bacillota > Bacilli > Lactobacillales > Streptococcaceae > Streptococcus > Streptococcus cristatus. The sequence goes on from NC_021175.1 coordinate 1,332,053, forward strand.
AAACCCTTCTTCTTGTAGAAAGGCGCTGACTCGTCCTCATCTTCGTCCTCGAATACTGTTGGAGCTGGTTTTGATACTGGCTTGGTTGCTGGGATGATTGGTGCTTCCGCTGCAACTGTTAACGTTGACTGTGCGGCCGCTTTGTCCTCTTTATTTTCAACTTTAGCTGGTTCTACTGAAGGCAAGGCCACATTTGCAGGCTTTTCCTTCGCCTTAGCCTGACTCTGAAGCTGTTTGATTGTCTCCTGTATCAGAGCTTCTTTTTGTTGCGCCAGCTCTTCCATAATCCGCAGCTTTTTGGTCTCAAATTTCCCTGCCTCGATTTCGTCTCGGTGCTGTTTGATGTATTTATCAAGGATATTGTCTCCTTCTGTCACACCCGCTTCGACTTCCTCATTTTTTCGAGCAACCTGACCGACCGTCATCTCTTTAGCATCTTCTAAGTCAAGAATTGTTTCTTTTGGCTCTTGCTCTGTTGCCATCTTTTCTTCTTTACTCACAGTATTTCCTTTCTAATCCAGTTGTCTTTTGACCCTTTGGCCAAAGTATTGATATAAGTCTACTTTTAAAGTACCGTTGTAGAGTTTTCGTTTTTTGTCCGCCTGACTGCCGTATTTGGCTTCAAAGGCCTCGTCGCTAGTCAAGATAAATTTACTCCAGGTCTTCAAGGGAGCAAAGGTTTGTCCCATTTCTTGATAGAGCTGGGTCACCGCATCATCGTCCAACAAACGCTCACCATAGGGCGGATTGGAGATAATCACTCCATTGATTTTTTCCGTATGAAGGTCTTGCAGCCGCATTTGCTTAAAGTGAATCTGGTCAGCCACGCCGGCTTCTTCCGCATTTTTCTTGGCAATCTCTACCAGACGAGCATCCAAGTCCGAACCTGAAATATCCAGTTGGATGTCTTGGTCAATCTGAGACAGAGCTTCTGCCCGAAGCTGACGCACCAAGTCCTTATCTACCCAATTCCAATCTTCAAAAGCAAAGGAACGGTTCAAACCTGGGGCCATCTTCATCCCAATCATAGCTGCTTCGATACAGAAGGTTCCTGATCCACAAGTCGGGTCAATCAAGGGTTTGTCCGGATACCAGTTTGACAAAAGTAAAATAGCAGCTGCCATATTTTCCTTGATTGGCGCTCCGCCCTTCTCAGTCCGATAACCACGTTTGAACAAACTAGAACCACTGGTATCAATCATGACTGTCACAAGATCTTTTAAAATGGAAACTTCAATCTTAAACTCTGCTCCATTTTCCTGCAGGGGAACCCCCTCTGGACGGGCATAATGCTTTTGCAGTTTTTTTACAACTGCTTTTTTTGAAATGGCTTGAACGCTGGGCTCATTATGCAGTTTTGACTTGACACACTTAGCTTTAGAAATGGGAAATTTGGCACCTAAGGGCAGATAATTTTCCCAGTCCAAAGCAAAGACGCCTTGAAAAAGTTCTTCAAATGTTTTAGCTGGAAAGGTGCCCACAACAATCTTGATCCGATCTGCCGAGCGTAGCCATAGATTGGTTTGAATAATGGTTTTGACATCGCCACTAAAGCGGACACGACCATTTTCAACCTGACAATCTATACCCAAATCCCGAACTTCACGGCCGACCACGGCTTCCAGACCTGCCGCCGCTGTAGCAATTAAATTAAATTTTTCTTTCATTCTTTCTTACTCTATCACTATCCGCTTGGCCACGCCGTTAAAAACTGGCCTCAGCTAGAAAGCAGAATGTTCTTGCTTGGCTCCTCTTTTTGAGAAAAACCTTGCTTTCCTATTTTGTCCCTTGCAGCAATCTTCTGTCTAAGGGGCTCTATATCTTAATCAAAAAGCTAGCATACGCTAGCTAACCTATGTGCAATTTTCTATAAGCCATGTTTTGTTCCAGAAATGACTAGGTACCATCTCCTTCGATAATCATCTGTCTACTGTTTCCAGTCAGAATGCTATGTTCGTTTCCACGCATTCCGTGCCCCGACCAAAGTTTGGGTTGCTAGCTTGAGGGGTTTACCGCGTTCCACTTCTTCTGTTTCCAGAAGAACTACGTCACTGTGGCACTTTCAGACCTATTCAGACCTATCTAAAGACTTAGCCTTTTCAGTCGCCGTAACGGATTGCTCCGTCCCTAGGCTTATTGTTTCGCCTAGCACAAACACTACCAGCATCACAGCCGGTGCTAGCATGGACTTTCCTCATGAAAATATCAAATCTTCACGCGATTATCCAAAAATTGCACTCTGCAACATTATTGCTCTTCGCTGTCCAGAATCTGTTTGCCAAAAACTTCCTTTTCCAAACGGCTTAAGCGTTTCAAAATATCGAAGTTAGTCGCTGTTCCCATCTGTGGCATCTCAATCGTTGGTTGAGCTGGCTGACTAGGCGCCGAAGGAGTAACAGTCGCTTGATTAGATACTTGTTCTTTGAGAATATTAATCTCCTCACGCAACTCCTTTACCAAAGCTGCATAAGTTTCATAATCCTTGATCACATCATCCAAGAATTCATCCACTTCAGCTTTGCTATATCCTCGCACTTCGCGCTTAAAATCTTGATCAAAAATATCTTTTGCTGTATAAATAATACTCGCCATGCTCTCGCTCCAATCTAGTTTATCATATCCAATTATATACGAAAGCACCTATAAAAAGCAAGATTTATACCCTACTTTTCCGAAAAAATTTCTGCAACCTCATTCAGGTCATCAAATGTTAATTTTTTGATAAAATACTGTTCTTGATTTTTCATCTCCCTGTAAAGATACTTAAGGTTGGTCTCATTTTCCTCATCGTAAAATAGATAAGCTCCATCTGTATTTTGAAGTAGAAATTGGTTGTACTCACGAAACTGACTCGGATTTTGATAGCTAGGATAGGCATATTTAACGAAATCTACTTGTTTAAAATCCGTTAGTTTGGCCTGATTTCCTTCGTTCCAATTCTTTCCTTGATCTTCAAAAAGAAAAATCGTGGCAAGCTTAAAATTATAATCTTTTCTCAATTCCCGAGCGACTTCCAAAACCCAAGTTTCAAAACCTAGATTTCCCGTAAAGATGAGCCACTCCAATCCTTCATCCAGTAAGCGCTGTAAATCCCGTCTGACCGCCTCTTTGATGATTTTGATTCGCATGTCTTTTTCATTCATAATGCCAAGTTCAAAAGCCTTGTAACCTACAATTAATAGACTTGTCATTTATTCTCCCTCAAATAATATTTTTATGATATAATAGAGTGATGTTATTGTACCAATAAGGAGTTTTATGGTCAACTACCCTCACAAGCTAAAAATAAAAAGTAAATTAGCCCATCCAAGTTCAAAGACGGCTGTTAACTTTGCCAATCGTGGGATGTCTTTTGAGAAGATGATCAACGAATCCAACAACTACTACTTGAGTAGGGGACTCGCTGTCATTCATAAGAAGCCAACACCCGTTCAGATTGTCAAAGTGGACTATCCCCAACGCAGTCGCGCAAAGATTGTGGAAGCCTACTTTCGACAGGCATCCACGACTGATTATTCTGGTGTCTTTAAGGGACATTATATTGATTTTGAAGCCAAGGAAACACGGCAAAAAACAGCCATGCCCTTGAAAAATTTCCATCCACACCAGATTGAACATATGGAGGCTGTCCTTCAGCAAAAAGGAATCTGCTTTGTCTTACTTCATTTCTCCAGCTTGCGGGAGACCTATCTACTTCCGGCATCTTATTTGATTAGATTTTATAAGATGGATAAAGGCGGAAAATCCCTCCCTTTATCTTACATTCAAGAACATGGATTTTCAATCGAAACAAAGCAATTTCCAAGCATTCCTTACCTTGAAATTATCGAACAAAAACTACTAGGTGGTATCACAAATGAATAAACAAACCCTTTTGCAAGCCTTAAAATATCTTGCAACTGCCCTCTTATCTCTCTTTATCATTGGAGCTGTGACTGGCGTTCTTGTCTTTGCTTTTTATGCTTCCAAGGCTCCAACCCTCTCTGAGAAGGATCTTGTCGCAACTACCTCAAGTAAAATTTACGACAGCGATAATAATCTGATTGCTGACCTTGGTTCTGAAAAGCGGGTCAATACATCAACAGACCAGATTCCCACACAGCTGGTAGATGCTATCGTTGCGATTGAGGACCACCGCTTCTTTAATCACCGTGGGGTCGATTTTATTCGGATAGGCGGAGCCCTCCTGAGTAATCTTCGAGGAGGCGGACGTCAAGGGGGATCTACCTTAACCCAGCAGTTGATCAAGCTGACTTATTTCTCTACTTCCTCAGCAGATGCTACCCTTTCTCGGAAAATTCAGGAAGCATGGTTGGCGACCCAACTCGAGCGTAAGGCTACCAAGCAAGAGATTCTGACCTACTACGTCAACAAGGTCTACATGTCCAACGGGAATTACGGGATGCAGACAGCTTCCCAAAGTTACTATGGCAAAGATTTGAAAGATTTGACTCTTCCTCAGATTGCCCTGCTTGCAGGAATGCCTCAGGCTCCCAACCAATACGACCCTTACACAAATCCAGAAGCGGCCACTGAACGCCGTAATCTCGTATTATCTGAAATGTATGAACTCAAGTACATCTCCCCAGAGCAATACGAACAAGCTATCAATACACCAGTCACAGACGGCTTACAAAGTCTGAAAAGCTCAGCTAGCTATCCTGCTTATATGGATAACTACTTGAAAGAAGTCATTGAGCAGGTGGAAGAAGAAACAGGCTACAATGTCCTCACGACTGGTATGGAAGTTTATACCAACGTTAATACCGAAGCCCAGAAGAAATTGTGGGATATCTACAATACTGAAGACTATGTTGCTTACCCAGACGATGAATTGCAAGTGGCATCAACCGTTATGGATGTTACCAACGGGAAAGTCATTGCTCAACTGGGTGCTCGCCATCAGTCTTCCAACGTTTCTTTTGGTACTAACCAAGCAGTCGAAACAAATCGCGACTGGGGTTCTACCATGAAACCAATCACTGACTATGCCCCAGCTTTAGAATACAATGTTTTCACTTCTACCGCTGCCTCCATCCAAGACGCTCCTTACTATTTCCCTGGAACATCCACTCCAGTCTATAACTGGGATAAACGTTATTTTGGCTGGATTACCATCCAATATGCCATCCAAGAATCTCGTAACGTTCCAGCCGTCAAATCGTTGGAAGAAGTCGGATTGGATAATTCCTTGAAATTCCTCAACGGTCTTGGCATCAATTATCCTGAAATGCACTATTCTAATGCCATTTCAAGTAATACAAGCAAGGCTGGCAACCAATACGGAGCAAGTAGTGAAAAGATGGCTGCTGCTTACGCTGCCTTTGCTAATGGCGGAACTTATTACAAACCACAATATGTCAACCGAGTTGTCTTTAGCGATGGAACAGAAAAAGTCTTTTCAAATGGTGGTTCAAAAGCCATGAAGGAAACGACAGCCTACATGATGACAGACATGATGAAGACCGTTCTTCAGTCTGGAACTGGTACTAATGCTGCCATTCCAGGTGTCTATCAAGCAGGTAAAACTGGTACTTCCAATTATGCAGATGATGAACTTGATAAGCTAACCAAACCTTACTACTATTCTAGCATTGTCACACCAGATGAGCTGTTTGTCGGCTACACACCACAATACTCTATGGCTGTTTGGACCGGTTATTCAAACCGCCTCACTCCCGTTCTAGACGATGGAGTTAAGGTGGCAACCGATGTTTATCGTTCTATGATGCACTATTTGACTGGCTACAGCAATGAAGACTGGACACCACCTAGTGGACTTTTCCGTAGCGGATCTTACCTCTATCTCAATGGTACTTCAACCTACAACCGCGCTTATACCCAGCAGTATTCCAGCTCGACTTCTGAATCAAGTTCAGAATCTTCAAGTCAAAGCTCAAGCGAATCCAGCGAAGAAGACAGTACTAGCAACTCTAATTCCCAAACAAGTTCAACTAGTTCTGGAACAACCAACAGCACATCTAGTTCTAACCAAGGAGCTGAACATCGCTAAAGCAAAAAAGAGAGTGGGACAGAAATCGGTAATTCGTTAGAATTCGATTTCGTCGTCCCACCTCCGCACAGTTGAGTGGGCTCTACTACTGCGTCTTGCTCGATAATCCAAAGACAATTGAGAGGCTAGGACTTTTGAACTGCACCCCAAAAGTTAGACAGAAAAAAATCTAACTTTTGGGGTGTTTTTATTATGAAATTAACTTATAAAGATAAAGTTCAAATCTATGAACTTAGAAAACAAGGGCGAAGCTTCAAAGAGCTCTCAAATATATTTGGGATAAAAATTCCCAATCTTCAGTACATGATTAAATTGATTGATCGTTATGGAATAGAAATCGTCAAAAAAGGAAAGAATTGCTACTATTCACCTGAACTAAAACAAGAGATCATTGATAAAGTTCTACTTGAAGGTCGTTCACAAATAAGGGTGTCTCTAGATTATGCTCTTCCAAGTGTTGGAATGTTGCCTAATTGGATAGCACAATATAAGAAAAACGGGTATACTATTGTTGAGAAAACAAGAGGGAGACCGCCTAAAATGGGACGTAAACCAAAAAAGAAGCCCGAAGAGATGACAGAGCTAGAGCGACTTCAGGAAGAATTAGAATATTTGAGAGCGGAGAATGCCATTCTAAAAAAGTTGAGAGAACTCCGATTGAGGGACGAAAAGGATCAAGAAGAAAAGCAGAAATTGTTCAAGGATTAGTAACAGAGTTTGCCTTAGAGATTCTTCTAAAGATTATTAAGCTAGCTCGTTCAACCTATTATTACCAGCTAAAGCAATTAGATAAAAGCGATAAAAATCATGATATTAAGGCTGAAATTCAAGCTATTTTTACTGAGCATAAAGGAAATTATGGTTATCGCCGAATAACACTCGAATTAAGGAATCGTGGTTTTGTAGTGAACCATAAAAAGGTCCAACGTCTAATGAAGGTCCTTGGTCTAACAGCTCGGATTCGTCGTAAACGCAAGTATTCTTCATACCAAGGAGAAGTTGGCAAGAAAGCAGATAACCTTATTCAACGCCAATTTGAAGCATCCAAACCAATGGAAAAGTGCTATACAGATGTGACAGAGTTTGCCATTCCGATAAGCAGTCAAAAGCTCTATTTATCACCAGTTTTAGATGGCTTTAATAGCGAAATTATCGCCTATAATCTTTCTACGTCACCGAATTTGATACAAGTGAAAGATATGCTGGAGCAGGCATTTACAGAGGAACATTACACAAATACCATCCTCCATAGTGATCAAGGATGGCAGTATCAACATCAGTATTATCATCGTTTTTTAGAGGATAAAGGAATCCAACCGTCCATGTCACGTAAAGGAAACAGTCCAGATAACGGTATGATGGAGTCCTTCTTTGGTATTCTTAAGTCTGAGATGTTTTATGGTTATGAGAAGTCGTTTAAATCACTTGAGCAATTGGAACAAGCTATTGTAGACTATATTGATTACTACAACAACAAACGGATTAAGGTAAAACTAAAAGGACTTAGCCCTGTGCAATACAGAACTAAATCCTTTGGATAAATTAATTGTCTAACTTTTTGGGGTCAGTACATGTCAGTTGCCCCTTTTCTTTTCTGCTTTGCTGTTTCCACTCTTTCAAAATTGAGACTGTATCAGTATCTAAAGGGATTTGCCGTACAGAAAATTTATTTTTCGTTCCTTTCTCCACTGGTTTCCTTTAATCCTACCTAAATTTTTGTTGATAGAAAGTAACTACTTATCAAAATCAAGATCAGACCACCTTAAGGAATACAGCTCCCCTTTCCTTAAGCCACTATAGGCCAACAAACGAAATAAGGCATAATTTTTATAAGGCTCTTCTGCCTTAATAATGGCTAAAAACTCATGCAATTCCTCAACGCTAAAGAAGTTATCTGACTTCTTCTTTTCCCTTTTAGGAAGCACTACTTGCTTCATGGGATTATCAGCAATTAATTTCATCTTTATTGCAAAATCAAATACTTGGCTAGTGTATGACTTGACCTGTTTAATATTTTTAAAAGTCTTCCCTTTTTCTGTAATGAATTCCTGGCACTGCCAAGGTGTAATCTTGGAAATTTTAAACTGACCAAGAACTGGTAAAATATGGATCCTGAACTGGTCATCTGTACGGACGCTTGTCGTCCTTTCTACTGTATCTTGATAAGTTTTGAACCATTCCTCAAAAACTTCATCAAAACGTCTCTCTGAGGCTCTCATAAGCTCTGAAAACTCGCCTGATGCTTTTTTGTGGTAAATCATAGCTTCATACTGTCTAGCCTCTCTAAGACTCTTAAAGCCGCTTTTAAAGAAATCCTGACGCTTGCCATCAATCACCCTGTAGATTCTGACCTTATAAAGATACCCTGATTTAGACTTTTAGCCTTATATTTAATAATAGACATTCTAATTTCTCCTTTATTTTTTAAGGTTTCGGAGCTTATAAAATAAAGAAATTACTGATTAAACCATTTGTTTAAATCGTTTTATAAATCATTGATAGTTAATTCTATTTCTCCCTCCTCATTGGCTATTCTATTAAATAATTCTTGAATATCGTGATTAAGACTATTTCGTAATGATTCTTCTTGATTTTCAAGTTCGAATAGTTGATTTTGTAAGTCACTTAATTGCTTTAAAATCTTTCTTCTTTTCTCATGGATAGACTGTAGTTTCTGAATCTCTTCTTGACTTAATAACTCTATTCCATTAACAGACTGTGCCATATTTAGCATGTATAAATATGCTGTCTTTGCATCATCAGTTAAATTCTCCCAGCTATTAACAGTCTTATTTGGAGATTGTTCTATGCCTAGTAAAAAAGGGATGGAGACTCCGAAGTAGTCGGCAAGTTTTTTTGCATTTTCTTCTTTTGGCTTTCTAGTACCTTGATTATAAGAACTAAGAGCACCATAAGGAACACCAGACTCTTGACTAATCTCCTTTAACTTTTTTCCAGATTTTTTGATCATTTCTTTTATTCTAGTAGGTGGTTTTCCAAAAACATTATTAATATTAGCCATAAAAACTCCTTTCAGACTATTATTTTATCATTTTTAAACAAATATGTATATTTTTAGTTGACAAAAACAAAAAAGTTTAATAAAATTCAATTATTAAACAAATTTGTTTAATTTCGGAGCTTATACAATAAAGAAAGAGGTCAGAATATGGCAGAAGATTTTACTATCCACTTACCCAAAGCAACTGAAAAGAAGTTGCTCGCTCGCTACGATAACATGGTTCAAAAGGCTATAGAAAAAGCCCTTGAAGATAGAGAACTCTATAAACCTATGATTCGTATGTCAGGCTTGTGCCGTTGGCTTGATGTATCCACCACTACTATTGTCAAATGGCAACGTGAGGGCATGCCTCACATGGTGATTGATGGAGTGACCTTATATGATAAACGTAAGGTTACTGCCTGGCTACAACAATATGAGAGATGAGAATAAAATAGCAATTTATTTGATAAAATTTTTGTCTATTTCATCATTTTTTACTGAAAAATAATTGTGAAAATAACTATGAAAATATTATGAAAACAGAAAAACATGACCCCATTTTAGGGTGCTTCAGAAAATTTATAACAGGGCGCCCTCTAACAGCCCGCTATGTGCACATCTGATGTGCATTTACTACACCCGTTTTTTGGCAAGTTTGACCGTAGCAAAATGAAAATGATCCGACGAAGTCGGCTTGGGGTTGCTCCCCCAAGAATGTCATTTTACGGAGGTCTTTGCGCAGACAAAAAGAGGCGCCGATAGGCGACCTCAAAAAGAAAGGAGCTTGATTTGGACTTTGAAGTCAGCTTAGACAATATCACTTTAACTGCCTATATTACGCATAACAAGCTTTATACGATAAAAACACTGATAGAAACTCATACTGCTATTATCGTTCAAACTGCTATGACAGATATGTTCAAAGCCTATACCCGGGATGGGGGCCACGTTAGACTCCTCCTAGACTACGACAAATTAAAAGGACAAGCCTTTAACTCTCGCCCTTTCAGGATAGAGTTTAATCCCAATAAACTCCGTCCAGTTGATAATAATATCTTGAACTCTATTATACCAAATCTTGAAGATATTTCAATCTCTCGTGCCGATTTGGCTTTTGATCTATTTGAAGTTGATTGCAGTGAATTTGTTTTTGAAAAGAAAGGTCGCCCTACTGCAACCAAAGAGTGGAGAGACCAGAATGGAAAACTGGAAACAAAGTATCTAGGCTCCTCTAGGTCAGAAAAGCAAATCAGACTCTATAACAAAAAAGTTGAGCAATTAGAAAATGGCTCTGAAAATGATAAGGAGTTCGCAAGAAAATTTACTCATTGGTGGCGATTAGAGTTTCAGTTACGCAGTCGTTCAGTTGAAGAAATATTCGAGATTATAAATTCAATTGTTTTTAAGCCTTTCACATTTGACGAGCTACCAGTTGAAACTCAAATCTATCTAGTGGCATATACACGTGATAAAAATATTTGGAAAAAATTGCATAGAAATACACGAACTAAGTACAAAAAATTTTGGAAAACCATCAAACTTCTGAAATTGATTATCTGCAACTTTTGAAAAATTTGTTACATAAGGAACGACCCAAACTAGAAAAGCAACTTGCTTTCTATGGTGGACGATAAGAAATTCTCATTAAAACTTTTCCCTTGTGATCTAAAAATTCCTGACTGCAGGGATTAGGGGATTGGGGATTTCCCCAAAAATTTAAAAAGTCAAGGATGGTCGGTTTTAGGAGCTGACCATCTCTGACCTTTTTAAAAACAGCATTTGGGTACCCAAGTGCTATGCTTGCCAGAAGAAAAGGGCCCTGAGGGCCTCAAGCGAAAAATGCCAGAACGGAGGTGGCTATTTTTGAAAAGTGAAGAGAAACGAAAACGGATGATCCAGAAAAAAATCCGCTTGACGGAGGAAGAGGCTCGGTTTATTTCGACCAAAGTTTTAGAATCTGGAATGACAAATTTTAATTCCTTTGCCCGCATCATGTTAATTATGGGCGAAGTCAAAATTTTGAATTTTGAAGAATTAAAGGAATTACGTCAGGCTATCAATCGGATTGGAGTCAATGTCAATCAGATTGCAAAAAAAGTAAACGAAGATGACCAGGTTAGTCTAAATGAGTTGAGTCAGATTCTTGAACTACAAAAATATTTGAAAGATACAGTCAATCAATTTATTCAAAAACAGGAAAATCAAACAAAGGAACAAGACAGATGATTCTGACAAAGATTTAATTTATTCTATATATTTTTCTTGACATTCTGCTCTTATTTATTCTAAACTGTAAGTAAGGATAGGATAACGTAGGGCGACTGGTAACAGTTCGTTCAAAGGTATCGTCTTCTGGTACGGGTGTGGGACTGCCTTCAGCTTAGAGCTGTAAAGACCCCAGACTACCATCGGTCCTATTCGTTTTACTCTTGGATTATATTCAAGAGTTTTTCTTGCCTAAAAAGTATAAAAGATATATACTAGCTATATAAGATATAGATTGGAGATATACCATGACTACATCACTTGCTAAGCAATACAATTTTAAAATAAATGAAGTAACAATGGAGCAAGCTAGAGCCATTATCAAGGAAAAAGGAATGACCATGACGGATGCTATCACTCTTTTTATAGAGCAGATTGTCCTCGAACAGGACTTGCCGATCAGGACTGCAGAAGATTTACACCGTGAACAGTTGATTGAGGAATTACAAGCTCAATCCGAACGAGCCTTAAGAGAATATGAAGCAGGCAAAGGGATTTCCCTAGACAGTATGAGGGCACGCTATGGCTTATAAAGTAATTGTTTCTGATGAAGTGAGCCAAGCCATTGACAGTATTCATGATTACATCACTACTGTTCTTTTATCACCTCAGTCTGCTAAAAATACTGTGGGTAAAATTTTAGATGGCTTAAAAAGTTTAGAAGTCTTTCCTGAGGCTGGTTTTAACGCCGATGAAAAAATCGGTGTAAAGATTAACAGTAAGTACCCTACACGAGGAAAAATTATCGGTCAGTATGTTTTACTCTACTTCATCGACCAAAAACGAAACACTGTTTTTTTATCTCACCTATTCCACACAAAAAGCGACTATGTCACTTTGCTACAAAATGGTAATAAAAAAAGCTCAACTGATTGAGACAACTTTCATTATTTTATAAGCTCCGAAACCTTAATTTTTGGTACCTTTTTGGTACCGTCTTAGTTTAACAATACGGCATGTACATAATATTTTACAGCTACTTTCCCTTTAGAAACGTTGATTTAATAAGGATTTAAATATTACAGAGTATACCTTTGTAAAATACGGTCTCAAATAAGAACCGTATTGACATTAAAAAGAATGTTGATACAAAGCCATTTCCGAGAAATCGGATTTGGTTTTTTTGTTTTTCCAATAGAAAATCCTTTGAAATCTGGAATGAGGCAGCATGACTACTGTCACTCATTCCTTCATCTCAAAGGATTGGTTTCAACTATTGATTTTCTTTCAATTTTTCTCGCTCAAGGCGAAGTTTGCGATTTGGATTTAGCCGGTTGAAGAGTTCTTCCAGCTTTTCTGCATTCCAAACATCTGCTGCTGAGACAAAGTTGCCATTTTCGTCTCGGAAAGATATTGGTTTATCACCCATTATATATCTCCTTAGTCAACAAATTCAAACTCAAACTTACCGATGCGCACCAAATCTCCGTCCTTGGCACCACGCGCACGAAGTGCTTCGTCAACGCCCATACCGCGCAACTGACGAGAGAATTTCATAATGGACTCATCACGGTCAAAGTTGGTCATTGTAAAGAGTTTTTCTAGTTTATCACCTGAAAGCACCCATGTAGCATCATCATCACGGGAGATTTCGAAGGCTGGCGCTTCTTCGTCAAAGCCATAATAAGCCTCGTCTTCCATATCAGATTCTTCATAAAGCAGAAACTCAGGCGTCTTATCCAGCAGCTCAGCCGTTGCATCCAAGAGCGTGGCAAGCCCCTGCTTGGTCAGACTAGAAATAGGGAAAATCTGCGGCAACTCTTCAAATTCATCATAGTTGGCAGCCAATTTTTTCTTAAATTCTTTCAAGTTTTCTGCGCTATCAGGCATATCCATCTTATTGGCTACAATGATTTGTGGCCGTTCCATTAAGCGTAAATTATAGGATTCCAACTCTTTGTTGATCGCAAGGTAATCTTCATAAGGATCGCGTCCCTCACTAGCAGACATATCAATAACGTGCAAAATGACCCGTGTCCGCTCGATATGACGAAGAAACTGGGTGCCTAGGCCTACTCCCTGACTGGCTCCTTCGATCAATCCTGGCAGATCGGCTACCGCAAAAGATTCTCCAGACTGAGTCCGAACCATGCCCAGATTAGGAACAATCGTGGTAAAGTGATAGGCTCCGATTTTTGGCTTGGCTGATGTAATCACACTCAGAAGGGTTGACTTGCCAACTGAAGGAAAACCAACCAGACCAACATCGGCCAGCACTTTTAGCTCCAGCAGTAATTCTCTTTCCTGACCCGGCTCCCCATTTTCAGAAATTTCCGGAGCAGGATTTTTAGGTGTAGCAAAGCGGATATTGCCACGGCCGCCACGACCGCCATGCGCTACGACGAAACGTTGACCGTGCTCAATCAAATCTGTAATCACCTTGCCGGTCTCAGCATCACGCACGGTCGTCCCCTGCGGTACACGGATAATCAAATCCTCCGCTCCTCGACCATGCATTCCCTTGGTCATTCCTTTTTCGCCCGATTGAGCCTTGAAATGACGATTGTAACGGAAGTCCATCAAGGTACGGAGACCTTCATCCACGACAAAAATCACATCGCCACCACGGCCGCCATCGCCGCCCCAAGGTCCGCCATTGGGTACATATTTTTCTCGACGAAAGGCCACCATGCCATCGCCGCCCTTGCCAGCCTTGACCTGAATCTTGGCTGTATCTAAAAACATACTCATATAAATTCTCGCTTCTTTTTTACTCTAAAAAAACGCCTTGCAGCGTTTAGGATTAGAAGATTGCGCTGATAGCTTGTGCAAAAATTGCACCAACCGTTACAAGTAACATGATTACGATAACCAGCATTGTCAATTTTTCAAATCCAGTTTTTTTACGTTGTCCGTTATCTCCAAAAGCCACTTTATTACCTCAATTCCAAGATTACTCTCTCTATTCTAACACGATTAGCACACTTTTTCAAATATTTACGAAAGGAAAAGGAAAAAGAGAGTTTTCACCCTGTCACCAAAAAAGATTGAAGAACTTGCCTCAAATAGGGACTTTCTCCAATCTTTTGAATTTTATCTTGCTTTTTAGTCGATGCCAATCTCAGCACGGACAACATCCGCAATTGTATCCACATAATAGTCCACTTCTTCGTGAGTTGGCGCTTCAGCCATAACACGCAGAAGCGGCTCTGTTCCACTTGGGCGGACAAGGATGCGGCCGTTTCCTGCCATTTCAGTTTCCATTTTTTCAATAATGTCTCTGATAGCAGGAACTTCCATTGACTTATCTTTCATGGCATTTTCGACACGAATATTAACTAATTTTTGTGGGTAAATGGTCACTTCGGCTGCAAGTTCAGACAAGCTCTTGCCAGTTTCTTTCATCACTTTGGTTAATTGCACAGCTGACAATTGACCATCACCAGTGGTATTATAATCCATGATAATGACATGACCAGATTGCTCACCGCCTAGATTATAACCGTTCTTGCGCATTTCTTCTACCACGTAGCGGTCACCAACGGCAGTCACTACTTTATTGATGCCTTCCCGCTCTAAAGCTTTGTGGAAGCCAAGGTTGGACATAACGGTCGTCACAATTGTATTTTGAGCCAATTGGCCTTTTTCAGAAAGATACTTGCCGATAATGTACATGATCTTGTCACCATCTACAATATCGCCATTTTCATCAACGGCAATCAAGCGGTCACTATCGCCATCAAAAGCAAGTCCAATCGCCGCCCCTGATTCACGGACTGTTTCCTGTAAGCCTTCTGGATGAGTTGAGCCTACATTCAAGTTAATGTTGAGGCCATCTGGATTTTCTCCGATAACAGTCAGCTGGGCACCCAAATCAGCAAAAATTTGACGGGCACTGGTTGAAGCAGCACCATTTGCCGTATCAAGGGCAACATGCATGCCTTCAAGATCTAAACCAGTTGAAACGATGTATTGTTGGTACTTACGCAAGCCTTCAGGATAGTCCATGACTTTTCCTAAACCTTCTGCACTTGGACGTGGAAGAGTATCTTCTGCTGCGTCCAGCAAAGCTTCGATTTCGAGTTCGCGTTCATCATCCAGTTTATAACCATCGCCACCAAAGAATTTGATGCCATTATCGAGAGCAGGATTGTGGCTAGCTGAAATCATGACACCCGCACTGGCTTTTTCGGATTTGACCAAGTAAGCAACACCTGGAGTCGCGATCACACCTAGTTTGTAGACGTGAATCCCGACAGAAAGCAGACCTGCAATCAAGGCACTCTCCAACATTTCCCCCGAAATGCGCGTATCACGACCAACAAATACCCGAGGAACTTCACTTTCGTGTTGGCTCAGAACATATCCACCAAAACGACCCAGTTTAAAGGCCAATTCCGGCGTTAATTCCACATTAGCTTCTCCACGAACACCATCGGTTCCAAAATATTTACCCATTTTTAAAATTTTCCTTTCAAATCTTGCATTTATTTACTAGATGAACTCGAACTTGAGCTCGATTTTGAGCTTGACGAATTCGAATGTGTTATTTTTGTCGTAACTTTCATCGTTGTTTCAAACGGAGTCACAACACTTGGCAAAACATTCCCATTGGCATCCATGGCCTGCAAGGAAGCTGCCCCACTATAATTTCCTGAAATAGTGACATTGCTTGGTAAAACTGCTGCGACATGATTAACTTTTTCCAAAGTTTCTTCATCGCTTGTCACTGTCACTTCTTCGTGCTCCAAGCTCACATTTGTGATAGAGATATCTTCTGCAACCTGGCTGACTGTGATGAGATACTTCACTGGTACTTTCTTGCTTGCTTTTTTACCTATCTTGACTGAAATTTTTTGCGGATTGACCGTAGCAGACAGGCCGCTAGGTAGATTTTCCACCTTCAGCTGTACTTCGACCGTTCCTTCTGATGCATTGGATAAATCCGCCACCACATGAAACTTCCGTGTACTCTCCTGCATTTCGCTGCTTAGGGTCACTCTATTAGACCCCGTCAAAACAACGCTAGCTTCGGAAGTGAAGCCGCTAATGAAGTAACGTTCACTATCGTACTTGATGTCAATCGGAACATTGGAAATCGTATTGCTGTACGTTTCCGAGGTCACTTGTCGAATACTGATACTGTTTTGAAAACTACTAGAGGTCGCATAAACAAACAAAACTATCGCAAAGAATAAAGAGGAGACAATATAAAGAATTTTTTTACTTTCTTTCATTCTTCCATCCTCCTAGTAAACGATTCTTTAGACTCAGTTTTTCATGCTTGTCTGATAGCAGGACTTCTCGCAGTTGTAGCTCAAACTCATTCAAGCTCAAGTTGTGCTTGAAAACTCCATTATGTGTCGTAGAAATACCACCTGTTTCCTCAGACACGACAAAAGTAAAGGCATCTGAAACTTCCGAAAGGCCAATCGCAGCCCGGTGCCGAGTTCCAAATTCCTTGGAAATACCTGTACTTTCTGTTAGCGGCAAATAGGCACAAGAAGCAGCGATCTTATTATCTTTGATAATAACTGCCCCATCATGCAGAGGCGTATTAGGAATGAAAATATTGATCAACAGTTCCCCAGAGATATCCGCATCCAGTGGGATTCCCGTTGCAATGTATTCCTGCAACGTTCGAGTGCCCTGAATAGCCACCAAGGCACCGATCTTACGCGGACTCATGTAAGCTACTGCCTTAACAAAGGCTTGAATCAATTTCTCCTCACTGCTGACTGGCGTGGCCGAAAAAATCTCAGTTGCTCTACCCAGCTTTTCAAGACCAGTCCGAATCTCAGGCGAGAAAATCACCACTGCCGCAATAACCCCGTAGGTAATAACCTGATTGATCAACCATGAAATGGTCGTTAAACCAATGATATTCGCTAAAAACTGTGCCAAGATGAAGAAGAGCACTCCCCGAACCAGAATCATAATTTTGGTTCCGGCAATTGCTTTAGTAAAATGGTATAAAATACAGGTAACCAAAGCAATATCAATAATGTTGATTAAAATATTCCAAGGATTACTGAATACATTAGCCCAGTATTGGAGATTGGTTAGTTGTTGAAAATTCATTGCATAGTGGCCCTCCCAGTCAAAAACAAACGGTTCTCAACCATTATATCACTTTTAAGGATATTTTTCTGTAACCTTCTTTACTTTTTTATGATAAAATATTTCTTATGAAGATAAATACAGCATTGGGCCTCTTGGCAGGCAAGTCCTCCCACTTTGTTCTCAGCAAAATGGGACGCGGCTCGACTCTGCCAGGGAAAGTTGCCCTCACATTTGACAAAAACATTCTGCAAAACTTAGCCAAGAACTACGAAGTTGTGGTTATTACAGGAACAAACGGAAAAACTCTGACTACAGCTTTGACGGTGGGCATTCTCAAGGAAGCTTTCGGAGAAGTGGTGACCAATCCTAGCGGTGCCAATATGATTACAGGGATTACAACAACCTTCCTGACTTCTAAAAAAGGCAAATCTGGCAAAAATATCGCTGTACTGGAAATCGATGAAGCCAGCCTATCTCGGATTTGTGATTATATCAAGCCTAGCCTCTTCGTCTTTACCAATATTTTCCGAGACCAGATGGACCGCTATGGTGAGATCTACACGACCTATCAGATGATCTTGGATGCGGCTGCTAAGGTTCCTGAAGCAACTGTACTGATGAATGGCGATAGTCCGCTCTTTAACTCGGTCAGCCTGAAAAATCCTGTCCGTTACTATGGTTTCGACACGGAGAAAAGCCAGGCTAAGCTGGCGCACTACAATACCGAGGGCATCCTCTGCCCTAAGTGCGAGCATATCCTCAAGTACGAGCTCAATACTTATGCAAATCTAGGAGCTTACATCTGTGAGGACTGTGGCTTCAAGCGTCCTAAGCTAGACTACAGCCTGACCGCTCTCAAGACACTTGAGCACAACCGCTCTGTCTTTACCATTGATGGACAAGATTATCAAATCAATATCGGTGGTCTCTACAATATCTACAATGCCTTGGCCGCTGTGTCAGTTGCACAGTTCTTCGGAGTCGAACCGGCTACCATCAAGGCTGGCTTTGACAAGAGCCGAGCTGTCTTTGGCCGTCAGGAAACTTTCAAAATTGGCGATAAGGAATGTACCTTGGTCTTGATCAAAAATCCAGTCGGTGCTACCCAAGCCTTGGAAATGATTAAGCTGGCACCTTTTGACTTTAGCCTATCTGTCCTGCTCAATGCCAACTATGCGGACGGTATTGATACTAGCTGGATCTGGGATGCTGATTTTGAGAAAATTTTAGAGATGGATATCCCTCAGGTCCTTGCAGGCGGAGTTCGCCATTCTGAGATTGCTCGTCGACTGCGGGTAACAGGATATCCAGCAGATCAGATTACCGAAGTCAAAGATTTGGAAGCAGTCTTTAAGTTGATTGAAAAACAAGAAACCAAGCATGCCTACATCCTAGCTACTTATACCGCTATGCTGGAATTCCGTGAGTTGCTGGCAGAACGACAAGTAATTAGAAAGGAGATGAACTAATGGTTTATAGATCCCTCGTTTCTCCTGAGAACCAGGATTATCACTATGACTTAAAAATCGCTCATCTCTACGGCGACCTTATGAATACCTATGGCGACAACGGTAATGTCCTGATGCTCAAGTATGTAGCTGAAAAGCTAGGCGCTAGGGTTGAGGTTGATATTGTCTCCCTAGAAGATGACTTTGACAAGGACAGCTACGACATCGTCTTCTTTGGCGGAGGTCAAGACTATGAGCAAACGATCGTGGCTCGTGACTTGCCAGCTAAAAAAGAAGCTTTGGAAAGCTTTATCAATGAAAACGGCGTTGTACTAGCTATCTGCGGTGGCTTCCAACTCTTAGGCCAATACTATATCGAAGCTTCTGGCCGTCGAATCGAAGGACTCGGCATCATGGGACACTATACCCTAAACCAAGTCAAGAATCGCTATATCGGCGACATCAAGATTTATAACGAAGAATTTGATGAAACCTACTACGGCTTTGAAAACCACCAAGGGCGTACTTTTCTCTCCGACGATGAAAAACCGCTGGGCAAAGTCGTCTATGGAAATGGTAATAATCAGGAAGACGGCAACGAAGGTGTCCACTATAAAAATGTCTTTGGTTCCTACTTCCATGGCCCCATCTTATCCCGCAATGCGAATCTGGCCTACCGTCTGGTGACCACTGCTCTGAAAAACAAGTATGGCTCAGATATTAAACTGGCTGCTTATGAAGATATCCTTGCACAAGAAATCCCAGAAGAATACGGAGATATCAAAAGCAAGGCTGAATTTGAATAAATAGGAGAATCGTTATGAAAGAAAAATTTCACTATATCCTGCTATTGATTACCATTCTATTGGTTGCCAGTATTTCCTTGGCCAATATGCAGAGCGTCAATGTTAGTTTTATCCTTTTCAGCTTCAAACTTCCCTTGATCATATTGGTTTTGGTCTCTGTTCTCCTAGGCTCTGTCACGACCTTTCTCATCAGCATGCCAAAGAACTTCTCGCTAAAAAATGAGCTCAAGAAAACCAAAGAAGCTCTGAAAACATCTCAAAAAGAAAACTAGGCTGGAAATTCCAACCTAGTTTTTTTGCTACTTTGTTTCAACAAAACCAAATTTATCTAAGGGAGAAATACGGAATTCTACAATTCCCTTGATCTGCTCCTTTTTGATCAGACCAAATTCTCGACTGTCTTTCGTATTTTCCCGTCGATCATTCAAGATGAGAAAAGAATTTTTAGGGATAGTATCAGAAGTCGCTCCTTTTAAGTCAACAACAGAAAAATCGTGGGTATAATAGCCCGTGCTGGCAGCCGAAGCCAGATACTTCTCTCGCATCTTTTCGATATATTGCTCTGATTGCACCTGATCGTTCAGATATAGCAAGTTATCCATATAGGTCACCTTGTCATTTTCCATAGCAATAACACGGCCGACATATTCTTTCCCATCGACCTCATAGAGGGCAAATTCCCCACGAGCAAGCTTGGCTGTCTTATCCGCCAAGACCAAATCATTTTCCGCTAAGAAAGAATTGGCATCTTGCTTGGTGATACGATAAGGTGTATAGACAAACAAACGTAAGCCCACCAAAATGGCAATAAATACCGTCACAATGATAATATTCCTTAGTAAATCTCTCTTTAACATCTCTCTCCCCTGTCCTTTTATTCTATTATATCATTTTTCATGGGATTAGACAAAACACAGAGACGAGAAAGGATTTTCTTTAATAAAATTGTAAAAAAGGCAAAGCCTATTGAGGAGCTCCCTCAATCGAATTTGCCTTTCTAATTTTAATCTTCTTTAGCCACGCGTGATTTGTTAGCGATATCAGCTAAGATAGCTTGAACAAAGTCATCAACTGAGACAGTTTGTGTTTCTTTTTGGCCGTAGCGACGAACGTTGACTGTTCCATCTTCCATTTCCTTGTCTCCAACGATCAATTGGTAAGGAATCTTGCTAGTTTGAGAAGCACGGATCTTGAACTGCATTTTTTCATTACGTTCATCCACATCAGCACGAACCCCACGGTCACGGAGTTTCTTCGCCACTTCCCATGCGTAGTCCACGTGTTTTTCGTTAGAAACTGGGATGAGGGTTACTTGGTGTGGTGCAAGCCATGTTGGGAAGGCACCCTTGTAGTTTTCAATCAAGATAGCTGTGAAGCGTTCCATGGTTGAGATAACCCCACGGTGGATCATAACTGGACGGTGCTCTTCGCCATCAGCTCCGATGTATTTGAGGTCGAAACGTTCTGGAAGCAAGAAGTCAAGCTGGATAGTAGAAAGTGTTTCTTCTTTACCAAGGGCAGTTTTAACCTGAATATCCAATTTTGGTCCGTAGAAGGCTGCTTCACCTTCTGCTTCAAAGTAGTCAACACCCATTTCATCAAGGGCGGCACGAAGCATGGTTTGGGCATTTTCCCACATCTCATCGTTGTCAAAGTACTTGTGAGTATCTTGAGGGTCGCGAAGAGAGAGACGGAAGCGGTATTCAGTCAAGTTGAAGTCTTCATAAACATCGATAATCAACTGAAGGGCGCGTTGGAATTCTTCTTGGATTTGTTCTGGGGTAACGAAAAGGTGACCGTCGTTGAGGGACATTTCACGAACACGTTGAAGACCAGTCAGAGCACCCGATTTTTCATAGCGGTGCATCATTCCGATCTCAGCAATACGGATTGGCAACTCACGGTAAGAGTGAACATGGTGTTTGAAGACTTGGATGTGGTGTGGGCAGTTCATTGGACGAAGGACAAACTCTTCACCGTCACCCATGTCCATGGTTGGGAACATATCTTCACGGTAGTGATCCCAGTGACCAGAAGTCTTATAAAGTTCCACAGAGGCAAGTGGTGGAGTGTAAACGTGTTGGTAGCCTGCAGCTATTTCCTTATCGACAATGTAGCGTTCCAATTCACGACGGATAGTCGCACCATTTGGCAACCAGAATGGCAAACCTTGTCCAACTTCTTGAGAAATCATGAAGAGGTCAAGCTCTTTACCAAGTTTACGGTGGTCACGTTCTTTGGCTTCTTCACGCATTTGAAGGTAGTTCTTCAAATCTTTCTTGTCAAACCAAGCTGTACCGTAGATCCGTTGCATCATAGCATTGTCACTATTTCCACGCCAGTAAGCACCAGCTACATGGAGAAGGTGGAAGATTTGGATTCGACCTGTTGAAGGAACGTGCGGACCACGGCAGAGGTCTACATATTCGCCCTGACGGTAGATGGTCAACCCCCCCTCATCTTCCGAGTGCTCTTCAATCAATTCTAACTTGTATGGGTCATGTTTGAAAATTTCACGTGCCTCGTCTTTCGATACTTCCTCACGAATAGAAGGGAAGTTTTCTTTGACGATCTTTTGCATTTCTTCTTCGATACGAGGCAGGTCTTCGTTGGAGATTTGACCAGCTGTGTTGTCCGTATCGTAGTAGAAGCCATCTTCGATAGCTGGACCAACTCCCAAGTGAATGTCTGGGAAAAGGCGACGAGCTGCTTGGGCAAACAAGTGAGCAGCTGAGTGGCGCAAGATTGGCAGAGCATCTTCGTGATCAGGTGTCACGATTTCGATAGCACCATCTTCAGTGATGGCACGAGTTGTATCAATCAATTTGCCGTTGAATTTACCAGCAAGAGCTTTTTTAGCTAGGGAATTGCTGATAGATTGGGCAATTTCAAAAGTAGTAACGCCAGCTTCGAATTCACGAACAGCGCCATCTGGGAAAGTAATCTTAATCATGGTTTTCTCCTTAAATATTTATTCTATTTTTTGGACAATTTTAAGAGCCGAGCAACTTCTTCCACAGTCTGATTTTCTGACTGACTACCATCTATTATGAGGCTAGGATAGCCTAATTTCATCGCTTCCTGCCGAACCATTTGGGCAAAAAGAATGTCTCGTTGCATCCAGTTTTCAAAAGCTTGCTCAGGATTGGTAGTTCCCTCTAAGACATAAGGAACCCATTCTCTCTGTTTATAGTGCTTTTTCTGAAAATCAGCTGTCGGAGTCAAGCATAGATAGGAAGACGCTGGGCATTCAAGCTCCTTTACCAAGTGAGGCAAAAGTCCTGCTCCCTCAACCAAGAGAGGTCTATCTTGATTTTTTATCAAGTAAGATTTTACATAAGGAAAAATCTCTTCATAAAAGCGCCATTCTTCATCTGCCATCTCTTCTGGATTTCTCATCCAGATTTGTTGTGGACTTCTGTCCTGTCTCAGAAGGCAAATTGGCTGTGAGTCTGCACTTGCTTGACTCATCATCTCTTCTACCAAATCATCCAGTTTGATATGAAGTAGTTGATACTGTCTAGCAAGAAGTGAGGCAATTGTTGATTTTCCACTACAAGGCGATCCGCCAATCATATAAAGCATCATTCTTCCTCCTTCTGACAAAATAAAAACGACATCCTTAAAAGGACGTCGCAACGTGGTTCCACCTTCATTTATGCAAGCCAAAAAGACCTACACCTCTGATTGGCTCTAACGTAGCCACCGTTTTATGTTTTCATAAAAGCCAGTAGAGTAGTCCCAACTGCATCCTCTGCGCGATTTCCAGCTCCACGCGCTCTCTAAAAGATTTCCTGCAGGTGATATGTCTCTAAAAATTATTATAGCACGATTGAAAAATTTGCAAGAACTTTTATTGGTTTCCAGCTCTGCTATTTTTCCTAGTAAATCTATAAATCACATGTCCCAAGCCATTTCCAGCTAGTGAGAAAAGGAAATAAGCGGCATGATAAAGAGGAATCCACTCCCCAAAGATGAAAATAGTCAGGAAAAATAAGAGGGCAACCAAGAAAGAAAAGCGCAAAGAAAAGCCATGAAAAGCTGCATAGAGCAGGGACACCAACAAGGTTGCCAGAGGAGAATAGATGAGAACATTTCCAACTACTAGCCCCTTACTTAACATGGAATCCATGGGCAAATACCGTAACAGTATATAAAAGACAAAATAGAAAAAGAAAAGGGGGAGCAAAAAGAAAATTTCTTTTTTATGAACTTTCATAAGAGCACCTCCGTTCATTAGGTCTTATAAGGAAGTTTATTCCCAATATTTCCGAATATTCTTAATCTGCTTCTTAGATGCTTTTATCATCCTAGTTGAGCTGTTTACCGGTAGTGACATGATTTTTCCTGGCAAATAGACAATAGTCTTAGCTAAGCGTTTGGCCATCGTTTCTTCAGGATTGAGATCATTATGAAAATCCTTGCTAATGGTCAAATCCAAATAGAATTCATAGACACGACGACCAAAATTCTCGGCGGAAATCTCGTATAATTTATCGGCTAGCTTTTTCTCGTCCATATCTGGTGTTGCCAAAATGGCCTCCAAAATAGCCCCTGCCAAATCTCGACTTTCATAATAAAGCGTACCAAAAGTTTTATCGCTGATGACATTGTCCAGATAAGGATTGCCATGAGCAATGATCGGCGTACCACTGGCTAAGCTTTCCAGATAAGTCAGGCCCTGAGTCTCACTGGTTGAAGCCGAAATAAAGAAATCTGCCGCCTTATAGTAGAGGGCCGTATCGCTTGGTGCGATCATTCCTGTAAAAATGACTGAATCCTCAATATGAAGCTGGGTTACCAAGGCTTTTAAGTCCTCAGCATAAGGCCCATCTCCGACAATGACCAACTTCACCTTGGCATTTTCTTCCAAAACTATTGGCAGTGCTTCAACAATCGCCTGGATATTTTTCTCGTAGGAAATTCTTGATAAACTGAGCAGCATGACTTCGTCTTCTGCTACGCCTAGTTTAAAGCGCAGTTTCTTGATGTCTTCCCGAGAGAGTTCTGGGCGGTCAAACTTGGCCAAGTCGATTCCTGTTGGAATGACCCTTTTTTCCGCCTTGATTTTGTAACCTACCAAAAGATCGTAAACAATCTCAGAAGGACAAACAACACCATCCAGATCGCTCATAAAGCCACGCACGATGTACTTGACCATACTCGGACGAATCACCATGCCCTTGGCAAGATAGTGCACATAGTCCTCATACTGGGTATGATAGGTGTGAACCACTGGAATCCGCAGTTCCTTGGCAATCCAGATTCCCAAGAGGCCCAGCGAAAACTCTGTCTGAGTATGGATAATATCTAGCTGGTACTGGCGGGCAATTTCTAAGGCATTGGAAAAGCCACGATAAGCCACGCGCCGATCCTTAAAAGCGAAGAAAGGAACGCTGGGAATACGGATAATCTGCCAATCCTCATAGCGGTTGACATCCTTGTCCGTCGTAGTAAAAATAAAGACTTTATGACCTAGTTTCTCTAGCTCGGTCTTGAGGGTACGAATGCTCGTCGCCACCCCGGAAACCTGAGGAAAATAGGTATCTGTAAAAAGACCAATCCGCATATCACATCTCCAAAACTGTTTGGTAAGCCTTGACCAACTGCAGTGCTACATCATCGATAGAGCGACTCTCCGCAACACGATAGCCTGCTTCACGTTTATCAACTTTTCCGTCAAGAACCTTACGAAGCGATTCGACAAACTCATCTACATTATGACAAAGCTCCGCCGAATCTTCATCAATCCAGCCATTATAAACAGGAATATCACGCAGGACCACGTGTTGCCCGCTGGCTAACGCTTCTAGGACCACAATCCCTTCGGTCTCTTCATAAGATGGGAAAAAGAAGGCGTCACTACCTGACATGGCTCCTTGGAAGACTGCACCTTTGAAATAACCCGGAAATTCCACGTTTTCTGGATGATTATAGAGGACAAGATCTCGAATCTTGCGCGGAATAAGCCAGAGATTGATAGAACCCAGCCAGATAAAGCGGACATCTGGCATTCTGCGAGCTACTTCGACAAAGTCCTCGATTCCTTTTCGTCTGAAATAAAGACCGGCACAGATTACGACTTTCTGTCCATCTACAATCCGAAAATATTTTTTAAAGACTTCTTCCTTGCGTTCATCTTTCTTGTATTTCGACAGGTCAATGCCGTTTGAGACAGCCATAATGGGCGTCGTCACACCGTAGGATTCAATCAATTTTTTTGAATACTCAGACGGAGTAATGATAAAATCCGCCATTTTATACATGTGCGCTAGATATTTGCCAAACAAAGGCGCAAAAAGATTGGATCCAATAAAAGAATTTTCAAAGTCTTCTTTGGTCGAATGTCCATGCATGATCACTTTTTTGCCTCCCCGCTTAGCCGCGTGAAGAAGAAGCAAACTACGAGGTCCGTAAGTGTTGATGTGCACGACATCATAATCTCCTAAAACATCTGTTGTATAAGGAATTCCTGCCAGATCCAGTGCATGCATTTGATGCTGCAAGGCACGGCCAATGCCTGATTTTTCTAAAACAGACTTTCCTTCTAGATATAGTAATACTTTCATATCTTCTATTATACCCAAAAGAAGCAAAAAAAGAAACGCCAAGGGAAGATTAGTACTTAATTCATGTACCTAGTCTTCCACCAAGCATTTCCTGTAGCAATATCCTTTCTTGCTGGAACTCTAATCAGTTTCTAATCAGACTAGTCCACCTTGACCACTTGCAGCTCAGCTCCCCCTAGTAGAATCAAATACTTGTCTACTTGGCTAAGGCCATAGGAACGACTGAGGGCTTCGGCATAGAGATACAGTTGAGATCGGTAGCGCTCCACCAACTCTGTCAGCTCATGATAGCGGTCAGTCTTATAGTCAAAGAGGACAATGCGATCATCAAAGAGCAGGTAGCCATCCAAGATTCCCCGAACGACAAAGTTTTGACCGCTGGCTAGATCCTGCTTGAGCATGGCAAAAGGTGCTTCACGATGGAGATGATTAGCCTGCTCCTGGATTAGCTGACCTAGTTCTGTAGCGAAAAAGGCTTCAATCTTAGCTAAGTCAATCTCTTTCTTAACTGCTGCATCTGCCTGAACCTGAGCCAAGGCTTGGCGAATGCTAGTCTTAGTGACAGGCTGATCCAGTGGAATCCGCTGCATGAGCTCATGAACAGCAGAACCGATTTGGGCTCCTGTGATTTGCTTCTTCTTGCCAAAATCAGGCAAGTCAAAAGTCAGCTGGGGCTGATAGCTTCGAGGCGCATCCATAATGTCCAGCCCTTCTGACTCCATCACTGGCTCATAGAACTTCTTGATTTGACTAGGTGTGCGGACACTTGGCAGTTCAATAGCCGCTTGATAAAGACTGTTAAACCGGTCTACATTCTCCAAGATATCCAGAGCCCGGCGAATATCCTCTGACTGACGGTTGCCCGTCAAATCATCTACCGGAATGGAAACAGTCTGCTCCACTACGCCAATCTGCTCGTCTGTCAGCTCCTGATCAGTCACAAAGCGAGTTTGATAAGCCAGATTTTCCCCCTCAAACACAGACTGGATGGCATAGAGCCAATCCTGAAAATTGGTCAGCTGGCTACGAAGGCTGCTGGATAAGCGACCATTTTGGCTAGTCCCCCACTTGCGCTCTTGGAGCTTAGCTTGGTTGCCCTTGCCGACAAGATAGAGCTTGGTTTCAGCCCGCGTCATGGCCACATAGAGCAGACGCATCTGCTCAGACAGGCTAGCCAGCTTGAGTTCTTCGGCATTCTGCTGATAGGGTAGGGTCTCCATGGAAATGCGGATCTGCTTGGGCGCATGAGGAGCCTGAGCCTCAACATCCACATCAGCCACATATTTGATTCCGATGCCTTTTTGTCGGCTGAGGATAATAGCAGAGCTGCTATCCTGAAGATTGAAGGCCTTGTCCATATTTAGCAGAAAGACATATTTGAACTCTAAACCCTTACTCTTATGGATGGTCATTAGTTGGACAGCATTTTTCGGAACAGCTAGAGGGACACTAGCCAAATCGTGCTCATTTTTCAAAATCCGGTCAATCATGCTGATAAAGCGGGACAGCCCCTTGAAACTCGACTTTTCGTAGTCGTTGGCCCGTAAGGACAGGGCATAGAGATTAGCCTGACGCTGTTCGCCATTGGGCAGAGCCCCTACCATATCGTAGTAAAAACGATCTTGATAAATCTTCCAGATTAAATCATAGAGAGAATGGGTCTTGGAATAGCTGCGCCAGTCATCCAGCGTTGTCTGGAAATGCTGCAGTTTCTTGCGCAATTCACCATGTATGAGCTGAGGTTCCAGACCTTGATCAGCCAGAGCATTCCTCAGCTTTTCGTAGAGATTTTCCATAGACTTGGTACTGGAGGCTTGCAAGGCTAGCCGAGTTAATTCGTCCTCATTAAAGTCAAACATCGGCGACTTGAGAAGGGCAGTCAGAGCAAAGTCATTGAGAGGATTGTTAATGGTTCGCAAGGTATCCAGCATCACCATAACCTCTACCGACTGGAGATAATTAGTCTCGCCATCATCAGGCACAATCGGGATATGATGTCGGTCAAACTCTGCCAATATCAGATCATTGCGGGTCCGCGAAGCTGTCAGCAAGGTCATGTCCCTGAAATCCACCCCTTCTTGATTATGAAGGCGGATGATCTCCTTGATTACCAAAGCTACCTCACCAGCTGAAATGCTGGGCAGACCTTGGTCAGAATCCTCTTCTTCGCTATCAGCGCTACCGTCATAAAGCAGAAATTCTGCCTGATTGGCTGGATTCGGCTCCCGTTTGGCTGGATTTCCCGCCACCAAGTAGTGGGTCTCATTGTAGTCAATCTCGCCGACTTCCTCGTCCATGAGTCGTTTAAAGACATCATTGGTCGCTTCCAGCACCTCGATGTGACTACGGAAATTTTCCTTGAGAATGATCAGCTTGCCCTGACTAGGATCGGCCTGATAGAGTTTAAATTTATCGTTAAAAATCTGCGGATCGGCCTGACGGAATCGATAGATGGACTGCTTAATATCGCCGACCATAAAGCGATTATTTCCTCGAGCCAGCAATTCCAGCATTCGCTCCTGAGTATGGTTGGTGTCTTGGTACTCATCGACCATGACCTCATGGTACTTGTCCTGATAGAAACGCCGCACTTCTGGATAATTTTCTAAAATTTCAATAGCAAAATGACTGATATCCCCAAATTCAAAGACATTTTCCGCTACTTTTCGTTCCAAATAAGCTTGCGAGAAATCTCGGACAAAATCGCGTAACAAATCCAGTAGGGGAAGAGCTTCCGCCTGATGTTGCTCCATAAAGTTCAGATGATAGAGGCGGACATCCAGCTCTTTAATTCGCTCTATCAAAGGCTTACGGGCTTCATTATAGGCTTGAGCCAGCTCTTTTTTAAGTTCGTCCGCATTTTTACCAACTCGGGCAGTAAAAGCCTGATGGTTAGAGGTCTTGGCTAATTCTAAAAAGCGCTGAATTAGGTCTAGCAACTGCTCAGATCCAGTCTGCTCTGTCAGCTCAGCCAAGATATCTAAGGCTGCCTGAACATTGTCCTGATACTTAGCCCCAGCAAAGGCTTGGCCTTCATGAGCTAGATGGATCTGGAAAAAATCTTCTAAATCCAGCAGAGACTGCCTAGCTCCAGCCAGCATTCGCTCCCGCTCTGCTTCAAAATCACTGGTTTCATAGCCTAGAAGAAAGGTTTCCTCCAACCATTTCCGCGGATTGCTGGTAGACTGGAGAAAACTATAAATACTATAAATCTGCTGGCGGAAACCAGCAATGTCCTTGCGCTTGCCAGTGAAATTTTTGACCAAGCGGCTGAATAATTCCTGCCGATTACTATCATAATAGGCATCAAACAGCTGGTCAAAGACTTCATTTTGCAGAATGAGCTGCTCACTAGCCGACTGTAAAATCCGAAAATGCGGTGCCAGCCCCAGCAAATAGCCGTACTTATTGACTACTTTCTGGGTAAAAGCATCCATGGTGCCAATATCCGCATTTGCAATCTCAGCCAACTGCTGAGCAAGATGCTGACGAAGTTCCTGATCTGAAGTCTCCTTGAGTACCAGACTCAGCTCCTTCTCCAGCCGTTCCTTGAGCTCACCTGCCGCCTTGACAGTAAAGGTGGAGATGAAGAGTTGGCTGACCTCCACACCTCTGAGAATCTGGTCAATAATCCGCTGAACCATAACATAGGTCTTACCAGATCCAGCCGAAGCTGAGACGAGAATATTCTGACCAGAGGAGTAGATAGCTTGGATCTGCTCTGGTGTGCGCTTTTGTGGCTTGTCAGAGGCAGCTTCCTCAGCCTGCTTGACTAGGATATCCTGCTCGTTTAAAAAGGGAATCCGTCTCATTTGTCCAACTCCTCCTTGATTTTTTCTAGCCAGACTTGACGCAGCTTCTCGCCTGTTGGCCGTTTTTCGTACTGCTCAAGATTTAACTTGGTCAGCTGTCTAGCTTGCCCCAGATGGAGATTAGCTTCAAAGCCTGTAATGGCCTTAAACTGGTCCACATAAGGGGCAATACTGCGGCCATTTTCTGTATAAGGATTGATGGAAAAACGACCAGCTAAAATGCCTTCTGCGGCTTGTCGATATAGATAAGCATTGTAGGTCAGAACTACTTCCAGTTCTTCCTTAGTCAGCAGATTAGCCTTGCTTTTCTCGTAGTTAGCGCCCAAGTCCTTGGCTCGATCAGCCAGAAAGAGGCCTTTGTAAACCTGACTTTTCATAACTTGTTTTACAGCCTCGTCCAGTGCCTTAGTTTCCTTGAGGCTGGCTAGGGGCTCCGTCATCTGTAGGTACATGGCTCCGAAAATTCCCTTGTCTTCTTGGTATTCTGGCATTTCTCGGATAGCCGCTAGGTAGGTCGGCAACTGAGAGTTAAGCCCATTAAAGAACTTCTCAAAGCTGAATTTGGTATCGCCCGACTTGTAATCCACGACTCCCAGACTCCCCGTCTCCGTCAGACGATCAATTCGGTCCACCTTGCCGCTCACTTGAAGAGCTCTGCCATTGTCCAAAAGTAAGAAAGGCCGATCATCCTGACCAAAGTCAGTCTCCTCACCAATGATCTCCAGCCCATCCGACTGAGCCAAGATACGACCAGTAGCTCGAGCTGTGTCCAATAGTAAACGACGGGCAAACTGGGTCTCCCCATTTTCACCATAGACAGTTTCAAACTCAACCTCCCAGCTAGTCTCCTCCATTGCCCGTTGTAAGCGAGTGTCGAAGTCCTGATCCAAGTGCTCCTTCATAACCTTTTCAAAGATTCGGTGGAGGAAAATCCCGTGACTGCGCGCATCCGGCTGAATCGTCCACTCCTCCTGCAGCCGCAAGACATACTTAAGAAAATAGGCATACTGGTTTTTAAAGTATTCATTGAGGGCAGAAGCCGACAGTTTCAAAGGCTGCTCTGAAGGATAAAGAGCTTGGAGGGTTTCTGACTTGAGAGTCTCCGTCTTCAATTCCTTGCTGATCTGGGGAATGGAAATTCCCTCAGCTGTCAACTTCTTGCGTAAGACTCGAACCGCCACTGCCCAGAAGGCCTGTTCCTCCGGCGTCCATTCACGGTCAATATCTTCTTGATAAAGGTCAATCACGCGCGCCAAGAGAGCCCGATAAGTCCCAATATCGTCACTGCTAGCCTGCGGTTTCTTGCTGATGATAGGTAGGGAAATAGGCGCTATTTCCAGCTCTGTCAGATAGGAAGACATGGCATCTTCTACTTCATTGATTAAGACAGGGGCAGACAAAACCAAATCTTCTGTCGCTGAATTGAGCAAGGATAGCGCGGCAAAACGATTTTTCTTGAGATTTTCACTGCTGGCTACCTGCAACTCTGACTCGTCCCCAGTCGCTTGATTTAATTTCTGACGTTCTTCGTCACTGAGCAGACTTTTATTTTGCGCTAACTTGGGCAAGCGCTCCTGCGTCAGCCCGATAGCATAGACATAATGCGCAGCCATGGGCTCAATCAAATCGTAGGATTGAACGGTCACCACATCCACTGTTGCTGGTACAAGTCGGTATTTAGCCAAAAGCATACCAGACAGAATCAGAGCCAGAAAATCATCGATCTTGAGCTTGCTACCGTCAAAAACCTGCGCAAGCTGCTCCAAGACATGACAAAAAGTCTTCCAGACTTCCTCCTGCCGTTCCACTTCCTGCTGGCTTGCACCTTCCAGCAGCCCCATCAGATTGGCATCCAAGCGAACCTCCTTGATAAAGTTGGTAAATTTAGCCAAGAGACCAGTCGCTATCTGACTACGAGATTTGAAAAAGTCTAACAGAGGCGTGATAAGACTCCGACGCATGACATTGAGCCGCTTGAGGTCAAATTTCCCCTGACGATTAATGGTAAAATCTCTCCCTAGCTTAGCTGCCCCTTTAATCTCAGCAAATCGAAGGTACTGCTCAAAACTATCCAGCTCCTCCTGACTCAAGCCACCATAAAGGCCAGTTTTTAAAAGATTGAGTAAATCTTCTGTCTGAAAATTATAGCGTTTCAAGCGCTCCAGTGACTCTAAAAACTGGACCAAAGGATGCTGGGACATGGACTCAGACCGCCCCAAATAAAAGGGAATCTGATACTGGTCAAAGATGGTCTTCATCTGGAGCTGGTAGGCCTCCACATCACCTAAAAGTAGTCGGATATCCTTGTAGCGGGCGCCATCATGAAGCCTCTGACGAATAGACTTGGCCACATATTCCAGTTCTTCTTTTTGATTGCGCACCGACCAAATCTCTAGGTGAGAGCGATCCTCCGCAGTCAATTCCACATGGATTTCAGAAAAATCATAGCGACTCTCTAAAATCTTGGAAATCTTGCCAAAGGCATCATCAGGCTGACTCGAACCATCTGCCAGATACTCTGGCTTGACCTGATAGGTTTGAGCTAGCTTGAGCAAAAATTCCACGCTTGCCTGGTAAAGATTGCCCTCACGAAAGGCTGTCCGATAGGCTTTTTGACTAGCATAAACACCAATGACAATCTCCACTCCCTTGCGATGCAGCAAATCTACTAGATACTCCTCTTCTGCCGAGAACCGAGTAAAGCCATCTATTACCAACGCAAGATTAGCCAATTCACCATCCAAATCACCAGCTAGAATATGCTGAGCGAAAATCGTAAGTTTAGAAGTCGCATCATAATTTCCCGCCTGAAGAGCAGCCGAAAAGACTGTGAAAATCTTGAGCAAATCCTCACGTTTCTCTGGCTCTTCTAGATAGTTCAAATCCGCAAAAGTCATCTGAGCGGTCTGAAGCTCCTGATAAAGTTCTAGCAGTTGCTGGATAAACTGTGCATCCTTCTTAATCCGCCCATAAACCTTGAGCTCTCTGTCATCCATTTCCGATAAAATCCGATAAAATAGCATGCCTAGACCAATATCATCCAAGGGCTGTCCTTCTTGAACATCATTGAGGACAAAATAACGAGCCATCTGGGTAAAACGCGTCACCGTAATAGCAAAGGAAGCCTGATTTTCCAATTCCTCCAAAACTGCTCGCTCCTTTTCAAAAGAAAGCGAGTTGGGCGCTATATAAAAGACCCGCTTGCCGGCCACTGCCAAGTCCTGAGCTTGCTTAGCTAAGTGTGCCGTCAAAGGACTGCGGATGTCTGTATAAAGTAATTTCATACCGTCTCTTTTCAACAACAAAATATCATAGAATGATTATATCATGTTTGCGAGAAAAAGGCTTTGTCTAAAAGAAAAAGCCCCGCCGAAGCGAGACTTTTCGTGTCTGATTTTATAATTGTTATCTGGGAACGAAATCGAATTAAGCTTCGATTTCAGTAACCATACCTGAACCAACAGTACGTCCACCTTCACGGATAGAGAAAGTAGTACCTTGTTCAACGGCGATTGGGTGGATCAACTCAACGTCGATAGTTACGTTATCACCAGGCATTACCATTTCAGTACCTGCTGGAAGTTCGATTGAACCTGTAACGTCAGTTGTACGGAAGTAGAACTGTGGACGGTAGTTGTTGAAGAATGGAGTATGACGTCCACCTTCTTCTTTAGTAAGGATGTAAACTTCACCCTTGAATTTAGTGTGTGGGTTGATTGAACCTGGTTTAGCGATAACTTGACCACGTTCGATTTCATCACGTTGGATACCACGAAGAAGCACACCTACGTTGTCCCCTGCAAGACCTTCGTCAAGTTGTTTACGGAACATTTCAACACCAGTAACAACCGCTTTTTGGATTTCTTCTTTGATACCAACGATTTCGATTTCATCGTTGACACGAACAGTACCACGGTCGATACGTCCTGAAGCAACTGTACCACGACCAGTAATTGAGAATACGTCTTCGACTGGAAGAAGCAATGGTTTGTCTGTATCACGTTCTGGTTCTGGGATGTACTCATCAACAGTGTTCATCAATTCCATGATGATGTCTTCGTATTTAGAGTCGCCTTCAAGAGCTTTAAGAGCTGAACCTTGGATAACTGGAAGATCGTCACCTGGGAAGTCGTATTCTGACAAGAGGTCACGGATTTCCATTTCAACCAATTCAAGCAATTCTTCATCATCAACCAAGTCGATCTTGTTCATGAAGACGATAAGGTGTTTAACACCAACCTGACGTGAAAGAAGGATGTGCTCACGAGTTTGTGGCATTGGTCCGTCAGTTGAAGCTACTACAAGGATAGCTCCGTCCATTTGAGCGGCACCAGTGATCATGTTTTTAACGTAGTCCGCGTGTCCTGGAGCGTCGATGTGAGCATAGTGACGTTTTTCAGTTTCGTACTCAACGTGCGCAGTGTTGATAGTGATACCGCGTTCGCGTTCTTCTGGAGCAGCATCGATAGACGCATAGTCTTTTGGTTGGTTAACTGATGAAGGCAAGCGACGTGCCAATACAGTTGTGATAGCTGCTGTCAAAGTAGTTTTACCGTGGTCAACGTGTCCGATAGTACCAATGTTAACGTGTGGTTTACTACGATCGTATTTTTCTTTTGCCATTTGAGTAAAAGCCTCCAATAAAATATATTTTATAGATAGACAGTAGGCAATACAGTCTAACTTTCCTTACTATTTTATCAAATTTTACTGAAAATGCAAGCCTTTTACACATTTTTTGTCAATTATTCCTTATCTAGCTTATAGTAAGGCTGATTGGGAACGGAAGCACCGATACTCGAAGCATAAATCCACTCTTTTCCTTCTAATTGAGCGAAATTTTCAGCTTTTCCTGTCAAGATAACGCCGGAGAAAGTTAATTGATCACGATTTTCTGGTTCACGAATATCTAGCTGACCAAATTTCTTGAGATAGGACTCAACCTCATTGTACATGTTGTACCCACTAAGACTTGGGAAAAGATTTTTATCTGCCTTTTTCAGATAATCCAAGAAAGTCTGCTGCTCTTTCTTAGCCTCTTTTGCCTTCTTCCTAAAATCTAAATCATAAGTAAAGAGAAGACTAGCGTTAGCTCCATAGGTGAACTGGGGATCGGAATACTGTTCAATATCATTTTCTGACTGACTGCCAATCCAGTACCAGTTAATCTTGAGATTGTTCGGTATCATCTGCTGGATTTCCTTATAGGTATAAGCTTTATCAAAAGTCAAAGCTACTTCCACCAATTGATTCGGCATTTCTTTGACAGAAGCCAACTCCTTAGGCATAGAATTACTATCCTTTGTCCCTTTGGCATTGATATTATAGAAGACCGGATATTTTTGACGCAGGGTTCGCGTATAGGTCCCTGAGAGAGACAAATAAGTCCCTTCCGCAGTCGGATCTCTAAAAGCACCTATGAGTGAATAGTTTCCCTCATAGGAAGGATAAGCTACCTTCACTCCATCTAAATCCTTGAAACGATCAGAATGTAAGGTTCCTGAAAACAAAGAATTTTGAGTGTAGTAAAGACTGTCATAGTCAACATTAGGGTAGGCGATTTCCGACATAACTTCATACTCTTTCTGCAAATTTCGACCATTACTAGAGGCTAATTCTATCAATCCCTTCCCTAGTAAAAGCAATAAAGCTAAGGAAACAAGGCTACTGATGACAACCGTCTTCCAAAGTCGTTTTCTTTTACTTTTCTTCGCTAAAATTTCAAATGTTTCCATTTTTATATCCTTTCTTTTCCAATTTATGGCGGAGCTTAATTCGGCTACGCATGAGTTGTACTTTCACTTTACTTACCGAATACGACATGATTTGAGCGATTTCCTTTACTGTAAAATTTTGGAAATAATAAAGATCTAGAAGCATTGCTTCCTTAGTCGGGAGCTCTTCTATCGTCGACCTTAACAGCTCATAATAGTCGTTTTCAAATGGTTGAATCACATCTTGTTTGAAAAATTCATTTTGCAAAATTTCTAGATAATGCCGATCGCGCCTATAGCGATCGATGTAGCGGCGGATGGAGACCCGATACATCCAAGCTCGCATCTTCTCTGCTGGGATGACCAGATCAGTCTCTAACATTTTGACAAAAACATCCTGCACCACATCCTCTGCCTCAGCCTTAGAAGCTCCTGACTTTTGCAGGTAGAAAACAATCTCTCGGGCAAAGCCAATCAAGATGTTTTCGTATTCATCCAGTTTGATAATCTCACCTCCCCACAACTTCTCCTCAAATCTCTCTTTATTTGCACTTCTTTAAAAAGAATAACAAAATAGCCTTTCTAATCCAAAGCTCGCAGCTGCTACTTTTCATTTTACTTTTCTCTACTCAATAATTTTCTATTCTTCCCCCTTTCTACTAGTATAACGAATAGAAAGTCATTTTGGTTACAAAAATTTCAAATACGACAAAGAAACCCTAGATAGATTGAAACTATCTAGGGTTGACATCTTATAGATTTTACTGAGAGATTGACTCTGAGTTATTGATTTGTTCAGAAGCAGTTCCCAGAGCCTGTTCTGCAGTTTCAGCTTGAGACTGATGAGCTTCTACTGAATGAACTGATTCAGCTGGTTCTGAAACTGATGCTGAGAATGCTGATTGAGTTGGCTCTTGGCTTTGGGCTTGGCTAGCAGCAAACGGTTGACTTGGCTGGTTCACTTGATTCTGACCAAAAGGTTGCTGAGGCTGACCAAATTCTGGATTCTGAACGGGTGCTTGTTGCTGAGCAAATGGTTGACTTTGGCTAGCAGGCTGACCGAATGGTTGGTTTTGAACCGGTTGTTGTGCTTGGCCAAATGGTTGTCCTTGGTTAACAGGCTGAGCAAATGATTGGTTTTGAACTGGTTGTTGTGCTTGGCCAAATTGCTGACCTTGGAATCCTTGTTGACCATATGGAGCCCCATTAACTGGCTGAGCTGGTTTGCTAGCTTGGCAAAGGAGAACGATCATGGCAATACCACA
This sequence comes from Streptococcus cristatus AS 1.3089, assembly GCF_000385925.1. NCBI lineage: Bacteria > Bacillati > Bacillota > Bacilli > Lactobacillales > Streptococcaceae > Streptococcus > Streptococcus cristatus. The sequence goes on from NC_021175.1 coordinate 1,368,952, forward strand.
TGGTAAGCTGACTAAAGCAGCTAGGATATTCAACACTGGAATGAAGGAAGCTATTGATGGTCCTACAGTGAGAAAAATAAATGCCCAATGGAAACCAGCATCACGAAGACGACGAACAGTGATAGCAAGATTAGGAACGATAGTTGCAAATCCATAGATAGCAAGCAAGAACATTATGAACGCAGCAAAACCAGCGCCAGCCATAGCTCCAGAAAAATCTGGTTCATAATCGTATAGCCCTGCATAATAAACTTCACTAAAAAGCGGAATGAGAAAACCAAAAAGGGCAATCAACGAAAATGGTAGGGTAAGCAAAAAATGACATAGGAAAACCCACCAGAAATCCGAACGACTGGAACGACCACTAAAGTCTGCATAACGAGTCCAAAATTTTTTATAAGCAGAAAACATAGACATCTCCTCCAAATTTTTATTAACAGGGTCATTGTATCATAATTTTAGCTCGAAATCAAGGTAAGCTAACCCTAGCTGGCTATCAGAGCAAGGAAACAGAGCCTTACTTTACAGTCTCAATCTGCCAAGAATCCCAGCCACTAAAGCGAATGGCTCCCTGCTCATCTGTACGAAAAATCTGTGTCTGAATGTTCTCAAATCTGTCTAAAGTTTCCTGATGAGGATGCTTGTAACGGTTATTCTTACCCGCAGAAATGAGGGCAATTTGGGGCTGAAGCTGATGTAAAAATTCTGGGCTAGAGGAGCCCTTAGAACCGTGGTGGCCTGCTTTTAAAACATCCACCTTGAGTTGCGGAAAACGCCGCATCAAGGTAGCTTCGCCATTCTCCTCTAAGTCTCCCGTAAACAAAAAGCTAGTTCCAAAAAACTTCCCGTACAAAACGACAGAGTCATCATTGCTACCGTCGCCTGTATCCTCAGGATAGAGAACCTGCAAAGATCCATCAAAAATTGGAAGGCTATCTCCCACTTCTACCGCATGGACTCTCGTCTGCATCCGCTCCAGTTTCTCCACAAAATCCGACTGAGTCAAACTTCCCTTAGATACATAAATTTCCTTTATAGAAAAATGCTTGGCTACTTCCAGCATATCGCCCATATGGTCCGTATCCGTGTGGGTCAAAACCAGCACATCCAAGTGACTCAGTCCCCGACTTTTCAGATAGGGAATCAAGGTCTTTTCTGCATTTGTCGAAGAAACCCTCTTCTGCCAGGCTTCTTTCTTGCCAATCTCCACTCGACCACCTACATCAATCAGAACAGATTTCCCCCGCCAATCGCGCAAGAAAATGCTATCTCCCTGCCCAATATCAATGACGGTAATTTCATTTTGCAAGGGATGCTTTGTGAGGAAAAAGAGCAGAGCTAGAGCCAAGCTGAGTAAGATTAAGGCTTTCTTCTGTCTACGAAAATCATAAAGCAAGCTAAGAATGATCAGCAGACCTAGCATCATCCAGATGGATGGCTGACCAAAAACCACTGGCCGTGAGGAAATAGCCGCCGTCCAACGAATCAGCCCTTCCAGCAGTTCAAACAAGGCATTGACCTGGGTAATTTTCAAAAGAGGCGATAGGGCAAAAATAAAGGTCAGGGCTGGAAGCATAAAAAGATCAAAAACAACTGAAAATAGAAAAGTCAGCAGAATAGACCAAGGCTGAAATTCAGAAAAATAGAAAATCAGAATCGGCAAAATCCCCAGTGAAATGGTCAGACTTTCTGCCAGCACCTTTCGTACGGGAGGTAACTGCTCAAAATCCATGACCGAAATGACAAAAGCATAGGCACAGGAAAGAACTCCACCCGTCGTCAAGAGAAAATTGGGCATGAAAATGACTAGGAGCACGATCGTTAAAGCAAAGTTGTCCAGCTTGGTCACACCGAACTGCGAGAGCAACTTTTGCACTAAGCTCCTCACAACCGATACTGAAAAGCCCGTCAAACCCGCATAGATGAAGGAAAAGGGCGACTGAAGCCAATCAACGGTTTCCCTTTTTAAACCAGATTTCAGGAGAATCCGGCGAAAACCATCCATGAAATAGCCGACCTGCATTCCAGATAGGGCAAAGAGATGGATAATCCCCAGACTGGAATAAAGTTCATTCATCTCAGCAAAATCTGTATCCAAGTCACCAAACAAGAGTCCAGTCATATAGTGGCTCATGGGACTAGGAAAGTTTTCTTTGATATAAACCAAGGCTTTTCTGCGCCAGACCGATAACCAATCCCAAGTATTAAGACTGCTAAAATGCTGACTGGACTTGATTTGATTGATCTTCAAAATCCTGTAAATCCCCTGCGTTTTCAGATAAGCCCGATAGTCAAAGCCTGAAAAATTACGCTGGTCTTCTGCTAAACTAAGCTCTCCATCAATCTCCAAAAGCAGTTGATCACTCAACTTTTGAAAAGCTTGTTTTTCCTGTTCTGACTGGATTTTATAAAAAGCCTGATAGGTTCGACCATTGGAATGACCGCGAAAAGAAAGCGAGTCGCCATTGACTTTGATTGTATCTGGCTTCATCACAATGGCAGAGATAGTTTTCGGTTCATCTTGAAAGGCTTGATTAGCCATTTCTCTCCGAAATAGGAAAAATCCAGCAAAAAGACTCAAAAGCATCAAAACAAGCAGACTATTCTTCGTCGAATAAAGCCAAAAGAGCCGAACAAGGAGAGCTGCCAAACCCAGATAAACTGGCAGACTGCCTGTGTAAACAGCAAAGTAGGTCAACACTAGCAACAGACAAAAATAGATTGGTTTAATGGGAAATTTATTTATCCACTGTGACATAGTCTTTTAACTTTTCTAAAGTTTTTGCACCAATTCCTGAAACATTTTTCAGCTCATCTACTGACTTAAACTTGCCATTGGCTTCCCGATAAGCGATGATGTCTTGCGCTTTCTTTTGACCGATGCCTGAAACGGTCTGAAGTTCAGCTTCGGTCGCCGTATTGAGATTGACCAAGCCAGACTTCCCTTTTGCCGTTTCTCCATTTCCAGCGGGCGTCTGACTATCTTGTGTCACATCTGCCCCTTCCTCACCGACTCTAGCTACATAAACAACCGCCTCATCTGTTAATTTTTGAGCTTGGTTGATGGATTTTGACTCGGCATCTGGCAGTAGACCACCTGCTTTTTGTAAGGCATCGTGTACACGCGCTCCTGCCCGCAACTGATAAACTCCTGGATTTTTGACAGCTCCTTTGACATCAACGGTGACTTCTTTCTCAGATTCCTCCGAATCTATATTTTTTTCTGAGATTTTTTCTTGATTCGCACTTCTTTTTTCTGCATTGGTTTCAGATGAAGCTGATGTAACCACTTCCTGAGCCAGTGCACTGACTTGATTCTGTGGCTGAGCGTTGCCCTTCAGCAAGAAAAGCCCAGCCAAGACGACTCCTATCAAAGAAAGCCCAACAAAAATCTTGTATTCCTTTAATTTTTCAAGTATTTCTTCAAACATAATTTTCTCCTTTATCTTTTTATTCGTAAAAGAAAAGGGAAAGTATAGAAATCTGAAACAAAGTTTCAAATATAAATAAGAAAACTAAAACAGAGGCTGGGACAAAAGTCCTAGCCTCTCAATTGTCTTTGGATTGTCGAGCAAGACGCAGTGGTTGAGTGGGTTCTATTACGCTGATTTCATCAGCTTTTACAGTCCTACTCAACTGTGCGGAGGTGGGATGACGAAATCGAATTCTAACGAATTACCGATTTCTGTCCCACTCTATGTCGGCATTATTTTCTATGCTTATCTGGATCCCAGACAAAGCTTGCGAGGAAACTAAAAATGAAGGTCAGAATACCAATCAAAGCGGCTGGAATAAAGGCTAGTGCTCGTAAAATCCGCCAGAAGATATTTGGTTTTTTACCTGTCTGATAAGGCGCCACTTCTGCGTCTAAACGGTCAAACTCAGCCTGAATCCGACGAGCCACTTCCTCAACTCCCTCATCGTTCATCTTTTTGATGTCAGAAATATCAATAGGATTGCCGAAGTTCATATCCACGCGCTCACCAGCTGCCAAGCCCTTGAGGCTCATGGGACCAGCATAGACTACTGGCATGATACGGACTTTAGCCATCTTGGCAATCACTGCCACTCCTCCCTTGACATCTGTAGAATGGCGGCTGCCGCTCGGGAACATAATCAGGGAACGATTGCTCTTTTTCAGCATATTGACTGGGTACTTGATCGCTGACGGACCAGGATTTTCCCGGTCAATAGGAAAGGCACCACACATGCGAATCCACCAGCCGAACACCCGATTTTCAAAGAGCTGTTTCTTGGCCATGAAAATGAACTGCTTGGGCTTGGTCGCAAAAGCCATGTAAACCGGATCCCACCATGTCCGGTGAGGAGCTACCAAGATATAATTTTCATCTTGTGAAGGAATCTTCTCTTTATTATGGTAATGGGCATTGCCGTTTAAAGCCCAGAGGATAAAAATTACCAATCCTCGCAAATAGGTATAAAACATAAACTCTCCTTATTCAAACTGTGATTGTACTTGAAATTTATTACATCCTTTCTCATTATACCCTATCCCATTATAGTCTGCAATATTTTTCCAAACTTTGGCTGTAACAGCTGATTCTGATAGCTATTTCTATAAAAAAATGGTATCATTATTTTCATGAATAAAAAAGAATTAATTGGTTTAAACCAAACACAAGTAGATGAAAAGATTTCGCAGGGCTTGACCAACGATTTTACAAGTGACACCAGTACTAGTAACTGGCAAATCGTTAAGCGGAATGTTTTCACCCTTTTTAATGCCCTTAACTTTGTTATTGCTGTAGCCTTGGTCTCTGTCCAAGCCTGGAGCAATCTGGTCTTCTTCGCCGTCATCAGCTTTAACGCCGTCACTGGTATTATCACGGAGCTGCGAGCCAAACACATGATTGACAAGCTCAATCTGGTCAGCCGAGAGCTGGTCACAGTTGTCCGCAACGGCCAGGAAGTTAAGATTCAGCCAGAAGAAATTGTGCTGGGCGACCTGATCAAGCTGTCAGCTGGCGAGCAGATTCCCAGTGATGCCCGTGTAGTAGAGGGTGTTGCCGAGGCCAATGAAGCCATGCTGACAGGGGAGAGTGACTTGGTTCTCAAGGAAGAAGGCGCTGAGCTGCTGTCTGGTAGCTTTCTGGCCAGTGGGCAGATTTATGCTGAGGTACACCATGTCGGTGCAGACAACTATGCTAACAAGCTCATGACTGAGGCTAAAACCCTCAAGCCTATCAACTCGCGGATTCTTTACAATCTTGCGAAAATTTCCCGCTTTACCGGAAAAATCATCATTCCTTTCGGATTGGCACTTTTCTTTGAAGCCCTGATGATAAAGGGACTGCCTGTCAAAAACTCTGTCATTACCAGCTCGACAGCTCTTTTGGGTATGCTGCCTAAGGGAATTGCCCTGCTGACAGTCACATCACTCCTGACAGCTGTCATCAAGCTAGGTATGCGTAAGGTTCTTGTCCAGGAAATGTATTCTGTTGAGACCTTGGCTCGAGTGGATACTCTCTGTCTGGACAAGACTGGGACAATTACCCAAGGTAAGATGACTGTTGAAGCCTTGCATAGTTTGTCAGATAAGTTTTCTGATGAGACCGTCAGCCAAATCTTAGCAGCTTATATCCAAACCAGCGAGGATAATAACCCAACTGCCCAGGCTATCCGCAAGGGATACGGCCACCTGAAGCACACCTATACCAGCGACAATGTTATCCCATTTTCTAGTGACCGAAAATGGGGCGCTATGCATTTATCAAGTGTTGGAACCATCTTTCTGGGAGCGCCCGAAATGCTACTGAACAGCAATCCTGCAGCGGTTGGAGAGGCTCAAAAACGCGGATCGCGGGTTTTAGTGCTGGCTCACAGCGACCAAGTGCTAGATAAACACAGTATCCAACTGCCTGAAGATATGACCGCTTTAGCTGTTTTGGAAATCACTGATCCTATTCGTGAGGGAGCGGCCGAGACCTTGGATTATCTACGCTCTCAGGATGTTGATCTGAAAATCATCTCTGGTGACAATCCTGTGACCGTTTCCCATATTGCTAGCCAGGCTGGATTTGCCAACTACGCCAGCTACATCGACTGCTCTAAAATCAGCGATCAAGAACTGGTTGAGCAGGCAGAAGCAACAGCCATCTTCGGCCGAGTTTCTCCTCATCAGAAGAAGCTGCTGATCCAGACTCTCAAGGCTGCCGGTCGGACAACAGCTATGACTGGAGATGGTGTTAATGATATCTTGGCCTTGCGTGAAGCGGACTGCTCCATCGTCATGGCAGAAGGTGACCCAGCAACTCGGCAAATTGCCAACTTGGTTCTTCTTAACTCCGACTTTAACGATGTACCTGAGATTCTTTTTGAAGGCCGCCGGGTCGTTAACAACATCGGACGGATTGCTCCGATTTTCTTCATCAAGACCATTTATTCCTTCCTCCTAGCTATCATCTGTATCGCCAGTGTCCTGTTAGGCAAACCAGAATATCTCTTGATTTTCCCATTCATTCCGATTCAAATCACCCTGATTGACCAGTTTGTCGAAGGCTTCCCACCCTTTGTCCTCACCTTTGAGCGCAATATCAAGCCAGTTGAAAAGCACTTCCTCAAACGCTCCCTGCAGCTAGCTCTGCCAAGTTCCCTCATGATTATCTTCAGTGTGCTATTTGTCCGTATCTGGGGCAGCAACCATGGCTGGAGCGACATAGAAATGTCCACCCTGACCTACTACTTGCTAGGCAGCATCAGCTTCCTGTCAGTTATCCGGGCCTGTCTGCCACTCAACCTCTGGCGCGCTCTTCTGATCATTTTTTCAGTCGCAGGCTTCTATCTATCAGCCTTTGTCCTGCAGCACCTATTGGAAATTGCAACGCTGACAGCCGCAACCTTGCCAGTCTATCTGATTCTCATGGTTTTCTTTATCGGAATTTTCATCGCTTGTACCATCAAGCAAAAATATGAATTCAACTAAAATTCGCACCTGACTATGTCTGTCAGGTGTTTTTTCCTATAAAGTTTCTTTTTCTTCTTTGGAATAGCACTTAATCATGCTATAATGTTGGTATGACAGAAGCAAAATTAAAAGACGGAGAAAGAGTTAATCAGCTCTTTTCCACTGATATTAAAATCATTCAAAATAGCGAGGTCTTTAGCTATTCAGTCGATAGTGTCCTGCTTTCCCGCTTTCCAAAGTTACCCAAGCGAGGGCTAATCGTCGATCTCTGCGCTGGAAATGGTGCTGTTGGTCTCTTTGCTAGCACACGGACTCAGGCCCAGATTCTAGCAGTGGAAATTCAGGAGCGTCTGGCCGATATGGCCCAGCGCTCCATTGAACTAAATGACCTTGCTCAACAGATGCAGGTTATCCATGACGACTTGAAAAATCTAGGCAACCACATCTCTGGCAGCAAGGTTGATATCATTCTCTGCAATCCTCCCTATTTCAAGGTCGATGAACATTCCAATCTCAACGGTAGTGAGCATTATCTTCTAGCTCGTCACGAAGTCGCTACCAACTTAGAAGAAATTTGCACGATTGCCCAGCGAGTCCTCAAGTCCAATGGTCGCTTAGCCATGGTCCATCGTCCTGACCGATTTTTGGATATTTTAGAGACCATGAAAGGCCATAATCTAGCGCCCAAGCGCATCCAGTTTGTCTATCCCAAGCAGGGTAGGGAAGCCAACATGCTCTTAATTGAGGCTATTAAAGATGGTTCACCGGACGGTCTGAAAATCCTCCCACCTCTCTTTATCCACGAGCAAGACGGCAGCTATACACCAGAAATTCAAGAGATTTACTATGGAAAATAAAGCCTATATGTACGTCCTTGAATGTGGAGACGGCACCCTCTACACAGGCTATACAACTAATGTAGAAGCTCGTCTCAAAACACATCAGGCTGGAAAAGGAGCCAAGTACACCCGTGCCCGATTACCCGTCACACTCATCTATCAAGAAGAATACCCCGACAAATCTGCAGCCATGTCGGCTGAAGCCCTCTTCAAAAAGAAGAAACGAGCTGAAAAACTAGCTTATATAGAAGAAAAACGTAGCAAGTCCTAAAACTTACTACGTTTTTTGAATTCTAAAATCAAGATTAGATGCGTTTCTTCCAAGAAGTCGCAGTCTGTTGAAGAACCTTGTTGAGCTCATCAATGTTTTCAAAACCGGTTGTACGAAGCCACTTACGAGCTGCTTCTTCGCCTTGCTCAATATAGTCTTTGACACTGCCAGCCCAAGTCGCACGTCCGCAGAGAACGCCGTTGAAGTTAGCACCTGACTCATGCGCAAAAACAAGTGTTTCTTGGAAAAGTTTAGCAGATACACCCGCACTCAAATAGATATAAGGCAGGTTAGTCGCCTCATCTTGTTCCTTGAAGAAAGCAGCTGCTTCAGCTTTTGTATGAACTACTTCGCCATCGCCAAAGCCTTCAACGTATTTAACGTTAACTGGGACTTCTACTTTCAAGACATCAATGTTGAAACGCGGATCAGAGAAAACTTTCATCGCTTCAATAACCTTGCGCGGTTTCACTTTAGCATATTCTACGCTAGAAGCATCCGCAATCTTTTCATCATAAGCCAAGATTTCAAGGAAGAAAGGAATGTCTTCAGCTACACACTCAGAACCCACGCGCTCGATATAAGCTTGCTTTTGTTGATTAAGTTCATCTGAGCTATCCACATCATAGTAAAGGAGGAATTTCACCGCATCCGCACCTTGTTCTTTGATGCGTTTTGCAGACCAAAGATCCAAGCAGTCTGGCAGGCGCTTCGTGCTAGAAGTATCATAACCTGTCTTCTCATAAGCCAACAAGAGACCAGCATTCTTGTCCAAAGCTTTAGTAGCAGGTAGTCCATACTCAGGATCCAGCAGCATAGATGAAGCGTAAGGAGTCAACTCTTCTGCAACCAAAACTTTCAGTTCTTCCATTTGTTCTACTGTTGGTTCTGCTTCTTGGTGTTGAGCCATGAGACGTTTCAAAGCACCGCGTTGGTCAAAAGCTAAGGCAGAGATGATACCATTCTCATCAGAAAGTTTTTCCATATATTTGCGTTTTTGTTCTGTTAATACCATATTATACCGTCCTTACATGTAGTTGTTTGTATAGTTCGTCATAGTTAGCCATATTGACATGACCAGTCATTTTTTCTTGGGCATTGAGCATGCCGAGCACATTTGCCTTTGTGAGCAATGCCTCGTCAGCTTCCTTATGGTAGAGACCTGAGGAAATACCTGCCACCGTTGAGTCACCTGATCCGACAGGATTGACTACTTGGATTTTTGGAATATCCACTTTATAGAAAGTATCACCATGTTTGGCAAAAGCACCGTCTGCACCAAGTGATACGATAATCCATTCAATACCTTCAAATAGCGGTTCTGAAAGAACTTCTTTTAGCTCATCCAAATCTTTTGAAACTTCTCTTCCAAGAAGTTGTGACAATTCCTCGTTATTTGGTTTGATAACTGTCGGTTTATGTTCTGATTCTAAAACGGCTTGAAGGGCTGCACCTGAGCAGTCTAGAACAACTGGTTTCTCTGCTTTATTAGCAAGCTCCACCAAGTTTGCATAATAGTCAACTGGAAGACCCGCTGGCAGGCTGCCTGAAATAGCGACTACTTCAATATTTTCCAATAATTCTTTGAAGTAAGCTAGGAAATCCTGCCCTTCTTTTTCAAGAACTTCTGGGCCTTTTTCAAGGATTTCTGTTTGGTTTTCTCCGTGTAGAATAGCAATACAGTTACGAGTTTCACCTTGGATAGAGAAGAAACGTTTCGCCACTTTATCATCGATATTCTCTACTAGATATTCTCCAAGTTTACCACCGACTAAACCAGTGGCAAGGACAGAATCACCAAATTCTGAAAGAACACGTGTAACATTGAGCCCTTTACCACCAGCTGTCTTGGTCACGTCCACCACACGGTTGACAGTATCAATCTTCAACTCATCCAAAGGATAGGAAATATCAATGGATGGGTTCATAGTGACTGTTAAAATCATAGGTCACCTCTTAGTCGTGGTACTCACCACGATCCCATTTTTCGAGGAATTCTGTAAAGAAGTCAGCGTCTGCTTGATGAGCATTGTGGCTTTCCACATGGGCAATCTTAGCAATCAATTTTTTATTTTCTTCAGTTGGTTTGTATTCAGCATTGATGAAAGCTTCAATGATATCGCACATAAGCAATTCACCAGTAATCTTACCACCGAAACCGATAACGTTGGCATTGAGCTCTTCTTTCGCATAAAGGGCAGAAGTCATGTCGCGTACCAAGGCAGAACGAACACCTGGAACCTTGTTTACAGCGTTGTTGATACCAACACCTGTACCACAGATACAAACACCAAGGTCAGCTTGTCCGCTAACCACTGCTTCACCAACCTTTTTACCAAAAATTGGGTAATGAGTTCGTGTATGGTCATATGTACCGAAGTCAATGACTTCATATCCTTTTGATTTCAAAAAATCTGAAACCGCCATTTTTTCATTGGTAACGATATGGTCACATCCAATTGCAATTTTCATTATTTTTACCTCTATCTATTCTATATCTATCCACTATATTTGTCATGCTAAATAAAATCAAGATTCCGCATGAATGGCTTAAGTTTAGCAAAACCAGCTAACAATCTGGTCTCTTGATTTTCACAGAGCATTAGCACATCTTATTCAGCATGTCGACCCGGATTTGATGGCGTCCACCATCGTACTTACCATTAACAAATCCTTTAGCAATATTCTTCGCCAATTCGTCCCCAACAATTTCAGCACCCATTGTAATCATGCGTGAGTTGTTGTGTCCGCGAGTCATGTAAGCAGAACGTTCGTCTGATACTTCTGCCGCTACCATACCTTTGATTTTTGTTGCAACCATAAATGGACCAGCACCGTAAGCATCGATGACAATTCCCAGATTCTCTTCCTCTTTCTGAACTTCTGAAGCAACTGCCAAAGTCACATCCACAAAGTCTTGTCCTTCTGCCGTCACATCAACAACTTGGAAATTTTCTTTTTCCAAATAACTTTTCACGAGATCCTTCAATCTCAAACCTGCAGCATCTGCACCAATGATAATAGACATGTTAAGTCCTCCTTTAATTTTCTATGTATTTAAACAAAATGTTTCAAAACATCCAATATTAGTTCTCTCACAAGTTTATAATACAACATTTCGTGTTCGGTGTCAACATTTTATGTTCGTTTTTAAACATTTTTAAAATTATTCTTTAAAAAATAGTAATATCAAATCCAATTTCTTCTTTTTTACCTGCTGGGAGCAGGCGAACGTTTTTCTTGTCTTCTAAGCAATCTCCCTCCTCTAATGAGGTAGACAAGCCTGACCAAGGCTCCAAGGCTATAAATGGTCCTTTATTGACAGTTGACCAGATAATTAGATTTGGAAATTCTTGAAAATCCAATCGCAATCCTTTTTCATGCTTCCGAGAACGAAGGGCAACGGTCCGTGATTTTAGTTCATCAAGAGTCACTGCATCTTGAGCAAAGAGAGCATAGTCCAAATCCAGTTCTTTTTGATGATCTAGGAAGCTTGTACGTTCCAGAAAGTTCAACATTCCAGTTTCAGGATAGGAGAGAGGAACACTGCAAGTTTCTTCCTCTTCAAACTCCAAATAGTAATCTTCATAATTTTCATCATCAAGTAAAGGACAGTTAAAGCCGGGGTGGCCTCCGATAAAGTAAGGCATGACCTCACTATCTCCTAGATTTTCCACGATATACTGGGTACGAAGCTTCTTACCAGTCAAGCTATAGTGAATCGATAAGCGGAAATGATAGGGATAGTTCTGAAACATCTCCTCTGTATTCTCAATAGCAAAGGTCACACTCGTATCCGTTTGTTCAACCACTTCAAATTCTTTCTTGCGAACGAGACCATGCCGAGGAATGACTCCACTCGCTTTTTGACCATCTTTTAACTCATAGTGAGCTGTGTCATTGCGCAAACTCCCACAAATGGGGAAAAGAACTGGAGCTTGACCGCTCCAATAAGTTGCATCACCCTGCCAGAGGTATTCCAAGCCATCCTTATCCTTGATTGAAGAAAGCGCTCCTCCCAATTTCTCAAACTGCACTGTCAATTCATCATTTTGTAGCACAATCACCATCCAAATTTCCTCTCTACTTCAGAGAAGAAGCCAGACTTCTGACCTCTCTCTGCATAGCTTTCCTATTCATTACATAGGAAAAGCTAGATTATCAACATTCCCATTTGGAAATGGACAATCTAGCCTCCCAAGTCTTACAATATTTAACAATAGTTAACGGATATTATTTTGCTTTTGCTGCGTATTCTGCATTCCGTTTGATCATTTGCTTTCTGTACCAAGCAAAGATTCCAATATAAGCACCAAGGAAGACAATAGCACCAATGATTGCTTTGATATCACCTGTAGTAGTATTACCAATAGTCCAACCCAAGAGTTTTTCGATTGGTCCTTCAAGTGTTGAGTGAGTAATCAATTGAGTTTGGCTAACTCCTTCAGGGAAAGCACCAACACCTTTAGCAAGTTCTGTTGCAAATGGTGCAATAAGTGTACCTGAGAGAAGGAAGAGTGGTAACAAGAGAGTTCCAAAGACAATCATACGAAGCAATTTACCACGTGTAACAACCAGAAGGGCAGGTGTCACACCCATTGCGATGATACCAGCCAACGGCAAGATACCGTTTCCTACATTAGAAAGCAGAACTGCTTCAATCAACATGATTGGGGCAAGTACGTTAGCGCAGGCCCAGATTTCTGCACGACCAGCGATAAATGGCCAGTCAAGACCGATGTTGAATTTACGTCCTTGAAGACGTTTTGTTGCTACGTTTGTAATACCTTGTGAAAGTGGTTCAACGGCTGCGATAAACCATGATCCGATAAGTGAGAAGAGTTCCAAGCAGACACCGGCAGTCAAACCAAGAGACAACCATCCTTTGATAACAAGTGACCATTTTGCTGCTTCGGCAACGTCAGACACTGGGTGCGGAGTTCCCATGATACCGATAACTACACCAAGAAGGAAACCGATAAAGAATTTAGATCCCCAGAAACCAATTCTCTTGTTCAAAGCGGCAGCATCGAAGTCATATTTGTCCAACCCAGGGAAGAATTTGTCGAAAATCTTATCCAAAACCATGATAACAGGGTTCATCATGTAGTTCATGTGAGTTGAAGTCATTGGTGATGAACTTGGCGCATTCAACAAATCATCAAAAGTGGGCTTCATCAAGTCAGAGTTGATAATCTTCAAGACACCAACCAAGACAACTGCTAAAGTTGCAATCAAGAGTGATACAGCAGGACTTACATGGCTCTTATCTGCATACCATTTGATGAGCAAACCAGTAATTGACAAGTGCCAGATATCAAAGATATCCACGTCCAATGTATCTGTTTTCTTCATAGCTAACATTGCTACATTGACAATGAGCATGATGAGCAAGAAGTACAAGGTCCATGGAGAACCCCAAGTGATGGTTGCAAGTGGCGCCCAACCAACGTCTGTGATATTCAACTGGATACCAGTGTTTTCAACGAATTTAGCAAGTGATGCTGAGAAAGCTCCGTTGAGCATACCGATGATGGCACCGATACCAGTAAGAGCGATGGCAAGTTTGATACCACCTTCAAGCGCTTTGGAGAATTTCACTCCAAATAGTAAGGCCAATACTGTCAAGATGATCAGCATGATGATAGGACCACCCATTTCCAAGACTGGCTTGAAAATCTTATTGGCTAGGTCAATAATGACATCCATAATAATTCCTCCCTTTTTTTGTTATATGAATGTTAGCAAGATAAATAAACGATTAGCTTAGTCCGTGCTCTTTAATAGCTGCTTCAATATTGTCAAAGACTGGAGCGCTCATTGCAGGAATACGGAACAAGATTGGTCCAGCTTCGACAACTGGAATTCCTGGTTCAAAACCAAGGTCTGTTGCAGCGATTGGTGTGAAGATATCATAGCCTTTCATAAGGTCTTCATTGACATCCTTAACCATCACCGCGTCACAATGCACATCATAACCGCGGTTTGACAATTCTTCCTCAAGAGCACTCTTGATTTGGTGACTTGAGTTTACTCCTGCTCCGCAGGCTGCTAAAATTTTAATCATAATAAAATCCTCCGATTTATTTATTTAATGACATCTGAAATATATTGGAACAACTCTTTCTCAGAGTTTAAATGAGCTAGACCAGCGAGATTTCCTTCGCTAGTGAAGAAATCCATCAACTGAGCCAAGATATTGGTCTGGCTTGAGCTCGAATTGTTAATAATAAAGAACAAGAGAGACACTTCAACGGCTTGCGTAGGAGAAATCATATTGTGGAAAGTTACTGGCTGATCCAGCTTGACAACTACCACATTTTCAGTCAAGTTATGCGCGATGTCCGTGTGAGGTATGGCAACATTCGGCAAATCTTTGCCTAAAAATTCCATATCCAAACCAGTCGGAAATGACTTTTCTCTTTCAAGTAAGGCCTTTCGATAAGAAGAAGTTACGACTTCTCTTTCTTCTAATAAATCAGCTACTTGATGAAAAAGATCTTCCTGATTATCAGCATGTAAACAAAATATCAATTTTTCATCAAATAATTGGGCAAGCGCCATTTCATCACTTCTCCTTTTTTGTTTCTTTTTGTTCGTTAATTAATTATATCATTATGTGATAGCGCTGTCAATAGTTTGTTTTGTTATTTTTTGTTTATTTGTCGCATGATTTTATAGCTAGATGTTTGCATGCAGATAGGCTATTTAACAATTCTACATCGAACAACGGATAGAATAATTCGAAAATGAAATTATAAAATCTTGAATATTGCATAAGAGTTTTTAGGTAAAATGATTGGAACGATATCTTATCCCAAACAAAAAGCTACGAAATTCGCAGCTTTTAGACTCTTAGATTGATTTTTACTAAAAAGCATCCGATTATAGAACATTGGTGTAGGAACTATATTTAGCTCTCACCTTCGGCGAAATGTGATCATCAGTCACAATTGCATCAATATTGTCTAAACGGTAAAAACTATAGAAAGAATAGCTATCAAACTTGCTGTTATCTGCTACGATATATTTTTCAATTGCATTGTTAAGAATGATGGCATTCCCATTTCCTTCTTCTTCATTGGCAGTCGTCACATTGTGACCGTCAATTCCGTTCACTCCAATAAAGGCCTTGGACACCTTAATTTCTTGCAGAAGTTTATTGGCAAACTGCCCGACAAAAGTCTGGGTCTTGACCCGATAGCGCCCTCCAATTAAAATCAAATCAAAATTTGGGTAATCCTTCAATTTTTCGAAAATAGGGAGAGAATTGGTCACAATGCTGATATTTTTCCCCTCTAAATAATCACCTATAAAATCTGTTGTGGTACCTGATCCGATAAAAACAGTATCCCCTTCAGCAATCAGATCCGCACATTTTTTAGCAATCAGCTTCTTTTCCTCGATATTTAACATCGTTTTTTCAGAATGCGAAGCTTCATTCAAGCTATCTTTCACTTTTTTATGAGCTCCACCATGCACCCGAATCAAAAGTCCTTGCTTCTCAAGATCAATCAAATCTCGCCGAATGGTCATATCTGTTACATTCAGCAATTCTTTCAGATTTTTAACAGACACAACTCCCGTCTGGTCCAGCTCTTGCAAAATCACCTTATGACGACTTTCCTTCATGTACAATCCTCCTTGTGGTTGATGTCTATAGACTTCTCACAAAGTCTATTTTTCTTGTCAGGTTCCTTAGACACTTCAAATCACCTTAATGTCCATGCACCCTTTCTTACTTCATTATACTACAATTTTCTCATATAAACAAAAAAATGTATACTTTTTTTCAAAAAAATAGAATATTGTTTGATTATGCGTTTTCATTGTGACTTTTTCAAACAAATTATGGAAGATATCGTGATTCTCCTCAATAAAAAAGAGGCGGGGACAAAAGTCCTAGCCTCTCAATTGTCTTTGGATTGTCGAGCAAGACGCAGTGGTTGAGTGAGCTCTACTACGCTGATTTCATCAGCTTTTACAGCCCTACTCAACTGTGCGGAGGTGGGACGACGAAATCGAATTCTAACGAATTATCGATTTCTGTCCCACTCTCTTTCTGTTTATTTATCGCCTTTATTGCGGATAACAAAGCCGGTTTTCTTTTCACTAGAAGTACGGTGCGGATGCTTGTTCCCTCTGCTTTCGAAATCACGACTATTCTTGTTTGACTTGCGTTTAAAGTCACGACGACCTCCATCTCGGTCTTCGCGTCCACCACGACGACCGTTGCCACGACCTCCCTTGCCTTTTCCGCCAAAGCCACCGCCAGACGGTTTAAATGGCAATGGTTTTTCACGGGCAATTTCTACCTCAGGAAGGGCATCTGGATCCTGCACCGTCAAGCTGAGGATATACATGGCCAGCTCTTCTGGGCTGAATTCTGCTGCCAGCTTGCGGGCATCCTTGCCGAATTTCTCAAAGTTAGAACGGATGCTTTCATCCGCAAAATCGCGTTCAATCTTCTTAAGAGCAACTTTTTTCTTAGCTTGAAAAGCTTCTTCCGCAGTCGCAGGCTTAAGGCCTTTCATGCGCTTCTTGGTCAGATTTTCGATGATTTGCAGATAGCCCATTTCATTTGGTGCTACGAAAGTGATCGACTGACCTGACTTGCCAGCACGACCAGTCCGACCAATCCGGTGAACGTAGCTTTCTGGATCCTGCGGAATATCATAGTTGTAGACATGGGTCACACCAGAAATGTCCAAACCACGCGCAGCCACATCTGTCGCTACTAAGACATCCAGATTGCCATTTTTAAAGTCGCGGAGGACACGGAGACGCTTGCCTTGGTCCAAATCACCATGGATCCCCTCTGCTCGGAAACCACGGATTTTCAGGCCACGAGTCAGCTCATCCACCCGGCGCTTGGTCCGACCAAAAACGATAGACAGCTCAGGCTGCTCCACATCCATCAGGCGAGTCATGGTATCAAATTTTTCATTTTCCTTGATACGGATATAATACTGATCCACCAGCTCCGTCGTCAACTCTTTAGCAGCAATCTTAACATGCTCAGGCTCCTTCATAAACTGCACACCAATGCGCTTGATGGCATCCGGCATGGTCGCTGAAAAGAGCAAGGTCTGACGTTCTTCTGGTAAACGGGAAATGATAGACTCAATATCTTCCAAAAAGCCCATGTTAAGCATTTCATCCGCTTCGTCCAAGATTAAGGTTTCAATCTGATTCAGCTTAAGTGCCTTGCGCTTGATCAAATCCAAGAGACGGCCAGGTGTTCCTACGACGATATGAGCACCAGACTTGAGGGCCTTGATTTGCTTTTCAATGCTAGAGCCACCGTAGACAGAACGTACCTTAACACCCTTGCTACGGCCAAAACGGAAAAGCTCTTCCTGACTCTGCACGGCCAATTCACGGGTCGGAGCGATAATCAAGGCTTGCACAGCAGGATTATCGGTATCAATCTTCTCTAAAGTTGGAAAACCAAAAGCTGCTGTCTTTCCTGTCCCTGTCTGGGCCTGACCGATAACGTCCTTACCTGCCATGGCAAGTGGGATCGTCTGCTCTTGAATAGGGCTTGCTTCTACAAAGCCAGCTTTTTCAATCTCTGCTAACAATTCAGCAGATAAATGTAATTCATTAAATTTCAATGTTCTTCTTCTTTCTAAAGGCGGTGCGAAGCCACCTTATAAGGCTCTTGATACTCAACTATCGAAACATACCAAGTGTTTTTTGCTTGCTAAATCTCGATTTTCTGAGAGTATTTGCTTTTCTCTTCATAAATATGGTCTCTCAAGTCTAGGCACTAAAAAAGCGCCGACTCGGTCGCTAGTTCCCACTGAATAGAAAAACTGTATTTCTGCAACTAATCTAGTATACCACAAAAGCATCTAAAAAGATAGAACTTGGCTGTAAAATATTTTATTAAAGAGCTCTTTTATAAAAAATGAAAACTTGAAAATCATTTTCAAAAATAATATAATTTATAAAGAAGAAAGGAGACAGGTATGAATAGATTTTTACGAGTGACTTTCATTTTACTTTTCTTAGCTATGCTGGGTGCGGCTATGATCCAGATTTTCCAACCCCAGCTCTTGGGCAATGAGTCCATCTATGGTCTAGCTCCCTACTGGCAGCGGGAAATAGGTTTCTGGAATCTAGCTATTCTGCCTTTAGTCATTGCCACCAACATAAAATATGATTGGTTCTATCTGCGTATGACCTTGCTAGCACTGATTCTAGGTGGACTGGGCTTTGGTACCAACCATCTGCTGGGCTATCTTGAAAAAGCAAATCAAGCGAATCTACTAGGCTGGATTGAAAATTACCTGCTAGTCTGCTGCTGGATCATCGGTTGGGTATTAGAATCTAGAAAAGAAAAAATTGATATATAGAGTATCTACTAACTAATAGTGTAACGATAATCTATAATTATCATAGTTACACTATTGTTTTTATTCCTTATAAATTGTGGTCAATTGAAGAAAATATAAAATCTGGAGAAGATCATAAGGTTCTTCTCCTTTTT
The DNA here is from genome assembly GCF_000385925.1 of Streptococcus cristatus AS 1.3089. Taxonomy (NCBI): domain Bacteria; kingdom Bacillati; phylum Bacillota; class Bacilli; order Lactobacillales; family Streptococcaceae; genus Streptococcus; species Streptococcus cristatus. The sequence goes on from NC_021175.1 coordinate 1,387,482, forward strand.
GATATGCAAAATGTTAATATTCTTATTTTGAAGTTTTCACAATTACGAAATCAAAAAAATTCTAGAAAAAATAAACCGATAGAATGAATCTACCGGTTTTTGAATATTATGAACTAAATTAACGGATTGTGCGGATGCGCATGGTGTTTGTACGAACCGCTTCACCCAATGGTACACCAGCAACGATAACGATATCGTCACCAGATTCAACCAAGCCTTGCTCTACTGCAATTTTCTCAGCAATTTCGAACATATCATCTGTTGTAGATGGACGCTCTGTCAAGACTGGAATAACACCCCAGTTAAGCATCAAACCACGCTCTGTCAATTCATCAAAAGTGATTGCCAAGATGTCAGCGTTTGGACGGTATTTAGAGATCAAACGAGCAGTGTGACCTGTCTTAGTCAAAGTAACAACCAATTTGATATTCATTGAATTTGTTGCGTCTTTAACGGCTGAAGCCATAACTTCAGTCTTAGAATGACGCTCAAAACTGTCAGTTGTCAAACGGCCGTATTCATTCAAAAGAGTTTGAGCGTTCTTGTCGATAGTTGCCATTGTGCGAACAGACTCAAGTGGGTATTTACCATTTGCAGACTCACCTGAAAGCATAGTTGCGTCAGTTCCGTCGATAACGGCGTTAAATACGTCTGATACTTCTGAACGAGTCGCACGTGGTTTTTCAGTCATGGTTTCAAGCATGTTTGTTGCAGTAATAACTACTTTACCTGCTGCATTGACTTTCTTGATGATTATTTTTTGGTAAACTGGAACCATTTCGAATGGTACTTCGATACCCATGTCACCACGAGCGATCATGATACCGTCAGCAGCTTCGATGATTTCATCCAAGTTGTCGATACCTTGTTGGTTTTCGATTTTCGCGAACAATTGAACGTGACCGTTACCAGTTTCTTCACAGATAGCGCGAACTTCGTTAACGTCTTTTGCAGTACGTACGAATGAGATGGCGATGAAGTTGATTCCTTGCTCAAGACCGAAGCGGATGTCAGCGTTGTCGCGCTCAGCAAGTGCTGGGAAAGGAATCTTAGTGTTAGGGATGTTTACACCTTTTTGTTTTGCAATAACACCATCGTTTTCAACTTCTACTTCAAATTCACGAGTTGCATCGTCTTTTGCAATAACACGAAGACCAAGTTTACCATCGTCAACCAAGACTTGGCGACCAACTTCAACATCGTCGTAGATATCAAGGCCACCAGCAACGTTCAAAGCAATCACATCGCGTGTTGATTTGATACCTTGTTTAGTTGCAACACGGATTTTTTCACCTGTTTTGTATGAATACTCTTTTGCATCGCCTTCAAACAATTCTGTACGAATTTCTGGACCTTTTGTATCAAGAAGGAAACCAACTTTTTTACCAGCAAGTTTTTCAGCAAGTTTAACAGTTGCCATACGGTCACCTTGCTCTTGGTGGTCACCGTGTGAGAAGTTGAAACGGAAAGTATTTGCACCAGCTTCAATCAACTGAGCAATGTTTTTAGCTGACGCTTCAACGTCCAGTTTTTCACCCCAATATCCGTCATCACCGAATTTTTTACCACCGCGGATTTCTACCGCAGGACCTAAAGTTGCAACAATTTTTACGCGTTTGTTCATGATTTTAAGAAACTCCTTCTACTATTTAGGGATTTTTCCCTGATTGACCAATTAAATATTAATGCTGCGGTTGAGCTCTGCCAAGTCGATATCAGCTTTATGTGGATTGTTAACGACGATTTTGCCGTCTGCAGTTAGGCTAAAGAGTGCGCCTTCTTCTGCAGTTCCCAAGATTGGGCTTTCCACCATTCTTTCGTTACGGATACCTACTGCAACACCACCGATACCTTCCTTAAGAAGGGATACAGCGTGAGCCCCCATACGAGAAGCCAAGACACGATCGCGAGCAGTTGGTGAACCACCACGTTGGATGTGACCAAGTTCAGTTACACGGAGATCACTTGTATCACCAGCTTCTTTGAGTTTTTTACCAAACTCATCTGCTGACATGACACCTTCAGCAAGAACAATGATATTATGCTTCTTACCTTTTTCGTAGCCACGTTTGATGCTGGCAACGATATCTTCAATCTTGAAGCCCTCTTCAGGAATGATAATTTCATCTGCACCTGTAGCAATACCTGCCCAAAGTGCGATATCTCCAGCGTTACGTCCCATTACTTCAACAACGAAAGTACGACGGTGACTGGATGATGTATCACGGATCTTGTCGATCGCGTCCATTGCAGTTGTAACAGCAGTATCAAAACCGATAGTGAAATCTGTTCCGACAATGTCATTGTCAATAGTTCCAGGTACACCGACAGCTGGGAAGCCATGCTCTGTTAAGCGCATCGCACCATGGTAAGAACCATCTCCACCGATAACAACTACACCTTCAATACCGTGTTTCTTCAGTTGTTCGATTCCCTTTAATTGCCCTTCAAGTTTTGCAAACTCAGGGTAGCGTGCTGAGTGAAGGAAAGTTCCTCCACGAGAGATGATATCTCCAACTGAAGTTGCATCAAGTGGATAAATATCTCCAGCAACCATTCCAGCATAGCCACCATAAATTCCGTAAACTTCCATTCCTTCGGAAATTGCTTTACGAACAACTGCACGAATGGCAGCATTCATACCAGGGGCATCTCCACCACTGGTCAAAACAGCAATACGTTTCATTTCGTAATGTGCTCCTTTATCTTTTTAACATTCTTATAGATTATACCACAATCAGAACAAAAATTCTCTTATTTTCCTGATTTTTTACCGAAAAACCGTTTTCATGCTATAAGTTTTTAGTTCAGTTTGAAGCTGGTCTGTTTTTTGAACACGAAAGCCTGTTGCAGGAACCGTTTTCTTTTCATTCTCATAGCGTAGCACTACGGGAATATTGCCTGGGTACCGCTGCAAGATCTCTGCAATCTGCTTGTCATGACTAGCATCCGCTAATTGGATCCAAAAACGTTCCGCGCTAGCTTCTGCCGCTTCTGCTAAAATCATCTGCAACCGCCCATCTCTCTCCTGAATTTTTCCAGTCAGATAATAATAGCCTTTTTCTTGGATTTGCTTGGCAAAACGGCGGTAAACTTCAGGAAATAAAGTAACATCTAGCTTTTTCTTGGTATCCGTCACTTGCATAAAGGCCATATTTTCACCATTTTTGGTGCGAATAATCTTGATCGACTGGACCTCTACTAGAATGGTCGCCTTGCTATTTTCCGCCAACTCTTCAATCCAGACAAAAGGATGATGGGCTTTCTTAGCTAGACTGATGAGGGGATGGTCACTAAGACCAATCCCAATCAGGGCTTGCTCCTGCTCAAACTTTTCTGCAGCGGTAAAATCCTCAGCATCCATCCATGAATAGCTAGTATCAGCAAATAAACTGCCTAGCTCATCCGCAAAGACAAAAAGATTCGGTAGATTGAGTAAAATCTTCTGCCGATTGGGCTCAAAAACATCAAAGAGTCCCAATTGCACCAATGGGCTTAAAAGTGGCAACTTATGATAACTCTGCGGCAGACGTAAGATAAAATCTTCCACACTGCTGAAGGGATTCTTTTGACGCTCTTCTATGATCCAGAAAGCAAAATCTCTTGGCAAGCCCTTGATATTTTTCAGGCCAAGATAGATTTTTCGCTCCTGAAACTTATCTTTATAGGGAATGTTATGGATGGTCAAGGGAGCTAGCTCAAAGCCAAAGCCGAGTGCATCCGTTATATAATCCGAGCTAGAATAATTAAGCATGACATCAAAGAAGATGTCTGGATAATGAGCCTTGAAATAGGCCAACTGAAAAGCTAGAGCCGAATAAGCATAGGCATGACTACGGTTGAAGCCATAACCGGCAAATTTCTCCATGACTGCAAAAACTTCCTTAGCCTTAGTCTCTGAGTGCCCCAATTTAACAGCTCCCTTGACAAATTCTTCCTCCATTTTATGCATTTCAGCAGCATTTTTCTTACCCATCGCCCGCCGTAAAATATCGGCCTTTCCCAGGCTAAAACCACCAAAACGCTGGGCGACCTGCATGACCTGCTCTTGGTAAAGCATGATGCCATAAGTTGGAGCCAAGATATCCTCCAAGCTCGGATCAATCATCTCCACACGCTCGCGACCATGCTTGCGCTTGACAAAGTTATCAATATAATCACTAGCGCCGGGACGATTGAGAGAGGTGGTAGCCACTACTTCTTCAAACTGGACGGGTTGAACTCTTTTCAAAAGACTGATGGCACCTGCTTGTTCAAACTGGAAAATACCCTTGGTATTGCCTGCTGCAAAGAGACGCAGAGTTCCCTCGTCTTCCAAGTCAATACGAGCAATATCAATATCAACTCCGTATTTTTCTAGAGTTGCTTCTTTCATACGCTGGACAAAGGTTAGATTGCGCAAGCCCAGAAAGTCCATCTTAAGCAGTCCATTGCTTTCGACACCGTGGGCATCGTACTGGGTGAGATACATGTCCTCCCCGTATTTTAAGGGGATTTGATTGGTCAAATCATCGTCGCTCATGACGACACCAGCAGCATGGATTGAGGTCTGACGTGGATTGCCTTCGATTTTCTTAGCAATTTCAAAAGCCTTTTGGTATTCTAGCTTGCTATTGATAATCTGACGAAAGGCTATATTTCGCTCATAAGCAGTGGTCAAATTATCTCGAAAACCGATTTTTTTGGTGATATTGGTCAGCTCGTACTCTGGCAAACCAAAGCGCTTAAAAACATCTCGGATAGCCTGCTTGGCTCCAAAGGTTGAGTAGGTCACAATCTGAGCTGCATGCATACTACCGTAGCGATCTCGGACATAGCGGATAAATTCCGGTCGATACACATCGGGAATATCAATATCAATATCGGGCATGGTATAGCGTTCTAGGTTTAGGAAACGTTCAAACAGCAGGTTCTTTTCCACTGGGTCAATACCTGTAATTTCCAGAGCATAGGCCACCAGACTGCCAACTGCAGAACCACGCCCCATCCCCATATAATACCCTTGACTACGACCAAAGCGCAGCAAATCCCAGACGATGAGAAAATAATCATCAAAACCCATCTGATGAATGACATCAAGCTCCTGGTCCAGCCTTACTTGATAGGCTGTTCCTGCAAGCCCCCGCTTAGCCAATCCTGTCTCAGCTAACTCCCGCAGTTCCTCCACAGCAGGACGCTCAGGATTGAAGCGTGGAAGCTTCAAGTCGGTGTTGATTTCATAGTGAACATCAGCTATCAATCGCTCTAAGTTGGGCAAACTCTCTGGAAAGTTTTCAGCGAAAGCTTCCTCTAAAGATTCTGGCGCTAATAAAAATTCATGGCTTGACAGGTGACCAACCTCTCGCAAGCTGATATTGTCCCGAATCGCCCTCAACATTTGCAAGGTTTCCAAGTCTCCCTGCTCAAAGTAACGAACCGTATGCAAGGGTAGGACTGGCCTAGTCAATTCCTGCCTAGGCGTATCTGGAAAGACCCCAACATAAAAGTCCAAACCCAGATCTAGCTGATCCACACCTTCAAAGATTGGTACAATCAAAGCCAGCCCCTTAAAAAGATGTTGAAAGTCTTCCCAATTTTGACGATTCATCATTTTCAGAGTTGAAATCTTCATCAAATTGCGATAACCCTGACTATCCAGAGCCAAGAGTCTCAAATTGAGAGGATTTCCATCTTTATAAATTTCCATCTCTAGACCTAGCAAGGGCTGAAGTCCTGCCGCTTTTGCTTCCTCTAGAAAATGATAAGCACCATAAAGATTGTCCATATCCATCATACCCAGACTTTTGTAGCCCAAGTCCTTGGCCCGTTGAACATATTTTTTGATAGAGACTAAACTATCCATAAAGCTATAAACAGTCTTGGTATCTAGTTGTGTAATCACAAAATTCTCCTTGATACAGCTACGATAAATGATTCCTACTAGTAAAAAGAAGACAGAAAACAATATATTTCCACTTCTTTATTTTTACATTTTTTCTGAAAATCCATGCCAAATCTTGGCTAAATCCTGACCTCTTAATTCCTATCAGTTAAGCAGATTGGACAAGCAATGATTTTCAATATTCCTACTTCTATTATACCTAAATTTCTGCAAAGAAGAAACTCATAATCTCTTGTGTTCGATGACTGCAGTTAGCTAAAATAAAAAAGTGAGGCTGGGACAAAAGTCCTAGCCTCTCAATTGTCTTTGGATTGTCGAGCAAGACGCAGTGGTTGAGTGGGCTCTACTAGGCTGATTTCATCAGCTTTTACAGCCCTACTCAACTGTGCGGAGGTGGGACGACGAAATCGAATTCTAACGAATTACCGATTTCTGTCCCACTCTCATTCCTTATCCATTATCTTATTTACGAGTTGATTTACGCTCACTGATACTATGGGCTAGGAGAACTTCACGCTCTTCCAACTCTTCTTTATGCATAATTTTCGTCAGCATCCGCATACTGATTGCACCAATGTCATACAAAGGTTGCCCAATAGTAGACAGATTAGGGCGAGTAAAGCGAGCAATTTGCGAATCATCGCTGGTAATGATTTCGAAGTCTTCAGGAATATGAACACCTCGATCAGCCAAGCCATTGAGCAAACCTGCTGCCAACTCATCTCCAGTCACAAAGGCTGCTGTGGCTTTTGAAGCAATCAAGCGTTCAGCTAGATAGTAGCCGTCATCATAGCTATATTTAGACTCGAATACCAGGCCTTCGCTGTAAGAAATTTTCTGGCCTTTCAGAGCTTCTTTGTAGCCAGACAAGCGGATTTTACCATTGATATCATCCACCAAAGGCCCGCTGACAAAAGCAATTTTCTTATTGCGCTTAGCCAATAGTTCCACAGCATCAATCGTTGCTTGTTTGTAGTCAATATTAACACTTGGCAACTGATGCTCTACATCCACCGTACCCGCTAGAACTACTGGTGTCCGTGAACGTGAAAATTCTGAGCGAATCTTTTCTGTCAGATGATAGCCCATAAAAATAATACCGTCCACTTGCTTAGAGAAAAGCGTATTGACAACCGAAACTTCCTTGTCGTCATCTTCATCACTATTTGCTAGGACGATATTGTACTTATACATCTCGGCAATATCATCAATCCCTTTGGCTAGAGTAGAGAAGTAACTATTGGTAATATTTGGGATTACAACACCGACAGTGGTCGTCTTTTTACTGGCCAAACCGCGGGCAACAGCATTAGGACGATAGTCAAGGCGTTCAATCACTTCCAATACTTTTTTACGTGTATTTTCTTTTACATTTTTGTTTCCATTTACGACCCGGCTGACCGTCGCCATTGAAACTCCCGCTTCACGGGCGACATCATAAATGGTTACTGTGTCGTCTGTGTTCATATGGTTTCCTTTCTTTTATTGAAAATATCGTTTTCATTTTTCTACACTTATCATTGTATCACTAATTGTAAACACTTTCAAGTATTTTAGCGCGCAGATATGAAAACTTTCCTGACAGGAAACTTTTTTATCTTTTCTTTACATAAATCACAGAAAATGAGGCTCTTTATTCCAAAACGAGGCTTACTCAACAAAAAATCGGCTCAAAAGCCGATTTCTTGATTTATGTTGTTTGAAACTTCTTATGGATCAGCCAGAATTTCGGAGACCTGTTGCAATTCCGTTGATGGTAATGTGAATCAAGCGTTCTTGCTCTGGTGAAAGTTCTCCACGGCGCTGACGCTTGATCAACTCCAGCTGAATATAATTTAACACATTAAAGTAAGGCATCCGATAGTCCAAACTATCCTTGAGATAGGCATTTTCTGCCAAGAGCTCATCATGGCCTTCAATCGCCAAGATAACATCCTTGGTCAGCTGCCATTCATCTAGGATGATATTGAAAATATCCCGCACATCTTGATCTTCACAAAGTTGCGCATACTCAAAGGCGATATTCATATTGGACTTGGACAGGACCATATCAACATTTGACAAAAGGGACTGGAAGAATGGCCATCTCTTGTACATAAACTGTAGGAAGGCTAGATTCTTTTCAGGATCTTCATCAATAAATTCCTTGAAGCTGGAGCCGACACCATACCAACCAGGGAACATAACCCGACTTTGAGACCAAGAGAAGACCCAAGGAATGGCTCTTAGGCCACCGATTTCAGTGATGGTTTTACGGGCGGCTGGACGAGATCCGATATTAAAGCTAGAAATCGCCTTAATAGGACTAGACTCAAAGAAATAGTCGTAGAAACGTTCGTCACCAAAGACTAAATCGCGATAGATTTGGTAGCTTCGATTCACTACTCGATCCATGACTCTCTCGTACTCGTTAGTTGTATCACTGTCACTCTTCTTAGAGCTTATCATGCGGTTAATAGCAGCAGATACGAGCATTTCCAGATTATAGTAAGCAGCATCCTTGTTGCCGTATTTATTGCCAATGACCTCTCCCTGCTCTGTCAGGCGGATACGATCATTGATACTCCGCAATGGTTGTGAAGTGATTGCTTCATAGGTTGGACCACCGCCACGACCGACAGTTCCTCCACGACCATGGAAGAAAGTAATCTTGACGCCAAACTTGTCGCCAATGGCTGTCAGCTGTTGCTGAGCCTTGTAGAGAGTCCAGCAAGATGATAAGTAGCCACCGTCCTTGTTACTGTCTGAGTAGCCCAGCATGATTTCTTGGTAGTTGTTTTTAGAAGCAATCCATTTTTGAGCAATTGGCAGAGATAGATATTTCTCAATAGTATCGCAGGAGTTATCCAAGTCCTCAATCGTTTCAAATAGAGGGACAATCTGCACACGCGCACCTTCTTCATCGATCAAGCCGACTTCCTTGAGCATAATCGCCAACTCTAGCAAATCTGATACGCTAGTCGAATGGGAAATAATACTTTGCTTGATAACATCTTCGCCAATCGCATCCTTGAGCTGACGAGCCGTCTTGAAAATCTCCAATTCTTTTTGTAGAAGTTCAGACTTAGGTGCATGAGTTGCTGACAGGATTCGTGGATCCTCCAAAAGCTGCTTCAGGAGAACTTGGCACTTTTCTTCCTCTGGCAGGCTGCTGTAATCTTTTACGATATTAGCAGAAGCCAAGAGCTCCGCCACACAAGCCTCATGAACACTGGAATCCTGACGCATATCAATACTAGCCAAGAAGAAACCAAAAATGTCAACTGCTTGTAGCAATTCAGTGAGTTCTCCAGTCACCAGAGCTTGTCCATTATGCTCCAGCAATGAATCGCGGATGACAAGTAGATCATCCTTAAACTCTTGCGCATTTTTATAAGATGGGAGCTCTTCTTTGCGTAACTCATCTAAGCTATCACTGAGTCTAGACTGGATATAGTTTGGAATGATTTCCCTACCATTATGGCTGACTGAAGTAGCGACATTTGCATACAGGACTGCTTCCGCTTTGTCAGCCAAACGATGTCCTTCACTAGAGAAATTGCCTTCTTTCAGATAAAGTAAAGTCTGAATCAATTTGGACTGAATATAATGAAAGGCGCGGCGATAAGGTTCATTTTCTCTATACACAGACTTGTCGTTTGACAAGGCTGCCATCTTCGCTACAGCTTCGCTCGTTTTTGAAAGCTTGGTAGACAGAGAGAAATTACGGTAAAGTGTATAAACTTTGTCAATGTAATGATTCAGAATAACTTCGCTCTGCACCGTCGCAGACAATTTTAAGGTCTCAGCAGTTACAAATGGATTTCCATCGCGGTCGCCACCAATCCACATTCCCATGGTGATGGGCTTAGGATTTTCCAAGTGCAGTCCCTTCTCTTCCGCCAAGCGCTTATACTCCAGCATAAGATTTGTGATGGCCTGCAGAAAAGAACTGTTATAATATTCCATGACATTGGTGATTTCATTGGTCACCTTTAGTTTCTTTTCCCGAATCATATCGGTCTGCATCATCAGCTCAATATAGCGACGGAGATTGGCTAACCATTTCTTTTCATTCACCAGACCAGCTTTAACATCGCGATGCTGACGCAAAAGCGTGTGAATGTGATTTGTCAAATCCAGCATGGTCTTGCGCTGCACCTGAGTCGGATGGGCGGTCAAAACGGGGACAACATTCAGATTTTCCAAGATTTCTTGCGCATTTTCTCGTGTCGAAAGTAAATCAATAGTCGTTGAAAGCTTACCAAGATAGTCTTGATTGATATTGTTTTGGTGGTTAATCTCATAAGCCAAGTCAACATCTTCTGAGATATTGATGAGCAGGGGTAAAATAGAGAAGTAGCGTGAAATATAAACCATATCATCCGTAGACAGTTCTTCTACCACCGCTTTTAGCTCTTGGTATTTAGCATGAACTGCCAGTTCTTCAATCGTGGAGATTTTAGCAAAGGTGTCAGGGCTGAGAATATTTTGGGTAATATCTATCAGCAAGTCTGTTAAAATGCCAACCTCTTCCCGAATCACTTCTTTATTGCTATAATTTTCTAATTTTGTAAATGACATTAGTTACACCTTTCTATTGTTCAAGAGCCAACACATCAAAAGAGTTTTTAAGACTGTTCCACTTCTAATTCCTGATACATCGCATTGCGCCGCTCATTAGCATCAATGTTTAAAATAAAGGCAATGGCAACGGATAGGACCAATAAGCTGTTTCCTCCTTGGGACAAGAATGGGAAGGTTACACCTGTTGAAGGAATCAAACCTGAAATACCACCGATATTGACAAAGGTTTGCATCAAGATCATGCCACCAAGTCCCAAGGCCATCATTGAGTTGAATGGATCCTTAGCCCTTGTACCCACGAGAATAATCCGTAAAATCAAGAAAAACAAGAGAGCTAAAATCAAAGTAGCTCCAAAAAATCCGACTTCTTCAATGACAATTGAGAAAACAAAGTCAGTATGGGCTTCCGGTAGATAGCCACGTTTTTCGATGGAATTTCCCAAACCTAAACCAAACCAACCGCCATTGCTCATGGCATAGTAGGAGTTGGCCAACTGGTGACCTGAGCCAGACAAATCATCAAAAGGATTGAAAAAGGCACTAAAACGCTTTGCGACATATCCAAAAATAGGAATTTGCTCAACACGCTTGACACCTATCAGCCAAATACTTGCTAAAACTGCGGCCGACCCTCCTACAACAAGTCCAAGCATGGTCGAGAACCATCTGTAAGCAATTCCGCTGGTAGAAATTACAATCAAAACTGTCAAGAGCAAGATAGTCGCATTTCCCAAATCAGGCATGATAACCACCAGGCCTATCAAGAAAGCAACAATAACCCGCCAGTCAGTAAAAGCACGCGGAATAAACTGGTTGAAGGTGATTGCCTGATAATCATATATTTCAATTTGCTCTTGTTTTTTAGAAAACTGCAGAGCCAAATACCAGACCAAAATAATCTTCAGGTACTCTGCTGGCTGGGCACTGACTGGACCGATTTTGAGCCAGCCGTGTGCTCCGTTGATGGTTCCCGTGATAAAGCGCGAGAGCAGAAGCAGAATCGTTTCAACTACGATAACAGAAGTAATCACTCCTGGCCTCTTCAAAAAATCCAGCTTCATGCGGTAAATAATCCAAATCATCACCAAACTGAAGAGCCAAAAAGCCGCTTGAGTGACAACCATTTGAAAACTATTGAGCCCATTTGAGATGAGGATAGGACTCGTCGTAGAATAAACGACAATCAAGCCAATGCCAGATAATAGCATGTACGGAATCAGTATTGAATAATTCAATAAATGCTTTTTGTCAATTTTCATATTTCACCATTTAATTTCTAAAAATTCATCCTTCATTATATCACCTTTTGACTCGAAAAAAAAGCATTAGGATAGCTTCAAAAGATTTTTGCTCATTTATCGCCTCAAAAATTCTATTATTTCAAAATGATTTGTCTTGTATTGCAATCAGATTACATTTTCATATTTAGATGGAATTATGGCTAAATGCTTTGCTTTTCTATTTATTTTAAGTTACAATGAAACAGTATGAGAAAAAGGATTAAACCGCTTGCACTCTTGCTGTTTTTTGCTTGCTTTATTCTATATATTGTCATAAGCAAACACCAGCTTGATCTGCAAAATCGACAAGCCCAGACAAAAAAGGCCCAAGTCAGTCAGGTGACAACTAAGAAAAAAAAGGAGACGGTTCCTACTGTCGAACCTGAGGAAGAATTGCTTGCTAAACCCATTGTTGACCTTTCTGGTTGGCAATTGCCCAGCGAAATAGACTACGATACCTTATCAGAAAACATTTCTGGTGCCATCATTCGCGTACATAGTGGCGCACAAGCAAAAAAAGAAAATGTTGCTACCCATCTAAACGGACTTGACAAATCATTTGCTACCCATATCCAAGAGTTCCAAAAACGGGGAATTCCTGTAGCTGTCTATGCTTATATAGCCGCCGGCAGCATCAAAGAAATGGAAAAAGAGGCTGAGAGCTTCTACAAGGCATCTTCGAAATATAAGCCTACCTTCTACTGGCTTGATGTCGAAGAAAAGACCATGAACGACATGAACGCAGGAGTTGAGGCCTTTCGTGCCAAACTTGAAAGTCTTGGAGCTCAGAATATTGGTATCTACATTGGTACCTACTTCATGGAAGAGCATAGTATCTCGACTGAGAAATTTACTGCCGTTTGGATTCCAACTTATGGTTATAATGACGGCTACTATAACGCTGCTCCAAATACTGAACAGCCCTATGACCTACATCAATATACCTCAGAAGGTAAATTGGAAGGTTTCCCACATAACCTAGACCTCAATCAGCTCTCTCCTGTACAAGATAAAAAAGAGACCTATAAAAAATTATTTTCAACACCAAACTAAAGTAGAAGCAAGATGACTGTTAGGAAATCTTGCTTCTTTTTTCTCTATCCAAGATATTTTTCTTGCTTTTTTCAGAAAAGTATGTCGCTTTATGGTACAATAGTTTAATGAAAAAGACTTGTAGGGAGATATTATAATATTATGATTTCATGGATTGCTAGGATGTTAAAAGGAATGATTATCGCACTTGGCTTCATCCTACCTGGTGTGTCTGGCGGTGTATTGGCCGCGATTTTGGGGATTTATGAGCGAATGATTCGCTTTTTAGCCCATATCAAAGAAAATTTTGTTGAGAATGTTCTCTACTTCACTCCTGTAGCTATTGGGATGGTTTTAGGGATTGCGGCCTTCTCCTATCCAGTCAATCTCTTGCTGGATAATTACAAGGTTATCGTTCTCTGGGGCTTTGCCGGAGCTATCATCGGTACCATTCCCAGCTTGATTAAAGAATCCGTCAAGGAATCCGACAGAGATCGAGCCGACACTGTTACCTTCTGGCTTAGTTTCATCTTGTCAGGGATCTTTCTTTACTCGCTGAATGGAATGGTAGGAACACTGCCAGCTAATTTCCTGTCCTTTGTTTTAGCGGGTGCTCTTATCGCTTTAGGAATCTTGATTCCGGGACTCAGCCCTTCAAATCTTCTATTGATTTTAGGGCTCTATACTCCCATGCTGACAGGATTTAAACGCCTGGACTTATTTGGCACTTTCCTGCCAATCGGCATCGGTGGCGCTCTGGCTCTGATTCTCTTTTCAAAAGCTATGGATCACATTTTGAAACATTATCATTCCCGCGTTTACCATTTTATCATTGGTATTGTATTGTCTAGCACCTTGCTCATTGTTCTCCCTCAAAGTGGCAACAGTGAAAGCATTAGTTATGCAGGAGTATCCATTTTCACACTCGTTCTTGCTGCCTTTTTCTTTGGACTAGGCATTTGGCTAGGAATTTGGATGTCCCAATTAGAAGAGAAATATAAATAATGGCAAAAAAGACAAAACTCAAAAAAACACTGGTCGAGCAAATTTTGAACAAGGCAAAAATTGAGCACCAAGGCTTGCAAATTAATGCTTTGGATGATAACCTAACTGAAGAATTTGACCGCTCACTCATTTATAAAACACTGGCTTTAAACGGGGATAAAACAGGAACAGTCATTGGCATTCTCCCCATCACCGAACATCTGTCGGAAAAGAAATTAGCAAAAATTTCAGGAAATAAAAAAGTCAGTATGATTCCGCAAAAAGATTTAGAAAAAACGACTGGTTACATCCACGGCGCCAATAATCCTGTCGGGATTCGCCAAAAGCACTCCTTCCCAATTTTCATTGACCAAACGGCTCTAAGTCGCGAAAGCATCATTGTTTCTGCTGGTGAGGTCGGCCGTAGTATCCAGATCAAGGCTCAGGACTTGGCTGACTTTGTCCAAGCGCAGTTCGCAGACTTAAAAGAAGACTAAGTTCTTAGCTTCAAAAAGGAAAAAGGAGCTTGATATGAAATTGTATTTTATCCGACATGGAAAAACCGAATGGAATCTCGAAATGCGTTTCCAAGGAGCAAGCGGAGATTCTCCACTACTTGAAACCTCTATTGACGAGCTCAAGCGCTTGGGTAAACATTTGTCAAACGTTAAATTCGATAAAATCTACTCTAGCGATTTGCCGCGCGCTTGCCATTCTGCAGAGATTATCCAAAGTGAAAACCAGCATCAAACCGACATTGTTTCGACTCCTGAACTAAGAGAGTGGTCTCTTGGCCATCTAGAAGGTAGGGAAATTGCTAAGGCTAAAGCTGCGTATCCTCAGCAGATGTGGGCCTTCCGCCACGATCTATCCCAGTTTGACCACCAACTATTTGGAGCAGAATCCGTCGAGCAAACTACCCAGCGGACAATTTCCTTCGTCAAGTCTCTCAAAGGGAAAGATTTTCAAAATATCTTGATTGTCGGGCATGGTGCCAACCTAACCGCTAGCATTCGTCGCCTGCTCGGTTACGAAACATCTTTGCTCCGTAAGGACGGAGGCTTAGCCAATGCTAGCCTCACCATTTTGGAAACAGACAATTTTGACTCTTTCAAGTTACTTGCTTGGAACAACCTAGATTACATGCGAACAGATGAAACTGCGAATCTTTAAACATCGCAGTTTTTCTATTTTTATCAATAATTATTGCTGAATTTCCTTTTATTTTGTGATAGAATAGAAGGGAAAGCCTTAGGAGGAAGAAAATGACTACTGAACATATTGAAGAATTAAATGACCAGCAGATTATTCGCCGTGAAAAAATGGCTGCGCTGGCTGAGCAAGGAATTGATCCTTTCGGAAAACGTTTTGAGCGCACTGCGAATTCTGCTCAACTCAAAGAAAAATACAGCGACAAATCCAAAGAAGAATTACATGAATTGAACGAAACAGCAATCATTGCTGGCCGTCTCATGACCAAACGCGGAAAAGGGAAAGTCGGCTTCGCCCACCTCCAAGACCGTGAAGGCCAAATTCAGATTTACGTTCGTAAGGACGAGGTCGGTGAAGAAAACTATGAGATTTTCAAAAAGGCTGACTTGGGTGACTTCTTGGGAATTGAAGGTGATGTGATGCGCACAGATATGGGAGAACTCTCTATCAAAGCAACGCATATTACTCACCTTTCAAAAGCTCTGCGTCCCCTTCCAGAGAAATTTCACGGTTTGACAGATGTGGAAACCATCTACCGCAAACGTTATTTGGACTTGATTTCCAACCGTGAGAGCTTTGAGCGCTTTGTCACTCGCTCAAAAATCATCTCAGAAATTCGTCGCTATCTTGATGGACAAGGATTCCTTGAAGTTGAAACTCCTGTTCTCCACAACGAAGCAGGCGGCGCTGCTGCTCGTCCATTCATTACGCACCACAATGCTCAAAACATTGATATGGTACTGCGGATTGCGACTGAGCTTCACTTGAAACGCCTCATCGTCGGTGGTATGGAACGCGTTTATGAAATTGGCCGTATCTTCCGCAACGAAGGTATGGACGCCACTCATAACCCTGAGTTCACTTCTATCGAGGTTTACCAAGCCTATGCGGACTTCCAAGATATCATGGACTTGACAGAGGGCATTATCCAACACGCTGCTAAAGCAGTTAAGGGGGATGGTCCAGTCAACTACCAAGGCACTGAAATCAAAATCAATGAACCATTTAAACGTGTTCATATGGTGGATGCCATCAAGGAAATTACTGGTGTTGATTTCTGGCAAGATATGACTTTTGAAGAAGCTTCTGCCTTGGCTAAAGAAAAGAAAGTGCCGCTTGAAAAGCACTTCACCGAAGTAGGACATGTCATCAATGCTTTCTTTGAAGAATTTGTCGAAGAAACCTTGATTCAGCCAACCTTTGTCTACGGTCATCCTGTCGCTGTATCACCTCTGGCTAAGAAAAACCCAGAAGACCCACGCTTCACGGACCGCTTTGAGCTTTTCATCATGACCAAAGAATATGCCAACGCCTTCACTGAGCTGAACGATCCAATCGATCAATTATCACGTTTTGAAGCACAGGCAAAAGCTAAAGAACTGGGCGATGACGAAGCAACTGGTATTGACTATGACTATGTTGAAGCCTTGGAATACGGTATGCCACCAACTGGAGGCCTCGGTATCGGTATCGACCGGCTTGTAATGTTGCTGACAGATGTGACTACCATTCGCGATGTATTGCTTTTCCCGACTATGAAGTAATCCAAATCTTATAGAATTTTTAAGTAAGCAAATCCCGCTGGAATTCCAGCGGGATTTTTCACATGACAAAGAGGCTGGGACAAAAGTCCTAGCCTCTCAATTGTTTTTGGATTGTCGAGCAAGACGCAGTGGTTGAGTGGGCTCTACTAGGCTGATTTCATCAGCTTTTACAGCCCTACTCAACTGTGCGGAGGTGGACAACGAATCGAATTCTAACGAATTACCGATTTCNGTCCTACTCTCTTGATGATATTATTCATATCTCAGCGCTTCAATCGGATCTAATTTAGATGCTTTATTGGCTGGCAGGATACCAAAGACAATACCAACCATGGCTGAGAAGACAAGGCTTCCAACTGCTGCAGTGACAGAGACAACTGGTGGTCCTCCAAATACGTTTTCAGGAACGACTGCAGCTAGCAGAGCATTGATTCCATAGGCAAGGCTAAGACCAAGCAGGCCACCGATAAGGGTCAATACCATGGATTCAATCAAGAACTGCGTCAGGATATTTATACGCGTTGCTCCAAGGGCTTTGCGTAAACCAATTTCCCGAGTCCGTTCTGTGACAGATACCAACATGATATTCATCACACCGATACCTCCAACAAAGAGAGAAATCCCTGCAATAGCTCCGATAACACCGGTCATAGTCCCTGTGATTTGATTGTACTGCTCCAGCAAGGTATCCATATTTAGGATTTGATATTCTCCTTGACGAGCTCCTGAAAGAGCCGTCAATTCTTTGGCTGCTTCTACACCAACTTCGTTGATGCGATCCACTTCTGGCACATAGATATAGACAGTTGCAATTTCATCTGTCTGAAATTCAGAAGCCACCTGTGTATTAGCCATCAAGGCGCTACCTGAGCTCATACTCCTGCTCTGACCAGCATTGGGATCCTTATAGATACCAACAACTCGGTAGTTGCTGTCACCGACTGAAACTACTTTATTCAGGGCTTCTGCACTACTTCCAAACAGGCTGTTCGCTACTGTTTCATCAATCATCATCACATTAGAAAAACTTTGATAGTCACTAGGCAGGAGAGTCCGTCCAGCTAAAATCTCATATTTTCTAATTTTGAAGAAAGTAGCATTCACACCCGTAATGTTGACCTTATCAGACTTCTTGTTTTGATAAGAAAAATCAGCTGTCGAACCATTGGTCACATAATAACCCTTGACTCCATCAATCTTCAGTAGTTCTTTGACCCAAGACTCTTGGACAACAGGTGGCTCTTCTAGTATCTCACTATCTGCATCTGGACCACCACCGGTCTCCAACAAGTTGACTCCCATCGTATAATTACTTTTAGTAGGAGAATAAAGCAAGCTCACATACTGTTGTTCTTTGGTGATGCTTTTGGTGACTCCCTGTTGCATTCCATTTCCCAGTGCTAAGATAACGACAACAGAAGCAACTCCGATGATAATCCCGATCATGGTCAGAAAAGCCCGCATCTTATGTCCAAGAATGGAACTAATGGCAAATTTGAAATTTTGCATTAATCACGTTCCTCCTTCTCAGCGCTATCTGAAGAGATGACTCCATCACGAATGACAATTTGACGCTTAGCATAAGCAGCAATCTCAGGTTCGTGAGTAACCATGATAATCGTTTTTCCCTCAGCATTCAACTCGGTCAAGAGTTCCATGATTTGCTCTCCAGTTTTGGTATCGAGGGCTCCTGTCGGCTCGTCGGCAAGAATAATCGAAGGATTATTTACCAAGGCACGCGCGATAGCAACACGTTGCTTCTGCCCCCCAGACAATTCTGAGGGCAAGTGAGTCATACGAGTACCCAAATCTACTTTTTCCAAATACTGCTTAGCTAGATTTCTGCGACTTCCTTGTGACGCCCCTGCATAAATCAGCGGGAGTTCTACATTTTGAAGGGCATTTAATTTAGATAAGAGGAAAAATTGCTGAAAAACGAAGCCGATTTGACTATTTCGAACCTTGGCTAATTTTTTATCACCCAAGTTTGCAACATCTTCATTTCCTAAAAAATACTCACCAGTAGTAGGACGATCCAACATCCCGATAATATTCATCAGAGTTGACTTTCCGGAACCAGACGGCCCCATGATGGCCACAAACTCGCCCTCTTCAACTGTCAAATTGATATTTTTTAAAACTTTCAGTTCTTGATCACCATTCCGATAGGTTTTATTAATATTCCGTAGATCAATGAGTTTTTTCATCCGCTTTCACCTCTTGACCATCTTTCAAGCTATCTGTTGGATTGGTGATAACTTTACTGTCTTTTGTCAAACCAGATGAGATTTCTTGATTTTCAGCATCAGCATTCCCTAAAGTTACTTCCACTTTCTTAGCTTTACCTTTTTCGACAGTCCAAACGTAGTTCTTTTCTCCGTCTGAAATGATACTGCTTGCTGGTACAAGAATCCCTTTTGTATTGTTTTTTACTTCAACGCTGACAGAGAAACCTTGCTTCAAATCACCAATTTCACTTGTAATATCGACTGTAAATGGATATTTTGCAGAGGAAGCTGCACCACCTGTATTAGTTGATGAAGCTTGCTGTCCGTCCTTAGGATAGTTGGAAATATAACTAATTTTACCTGTCCATTTTTTGTCAGGATATACTTTTGAAGTAATGCTTACTTCTTGGCCAACTGACAAATTAGCCAGATTGTATTCAGAGAGTTCTCCCTTGATTTGAAGGCTGCCGTTGCTGACAATGTGGACCAAGGTTTGGTTGGTTCCTGTTGTTGATTTGGATACATCGCGGTTTACTTCCACTACTGTCCCCTCAACAGTGCTCGTAACAGTCGCTGCATTTAACAGAGCTTGAGCCTTGTTCATATTGTCCACAGCGTCTGAACGTGCATCGCGCAAATCAGCAAGTTGAGAATCAACGGTCCGTTGAGCAGAGGCAAGGGACTTATTATCCGTTTCTTCATCGCCAGTTTTTTCTACTGTCGCTCCATTGGTCTGTAAGTCATAAATCTGACGGTCAGCCTTATTAACAGCGCGAACTGCTGCATCATAATTGGCTTGTGCTTCTGCGCTCTTATATTGAACAAGCGCTTGGCCTACCGTTACTTGGTCACCAACATTTACTAGGACAGATTCCAAGTCTCCCTTGGTAGCATCATAATAAACATACTGCTCTGAGTTAGCAGTTACGGTTCCCGTCAACAGGACAGATGAGGCTATGCTGCCTTCTTTTGCTTGTTGCACAATTGGTGCAACTTCAGTAGGTTCTGTTGTAGAATTCATATTGCTCAGGACCATTGCAGAAATTGCTCCTACTACAACTACAACAGCAACTCCGATAATACTAAATAGCTGCCATTTTTTCAGCTTTTTCATCTTTTTTCCTCCTCTTGATGAAAACCATTTTTCTTTTATACTACATTATATCATAACCTATCATATTGTGATAGGAAAAGAAGTGAAATTCCTGAACGATCGGATTTCCTTCATAAACGATGAAGCAATCTCTAAAACATAGCAGATTTTTGCATTCATTTTCTAAAAAAGGTACAATTACCTCATACTGATTAAAGGAGCATATATCTAACTATGAAAGAATTCGATATTATTGCAATTGGCGGTGGCAGTGGGGGCATTGCTACCATGAATCGTGCTGGTGAGCATGGCGCCAAGGCTGCTGTCATTGAAGAAAAGAAATTAGGGGGAACCTGTGTCAATGTCGGTTGTGTCCCTAAAAAAATCATGTGGTACGGTGCTCAGATTGCCGAGGCTATCCACCACTACGGACCAGATTATGGCTTTACTTCAGAAAATCATCACTTTGACTTTGCTACCTTACGAAAGAATCGGGAAGCCTACATTGACCGCGCTCGCTCATCCTATGATGGAAGCTTCAAACGCAACGGCGTTGAACTGATTGAAGGTCGCGCTCATTTCGTTGACAAGCATACAGTGGAAGTCAATGGAGAGCTGATTCGCGCCAAACACATCGTCATTGCAACAGGTGCTCATGCAGCCATTCCTCAGATTCCCGGTGCCGAATACGGCGAGACTTCTGATGATGTTTTTGCTTGGGAAGAACTTCCCAAGTCTGTTGCCGTTGTAGGAGCAGGTTATATCGCAGTGGAACTTGCTGGTGTCCTCCATACTCTAGGGGTCAAGACGGATCTCTTTGTCCGCCGCGACCGTCCTCTCCGTAATTTCGATAGCTATCTGATTGACGGATTGGTGGCAGAGATGGAAAAATCTGGTCCTAGTCTTCATGCTCACAAGATACCCGAACGAGTGGATAAACTTCCTGATGGTCAGCTACAACTCTACTTCCAAGACGGTAGTAGCCATATTGCTGAGCGGATTATTTGGGCTATTGGCCGTAAGCCAAATGTCCAAGGCCTCAATCTTGATGCTGCAGGGGTTACCCTAAATGACCGAGGCTTCATCGCTGTGGATGAATACCAAAATACTGTCGTACCTGGCATCTATGCCTTAGGCGATGTGACGGGCGAAAAAGAGCTGACGCCAGTAGCAATCAAGGCTGGACGCACCCTGTCTGAGCGCCTCTTTAACGGCAAGACAGATGCTAAGATGGATTACTCAACTATTCCAACTGTCGTCTTCTCCCATCCCGCTATTGGAACAGTGGGTCTGACGGAGGAAGAAGCTATTCGAGATTATGGTGTTGAGCAAATTCATATCTACACCTCTAGCTTTACCTCTATGTACTCAGCTGTCACCCAGCACCGCCAACAGGCCAAGTTTAAGCTTATCACTGCTGGTCACGATGAAAAAGTTGTCGGCCTCCATGGCATTGGCTATGGCGTAGATGAAATGATTCAAGGCTTCGCCGTTGCTATTAAGATGGGAGCTACCAAAGCTGATTTCGACGCCACCGTTGCCATCCACCCAACTGGCTCCGAAGAATTTGTCACCATGCGCTAAAAGTTTCTCCTTTGGCCTTTCTAAAGCTCATTATTATCATAAAATAAAGAAGAGAAGGCAACCATAACTTATCCTTTCATTTTTGATTTATATCTTACATTTTTGTAAGAAAGAAGTCTTATGTCATTTGGATAGAGCAGTCACGCTATCTGGCTTTGTTCTTTGACTTCTTACTTTATTTTAAAGTATAAGGTTCAATTATCATTCAAGAAATTCTAAATTATTTCTAAAATTGAGGAAGATTTATGTAAAGAATGTACTGACCCCAAAAAGTTAGACAATTAATTTATCCAAAGGATTTAGTTCTGTATTGCACAGGGCTAAGTCCTTTTAGTTTTACCTTAATCCGTTTGTTGTTGTAGTAATCAATATAGTCTACAATAGCTTGTTCCAATTGCTCAAGTGATTTAAACGACTTCTCATAACCATAAAACATCTCAGACTTAAGAATACCAAAGAAGGACTCCATCATACCGTTATCTGGACTGTTTCCTTTACGTGACATGGACGGTTGGATTCCTTTATCCTCTAAAAAACGATGATAATACTGATGTTGATACTGCCATCCTTGATCACTATGGAGGATGGTATTTGTGTAATGTTCCTCTGTAAATGCCTGCTCCAGCATATCTTTCACTTGTATCAAATTCGGTGACGTAGAAAGATTATAGGCGATAATTTCGCTATTAAAGCCATCTAAAACTGGTGATAAATAGAGCTTTTGACTGCTTATCGGAATGGCAAACTCTGTCACATCTGTATAGCACTTTTCCATTGGTTTGGATGCTTCAAATTGGCGTTGAATAAGGTTATCTGCTTTCTTGCCAACTTCTCCTTGGTATGAAGAATACTTGCGTTTACGACGAATCCGAGCTGTTAGACCAAGGACCTTCATTAGACGTTGGACCTTTTTATGGTTCACTACAAAACCACGATTCCTTAATTCGAGTGTTATTCGGCGATAACCATAATTTCCTTTATGCTCAGTAAAAATAGCTTGAATTTCAGCCTTAATATCATGATTTTTATCGCTTTTATCTAATTGCTTTAGCTGGTAATAATAGGTTGAACGAGCTAGCTTAATAATCTTTAAGAAGAATCTCTAAGGCAAACTCTGTTACTAATCCTTGAACAATTTCTGCTTTTCTTCTTGATCCTTTTCGTCCCTCAATCGGAGTTCTCTCAACTTTTTTAGAATGGCATTCTCCGCTCTCAAATATTCTAATTCTTCCTGAAGTCGCTCTAGCTCTGTCATCTCTTCGGGCTTCTTTTTTGGTTTACGTCCCATTTTAGGCGGTCTCCCTCTTGTTTTCTCAACAATAGTATACCCGTTTTTCTTATATTGTGCTATCCAATTAGGCAACATTCCAACACTTGGAAGAGCATAATCTAGAGACACCCTTATTTGTGAACGACCTTCAAGTAGAACTTTATCAATGATCTCTTGTTTTAGTTCAGGTGAATAGTAGCAATTCTTTCCTTTTTTGACGATTTCTATTCCATAACGATCAATCAATTTAATCATGTACTGAAGATTGGAAATTTTTATCCCAAATATATTTGAGAGCTCTTTGAAGCTTCGCCCTTGTTTTCTAAGTTCATAGATCTGAACTTTATCTTTATAAGTTAATTTCATAATAAAAACACCCCAAAAGTTAGATTTTTTTCTGTCTAACTTTTGGGGTGCAGTTCAGAATCTTCCTCTTTTTTATTTAGTTGGTTCACTTCTTCTAGACAAGCTTATAAACTGTAACTTGTCTAGATAATCCTATTTTATTAAAATATTCATGACTCCCCAGCCATCTTTTACCCTTTCTGCTATTCAAGAAACAGTATTTTTGATATGATAGTAGGAAATACTAAGAGAAAGGGGATTGGAAATGAGCAAAACGAAAAAATTACTAGCAGCTCTGGGAATTATTTTCTTTAATATTTTTGGTTTAATCGCCTTTATCTTACTCCTCATTCGGAGCCGCAAAAAGCGGAAATAACAAACAACTGTCTAGTCTGATGTAAAAAGACTTGACTTTTTTTTATTTTGATTTAAAATAGTTACCGTAATTTAAAAAGAGGTTTACTATTATGAACAAGAACAAAGCATTTCTTCTTGCCCTTCCAGCTATTGGCGCTGCCTTCCTAGCTGTACTCTCCCAGCTTAGTTTCTCCATTGGACCGATCCCCATTACTTTACAGACCTTTGCTGTAGGTTTGATTGCGACTATTTTTAAGCCTCGTGAAGCGGTATTATCTGTTCTGCTCTATCTGCTGCTGGGTGCTATTGGCCTGCCAGTTTTTGCCGGAGGAAGCGGTGGTTTTCAAGCCCTCTTAGGACCAAGTGCAGGTTATCTTTGGGCTTATCTGCTCTTTGCACTGGTCACTTCCAGTTTGACAAGCAAAGATAGCAAGTTTTACACGATCTTTTTGGCTAACCTGCTCGGAGATGCACTGGTCTTCGTCGGTGGCGTAATCGGACTTCATTTTCTGGCTAACATGGGATTTTCTAAGGCCATTGCTGTTGGAGTCACACCTTTCATTCTTCCCGATCTTTTAAAAATTGTCGCAATCACTCTCATCAGCATTCCAATGTTTAGGAGTCTGGCTTTTCATCCCTATTTTTCAGACAATAAAAACGGATAGACTTTGCGTCTATCCATTTTTAAATGCATCCAAAAGAACTTGAAATTCTTCATTAGAAAGGGTAATTCCCTTGCCCATCTTGCTGTGGTCAGGACTCCAAGTTCGGATATCGTACTTGGCTGGCGCACCGTTAAAACTTACGCGGTTGAGTTCTTTGGTCCAGCCTTTTTCATTTTCCGATAAAACGAGCAATTTTTCCTCGATTTCAAATTTAAATTCTGCCATACTTTACCTCTTTTCTACTTTCTATCTCATTATTCGTAAAAGATTTTACTTTTTTAATTATTTTATTATATAATATATTGTAACAAGTTATGGAGATTTTAGCTATGAAAAAATATCTCGAAATGATTTTACAAAAGACTAATGAGTTTATCAACTACAAAAAGACAGATAAGGAAGAGGGCGACAACAGTCACATCCTGCAGACCATTGACTTGGCTCTGCGGAAAAATTCTGGTGTCCATGTTATTTTTCTGGATAAGAATTTTACTGGCGATATTGTCAAATATGACCGTGACCGCCAGCAGTTAATTGTCAAGAATTTCAAAAAAAGCATGACGACCATCATCCGTGTGCCTGATATCCAGCGCATCAGTCTGGTCCCCAATAACATCCGTGAAGCTCAAAAAAAAGATATTCGGCTCGAAAGTCGCAAATCCAAAAAATAACTCTTCAAATCAAAAGCGATTTGAAGAGTTTTTTATCTTTGAAAGTCAATGGCAGTATTTATAGGATAACTAGTTCTGCTATCAATTCGCATCAACGCAAGCAACTCTTGCTTAACTAGCAAATTCCTCCTGACTTCGCTTCGAATTAAGCGCGAACAGTCACACTAGTGCCATCTTCTTTATACAAATTGATTAAACCCTCCTTGCGAGCACGGACCATATCACCAGGTTGGACTGGCTGTGGAACGGTAATCGTCAGCAATTCCATTGGATTCGGCGCGCGGTCAATCTTATTGCCCTGATTATCATGGAGGTCAGTAATATAGGTTTCAAAATGGCGGAAACCAGGTCCGTAGAATTCTACCTGATCGCCTTCATGGATAACATTCCGCTGGCGAATGGTCGCAGTTTGCGTCGCCTCATCATAAGCAACCACTTCAGCTACAAACTTATATTCTGGAATCTTACGGCGGGCTCCGAAAAGCTGCTCATTCTCAGTTGGTGTATGATAGTAAAAACCAGTTGCCAGCTCACGTTGGGCTACTTTCCACATTTCATCTACTAGATCTTGCTTAATAGCTTCAAACTTTTCTGGGCTTTCCAAATAGGCGTCCACGGCTGCTTTGTAGCAGTTAGTTACCGTTGAAACGTAGTGAATAGACTTCATCCGACCTTCGATTTTCAAACTATCGACACCATTTTCAATCATATCAGGAATGTGGTCAATCATGGACATATCAACAGCTGACATAGAAAATTCTTCTGGAATTTCCCCCTTCAAACTCTTGCGTTCTTGACCGAAAGGCATGTCGTACAAATCATATTTCCAGCGACAAGATTGCGAGCATCCACCACGGTTGGCGTCACGCATACTCATGTGATTGGAAAGGGTACAACGGCCAGAGTAAGAAATACACATGGCCCCGTGAACGAAAGCTTCAATTTCAACATCGGTACGCTTGCGAATCTCAGCTAGCTCGGCCATAGAAACCTCACGCGCCAAAACGACCCGGGTCAAACCAAGATTTTTCCAAAACTCAAGCGTCTCATAGTTGGTGGCACTGGCTTGCGTTGACAAGTGGATCTCCAGGCCAGGTGCTTCTGATGCTGCAATAGCAATCAAGGCTGGATCAGAAACAATGACAGCCGCGATTCCAATGTCTCTCAAACGGCGGAACCATTCTCCAGCTCCAGCTTCATTTCCTTCGTGCATGACCATATTGGCCGCTACATAGACCTTGGCACCATGCTCAGCCGCAAATTGGACACCTTCTTCCATTTGCTCAAAAGTGAAGTTCCCCGCACGACTACGCAAACCGTAGGCTTGACCACCAATAAAAACAGCATCTGCTCCATAGCGAACAGCTACTTTTAACTTTTCTAACGTACCAGCTGGTGACAGCACCTCTGGACGTTTTAATTTTTTTGTCATCTTTTCTCCTATTTGCAATATAAAAGTATTGATGTTTAACCTTATCTATTTTATAGCAATTTACCGCTAAAAGCAAGATGGAGCCTAGTTTTTTGACAATTCTAATCTTCTATCCTCATCTCCTTACTAAGTATTTTAGGATATAGGTTTATTATCCAAGAGAGGAAAAAAGCCAGAAGTCTCAAACTTCTAGCTTTTCTTTCAAAATTTATTCTTCCTCCTTCTTTTTATTAAATTGTTTGTATCCGAAGAATCCAGCAACTAGCACAACCAATACGCCGATGACAATCCAAGTAGTTTGATTTGAGCTATCTTTCTTCGTATCGCTAGCTTTATCCGCTGATTTTCCTTTTTCTGCTTCAGCTAGGAGGTTCGCTTTGTTATAGCCTGTATAGACAAGATCTGCATCTTTACCTTTTTCCTTCTTAATCTTTTCTTCCATCTCTGCTTCGACTGCTTTGATTTCCTTAAAGATTTTTTCTGAGCGTTCCAAGGCTTCCTTCGTCACTTCTGGTCCAGCTGCTTTGGCTTGTTCATCTGTGTAGTTTGCATATTTGGCATCACGTTCGGTCTGTTCTTTATCCCATTCAGCTTCTTTTTCTTTCCATTTTTCTTGGATGCTGTTACCAAAGATTTCTGGATATTTCATAACCATTTGGTCAATATGCCAAACAGTCCAATACCAAGATTTTCCGTCATATTTAGTAGAACGGTTCTTGAAAGCTTCGTAAGTATCTTCTACATTACCATAGAATGGTACATATGGTGTGTTGCGACTTTGTGCCAGACCCAGCCACATAACACCGCCAAAGGCATTTGGTAGGTTTGGTTTGATTTGATAAACGTGGGCGTCGATTACGTTTTCGTTACCTAGCGCATATTTGTAGACATTGCCATCGATCTTCTTACCGACTTCAACTAAGTCATCTGCTTTATATTGTGGCAAAGTTTCAAAACGATCCCGTTGCTCAGCAATTACATCATGAACCGTGTATTTCTTATTTGGATCAGTTGGTTCGCGCAAGAGATCAAAAGCTTCATCATCATAATTTACTTTTGCTTGCGGATCCATCCACTTGATACCTGCATAGGTCCGTGAACGGTTACGTTCCATGTATTCATCAGGTCCGTAAGATTTAGCAATCATAAAGTTGCCATCTTTGTCGGTCTTATAGTTGTCTGCTTTTTTAGCTACTTCTTCCACATCTTTAGAAGCAATGACATTTTCCTTATCGTTCAAGTCAACGTGACCAAGATAGTAAGTATTTGCAAAGACAGCATACTTATTAGTTGGGAACTTGATAGCTACGTATTGGTGACCAGACAGGATTTCCATGTACCAAAGTTCGTTTTTATCAGCAGTAACGATGATATTTCCTTCTGCAGAACCTTTTTCTTCTATAACTTTAGCAACATTTTCAATGACTTCACGAGCTGTTTTAGAACGAGGCAAAGCCAAGTCAACCATAGCTGCTTCTGCTAAACCATCTTCTACAAGTGGGTCTTGCTTCAAGACTTTGTCATTTGGAGTTGCAGAAACGGTCGCTGTCATGGAAACGCCAGCTTCATTGAAACCGTGCGCAGCAAAGTCTCCGTTGCTACCATTGCCACGATCAGAGTCATAAACGGCTGTGTATTTCATTTCACTAGCCAAATGTGGGTAACTAAAGCCATTTGACTCGTCTTCGAGTTTATCACCTTCTTTATAGGTCTTAGCTGGTACAACCACATAGTTTTTGTTGTGCCGACCACCGTCAGGTGCATATGGATAGTCCTCTGTCCGACCGAATAGAGTAGAGCCATCTGCTGTCAAGTCTTTACCGACAATAAAAGCAGAACACGCTTGTGCCACATGAACAGGCAATAGAACAACTAACATTGCAAGGAACATTAGTCTGAGCAGTATTTTCTTCATAGTCTATCTCCTTTTGACTATCTGCGGGGCTGGAATCAACTCCCAGTCTAAACAACATAAACCGTAATACCTTAACATTCCTACTTTAGTATACTCTCTTTCTAATCTTTTTGCAAGCGTTTACACAAAATTGTGTATATTTTTTATCTAATCTATATTTCCTCTACTTTTTTCTCGAATCAGAGCAGATAAACAAAAAATAGCCCCATCATATTTAGAAGAAAGGCTATTATTTTTATCTTATTAGAAAACATCCTGCTATAAAATATTTATAAGCAATTCACTAGAGATTTTGGCAGAGCCGACTTGAGCTTCAAAAAATTTATCTCACTTTTTTAGCCAGCATAGTCGCAAAGCGCAGCTGAATTCGATTGCCGTTTTCATCACGGCGATGGAGGTGGCCAGGATTTTCATTGTACTTGACCAGCTCCCAGTCTTTATAATACTCAGCCAGCTCGCCTTCCTTAAAAGTAAAAGGAAAAGGCACAGAGCATGGGAAGTCTTCTGTATCCATAGCACAGACGATGAGATTGTAGCCACCAAGCGCTGTATGTTCTTGCATATTTCGGATAATATCTGGAATCCGCTCCGCCTGCAAGAACATCAGAACAACGGTGGAAACGATCAAATCATAAGTCTGAGTCAGACTAGCTGAGTTGATATCGTAGGTCCCCACTGGCAGATCCAAATCTTCCTGCTCGACAATGCTACGTAGGATCTCCAAGGCTAGCTCATTCTGATCTACGGCCGTTACTTCAAAGCCCTGCTTAGCTAGAAAGAGAGCATTGCGGCCTTGACCACAGCCGAGATCTAAGGCCCGTCCTGGTCGGACCGTCTGCATGGCTTCCAAAACCTCTGAGTGCACTGGATTGCTACCATATTTCTTGGGGAAATAATCCTCAGGCCGACAGTAAAATTCCAAATACCACTCCAAATCATCTGTCAAGGCTTCAACCCGATGCCAAGCTTGGGGCTGGGCAAAAGGATTGTCCTGACCAGCTTCAAAGATGTGCTCAGCTAGCTCCTCACCTTCCTCTGACATCTCGATAAACTTAAGGCGTCCCTTGAGAACAGTGATTTTGCCCCAAGTTCCCTCTTTGGTATTGTGCTTGTTCTTGACCAATTCGGGCATGGTCTCAGCTGTCCACACTGGCATGCGTTTATAAGCTAGCAATTTTTCTGTCATAAAAAATCCTTTCTCTGAAAGCCAAATTTCAAAATTTTAACTGTCTTTATCATACTCGAAAAAGCCAGACTTGACAAGTGGCAAAGTGGTCAGAACTTTTCTGTTTAGTAAATTTGAAAATAAACAATTTAAGACAGCTACTGTAGATGAAAATCACTAATATAAAACTAAAAAGACCGGTCGCCCGGCCTTTCATCTTGTATTAAAGTTCTTCATCTGCCTTGTCATGTCGCAGTTTTGCTCACGGCGTTTGATGGGCTCGCGCCTGTCTACTTTTAATTATGGTAGGAATAATTCGTTTCAATTTTATTCCATTCTGATCGTTGTTTTTGAACCCAGGCTTGATATTCTGCATAGGTTGTGAGTGGGGTATCAGAAACCTGACCCTTAGTATCTATACCATAAATCGTCAGTTTCTCTTCTCCCTTAGGAGCCATCCAGTACAAAACTTTGTCAAACCATTCCTCTGGGGTCACGTATTCTTCTTGAGGATTAAGAATCCAACCTTCTTCAGTTATTTTTTTCTCAATTTCAGGATATTCCTCAAAGAGATTGATGTTAGTATCAATAACTTTTCCTTCTGCTTTAAAATCACTATAAATACTGATGAGGTGATCCACTAAGTACCCCTTATCTTTTGCATACTGATCCAGTGTCGTATAATAAAAGTAAGGACCCGCTTCATAGATATCTGAACGCTCTTGATACTCTCCTTCTACTTTTCCACTATCAATGTTTAAAACAAAGGTTTTCATATCACCTTGATTATCTTTGACTTCTATATTGATGGTGCTTTTAGGATTATTACGATAGGTGAAGATTCTGAAAGCAATCGGAAAAAAACTGGCGTCATAGTCTTCGACTACTTTGTTTAGATCCACTTCTTTATCGGCTAAATCTTCTGTTCTATAGTCATAAAGACGGATCTTCCAATAATCTGATTTGGGCCTGTTTTTTCTATCGGTTAAATCAACTCCGCCTTTGTTTGTCATCACTTTCCGCTCGGTTGTATAAAGATAGACACCACCCCCAGGTCTCGCTTTGGAATCGGTGTTTAATAAGACGAATTTTCGTTGATTCCCGAAAAATATACGTTTTCTTTTACAGAATGGTATTCTTCAATAGAATATTCGACTTTTTCAGGTTCTTTAAATAATTGTTGGAACCCAACAGTACCTACTATAATAAAAGGGATAAGAATTAGACTAGCTAACACAAATTGAAAAGCACGCTTATTTTTTAATATCTTCCTCATCGTATCAGTTTCCTCCTGCACCTACTCCAGTTACGTATTTCTTGCTTCTTCATTTTCTTCTCCTTTTCTCAATCATCCTGAGACCTGTTCCCTCCCATTATACCATAAATCAATTGACAGAGTTAAATGCTAAAAAAGACCGGTCGCCCAGTCTTTCATCTTGTATTAAAGTTTTTCATCTGTCTTGCTATGTCACGGTTTTGCTCGCGGCGTTTGATAGACTCGCGCTTGTCGTAGTCGTGCTTCCCTTTAGCTAGGCCCAGGAGCAGCTTAGCATAGCCATCCTTGAGATAGACCTTGAGCGGCACCAGCGTCATCCCAGTTCCCTTGGTCTCCTGCTCCAGCCTTTGGATCTGCTTCTTATGCAGCAGCAGCTTTCTGCGGCGCTCAGGTTCTTGGTTCCAGATATTGCCCTCTTCATAAGGGGCGATATGGACATTGCTGAGCCAGGCCTCACCGTTCTTGATCTGGGCAAAGCCGTCTTTGAGATTGATACGGGCAGCACGGACACTCTTGATCTCCGTCCCTGTCAGCACCATGCCGGCCTCGATGGTATCTACGATGGTGTAGTCGTGTCTGGCCTTTTTATTTTGCGCGACGACCTTTCCTTCTCCCTTTGCCATGCTTGGCTCCTTTCTTGACTAGTTCCTTGTAAAATGCCTTCTGGCTCTTGCCTTTCTTGGACTTCTTGTCTTTCTTATCTCTGTAGCCTTTTTCTTTTTTGGAAGAATGGCTGCGCTTGTCATCCTCACGGCGTCTATTTCTACCTGACTTGCCTCTGCCAGTCTTGCTGGTCTTGTCTACTAGGTCAAATTCACTTGGCAGGTATTCAAAGTCAATCTCGCCCGTAGCCTTATCCGCTCGGACCAGCTTGATCCGAATCTGCTGACCGACCTTAAAGACCACACCAGACTTTTCTCCTTGCAGAGTCATAGTCCGCTCATTGTAGCTGTAAAATTCTGGCAAGTTGGTGACATGAATCAAGCCCTCGACCGTATTAGGCAGTTCGACGAAGAGTCCAAACTTGACCACACTTGAAACCACGCCGTCAAACTCTTCCCCAACAAATTCTTCCATATACTCAGCCTTCTTCATGGCTTCGACTTCACGCTCGGCCTCGATAGCTCGACGCTCTCGGCTGGAAGACTGACTGGCAATCTCTGGAATCACTTGTTCAAAATGCTCTGCTATTTCCTTAGACTTGCCATAATCCCGTACCATCCGGTGAACTAGAAGGTCTGGATAGCGGCGAATCGGACTGGTGAAGTGGGTATAAAACTCCGCTGCCAAACCATAGTGGCCGTGATTGTGCTCAGAATAGCGAGCCTGCTGCATGGAGCGCAGAAGCATCATGGACAGAACATCCTCATAAGGCTGGTCTTTGACCGCCTCCATAATATCTTGCAGAACTTGCTGACTCATAGAGCTAGCCGTCCCGTATATCCGAATCCCAAAGCTAGAGGCATAGTCGATAAACTTCTGCACCTTCTCCGCCTTAGGCTCCTCGTGGATCCGATAGATGAAAGGCAGATTTAACTTAGCAAAATGCTCGGCCACCGTCTCATTCGCCACCAGCATAAAGGACTCAATCATGCGCTCAGCAATCCCCCGCTGA
This sequence comes from Streptococcus cristatus AS 1.3089, assembly GCF_000385925.1. Taxonomy (NCBI): domain Bacteria; kingdom Bacillati; phylum Bacillota; class Bacilli; order Lactobacillales; family Streptococcaceae; genus Streptococcus; species Streptococcus cristatus. The sequence goes on from NC_021175.1 coordinate 1,419,597, forward strand.
CGCAGGACAATATCCACTGGCCGGCCTTCCTTGTTGACGATGATTTTAGCTTCATTGGTGTCAAAGTTGAGCGCACCGCGTTTAAATCGCATGCTTTCCAGAATCTCATGCAGACGCACCATGCTGTCAATACTAGGCACAATATCCTTGAACTGCTCAACTTTTTCCTGATCACCTGCGATGATGTCGTTGACATCGCTATAAGTCATGCGAAAGGTCGTTTTAATGATAGACTGGGTGATGGTATGCTTGACCACGCGCCCCTTGGCATCAATCTCCATAATAGCCGACTGGGTCAGTCGGTCCACATTGGGATTGAGGGAGCAGATACCATTGGACAGGCGCTCCGGCAGCATAGGCACCACGCGGTCGGTCACATAGACTGAGGTTGCTCGATTGAGGGCTTCCTTGTCCAGCTCAGAGCCTTCTTTGACATAGTAGGACACATCTGCGATATGGACGCCTAGCTCAAAGTTACCATTTTTCAAGTGCTTGATATGGACAGCATCGTCCAAGTCTTTGGCATCCGCTCCATCGATGGTGAAGGTAATCTCTTCACGCAGGTCCAAACGTCCTTCCAAATCACTTTCTGTCGGTGCATCTGGAACTCGCTTGGCTTCTTCCAAGACCTTTTCTGGAAATTCGGAGACAATATCCATCGACTCTAGCACTTCCAGTACATCAATACCTGGATCGTTTACATGACCAACCACATCGACCAGACTGGCCACAAAGAAATCGTGTTTCTTGGTCGGATATTTGTCAATAGCGACCTTGAGCACCTCTGTGCCGTCCAAAACCATGGCTGGTTTTTTGACATAAATAGGCTGACGGATTTTCTGATTTTTCGAGCGGATATAGCCCGCATACTTGGGCTTTTCCTCATCTAACACCAGCTGGCCAACCGCTGACGTCAGGCTGTGCTCCAAAATATCAATAATCTTAGCTTCAGCTGATGTTCCCTTGATACGATCTGCTACCTTGGTAATGACCACTTCCACCGTATCGCCATCAATAGCATGATTGACATCATTACGGCTGACAAAAAGATCATCCTCTTCTTCATTCAGGGTGACAAAGCCAAAGCCATTCTTGTGGGCATGAAAAACACCCTTGAGCGTCAGACGCTCCTGCTTTTTCTTCTCATAAAGCTCAATCCGCCCCTTGTCATCAAAGCGAAGCTGATGCTTTCTTTCCATCTGGGAGATGGTCTTGACCAAGCTACTAAAGTCCTTGGAAGACTCTTTCCCCAAAGCAGCTGCCAGCTCATGTACGCTAGCCTGCTGCTTTTCTTTTAAATATTCTATAATTTCTTCTTTCATACTTTCTTTCTATACTATGAGGGGTTCTTGATATTCCCCCTTTTAAACTTTAAAAAAAGGCCAAGACATAGTCAGAGCCCATTTTATTTACTAGATAATACTGCCAAAATCAAGGCAATCAGCAACCAGACAAAGATTAAAAATCCGGTCAGACGCTGCATCACAGCTTCAAATCCACGTGCTTTAGACCGCTCAAAAAGGTCGTTGGCACTAGAATCAAACACGTTACTAGATTGGTTTTTGGTTGGTTGCATAAAAATAGCAATGACGATAAATCCTGATAAAATGATTAAAATATTTAATAATAGGCTATACATAAATAAAACTCCTTAAATCCTTTCTATTTTACCATAAAATCTACTTAGATTCAAGATGTAAGGTTACTTTTCTTTCCTTGGGACAGTACTTCAATACCTCAATCTTGTCAGGATGAGTTTTACTATTCTTACTGGTCAGGTAGTTCTGACTGCCACAACTGGAACATTTCAAATGAATTTTAACGCGCACTAGATTTCCTTCTTTTTCAATAAATTTCCAAAACAAAAAAGGTTGATGAGAAGACTGACTGCTACTAAACCTGCTGTAGCATAAAAGACTGAATGATAGCCTGCTGTCGCTGCAATAGCCGAACCCGACATGGGACCAATGACACCACCCAGATAAAAGAAAATCTGGTTGTAACTAAAGATTCGAGAAATCCCAAACTTAGGCGTGATTTTACTCAATAGAGCATTGACTCCTGGCACCAAGGCTCCCGTTCCTAAACCAAACAAGAATCGATAAAATCCGAGTTGGAGTGGGGAGCCTGCATGAGCACAGAGCAGGTAAATAATAATGGAATAAAACTGAGCTAAAACCAGCAGGCGGTGATTGCCCATGCGATCCCCCACGCGACCTAAAATACTCGAACTCAGCATACTGGACAGTCCCATACTCGAAACAATCAGGCCAGATACAAAAATCAGATTGTCCGTTTGACCTAACTCCCGAATGTAAAGGGAAAGAATTGGGCCAATAGACTGGGCTGCAAACTGGATAACAAAACTAGTCAGAAAAAGAGTAGGCAAGAGCTTGGGATATCTAATCTGACGAATGAGTTTCCCAAAGCCAATCTCCTCTTCCTTGGTGACTGGTCTAAAATCTTCTCGAATGAAAGCAGCCGTCATCAGGGTCGCAATTAGAAAGAAAAAGCCAATCAGTAGAAAGACATTGCGGATACCAAAAATTTCAGCAATCACTCCACCAATCAAGGGTCCCATGAGATTGCCCGCAACGACACCTGTTGCCAAAGTTCCCAGCGCATAGCCCGTCTTGTCCTTAGGAGCCTGACTAGCAATCAAGGCTGTGCTATTGGGCACATAGCCTGCAAAAACGCCGTTTAGAAAGCGTAAGACTAAAAGCCAGAAAATATTGGGCACAAAGGCAATGCCGCCCATAGTAAAGACCATAGCCGTAGCAGCCCGAATCATCATCGGCTTACGGCCATAGCGGTCAGCCAGACTGCCCCATACAGGAGATAGAAAGGCCGCAGAAACAGCTGAAAGGGCAATACCCAGACCAGCATAGTACTCCACTTCGTGACCACGCGCTCCTAGCCGCTCCACAAAAAGGGGCATAAAAGGAGTGACCAGAGAAATGCTGGCACCTGTCAGGAAGTTCCCAAACCAAGCGATTTTCAGATTATGTTTCCAATTTACTTGTACCGTGATAGAATCATCTTCTTTCTGTTTTTAAAAGTTGGTCAACTTGAGCCAAAGTGTTCTCTAAGTTCCCATTATTTTCAATAAGAACATCCGCCCTCTTGCGTTTTTCTCGGAGAGATAGCTGAGCTGCTATGCGTTTTTCGGCCTCTTCCTGACTGAGAGCATTTCGTGCCATAAGGCGACTGAGCTGAGTTTCCTCCGTTACATCCACCAGCCAGATTTGGTCAAACCAGTTATCATATTCTAACTCAAACAGCAAGGGAAGATCCATGAAAAAGATTGTTTCTGTCTCTGCCAACAAGTCTCGTCTGCGAGCCAGTTCCTCGCGGATAATTTCGTTCTGAAGCTGGCTGGACTGGGCCAAGAGGTCTGGATTCCCAAAAATCATGGCTCCCAGCTTGGGGCGGTCCAAGTGCCCATCTTCCTGTAAGATGGCTGAGCCAAAAGTAGATAAAAGAGCTTGATAAAGTCGGCCGCCTGGCTCCTGTAGCTCATGCACCACTTGATCCGCATCGATGACTTGGTAGCCCTGCTGCCGCAAAAACTCTGTCACTGTTGACTTACCCGAAGCAATGCCGCCGGTGATACCGATAATTCTTGCCATGGTAGCTACCTCGCTTTCTGGCAATGAGGACAAAGATGAGTACCGCGCCCACCCAGCTTTATTTTCTCAATCGGGCTACCGCATCTAGCACAGGGTTGACCAGTCTTTCCATAGACCTGCAGAAAATCCTGCATCGTGCCATCTTCGCCCAAAGCATTGCGGTAGGTTCGAATAGTCGAGCCCCTCTTTTCAATCCCCAGCTGCAAAACTTCAATAATCTGCTCGCGCAGCCGCTTGACTTCAGCAGGCTTTAGACTAGCTGCTGACCTTGCCGGATGAATCCGTGCCCGCCAAAGGGCCTCATCTACATAAATATTGCCCAGACCAACGACCAAGGTCTGCTCCAGCAAATAGGGTTTGATGGGCTTCTTGGAACGACTCAAAGCTGCAGCAAAAGGTGGCAAAAGAAAGTCCGCCTCTGTCGGCTCAGGACCCAGCTTTCTGGCAGCAAAATAAGCCTCCAGCTGGTCCTTTCTCAAGAGCTCCATGGTCCCAAACTTGCGGACATCCTCATAAACAAGCGTCCCACCATCCGTCATCTCGAAAAAGACATGGGCATGCTTTCGCTCAGGTACTGCATCAGGATAAAAAAGATACTTGCCTTCCATTCGCAGATGGGAAACCAGCACTCCACCCGTCAGATAAAAGAGCAAATACTTGCCCCGACGGCCAATCTTTTCAATGGTCTGACCTGGCAAGTCATGGACAAAAGCATCTACTCCCGTACTAACCATCTTGGCATAACGGACATCTACCTTTTCAATCTCTTTTCCTTTAACCAGCCGCTCTAAACCACGGCGTACCGTTTCTACTTCTGGTAATTCGGGCATAAAATCTTTATCCTTTCTTATCCAAATGTAACATATAATGAACAGTTCGACTTATTTCTTCAAATCCCGCACTCTTGTGAAAAGCTTGACTGACTGCATTGTCCATATCACAATCTGAAGCTAGCTGGTACACTCCTTTTTCTTTCGCCCACGACTGTGCAAACTCTAGAAGTTGATGAGCGATGCCATTTCTTTGAAAAGCAGGTGCTACCGCTATGCCTTCAATATATGCGATAGGAAGTTGCTCTGCTCCTTCCACATACTCCGAACGCATAGATAAGCTGATCCAAGCAACGGCTTCTCCCTCTAAGTAGTATAAAAATTCATTAGGAAATTTGCCTTCAGAAAATGCTGCTAGTAATTTCTTTTTCTCTGTCTTCCAAGCTAAATGAGCAAAGTAAGCCCAGTCAGCTAGATGAGATTTTTCGACCGCTCGAATTTCCCCTACCATTACCTTTTTCAATCTTCTCTTCTTAGCAGGCGGCGAGCATAGATTGCCTGACCTGAATGCATAGCAGCATCGTCAATGATCGATACTAAGCGATTCCCACGCTTAACAGCTGGAGTCCAATTCTCATCAATAACATCGTCCAGACTGTCTTCATTCACCTCTGATAAATAAGCAATTGTTGCCGCAACCGCATCAGACAGATAACCTTTAAGAAAATCAATATCTGTCACCACAACTTTATGCGCTTCTTGAGGAGTGTGATGCCAATCTTCCGTATCATCTGGTAAATCCAAAGCAAATTTTTTCTTCCAACCTTTAGAAAACCAGACTGGATTAGTCTTTGCTAAATCAGCAATCTGAAAATCCAGCTCCCGCGCCGTATGCCAAGTCAACCAAGTCACAGACTTAATGGACGGAACTGTATCCGCAACCGGAAAAGCATTCGCTTCTTCCACAGATAAATTAGTCAGCGCCGACAAAAAACGCTCCTCGGCTCGTTCCACATTTTCCACTAAAAGATTTACAAATTCCATTGCCCTGCCTCCTTAAAAAATTAAACTAATCACTGATTATGGCAATCTCAACTCAATGTCCCATAGCAAAGCTATCCGAGAAATACTCATCCAGCATCAGGCGGTGTTTATCCGATACATTTTCCAGCTCTGCTATTTCTTCTTTAGAAAAAAAGCCTAAACGCAGTGTTTCCTCATTGTGAAAATTGGAAATATCAACATTCTCCAGTGCCTGCAATTCATACAGAAAGACAACTGTCTGCACTTTGTCACCATTAGGATAAGTTTCAGCAAAATTAGTGTAGACATTCAGCAAGCGCTTGGCTTCAACAGCAATGCCTGTCTCTTCGTAAAATTCGCGCACGGCTGCTTGCAAAGAAGTCTCCTCGAGCTCCATAGCTCCACCAGGAATCGCCCATGTTTTCTTATCGCCTCGCAACTGCAGAAGCACACGACCCTCCTCGTCTGCCAGAATTCCACCAGCAAAATTCAGGATAACTCTATCATGCCCAACCTTGGAGCGAATATAGGAAATGTAGTCTTTATTCATTCTAGTTTCCTATCTACGATTCAATCAATAATCAAAAATGAAAAATTCTTGCTCTTTTAATATTCCTTCTCATTATAGCCAAAGTCCGCCAAGTCCAGCTTCTTATCCCGCCAGTTTTTCTTGACCTTGACCCAGGTTTCGAGGAAGACCTTGTCCCCCAGCATGAGCTCGATATCGCGACGAGCCATGGTCCCAATTTTCTTGAGCATAGCGCCACCTTTTCCGATGATGATGCCCTTTTGGCTATCACGCTCGACCATAATGGTAGCTCGGATATGAACCTTATCTGTCTCATCGTCACGCTTCATAGAGTCAACCACTACTGCGACTGAGTGAGGAATTTCTTCACGAGTCAAGTGGAGAACCTTTTCACGGATCATTTCTGAAACCAAGAAACGCTCTGGATGGTCGGTAATTTGGTCTTCTGGGAAATATTGGAAACCTTCCTCCAGGTTTTCACTAAGGATATCAATCAGACGGGAAACATTATTACCCTGCAAGGCTGAAATCGGCACGATTTCTTTGAAATCCATCTGGTTACGGAAGTCATCAATCTGAGCCAGAAGTTGATCCGGATGAACTTTGTCAATCTTATTGACCACCAAAATCACTGGCACCTTAGCCGCTTTCAGGCGTTCGATAATCATGTCATCGCCCTTGCCACGCGGCTCATCAGCCGGCACCATGAAGAGGACAGTATCCACCTCACGCAGCGTGCTATAAGCCGCTTCCACCATAAAATCACCTAGAGCCGTCTTGGGCTTGTGAATTCCCGGCGTGTCGATAAAGACAATCTGCTCCTTATCCGTCGTATAAATGCCCATAATCTTATTGCGTGTCGTCTGAGCCTTATCACTCATGATGGCAATTTTTTGCCCCATGACATGATTCAAAAAAGTTGATTTGCCGACATTTGGTCGACCTAAAATGGCTACAAAGCCTGATTTAAAAGTCATTCTTCTATTCCTTATCTAAAAAATAATATCCCACAGTTTTGGCAGAAAGATAATCAAACCTGTGATAACTGCGAAACCAGAAACCACCAAAACTGCACCAGCTGCCATATCCTTGGCATTCTTAGCCCGCATAGAAAAGTGATAATCACTAGCCAGATCCACAACATTTTCAACGGCTGAATTCATGATTTCAAAAGCGATCACCAAAAAGATACTTAGCAGCAAGAAAAGCCACTCCATCGCTGAAATCCGAAAAATCAAACCTGCAATGATGGCAGCTACGGCTGAAAGAACATGGCTCCGCATATTCTTTTCTTCCTTAAAAGCTGTGAAAATCCCCGTCAGAGCAAACTCCAAACTCGATATGACATCTCGATTTTTCCATTTGCGCTTGTTATTTCTATTGTCTTGTAAGTCCATAAGCTGTCAAAATTTCTTCCTGTAAGCCAAACATTTCTGCTTCTTCTTCCGGCGTATAATGATCATAGCCGTTGATATGCAGAAAACCATGCACCGCCAAAAAGCCCATCTCCCGTTCAAAGCTGTGGCCATATTCTTCCGCCTGCTCCCGCGCCTTGTCCACCGAAATGAAGAGCTCGCCGATATAAGCATCAAAATCCTCCAGCATCTCAGCCAGCTCAGGATTGTCCGCCAAATCTTCCTCGTCAAAGGCAATATCCAGCTCTGGCTTGTATTCCAGACTGATGACATCCGTCGGCCGATCCGTGTCTCGATATTCTAAGTTGAGCTCATGGCTGCGCTCATTGGTCACAAAGGTCACAGCCATTTCCTTATTTTCTTTGCCCGTTTTCTGAGCCGCAAACTCCAAGATTTCCTGAGTCTGCTTGATGATTTCTTGAGAAACCTGACCGGTTTCATCCACCATTTCGATATACATATTTTACCTGCCTTGCTAATATTACTTTTATTATACCATATTTAGGCGCCTATGAGGACGCAAGCATACATTTTGAACTAGGAGAAATCCTGATTTAAAACCAAAAAGAGAGTGGGACAGAAATCGGTAATTCGTTAGAATTCGATTTCGTTGTCCCACCTCCGCACAGTTGAGTAGGGCTGTAAAAGCTGATGAAATCAGCCTAGTAGAGCCCACTCAACCACTGCGTCTTGCTCGACAATCCAAAGGCAAGCAAGAGGCTAGGACTTTTGTCCCAGACTCTTCTATCAAGTGCTAATTGGTAGCATTTTGCACTCATTTTGTCCTGAATAAACAGAATAAGAACCTTGTTTTAACATACTTTTTTATTTTCGTTCGGACAAATATGGTTGAATTTTAAAATATTTTGGGGCAGATCTGGGGCAAACATAACAAAAACCCTTGTAAATAAAGGGTTTTCTCTGTGTATTTATGCTAATTGCCGGGATCGAACCGGCGACCTCATCCTTACCATGGATGCGCTCTGCCTACTGAGCTAAATCAGCATTACCTATCTACTATATCATGTAGATAGATACTTGTCAATATTCTTTCTCATTTTTTTGCAAAATATTGGTCCCTAGTCAGATAATAATGCACCCGTGTCACTATGCGTCCTTCCTCATGCTTGTCCATGGCTGCGTACGGTTCTTCGTGCGAAAAGATCATGCCTGACTTTTGCATGACACGACCAGATGCTGGATTATCCGCATCGTGCAGCGCTACAATTTTATTCATCCCGATTTCCTCAAAAGCCAGCTCAAGCACCGCCCGATTGGCCTCCGTCGTATAGCCCTGATTCCAGTATTTTTTATTGATAATATAACCGATAGCTGCCGTTTTCAAGTCCAAGCGAATCTTATGCAGGTCAATCGTTCCGATAAAGTCGCCAGTCTCCTTCAGCTCAATGCCCCAGCGCCCCAAAGGATTAGCCAAGTAAAACAAGGCAATATTATTGCGGGTTTCTTCTAGATTTTTGTTGGTCGCAAAGGTATAGCGAACATTTTCCTCATCCGAAGCATATTCAAACATGGCTGGTGCGTCATCCAAAGTCACTGGGCGCAAGATTAATCGTTCCGTCTCAATTCTGGAATGTTGGCTTAGTTTAACATAGATATTTTCCATCTCTTCCTCCTGATTTTTCTTATCAGAATAGCATAATTCCCTGCCTAAAACAATCCTTTTTTTCTTGCTTTTTGCGACAGTTTCCTTTAAAATGAAAACATCACAATAATTGACCTAGGTTCCTTTGTAGTCCTGTATTCGGAGATCCTAGCGTCAGAAAAAGGAGTAAAGCTATATGTTAATCGGAATTCCAAGAGAAATTAAAAATAATGAAAATCGCGTTGCCCTGACGCCAGCTGGTGTGCACAGCCTTGTAGGAAAAGGCCATCAGGTGCTGATCGAGACAAATGCTGGACTTGGATCTGGCTTTGCAGATGCAGACTATGAAAAGCAAGGTGCAAAAATCGTTGCCACTGCTGCTGAAGCTTGGGCAGCTGAGTTGGTTGTTAAGGTTAAAGAACCGCTGGAAACTGAATACCAGTTCTTGCGTGATGACCTTCTACTCTTCACTTACCTGCACATGGCCGCTGCTCCCGAATTAGCTCAAGCTATGGTAGCTGCTAAAACCGCTAGTGTAGCCTATGAAACCGTTCGTGACGGCCAAGGACATCTTCCACTCTTGATTCCAATGAGTGAGGTTGCAGGTCGTATGGCTGTTCAAATCGGAGCTCAGTTCCTAACCAAGCAGGCAGGTGGTTCTGGCGTTCTCCTTGGCGGTGTACCAGGCGTGCCAAAAGGTAAAGTCACCATCATCGGAGGCGGTGTTGTAGGAACTCATGCAGCTCGTATCGCTCTGGGACTAGGCGCTCAAGTTACGATTCTCGATATTAGCGCCAAACGTCTATCCGTATTGGAAGAAGTCTTTGGCAACCAGATCCAAACCCTCATGTCCAATCCATTTAACATTGAGGCAAGCGTCCGTGAAGCAGATGTCGTGATTGGAGCCGTGCTTATTCCTGGTGCTAAGGCTCCAAAACTGGTGACTGACGATATGGTGAAGCAAATGCGCCCTGGTTCTGTCATTGTTGACGTGGCCGTTGACCAAGGTGGCGTTATCGAGACCGCTGACCGCGTGACAACCCACGATGAGCCAGTTTATGAGAAACACGGTGTTCTCCACTATGCAGTAGCCAATATCCCTGGTGCCGTGGCTCGCACTTCTACCATCGCCCTGACCAATGTCACCCTTCCTTATATCGAAGCCTTGGCTGGCAAAGGCTTCAAACAAGCTATTGCAGACGACGCTGGATTGCGTGAAGGTGTCACAACTTATCATGGCCACATCACTAGCCAACCTGTTGCAGAAGGCTTAAATCTCGATTACACTTCTATTGACGAACTTGTCTAATCATTTTTCCTCTTATATACAAAACCCGAAGGAACTTCTAATCTTTCGGGTTTCATTTGTCTTAAATTTAAACTTAGTATCACACTGCCATCCATTTAGGCAAGATCAACATTGCTCCAAATCTTTAAATTATCAAGTATGTTACTCTTTAATACTCATTTTACAAGAAGTATCTAATGCCAGTGATTCCTAGTCCTGACTAGACTCTTCTTTCTGGTACAAATTCATCCCGACCTCCGTATCCTCGACCAGAATATCATCAGTCTGCCCCAACAACAGCAAAGCGATGTAAAAGTCACCAACACAGCCCGCTGCATGAAGACTAGCTAGAGGCATGTAGAGAGTTGAACTGAGCAAGCCCAGCATGGCCAATAAAGTCAGGAGTAGGCTAATCAAAACAAAGGGTGCCAAACCAATAACCAAGAAGTCCTTACGATGGTAGAAGGTACCTGGACTAGTCGCATAGGCCATCCCATTTTTAAAACCAAACTTGACCTTGGCTTTCCCTTTACCGAAAAACTTGAAGAAGAAACCGTGGATATACTCATGGATGATGACAAGTATAAAGGTAAAAACTAACAAATAGGCAAGATCTAGACCCGAAAAATCATAATGATCGGCTCGGAAGATTAGCTGGGTCAATTTCGCAAAAAGCATGGAGAAAGGAAAAATCAGCAAGAGCCCCGCTACATTTAGCCCGATTACATATTTCTTTTCTTCCATAAAGTTGATTTTTTTGATTAATTTCATGATGAACTCCTTTTTAGCTGACAAACAGCTTATTTGAAATATCTTTTAACTGCTTGATAAGACTCAGCATTGATATAGACAAAAATAATGGTTAATACAATCATGCCAGATACGACCTGCATTGGTGTCCCAACTCCAAGAATAAAGAGTAAGACATAAAGTCCTGGAATGAGGCGCTGATTGAGGTTGAAGAGGGTCAAAAAGCTTTGTTCATAATGAGCCTGCAACTCCCCTTCATCATAGGACAGCGCATAGTCCTTCATCTCCTCAATGGTTGGCATAGCAGATAATTTATATTGACGAACCTTCTGAGTGGTTTTCAACACAAGAATTTGACCTAAAATCAAAGCAAGAAACAGTGCAATATCATAAAATGGAATGTCAATCGTCATGTCTGACCCTAGTAGCGGACCTAGGTAGCTCACTCCTACAAAGAGGGTGAATAGAGTCAGAGCAGACGAAATATTATATAAAATCGTCGCATATTCTAGGGTTTTAAAAGTTTGACGATAGAGCTCATAGCTTTTATCATCATCTTCTTCTCTCTGGTAAGCCCCGTGAACTTTATGCGTCTGATAGAGCAAGAAAAAGGTTACGGGATAGAGAATAAATAAACTCGCTCGACCAATGTTCTTCAGCAGTTCAACATTTAAGACGGTCGGCCAAGAGAAATGCTCAAAATGAGCCATTATAAAACCAACTACTCCTCCTAATATAACAGCAAGAATTAAGATGCCGATATTTCTCAATATTCTTTTCTTTGTTGACATTGTTTTCTCCTATTCTTAAATAAGCGCAGTCAGCCAAGCCATGACTTGACTAATAAAGTCAGAGGCAACTTCCAGTATTTCACGGCCAAATAAAGGTAAAATAATCAGCACTGTCATCAGAAAAATAAAGTGATTTCTGACTTTTTTGCTCATTTTATTCCACAAATAATCCTTTTGGAACCATCCTGCCAGATAGGCATAGCCCAAGGCTACAAAAATCCCTAGCTCAGTTGATGCTAGCACTACAACTGCGAAGATCAGACGAATATAAGCTACTTTTATCCCAAAATAATCTGCCAAACCTGCGCAAACACCAGCAATTTTTGCTTGTTCTTCGTTAACTTTAAAGTTTTCCATAAATTCTTGCATTGTTTTTCTCCTTGTTTTACTTTCTCTCACTTACGGAAAGCACTAATATACTTACACAGCTTATCAGGATCAGCTCAAGTACTACTCTGATACAGAACTTGCTTACTAGTCTTCAAGACAAGATGGCTAGCATAAAATTTCTCCAGCAACTGATTACTCCTAACGGCCTACTCTTCCTCCACTAGGCGAAAGACATTTTCGACACTTTCGTTGAAAATCTGAGCAATTTTGAGAGCAATGACCACGGAGGGCGTGTATTCATCCCGCTCCAGCAAGCTAATCGTTTGCCGCGACACGCCGGCTTTCTTGGCTAAGTCAGTTTGATTCAGTCCGTCTCTAGCCCTTAGCTCTTTAAGGCGATTTTTCAGCTTCATGACAACACCTCTCAGTCTTCTTTCAGTTCAACAGACTTGATATCGTCAATGCGCATGAGCTTGATTCTTGTTTGACCCTTTTTATTAGTATTCCTCAGCTTAACCCAATCCTCATCAGCATCAACTACCTCCCAGCAATCTGTCCCAAAAACTTCACCGATGATGATCGGTTTTTTCCCAATCATTTCTTTAAAAAAACGTGACATTTCTCCACTCCTTTCTTTACTTCTCTCTAAACGTTTCAACTTCCTTTTTACATTTTTCAATTCACTGGATGACATCAGCCACAAACCAGAAAATATCGGAAGTAGACACCAAAACAGTATCTCCATTAGTCCCTCCTTTTATCTTTTCTTCTTAACTTAAATACATTGTAACAGATTCTTTTCTTTTTGACAAGTATATTTGTCAAAAAAATAAAGATTTTTGTCATAAAGACTTGGATCCTTTACAAAAAAGAAGTAAAAAAGACCAGGACTGAATCCTGATCTTAAAAAGTCTATTACAATTTACCTGCTACGGCATCCAACAAGTCTTGGATTTTCGCTTGGTTGCTTCCTCCTGCCATGGCCATGTCTGGTTTACCACCACCACGTCCATCGACGATTGGAGCCAATTCTTTGACAAGGTTTCCTGCATGAAGGTCTTTAGTCTTGCTAGCTACGAGGACATTGACTTTGTCACCAATAGTTGCCACTAGAACAAGCAAGTCAGAGTAGTCTTTTTGTTTCCAGTTATCTGCAAAGGTACGAAGGGCACCAGCATCTGATACAGAAACTTGACTTGCAATGTAACGGTGGCCGTTAACTTCCTTCACGTCCTTGAAGACATCGCCAGCAGCTGCGGCTGCGGCTTTTTCTTTCAATTCTGCATTTTCTTTTTGGAGTTGACGGAGTTGCTCTTGAAGGCCTTCAACTTTATGAGGTACTTCCTTGAGTTGAGGTGCTTTCAAGGTTGCTGCGACTGCTTTCAGAGCGTCTTCTTGCTCACGGTAGGCTTCAAAGGCTTCCTTACCAGTCACAGCCAAGATACGGCGAGTTCCTGATCCGATCCCTTCTTCTTTGACAATCTTGAAGAGACCAATCTCAGAAGTGTTGCCAACGTGGGTACCACCACAAAGCTCAACAGAGTAATCGCCAATCGTCACAACACGGACTTCCTTACCGTATTTCTCACCAAAAAGGGCCATAGCTCCCATTTCTTTAGCTGTCTCAATATCAGTCTCAACAGTTTCCACTGCGATTGCTTCCCAGATTTTCTCATTGACTTCTTGTTCAATTGCACGAAGTTCTTCTGCCGTCACAGCTTGGAAGTGCGTAAAGTCAAAGCGGAGGAATTCGACTTCATTAAGTGAACCTGCTTGAGTTGCGTGGCTTCCAAGGATATTGTGAAGGGCTGCATGGAGCAAGTGAGTCGCTGTGTGGTTTTTCATGACACGAAGACGACGATTGGTGTCGATGCTAAGTGTGTATTCTTGGTTCAAAGCAAGCGGAGCATGGACTTCAACTGTGTGCAATGGTTGGCCATTTGGTGCTTTTTGAACATCTGTCACCGTAGCCACAACATTTCCAGCAGCATCCAAGATTTGACCGTGGTCAGCAACCTGTCCACCCATCTCAGCGTAGAATGGAGTCTCCGCAAAGATAAGAGAGGCAGTTCCTTCAGAGACAGTTTCAACTTCTGCATTGTCCGCTACGATGGCCACCAATTTTGAAGGCAATTGTGATGCTTCATAGTTAAAGACGCTCTCAACAGTGATGTTTTGAAGGGTTTCATTTTGCATCCCCATTGAACCACCCTTGACAGCTGACGCACGCGCACGTTCTTGTTGCTCTTTCATGGCTGCTTCAAAACCTTCACGGTCTACAGTCATGCCAGCTTCTTCTGCGATTTCTTCTGTCAATTCAACTGGGAATCCATAAGTGTCGTAGAGTTTGAAAACGTCTTGTCCAGCGATCACTGATTGACCTTTTTCTTTCAAGTCTGCTACGATGCCTTGGGCAAAGTGTTGACCTGAGTGAAGGGTACGGGCAAATGATTCTTCCTCGCTCTTAACGATTTTCTCGATAAAGTCACGTTTTTCAAGCACTTCTGGGTAGTAGCTTTCCATGATTTTTCCAACAGTTGGAACGAGTTTGTAAAGGAAAGGCTCGTTGATGCCCAATTTTTGACCATGCATTGAAGCACGGCGAAGCAGACGACGAAGGACATAACCACGGCCTTCATTACCTGGAAGAGCACCATCACCGATGGCAAATGAAAGTGAACGGATGTGGTCAGCGATGACCTTGAAGCTCATGTTATCGCCATCTTGGTCGTAGACCTTACCTGACAATTTCTCAACTTCACGGATAATCGGCATGAAGAGGTCTGTTTCAAAGTTTGTCTTAGCACCTTGGATAACCGCCACCAAACGCTCCAAACCAGCGCCCGTATCGATGTTCTTGTGTGGCAATTCCTTGTATTCACTACGAGGAACAGCAGGATCTGCGTTAAATTGTGACAAAACGATGTTCCAGATTTCGATATAACGGTCGTTTTCGATATCTTCGGCAAGGAGACGAAGACCGATATTTTCTGGGTCAAATGCTTCTCCACGGTCAAAGAAGATCTCAGTATCAGGGCCAGAAGGTCCGGCACCGATTTCCCAGAAGTTATCTTCGATTGGGATCAAGTGACTTGGGTCCACTCCCACTTCAATCCAGCGGTTATAAGAATCTTTATCGTCTGGATAGTAGGTCATGTAGAGTTTTTCAGCTGGGAAGTCAAACCACTCTGGGCTTGTCAAGAGTTCATAAGCCCAAGTGATGGCTTCATCACGGAAGTAATCCCCGATAGAGAAGTTCCCCAACATTTCAAACATGGTATGGTGACGCGCAGTCTTCCCTACGTTTTCAATGTCGTTGGTACGAATCGCTTTTTGCGCATTGGTAATACGTGGATTTTCAGGGATAATGGTCCCGTCAAAATATTTCTTAAGAGTGGCTACCCCTGAGTTGATCCACAAAAGAGTCGGGTCGTTTACAGGAACCAAGCTGACTGATGGTTCTACAGAGTGGCCTTTGCTTGCCCAGAAATCCAGCCACATTTGGCGAATTTGAGCACTTGACATTTGTTTCATTTTATTTTTCTCCTTAAATCTTTTTAATGTTTTTTATGATGAACTTTCCAGCATTTCCACATAGTCAATGGCGACGCAGAGGGAAATAACCAAATCTGAGTAAGCCTCATCATAGACACTCACCTGATAAGTGGAGGTCAGATGGAAAAGCTCCTTGGTAATCTCTGCCACAACTTGATCGCGATCATCTAGTAATTTAAAATTCAAATCCCAGATATTGCCCTCGATACGAAGGCCTAAATCATCAAACTCATACTTATCACGAAAGAAAGTCAGTTTCTTGCGAATATAAAAGCTTGTCCCATCACTGAGCTTGATTTCAAACCGAGGCAAAAATGTTAGAAAGATTTTGCTGATCTGACTAACTGTCTGTCCTTGGGCATCATAGATGGTAAAGGTCTTAGGAATTTGGAAAAAAGATCCCTCCACCTGATAGTTCACTACTCCTCGATCGTCCTTGATATCAAAGCGTTCGCCTCCTAGGCGAAATTTTTGTTTGACAAGATAGGTCTTCATCGCTTTACCTCCAGAGTCAAGATAAAAGACAAGTTCCTTGTATGAAGGGCGAAAAACCGCGGTACCACCTTCATTCAATGAACTTGTCATTCTCATTAGCTATTTAGTTTGAAACATGAGTAGCATGATTTTTCCTCTCACATGGCTCGCAGCACCGCCAATTCTCTGAGCTGAGATTTAGAAAATCAATTCTCAATAGTTTTATTATACTGACTTCTTGGCTTTTCGTCAAGCTTATTCTGCTGCAGGAGCTGGTTTTTCTTCAGTATGAGCAGCTTCTGACTTGCTTTCTTCCGAGCTTGAAGCCTCAGATTTTGCTTCTTCCGAGCTAGAAGATTGTGATTTCTTTTCTTCTGAACTAGAAGACTGAGACTTGCTTTCTTCTTTAGACGATGAGCTAGAAGTATCTCCTTCTACATATTGGGCAAAGACATTTTGGAAAGCTGGATCCTTCACTTTCAGATTCGCTTCCTTCAATTCTTTAGAAATGACTGAACGAATAAAGCTCGCATCGTTTTGTTTCTGAGTCAGAATTCCCTCTTTTAGTTGCTTCTTGTAATCAGTCCATTTTTCAGATTTTTGAGATTTCTTCACCAATTTAACAATGTAGTAACTTGCTGAATAATTCTGTTTACCTCTTACAGTGATCACATCAGAGACACCATTTTCTTCTAGAGCAAATGTAGCTTTCTTAACTGCATCTGGAATCGTTGTTGAGGTTGAATCAAATTTCACCTCGCCACCCTTATCTTTGGTGTCCTTGTCGGTTGAGTTTTCCTTGGCCAACTGACCAAAGTCTGCT
Source organism: Streptococcus cristatus AS 1.3089 (assembly GCF_000385925.1). Lineage (NCBI taxonomy): Bacteria > Bacillati > Bacillota > Bacilli > Lactobacillales > Streptococcaceae > Streptococcus > Streptococcus cristatus. Next base: position 1,436,577 of record NC_021175.1, read on the forward strand.
CCCTCAGCCTTAGCTTTTTCAAGCACTTCCTTAGCCTTTTCTTCACTGTCCACCTTGATAATTTGAGCCGTTACTTCTGGTGTATACGTTTCAAAGAAAGCCTTGTAGTTGTCATCTGTCAACTCTTTTTCAGCTGCTTTCTTAACAGCATATTCAACTAATTTATTTGCGCGGATCTGGTCTCTGTAGGCATCTTCTGTCATTCCGCTTTGAGCAAGAACATTTTGGAAGGCAGAACCATAAGCGGATTTCATTTTTTCAAAGGCTTCTTCAACCTCTTTATCCGTCACTTTTTTGCCATACTTTTCTTCAAAAACTTGCTTAATTGCCATTTGAAGCAAAACTTGCTGAGAGGATCCATTATTTTTTACTTGATCGTAAAATTCACTTACTGTGATTGTCTCACCTTTCATTGTCACAATATCTTTATCTTTTGCCGTTTGTGAACATGCTGCTAAAGCCACCACAGAAAAGAGAGTTACTGCTCCTGTAAGGATTTTTTTCTTCATTATTTTATCTACTCCTTCAATAAATTCACTTTTTCTATTGTACCACAAATCCAACTTGATATCTTAATTTTCCTAAAATTTTGGAAATCAAGAAAAAAGTGAAGGGATTATTTTTTTCTAATCATAAGCAGCCCATCTCCTAAAGGAAGCAAGCTCGCAGTCAAATCTGGACTATCCAAAGTTGCGTCAAAAAGACTGTGCAAACCTCGATAAATAGCCCGCTGGCCACGCTTAATGTCCTCAAAAGGCTTGGCAACATCGCCGCCTTGGAAGACATCATCAATGAGGACCAGACCACCAGGATTGAGGTGCTTGAAGACTTGGGGCAGAAAGACCACATACTTAGACTTGGCAGAGTCCATAAAGACCAGGTCGTAAGAATCCTCCAGTGTCTCAAGCAAATCCACCGCATCACCTTCTAGCAGGGTGATCTGCTGACGGCTGTCATACTTAGCAAAATTAGCCTTAGCAAGCTCAATCATCTCTGGATTGCGATCAATAGTCGTAATCTGAGCCAGAGGCGCATGTTCCGCCATCAAAAGGGCCGAAAATCCAATAGCCGTCCCGATTTCTAAAATCTTCTCAGGCTGCAGGCTTTCGAGTAGCAGGCGGAAGTAAGCCACTGTCTCATGGGGAATCACGGGCACATTTTCAGCTCTGGCGAAATCCTCCAGCTCCTTGAGTCCACCAGTGACCGGCTGGAGACGCTGCCTCATAAAGTCCACAATCTCTTCCTTGACCACTGGCCGACGCATATTGGGATTAGAGTTTTGATTATAAGTCTCGACCATCTTATGCCATTCCCAACTTTTCTACCAAGGCTTCGAATTCGTCCAGGCGACGCTCAAAGACAGCAAAAGCAGCATTTAGGTAGTCTTCTTTTTCCATATCAACACCCGCTTTTTTGATGACATTGAGCGGATAGTCAGAGTTTCCGGCTTTCAGATAGTCCAGATACTTGTCCTTGTCTTCCTGACTGCCATGGACAATCTTTTCAGCCAAGGCAGAAGCGGCTGCAAAGCCTGTAGAGTATTGGAAAACATAGTAATCATAGTAGAAATGCGGAATCCGAGCCCACTCGTACTGAATCTGCGGATTGTCTTCTTTTTTCAAGCCGTAGTATTTCTCATTCAAGTCAGCATAGAGTTCATTTAGAAACTCGCTGGTCAAAACTTGACCTTCTTGGTCAGCCTTGTGGATAGCATGCTCAAACTCAGCAAACTGGGTTTGACGGAAGACCGTACCTCGGAAGCCATCTAAGAAGTGATTGAGGATAGCAAAGCGGGTTGCATCATCTTCTACTTCTTCCAAAAGCTTCTCTGTCAGGATGTTTTCATTGGTCGTTGAAGCAATCTCAGCTAAGAAGATAGAATAGTCTCCATAGACATAGGGCTGGGTCTCACGAGTATAGCTGGAGTGCATACTGTGACCCGTCTCGTGCACCAAGGTAAAGAGATTGTCTAGCGTGTCCTGCCAGTTAAGCAACATAAAGGCATTGGTATCGTAAGAACCCCCTGAGTATGCCCCTGAGCGCTTGCCTTGATTTTCATGAACATCAATCCAGCGCTCTGAAAAAGCTGTCTTGACTCTGCTCAAATAATCCTCACCCAGAATAGCCAGAACTTCCTCAGACTTAGCCAAGGCTTCCTCATAAGTGAACTTGTAGTCTGTCTCTGACAAAGGTGTGTACATATCATACATCTTCAAATCAGAAATGCCTAAAATCTTCGCTCGTAAAGCGATATAACGCTGCAAAAGAGGCAAATGCTTATTGACAGCTGAAACTAGGCTATCATAAACACTTTCTGGAATAAAGTCCGCTGACAAGGCCGCTTCACGGGCAGATGAAAACTTGCGGACTTTCGCATTGTAATTGTGAACCTTGACATTGGTCTGCAGAGTTTTGGCATAGGTATGCTGGTACTGCTCGTAGACGCTGTAGAGAGCCTCGTAAGCTTCCTTACGGACCTCTCGGTTCTTAGACTCGACCAAGGTGATATAGTTGCCGTGGCTAAGCTGAACTTCATTTCCATCTTCGTCATGCACCATCGGGAAGACAATATCTGCATTATCTAAGATAGCAAAAGTTTCGCCCGCTGCACCAAAGATTTCACCAGCACCGGCCAGTAGCTCCTCTTCACGCTGTGTCAGAATGTGGGCTTTCTTTTTCAAAAGCTTGTCAAAATAATGCTGGTAAAGTTGCAAACCTGGCTGCTCAGCTAAGAAAGCTTGGTATTGTTCTTCTGTAATCGCCATAAATTCGGGCTCATAGAAGGCAAAGCTTTGTCCGAATTCGCTATAAAGAGTCATCCCCTTAGCCTGATATTCTTGATACTTGGCTACACGAGTATCCTGGTCATTCTTCATGTGAGCATAAGAATAAAGTTTTTCAATCCGACGCATCAAGTCCAACTGGATTTCCGTCGTTGTCAAAAGACTATCTGCTGAATCCAGCAAATGTCCAGCCAGACTAGCTGCCTTCTTCACTTCTTCTGAAACCTGCGCCAATTCTGCTTCAAAGGCTTCATCTGTTGGGAAAATAGTGCTCAAATCCCAAGTATATTTTTCTTCAATTTCATTTCTTTGTTTTGCCATAGAAATTTCCTCCATCTTTTCTATTTTATCATAAAAGTAGGGGAAATCCTCGCATAAAATACCGGTGGATAGATAATTTGAAGCTGCTTATTTTTTTCAGCCTGATAATAGCGATGAAAGTGCTGGTAATAGGACGTCAAATCTCTTGTTATTTGGCAAAAGGAGCTGGCCTGGACAGGCCGAACCTGCGGATAAAAATCCTCGGCTGACTTGGTCAGAAGATTGTCTCCTTTTTGGTAGAGCTGAGCTTGGAGCTTCATCCATCGAGGCTGCTGGTAATAAAGCTGCTGACGAACATAGCGACAAATCTCTGGATCCTGCCGGGCCAGATAGCTTTCTAATCCCTGCTTCTGAAAGGGACTGCGTAGGACAGATAAAAGACTTCCTTGACCAAAAGGAAAAGATTTGACCTTGTACTGAGCTCGTCCATGCAAGTCCTCGTGAATGAGATATTTAAGTCGAAGCTCCTGCTTTTTCTCATCCAATTCCCAAAGATGAAAGCCCATATTTTGACTAAAATAAAGAAAGTCCTTTTGCAGTCTTGTCAGAGACTGTTTTAACCATAATTTCTTGCCCAAGAGCCAGAGGACCTGATAGCCATGCTGGCGATAAGACAGGGTCCGTCCTTCAAGTCTTTCCTGACTGAGCGGACTGCATTGGACCTCCAGTGCTATGCGGTCGTCTATCAAAAGGTCAGCAATCTGCCTTATCTCAGGCAAAAAGGCCTCCACCTGCACCTCTTGGCTTTGCGTCCCCCAGCTATAAAGTCCAGCTTTCAAGTTCAAATGCTCCGCACTTTCATTTTCCGCATAAAACGAACAGTTTTCAAGAGAAATATGCGCAAAATGCGGTCGCATGACCCTTCCTTTTTTGAAGCGGACTGCCCCCGAACAAGCCGGACAAAAAAGTTGTTGGCCATGAGACGGCTGCTTTTCCATCGCATTCAGCAAAATCCCCTCTTCATTTTTTGCAAGCAACATGAGCATTTCCCTTTCAAAACAATGTCTTTTATATCTTTATTCGTAATTAAAACACCAAAGAAAGGGCTTGTGAAATGGAACGAAGTATTATTTATTCTCTCACTTATGTAATCTCCCTAAACAAAAACGAGCTGAAAAATTCCAGGCTCGTTTTTCCTTATCCAAATAAATTCTGATTCTTTTTTTCAGGAACTTTCAAGAAGAGGGCAAGCAAGAGCACAAGGCCGATAATGGCTGTCAACATAAGATTCATCCTGTCATAGCCAAAGTGATCCAAGATGGAGCCTGACATATTCTGGATAAGAATCGTCCCTAAATTTCTCCCTGTCTGGAGCAGCGCAAAGGCGGTCACCAAATATTTTTCATCCACCAAATTTGCTACAATGCGCAGACTAAGCATGGTCAGTACCATACCAGAAGCATGTTTAGAAAGCAGTGTAACTGCTATTTTCGAACCTAAGCCAAAATTCAGAGCATAAACCGCATACTGAAGGAGCATCATGCCCAAGCAAATATAGAGCAACTTTTTGACAGAGATTTTATCCATGAAAAGGTAGGAATAAAAGATTAAAGGCGCCTCGCATAGTACAGAGACAGCTACGACCGTCGTTGCCCAGTCAACACTCAAACCACTGGCTTCTAGCATGGACGGAATATAAGTGTGACCTGTATTGCCCACACCAGAGTAAAGGGCAACAAGGAAAAGATAAAAAAGATAGGTTCTGTTTTTAAGAATGGCTGAAAAGAGCGAATGGCCTCGTTTTCCACTCTTTTTAGTTAATCTATCTCGCTTGGGATTCATGCCAAGAACTCCTAAAATACTCAGCATCATAGTCCCGATAAAGACCAGATAGATCGCTTGAGGAGAAATATTTTTATAAATCAAACCTGCCAGCTGTGAACCAACGGCATAACCGATTGTTCCCCAAATTCGGATTTTCCCATATTTATAAGGACTTTGGGTTGCCAGTACATCCATCACGGTACCCACCCCATTGATGAGCATCAAGACAAAACTGTACCAGATGGCCAAGAGCCATAGATTATCAGCCTCCATGAAAAAGATGTCTCCTAGAATAATCAGAAAAAAACTAATAAGCGAAACTCTCTTGATGCCAAGAGTATCCGTTAACAGCCCCATGATTGGCTGAGCCAGCATGGAAGAAAAGAAAGAAGCTGATACGACGATAGATACTTGACCAGCCGTGTACCCCTTATCTAGCATATAAACGGATATCAAGGTCGAAAACAATGAATTAGACAGAAAATAAAAATTATACATCAAAAAATAAGCTAAATAGCTATTAGAAAACTTTTTTCCCATCATCAAAACCTCTCCAAAAATAGAATAAAACCCAGTTTTTAGGAACTGAGCTTTATTTCAGCTTGCAAGCTAAATGCAATCATTTATTTATTTTTTTTCTAGCTTTTGCTTTAGCTTTTCTCGATTTCCGATTCTCAATATAGAAAATCAGGATAATAATGACAATTGGCAAGGCAATTAACCAGCGGTTGCTTAGCAAGTCACTATACCAAGTTTTATTATTTTCTTTCTTAGTGACTTCTTCTTTGGCAGACTGGGTAACAGAAGTATCTACTTCCTCCACTTTCATCTCATCAGAGATCTTTGGAGAGAGCGTGTATAGATCATTTCCGGCCTTCAAGACACCATTCTCAACTACAGGCTTTGCCTTCGCATCTTTTTTGATTGTCGCATAAAAATCTTCTGGCAGATTGTAAGTTTTTCCATTAATCTCCTGCTTCCCTTTAGAGAATAATTTTTTGTACTCATAGTCAGCATAAGATTTTTCGATCAAGGCATTTCCAAATGGGTGGCGGTAATATTCACCATCTTGGTCAGACCAGTCGCCAACACCCATGATGACTCCAATCACGCGCTGGTTTCCACGCTTGACAGTTGCAATGTAGTTAAAGGCACCATTCGGACTTGAGCCCGTCTTCAGACCATCTACTCCCTCTAGAGCATAGCGAGCACCCGGCAATGAGTAATTATAAGTCTCAAATGTTTCTTCATAAGGTGTGCCAGCCTTGACAGTTACTTTAGCCTGATTGGTATAGTTTAAAATATCTGGATAGTTCTTTACAAAATTATAAACTAAAATCCCTAAATCACGCGCAGTCGTTTGGTTGCTAGCATAATTGTTATATCTCTGAGGTGTGTAGTATCCTTTGAAGGAAACTGCTGCTGCACCACTAGCATTAAACCATTTGGTGTTGGTCATGCCTAGTTCCTGCGCTTTCGCGTTCATCTTATCCAAGAAAGCATCGGGATCATTATCTGATAAGTAATTTGCCAGCATCACTGTTGTTGCGTTAGAAGAGGGTACAACTGTCATGGTAATCAGCTCAGAAACAGTGTAATTAACCCCAGCCACGATTTTATTATTGGAAATTTCATAAATTCCCGCAACAGCTTGATCTTGCGGCGTCGCCTTAATCACCGTATCTAAACTGAGTTTTCCCTCTTTAATGGCTTCAAAAACCAAGTACAAGGTCATGATCTTACTCATGCTGGCTGGATCGCGAATTTCATCAATATTATCCTGCCACAGGATATCTCCCGTATTTCCATCAATCATCAAAGATGATTTAGGACGATTGATAGCTTGCACATGATCATTAGGATACATTTTTTGTGCCATATCTACCAATTCATCTGCTGCTGCAGAAAACGGTGACAGAAAGGCAGATAAAATTAGTCCAAACACCAAAAACTTCTTCTTCACATTTATCCTCCAAAAAAATCATTCCTAACTAGTATACCATATTTTTAACAAGGTTTTTGATAAATATCAAAAATCCTATCTAAAAATTAGATAGGAAATAGATTGTTAGGCTTCTAATAAACTCAAAGCTTCTTTATCTGCAATAATCACTACATCTTCATGGCCTTGAAGGCTACTAGCTGGCAAAGCTTCTGTCACCTGACCTTGGACTGTTCCTACAATTGCTTGAGCCTTGGAAGCACCATAGGCAAAAAGGATGATTGACTTCGCATCTAAGATATTCCGAATTCCCATTGAGATAGCTTGGGTCGGTACGTCCTCAATCTTCTCAAAGAAGCGAGCGTTTGCTTCGATAGTTGACTGCTCCAAATCGACGATATGGACAGTGCTATCAAAACTAGTTCCTGGCTCATTAAAACCAATATGACCATTGGTGCCAATTCCCAAAATTTGCAAATCTACTGGGTGGTCAGCCAAGACTTGGTTGTAGCGTTTCGCTTCTGCTTCCGCATCTGCTGCTGCACCATTTGGCAAAAAGCTTTCTTTGAAAGGCTTTTTATTAAACAGCTGCTCATTCATAAAGTAACGGTAAGACTGGGGATTATCTTCTGAAAGTCCCACATACTCATCTAGGTTTACACTGGTCAGCTCTGAAAAGTCCAAGTCGCTGGCAATGATTTGCTTATAAAACTCAATCGGGCTGCTTCCTGTCGCTAAGCCCAGTGTCTTAGCACCCTGAGCCAACTTTTCTTTCAAGATTTCTAAAGCTACCTTTGCGCCTTCTACTTGATTCTCAACACGAATAACTTTCATTCTGTTCTCCTATTTTTCTTGATTGATTCCTTATTTTATTATATGGTATAGACCAATTTTTGTCAAGTAGATTCTGGCTAATTTTTCAAATTTTACCGAAGGACTTAGCGTCAAATCATGGTATAATAAAAGAATGCTATTACCAATGACTATAATCTTTTTACTAGGAATTGCCCTTTTTACCGCTGGGCTTTTCCTGAAAAAACATCTAGGTTGGCAACTAATTTTTTTATGCTTGGGAATTTTCTTTATCAGTATTCCCTTTTTACTTGCTGCCTACTATATTTGGATGATGAGAACTATTTAAGGAGATAGAATGAATACTGCTGATTTTGATTTTCACTTGCCGGAAGAACTGATTGCTCAAACTCCTCTGGAGAAGCGAGACTCTTCTCGCCTGCTCATTGTAGACCGGGAAACTGGCCAGTTTAGTGACCAACATTTTGACAATATTATTAACCAACTTGAGCCAGGCGATGCCTTGGTTATGAATAATACTCGTGTCCTACCAGCCCGCCTTTATGGAACCAAGCCTGAAACTGGCGGTCATGTCGAGCTCCTGCTCTTGAAAAATACCCAAGGAGACTTCTGGGAAGTCCTAGCCAAGCCAGCTAAACGTCTAAGAGTCGGAGCGCGTGTGTCATTCGGTGATGGTCGTTTGACTGCCACTGTTACAGAAGAGCTGGAGCACGGTGGACGGATTGTTCGCTTTGACTATCAGGGCATTTTCCTAGAAGTCCTAGAAAGTTTGGGTGAAATGCCCCTGCCGCCTTATATCCATGAGAAGCTAGAGGACCGTGAACGCTATCAGACAGTCTATGCTAAAGAAAACGGCTCTGCTGCCGCTCCTACCGCTGGCCTCCATTTCACAGAGGAATTGCTGGATAAAATTGCGGAAAAAGGCGTTAAACTCGTCTACCTGACGCTGCATGTCGGACTCGGAACTTTCCGTCCTGTATCAGTTGACAATCTAGAAGAGCATGAGATGCATTCTGAATTTTACAGTTTGTCTGAAGAAGCAGCTGAGACCCTGCGTCAAGTCAAGGCAAGCGGCCACCGCATCATTGCTGTCGGCACCACTTCTATCCGAACACTGGAAACAATCGGCAGCAAATTCAACGGTCAAATCCAAGCAGACTCTGGCTGGACCAATATCTTTATCAAGCCAGGCTATCAATGGAAGATTGTCGATGCCTTTTCGACCAACTTCCACTTGCCAAAATCAACCCTTGTCATGCTAGTATCAGCTTTTGCTGGACGCCAACTGACACTGCAAGCCTATGAGCACGCTATTGCTGAGCGCTATCGCTTCTTTAGCTTTGGCGACGCTATGTTTATCAAATAAATACAGGTGAATCTATGAATAAAATCGAAAGTAGGCATCGCCTCATCCGCTCCCTCATTATGGAAAAAAGGGTCCATACCCAGCAAGAACTCCAAGAACTACTGGAAGCAAACGGCGTCATTGTCACCCAGTCTACCCTTTCTCGTGACATGAAAACTCTCAATCTAGTCAAGGTGACTGAAAACGACAAATCCTATTATGTCATTAACAGTATCGCCCCTTCTCGTTGGGAGAAAAGACTACGCTTCTATATGGAAGATGCCCTCGTCATGCTCCGCCCCGTTCAGCATCAAGTCGTCATGAAAACCTTACCCGGACTAGCCCAATCTTTTGGTGCCATTTTAGACGCTCTGGAATTACCCCAGATTGTTGCTACCGTCTGTGGAGACGATGTCTGCCTGATCATCTGCGAAGATAATCAAGCGGCTATCGAATGCTTTGATAAACTCAAAGAATTTGCACCCCCATTTTTCTTTAGTAAATGACAAAGAGAGTGGGACAGAAAACGGTAATTCGTTAGAATTCGATTTCGTCGTCCCACCTCCGCACAGTTGAGTAGGGCTGTAAAAGCTGATGAAATCAGCCTAGTAGAGCCCACTCAACCACTGCGTCTTGCTCGACAATCCAAAGATAATTGAGGAGTTTGGGACAAAAAGATTTTAATTTTTAAGAATCTTAATTATTAAGCCCTTCAAATCTATAATTAAATGCGAAAAGCGAACAAAGCAGAATTCTGATTACCAGAAAATTAGTTTTGTTCGCTTTTTATATTTGAGGTCGGACTTTTGTCCCACTCTCTTTCTTTTTGATTTACAGTTTTTACTTGGAAAAATCAGCAAAACTGATATCTATCCTAGCAATTTTACTCTCCTGCCAAGCGGTAAATGGTCTCAGCATAGATATCCATCGCACGATAGAGATCATCTAAAGATGCTCTTTCATTGGCTTGATGCTCCGTCTGCTCAGCACCTGGGAATAGAGCCCCGAAGGCCACACAGTTTGGCATAGTTCGAGCAAAGGTAGCCCCACCAGAGGACATAGCTGGACTAGTATCGCCCGTCTTTTCTTGGTAGATAGCCATCAGGGTGCTGACCAGTTCGCTGTCCTTAGGTACATAAAGCGGAGCCAGATAGTCAAATTCTTGATAGTTCAGCTGGTAGCGCCCAGCAATCTCAGCTAGTTTTGCCACTAGCTGATCTTTATCCGCCAAAACAGGAATCCGAATATCAATACGGATTTCAGACTTATCTGAGTTCAGCGTCAGACCTGCAATATTAAAGGAGAGTCTGCCAGAGGGTTCATCCGAAATGTCGCCAAATAAACGGCCGCCAGTCGCATCTTCTCCCACCGCTTCTGCAATAAAGGCCAAGGCAGGATGAGCCTGTAAAGGCTGCAAAACTGTTGCCAGTCGAACAATAGCATTGACACATTCAGCTGCATCCTTGGCATGCTTAGGGAGGCCGAGAACAGTAACTTGATGATCACTTTGCTCGTAGTCAAAAGAAGCTGCCTGCAAACCTGCCACGACCTGGTCCAAAAGTTCTCCTTGATAGCTAGCCTTGCCAGGTACAACATTAAAGGCTGCTCCCGCTTCTAGCTCTAGCTGATCTGAGCCAGGACCGTGTAGCTTGACCTGCAAGAGGCCTTTTTCAGCATAGGTCAGAGGGAAGGAAGAATCTGGTGCAAAGCCAAGCGTCGCTGTTTCTTCTAGTTCATTGTACCGGCCCATGCAGCGCCAGAGGGTCTCCTCGTCTGTACCAAAGATAAAACGAACCCGCTTTTTAAATGTAACTCCGCTATCTAGCAGAGCCTTGACTGCATAAAGAGCAGCCATTGATGGTCCCTTATCATCTTGGACACCACGTCCGAAGATCCAGCCGTCTTTGATAGTTGCCTCAAATGGCGGTGTCTGCCAATCCGTCTCATCACCTGATGGAACAACATCCAAATGACAGAGAACGGCCAGGAGCTCTGCTCCCTGACCGATTTCTGCATATCCGTAATAACCTTTAGGGTCAAGATAGGTAGTGAAACCTAAGCCTCGACAAATCTCTAAAGTTTTTTCTAGGACATCTTGGATTGCTTGTCCAAAAGGTGTTCCATTTTCTCCTTCATTGAGCACCGAAGGATAGGAAATCAAGGTTTTTAATGATGTAAGAAATTCATCTTTAACTTGATTTGTTATATCTATTTTCATGGAATCACCTCACTCACTATTTTATAGGAATGGAAGGAAAGTTCCAAGGAGAAGAAGGGCGATAGTCACTACAATGATAGCGACAACGAGTTTGCCCATGAATTTCCACCAAGTACCGATATTGATACGTCCAAGTGCAAGAGCTCCCATCACAATACCAGATGTTGGTGCGATCAAGTTCAAGACACCTGAAGCAGATTGGTAAGCAGTGATGATCAAGCTAGGACGTACATTTACAAATTCTCCGAGAGGAGCCATGATACCCATAGTCGCGCTGGCAAGGCCAGATGAAGATGGGATCAAGAATGACATAGGCAGATAGAAGATATAAGTCAAAACGATAAAGACTTGTGAAGACAGACCACTGAGGCCTTCTTTACCCCAGTTGAGGATAGTGTCTGTAATCATACCATCATTCATGATAACTTGGATACCACGGGCAATCGCTACGATCAAGGCAACACTGAGCAAGTCAGCAGCACCATTCATAAAGGCAGAGATAATCTTGTCTTCTTTAAGACCATAAACAACACCGATAAGGATACCCATGAAGGCAAAGAGCATTGCTCCTTCTGGGAAGTACCAAGTACCCAAAGCAGCTGTAGATGAACCAATAATCTTACCGATAACTGGAAGTCCAGTTAGCCAAGTATTGAAGTTTTCAAAAAGGTTAATATGAAGGCCTGTCCATGGAATGAAGCTCAATACCATCAAGACGAAAGTAAGAACAAAGAGTACGAAGACATGTTTTTGTTTCTTAGTAAGAGTTGAGTTGACATTTTCTTCATCTTCTCCAACATTGAAGAATTTCATATCTTCTTCACGTGTTGCATAAGTAAGTGACTTAGTTGGATCTTTTTGGATCTTATCTGCATAGCGATAAACAAACCAAGTACTAAGAGCAGTCAAGGTAAACCAGAAGATCAAACGAAGGATAATTCCTTCCCCGAGACTTACACCAGCAGTTGATGAAGCGATACCTGTTGCAAATGGGTTCAAGGTAGATGCCAAACATCCAATCTGTGAACCGAGCAAGATAATGGCAACACCCGTTAGGCTATCAAATCCAACGGCCATCATAACTGGCACAAGGAGAGGATAGAAGGCCATGGTTTCTTCACCCATACCATAAGTTGTACCACCGAGGGCAAACAAAGGCATAAGAACCAAAATCAACATCTTTTCGCGACCCTTGTACTTCTTCACAATAGAAGCAATACCCGTATCTAGCATACCAGTTTCATTGACAACGCCAAGGAAACCACCAACCATGAGGATGAAGAAGGCTACATCAATCGCTGCGCTGGTTTCTTTAATCAGCGAGCCTTCCTCTGGATGAGTACCTAGCATAGCCCGAATCGGTGCCATGAGAACATCCCAAATCCCTTGCGGATTTTGAGGCTGGGCTTTATAGACACCATCCACAAAGGCACCTGCAGGGATGATCCAAGTCAACACTGCCATAATAGCAATGATTATCAACAAGACGGTGTAAGATGAAGGCATCTTAAACCCTTTTTTAGCTTTTTCACTCATTTGTTTTTCCTCCTAATGTCTAACAAAGTGCAAAAAACCAACCACTTTCTTAAATAAATATTTAAGAAAAAACGCTTTCTATTTATATTTATTTTACCACATTAAGGTCTAAAAAACTAGTATCTTTTGAAAATATCGCACTTATTTTCAAGAAATATTCCTAACTTGATATAAAGACGTTAGAAATACCATATATTTTACTAGTAAAATAACTTATCCTTTTTCAATAATTGTTCCGCTTTCAGATTCAATCAAAGCTCCAAGGTTTTCAAGGGAAGTAATAACTGCTTTTCCTTCTGGACGGCCATTGACAAAAGCGATAGCTGCTTCTACTTTTGGAAGCATGCTTCCTGGTGCAAATTGGTCTTGTTTGATATATTCTTCCAGCTGAGCAACATTCACATGTTCCAATTTTGCTTGGTCTGGTTTATTGTAGTTTACAAAGACATAGTCTACACCAGTCAAGACGATGAAGAGGTCAGCTTCGACTAATTCTGCCAAGCGTTGAGAAGCAAAGTCCTTATCAATAACAGCTTCCACACCAGCCAAATGACCGTTGTCTTCCTTGATGACTGGAATTCCGCCACCACCAGCAGCAACGACCACTTGACCAGCATTCAAGAGGGTACGAATTGTTTCGATTTCCTTGATATCAACAGGTTTTGGTGAAGCAACAACCTTACGCCAACCGCGGCCGGCATCCTCTTTGAAAGTCGCTCCGCTCTTTTCAGCTTCTGCTTTTGCTTCTTCTTCTGAGTAGAAGGGACCAATTGGTTTGCTCAAGTTAACAAAAGCTGGGTCATTCTTATCGACAACAACTTGGGTCACAACTGAAGCAACATCTTTTTCGATACCTTCATCCAAGAGAGCATTTTGCAAGGCATTTTGCAGCCAGAAACCGATGCTACCTTCTGTCATAGCAACAAGTGAATCGAGTGGGAAAGCAGGGTTCTTTTCAGAATCGGCAGCCAAGTGTTGAAGCAAGAGATTTCCAACTTGAGGACCATTACCGTGAGTGATGATCAAATCATCCCCATTTTTGATCAATTTTACAAGGTGCTTAGCTGTTTCCACCAAAGCTTCCTGTTGAGCTTTTGCTGATGGATCAGAAGAAAGAATCGCATTTCCTCCCAAAGCTACTACAATTTTACGATTTGCCATAAGTTCTCCTTTATCACATTCAATCGAATGCGCTTAGATTTCAGTTTAATAATTTTTCAAATACTTTATAAGAAATAACAGATTTCCATCATATAAAAGAGGACTGGACTAAAGCTATTAGTCGCAGCCCTCATAGCTGTTGGTATTACGGTTTATAAATTATACTTTTGGAATGTAAAGGTTGCCGAGTGTAGCAGCCATAACAGCTTTGATTGTGTGCATACGGTTTTCTGCTTGGTCAAAGTGGCGAGCGTATTTGCTACGGAAGACTTCGTCTGTTACTTCCATTTCTTCTACGCCAAATTTTTCAGCGACATCTTTACCGTAAACAGTATTTGTATCGTGGAATGCTGGCAAGCAGTGCAAGAAGATCAAGTCTTCATTATCAGCTTTCTTCACCAATTCCATGTTAACTTGGTAAGGTTTCAAAAGTGCAACGCGTTCTGCGAATTTATCTTCTTCACCCATAGATACCCAAACGTCTGTGTAAAGTACGTCTGCACCTTTAACAGCTTCGTCTGCATCTTCAGTGATGAGGATGTGTGCGCCGCTTTCTTTAGCAAAGCCTTCTGCCAATTCAACAATTTCTTTTTCTGGGAAGAGTTCTTTTGGTGAGAAGATGTGAACGTTAACGCCAAGGATAGCTCCTGTTACCAGCAAGCTGTTAGCAACGTTGTTACGTCCATCACCACAGTAAACCAATGTCAAGCCTTCCAAACGGCCAAAGTTTTCTTGAACTGTCAAGTAGTCAGCAAGCATTTGAGTTGGGTGCCATTCGTCAGTCAAACCATTCCATACTGGAACACCTGAGAATTCAGCCAATTCTTCTACCATGCGTTGGCTGAAGCCACGGAATTCAATCCCGTCAAACATACGTCCCAATACTTTAGCTGTATCTTCTGTAGATTCTTTCTTACCAAGCTGGATATCATTAGCACCAAGGTATTCTGGATGTGCACCAAGATCGATAGCTGCTGTAGTAAAGGCTGCACGCGTACGAGTAGATGTTTTTTCAAACAAGAGAGCGATATTCTTACCAGCAAGATAGTGGTGCTGAATATTGCGTTTCTTCAAGTCTTTCAAGTGAGCTGAAAGTCCGATAAGGTATTCTAATTCTGCACGAGTAAAGTCTTTTTCTGCAAGGAAGCTACGTCCTTGGAATACTGAATGTGTCATTCTGTTATTTCCTCTTTCTAGTTATTAAATTTTCTATTGATAAATTGTCGAACACGAATTAAACTTCTTCACGTTCAAATGGCATAGACATACAACGAGGTCCACCACGGCCCCGAACCAATTCACTTCCGCGAATCTTAATCAAGCGAAGCCCGTATTCTTCCAAAATCTTGTTGGTTACAGTATTGCGGTCATAAACCACTACCACACCAGGAGCGATTGTCAAGGTGTTAGAACCGTCATTCCATTGTTCACGTCCAGCTGCTACGATATTGCCGCCACCGCAACGAATCAAATGAACTTTTTCTACGCCAAGGTTTTGAGCCAGAAGCTCAGCCAAGTCACCTTTTTCTTCAACGATCTTCAGTTTTTCGTTTTCATAAGTGACTGAGTAAACACGAAGGTCGCCTTCGATTTCTGGGTGAATGGTGAACTTATCATAGTCAACCATAGTGAAGACAGTATCTAAGTGCATGAATTTACGGTTGTTAGCAAATTCAAATGCCAATACTTTCTTGAAGCCAACATTCTTCTTGAAGATATTCACCAAAAGTTTTTCGATAGAAGCTGCGTCTGTACGTTGAGAAATACCAACTGCCAATACATCTTTAGAAAGAACCAGTTCGTCCCCACCTTCGATACGAGTATCTTCTTCACGGTTGTAAACCAATTCCACTTTTCCAGCGTATTCTGGGTGATATTTGAAAATGTATTTACCGTAGAGAGTTTCACGATTACGAGTATCTGCATACATGTGGTTGAGTGATACAGCATTACCAATTGTAGCAAATGGGTCGCGTGTGAAGTAAAGGTTTGGCATTGGATCAATCGCGAATGGATAATCAGATTCTACCAAGTCAGTCAAGCCTTTAGCTTCTTCAGGAATTTCTGGCAATTCAACTTTTTGAACCCCTGCCATTGTTTTTTCAACCAATTCTTGGTTGTCCTTGATACCATGCAACAATTCACGAATAGCTTTCTTCGTTTCGCGTCCACGAATATTTGCTTCTTCCAAATATTCTTCGATGAACTGTTCACGAATTTCTGGAGAAATCAAGGATTCAGCGGCCAATTTTTCAAGATAAAGAACTTCGATTCCTTCATCACGAAGGGCTTGAGCGAATGCATCGTGTTCTTTTTGAGCATCTTCCAAGAAAGGAATGTCATCAAAAAGAAGACGTTCTAGGTAGTCCGGTAGTAAGTTTTCCAGCTCTTTGCCCGGACGGTGCAACATAACTTTTTTCAGTTTCCCAATTTCTGAGAAAACATGAATTGGATGTGTAGACATCTATTGTCCTCCTTTTCGTTGAGGTTTGGTTTCCCAATCCCTTTTATGCTACTATTCTACCATGGATTGGAAAGGCTTACACCTAAAATCTTGCATTACAAATGCCAAATCCTTTGCGTTTTTTATAAAACATTGCGATATTTATTTATTTTAAAGCGTTTTCTTTGAATATTTTGGTTATTCTATTATTTTTAGGAATATATATTTTTTGTAAAAATATATGTTCAATTAATATTAGAATATGATCAGAAAAAAGTTTTAAATGTGTAAAAATGTTTGAAAAAAGCCAATCAAATGATTGATTAGCTTCCTTCAAAATACCTCATAAAGTATTCCTTATTCTTAAATGTCAATTTTTTATGCTCATAGTCAATCATTCCTTCTTCTCTCAGTTTTTTTAGAACCTGATTGACCGTTTCGCGTGTTGTAGCTCCTAGCTTGGCCAACTCTTTCATACTCATTGGAAAAGGGAGCGTATCCTGTTCTTTGCACAAATCCATGCATAAAATAGATAGAGACTGGGTTACACGGTCCGTTGCACTTGCCGAGACAACATTCCGCAAGCGTAATTCCTGGAACTCTAAAATTTGTGATAAACGCTTGGTGATAAATAGCAGCTGATCCACGTTCTTTTTTGAATAGTCCTCAAATAAGTCCATCGGAATGCTGAAGTACTCGACATTGGTGACCGCGCTAGCTGTATAATGATAACGCTCGTCGAAAAACATGCCCCCATAGGGAAACACACTATTCATTTTAATATAGTCCATATATGAAAAAGTATCGGTTGAATCGTACTGCTCGATACGAACATAACCTCGATGCAGGAGGAAAAGACGATCCCTGCGATCCCCCGAAAAGAAGATAATCTGTCCCTTAGGGATCTTGCGAAATTGAACCTCAATAGCAATCTTATCAAAAATTTCCACAGGAAAATGTGCAAATGCTGGATGCTGTCTAATAATCTGATAATGTTCCTTGTTGATCATAATAACCCTTCTTGCTCACTACCAGTATTATAGCATAAATCTGCTTACAAGAAGAAAATCCCTACTATAAAAAGAAGAAATCCTAGAAGAACAAAGAAGTGTGCCCACTTTCTATTCATAGGCTCTCTATCAGCCTGTACTTTTTTAGGTAAGTAATTGCCTACAATTATAAAAACTAAACCAACTAGCATAGTTGCTATTTTACGTATATCAAAACTCTCATGTAAGCCCCGATAAATGGTAGCTAGATATAACGAAATAAAAGTAAAAGGAAATATCCAGCGAATAAGTTGTTTAAAGGTTCTATTCAAGATATCTTTGGCAATGGTTGTCCAATAAATCATAACTTCTAGCAGCATCATGACAATTGGAAAAGCCGAAACTACTAAAAACTTAGATAAAAAGGAGTCGCCTTTTCCAGATAAGTCAAAGTGAATAGCTAAATTTTCTGGTAATTTTTGATAGACCCAGATGGCATATAAAACTGGCAAGAGCATGACGCCAAGTGCCCATCCTAATTCTTGTAAACTATTTTTTTTCATTTTCGTTTCCTCCTCCAAGAGATTGAAACCAGACAAGAATTTCTTCAAAAACAGTGACATCTAAGCTGTAATAAATAAAGTTCTTCTGCTTTTCTTCTATGAGTAGACCGGCTTTCTTTAGCTGAGAGAGGTGGTAGGATACCGTCGCAGGCGTCAGCTCAAAAGCTTGGGCAATTTCCCCTGCAGACTTCGGACCATGCTTGAGCATTTCCAGAATCCCCCTCCGAACTGGGTCAGCTAGAGCTTTAAGTGTTTGACTGATCCCCATGATTAGACCTTTCTTTCAGGTAAACTTTCAAGATTTTCTTGGTCAGAAAGACTAGTGCCACTACTTCTACTAAGAGCAGAGCTTCAACTGCAAGTGGCGGAAGAAAGCCTACCTGAGCCAGGGAAGGCGCTAAGTCAATCAGGGCGTGAAGTCCCAGCGCAGCTAAAAAATACACTGGAGCCTTCTCCTTGACCGCCTTCCAAACCCAGAAGGTCAGCAAGATTTGGATAAGAATAGCCAAGATCCGCTCAAGAGCCAAAAGATAGATGCTGCCAGCACTCATGGAACGGACATTGTCAATAACTGCTTGAGGAATTTGAGCCAGCATCTGAGCATTCCCCTGAGTCACTACTTGAGCTATAACCCAAAGGTTTAAGAGACTGACAATACCAACAAACAAAGCCTCAATACCACCATGCCCCAAGCCATAGGCCACACCATCCCCAAAGGTCAGTGGACGCTTCTTTTGCAGCCAGTAAAAGATGACCCAGCGACCTGTTTCTTCAAAAATAGCTGCCGCAGCAACAGTATAAAGAACGTATAGCCAAGGATTTTCCATCCGCAAAGCAATAGTCCCATCAGCCTGAGGTTGTAAAACGATACGATGCAAGATATTTTCCAGAACCTGACTAGACAGATAAAAGCCAACTCCCCCTAAAAGGAAAACTAGCAGAGAAATGTGCTTGGTCTTTTTAAAATAAACCAAAGGAACAAGGACTGCCCCTAAAATCAGTAGCATAGCAATCAAGATATGAATGGAAATCATCGTTTTTTCTCCTGAACTGTTTAGATTTTTTTCTAAATAGATTATACATCTTTCCTTTCTTTCTGTCAAATCTATTTTGATTTTTTTCTAAATACCGTTCAATCTAAAACTCATCAAGCTATACTGCAATAAAAATAAACGAAAATACGCCCAGATTTTCATCTAAAGCGTATTTTATTTGTGATTTCTATTAGATTAGTTCATATTAACCCGGTGCCACTCATTGATGATATAGGCAATTTGACCGACCTGATCAATTCCAACCCCACTAATCTCCTCACTGGCTTCTGTACTACCACCTAGATAGGCTGTATAAAGTGCCACAATATAAGGCTTCTCCTCCATAACAATAGCATCAACATTGAGAGCTTCCCTAACATAACCAGGCTTTTGATAGATGGTCAAATCATAAAGATAACGTTTGTAATATTCACCAGGGAAGGACACACCGATAAAATAAAGAATATCCTTGTATTTTTCTTGGTTATTCCACAAATACTCTAGAAGTTGAATATAATAGTCCGTTGTTGTTTTATTTTCACCGCTGATAGTCTTAATTTTAGCTTTTGACCGACCATACCTTTCAAACATGCTGTAGGCCTTGTCCATCCCACCCAGTCGCTCTGCTAGCGCATAAGCGGGCGTATTCTCAGAGTAAACCAAGGAATACTCCTGCATATCTGGGATAGACATGGCGCCATTGAAGGCCGCTACATAGTTATCATGCTCTCCTTTGTATTCATAGCTAGTGTTGGTAATATCAAACCGCTCTTCCAGTGATAATTTTCCTGCTGCCACCTCATCAACAACCAACATATTAAGGGGAAGTTTATAGGTAGATCCTGCTGTCATAGGCTGGGTATCATTCATGGCATAGGTTTGCCCAGTCGTCAGGTCTTTATAAGAAAAAGCAATATGAGAGGGATCGATTTCCATATCATTCATATAAGCTTGGACAACTTGCAGCAAGGTCATATTCGCATAATCGTAAGATAAACCCAAGGCTTCCATGGTCGGTAGGTCTTGCTCCATCACCTCTTGCTTCTCTTCCATCGTCTTGCTAGCACGCGCAGTCGCCTCAGACTTCGTTTCCTCTCCTTCTGTAGACTGTGAAGAAGCGATTGATGGACCTGCTTCTGCTATTTTTTTATCAGCTCGCTGTGGTTCCACCAAAAGACCCAAACAACAAATAAATAAGAAAACTCCACCGAACCAGCAAGCCAGTTTCTTTATGTCATTTTTAATCAAAGTATTTCTCCTAATATTTTAGTATTATAAAAGATTCTCATTAAAATGACAAGTAGAAAGGTCCGTTTAAGGGCATTTAAAAACGAATCATTGCGATCCGTTTTATAATTCTATTATTTAGCTGCTGCGTAGAGTTCATCCACTTTATTCCAGTTGATAACTGAGAAGAAAGCCTTGATGTAGTCAGGACGCACGTTGCGGTATTTCACGTAGTAAGCATGTTCCCAAACGTCCAATCCGAGGATTGGTGTTTTACCATCAGAAATTGGTGTGTCTTGATTAGGAGTTGAAACAACTTCCAAACCACCTTCTTTATTGACAACCAACCATGCCCAACCAGAACCGAAACGAGTTGTTGCTGCTGCAGTGAAGGCTGCTTGGAATTCTTCGAATGAGCCAAATGTCGCATCGATTGCTGCTGCAAGTTCTGCTGAAGGAGCTGTCTTCTCAGGAGTCATCAATTCCCAGAAAAGAGCGTGGTTCAAGTGTCCACCACCGTTGTTGATCACTGCTTGGCGAATATCAGCCGGAATAGACTCAACATCTGCCAACAGTTTTTCTAAGTCTTCACCAATTTCAGGGTGTTTTTCAAGCGCCGCATTTACGTTATTCACGTAAGTTTGATGGTGCTTGTCATGGTGAAGGTGCATTGTTTCCTCATCGATGTAAGGTTCCAAAGCATCGTATGCATAAGGTAGATCTGGTAAAATAATTGCCATTTACTTGTCCTCATTTTCTTTATTATAGTAAAAATCATAACGCAAAAACGCACATTTTTCAACTATTTTGCTTATAAATTTTCCTAATCTTTTAAAAGGTTTCTGTCGCGATTCTCAGCAAGGCAAGGTCAAAAAGGTAGTCCTTGTCGTAGAGACCAGACTTGATTTGATAGTCCGTTTCAATCAAGCAGGTCAGGGTTCTTTTCAGAAAGCTGAGGCTAAGCCCGCGCGCATCCTTAAGCGCAAACTTGACCTGGAAAGGATTAATCTTGCGTCCAAGATAGTCTGATAAATCCGACACGATTTGGCTCTCGGATCGGCCATTGTCCGCTAAAATCTTAACCTGAGTAAACATCCGAAACTGGCCTAGCATGATGGCAATCAGCTTGATTTCATCTTCACCCTGCAGGGTTAAGTCTCGCACCAAACTCCGTGCCGCATCAATTTGTTTCTGTAAAATCAGCTGGGTCAAATCAAAAATATTGTCCTGTAAGGTTTTAGGAATAGCCTCAGCGATGTCTTCTAGACTGACTTGCCCCGACTCTTTATAAGACTTGAGAAAAGCCAAGTTTTTACTGATTTCGCTGAAATGAAAGCCTGATTTGATGAGCAAGTGGTCAAAAGCCTTCGGAGCAAAGTCCAGACCTTCAAGCTGGGCCTGTTTGGCAAAATACTGGCGTAAATCTGCTTCCTTAATCTCAGCTGCTTCAAAGATCTGTCCGTCGCGCTTGAGCATCTTGACTAGTCGGCGTTTGCTGTCCAACTTGCCTTCCGCGAAAATGATCAATTTGGTCGTACTACTAGGATTTTCCAAATACTGCTCGAAGGACTTGAGCTCTTCATCCGACAAATAGCGCTTTTTTGCTGTCGTTAGATCCGCAAAATGATCTAAAATAATAATCTTTTCATCCGCAAAAAAAGGCAGGCTGACTAAATCCAGTTCCACATCTGGATAAGGCGTTTCTTTCATATCAAACAGCATCACATTCAAATCTGCTGGATCATAATGAATCTGCTTCAGAAACTCATCTTTTAACAGCTCGAATTGCCCCAAGTCATCTCCCGTCAAAATCGTTAAAGGCGGAAGATTTTCGGGAGTGATTTTCCTAATTTTTTCAATTGCTAACACAGTGGCACTCCCTTCCAATTTCTTGATTCATAGTCATGTATAAATTGTAACAAAAAACAGCAGGAAAGTCTGCTGTTTTTCATCATTCTAACCAGAATATCAAGTGCTAAAAGAATTGCCCCAACTGCATGATAATCGTGACCAAGAGAGTGATAAGAAAAAGAATGCCACCTAGAACTGCAATCATACTAAACTCTTGCTTCTCTCTTTTCAACGGTCTCCTACGATTATCTAGCTGCTCGTTGATATGTTCCTGCAGAATTTCCCTTTTTCTTTTCTGGCATGATTGTCCTCCTTTACTAAATCTGCATAAAGGAACTTGCCCTCATCGAAAGCAAGTTCTCCTCTATATGGTTAAAGAATGGCCTTGTATTGCTCCAGACTAGCTTGATTAGCCGCCTGCTTCTGTTTGTCAAGGGCGGAACCCATCTCCGCTGTGTGGGTCAGGACAGCTTGGATTTTTTCCACCATGACCGAGACATTTTCTGGCGAATAAATGTGATCATCCGCAATAAATCGACGGCTATGGCAAGTGTTTTTGAAGCTGAGAATCAGCATGTTGTTCTCAAAGGCTGTGCGACAAGCATTGAGGATTTCATCGCTGATATTGATATCCAGATACAAGTCACATCTATCAAACAACTCTGCAACCTTGGCCGGACGAATATTTGGATAAAGCGAAACATTCGGATAACGATTGAGCCCCATCAAATGGCTGGACATTTCTGTGATTGCTCCAATATGGAAATGTACATTTGGCAGCTGAGTCAAGAGTTGCTCTATTTGCTCAAGCTGATCGCTATTGGTCAAAATCAAGGCTTCAGGATTCATATTGTTAAGGCGCTGGTAATCATATATATAACCAATATTATGGAAATAAGCCTTTTCTTCTGGAGTCGCCAAGCTTTGAATCTTCTCATATACCTGCCGATCCTGAACGGCGATGCGGATATTGCGATGAGGCAGCTTCATAGCCGCTTTCATATTGCCTGGTAAAGCCTCTCCGATAGGCTCTTGCCAGAAAAGAAGATCTTCTGCACGGCCATTTTTAGGACGAAGAGCGTAAGCCACCAAGAAGGGCGTCGCTAGAGAATTATAAATAATACGATCTGTATCATATCCGCGATATTGAAGATAAAAGACGACAAATTCTTGTTTGGATTTAAAGATATGACGTTTTCCCTCCAGTGTCAGGATAATATCGCCAGTCAGATGATTTTCCATAATGACCACGACATTGCTCTGGTCAAAATAGCGAGTATGGGTCGGACGTTGTGTCTGGTCGTAGGTTATTTGTGCGAAAAGCCGTCCTTTGCGATTGTAGATATCTGCTGCTCGGACTTGCCCCTCTGTATCCAGCCATTCGACAGCCCGCACACGTCTTTCATGCGTTGGTTGGCGATAGAAAATATTGGCACGCTTCTTGCCCATGTCCAAGATTTCTCCGTTCACATTGCTGGAGCGGATCTCCCATAAGTGAGGTTTTGGAACAAGATTAAAATAAATTGGCCGGCCTTCTGGCGTATCCAAGTCTCCTGTAAAATAACTGTAAGGAGACTCAACATCTGGTGCAAGATAGCCATCATCTTGTACAACAACAACAGGACAATCAAGTCCTGTTGCTTTTAATGAACGTAATAAATCAAAACTTGCTTGATCGTAGCGGTCAAACAAACAAATCATAGTGGTTATGCCTTTCTTTCTGAATCCTACTTACTTAGTCTGAGCAGATCGGACAAGATTAGACCAGCGCTGGGCAATATGCTCATCAAGGTAAGGCTCAGCTACCTCGTAGGAGACACGGGACAAATCTTCTTGAGAATGTTGAGTTAATAGCTGAACAATCTTTTCTGCGTACTCTGTCGTCATAGCATCTAGATCATCTGGACGAGCCTTGGGAATCAGGTAGCCATTTTCTCCATCTCGGATAAAGGTCGGATTGCCATAACGAACATCAAAACCAATGATGGGTAGGCCAGAACCAACTGCCTCCAACAAAGTCAGACCAAAACCTTCGCTTGTAGATGCAGCTAGATAAGCGGAATAATTCTTGTAAATATCCGCCATATGATGATGCCCCATCAATCGAATATAATCTTCTGCCTTCAAATCCGCAATCAACTTCCGCAGCATAGTTTCCTCGCCGCCTGTACCGTAGATGTCAAAAGTGATTTCCGGTAGTTGCTCATGCGCCTTCACTACAGAGTGAATCAGCCAATCAATATGCTTTTCACTGGCTAAACGAGAAGCCGTCATCAAAGCAAAAGGCTTCCGTGGGCCTTCTGGTTGACGCAGCTTATCCAAGCTCCCCACAGGAATGGTCAAAATCTCTTTCGGTTTGATATCGGTATATTGAGCAAACTGCTCTTTCAGAAGCTCTGTTTGAGCATCCGTCGAGTTGATGATGTAGTCTACTTCTTCTGCGTATTCAAATTGATACTCGTAGTAATTGTTCCACAGGATATAATCTTGTTCCGCGGGATTTTCACTGAAGTGGTCCGCATGAACGATGACAGCTAGTTTGGCAGCCCCCTTATTAGCGAAGATTGGCTGGCCAATATCTGTCTCCCGATCTAGAATCAGTAAATCCTTATCGGTCAACTTCAAGCTTCTCATGAAATGAGCAACAAATTCCTGCTTGGAGTAGAAGACCTGATCTGGAAAGCGATAAACTTGCGTTTCTTGCTTACCATCTACCTCATCGATAATCTCTTCGTAAGCCATGCTGCCATCTTCATTGAGCCAAGTCCGTTGGTAGAGACGAGCCCGACCATCTACAGGACTGTAATACTCAATAAAGTTTTTAGTATACGTATAATATTCTTTCTGAATGAGGCAGCCACGCGAAACAATCTCAGCCCGCTCAATCAGCTCATTATCCATATCGCAAGCATAGCACGTTACGAAATCATTGTCTCCAAACATGACTCGGAAGGTCTTGTTCTCGGGATTACGGACAATTTCTAGAGGTTCTCTATCAAAACTAGCTAAAACATGTGCCAGAGTATAGGTCGTTGGAGCAATCTTAACATCTGTAAAATACTGATAGAGCCAAATGACCTCAGAGTCTTCAAAGCCGATATTCTTCGTTAAATGTTCAATATTATCGGCTGAAATAAAATCCATAAAGATGAATTTCGCCTCTAAGCCCACACTGCGAAGCAATTTTGCACGATAAATCTGCGCATACTCTACTCCACTGCTTGCCCAACCAATCCCTAGGTTGATGTTATAAATTGTCATAAACCATATTCCTCTTACAAAAGACTATCTTTTTTAATTCTTGAAAGGCGTTTAATGATTTTTCCTTTCTTCTTTTTTTCTTTCTCTTTGCCTTCATCTTTAGATTTTTTGGCAGGAGAAGTGAAATAAGTAACAGGAATAGAACTGTCTGTACCTGTCTTAGCAAATGTTTGTTCAATATTTACAACTTCTTTTTGGGGAGCAGGGATTTCTGCTGGGACTTCTTCCTCATCAAAAACATCTGATTCATTTACTTCTTCTTCATGCGTTTCAAGAGAAGCTTCATCAAATAAACTTTCAGCTTCAACTTGCTCATTTGAAGCCTCGTCTTCTTCCAAAGGCGTATCAAACAAACGCGTAGCTTCATCTTCCTCTAAAGGAGTATCAAATATACTTGCAAATTCGTCGTCTTCCGAAGCTTCCTCGATTAGACTTGAGAGATCAATTTGACCCTCTAAAGTTTCTTCGTCTAGAATGTGACCAATTTGACTAAGAAGCTCTTTGATTTTTTCCTTTTGCATCTTATAGAGCTTTTCAGTTTCAAGACGTTTTTTCGTCAATTCATCAATTTCTCCAAGAATAGATGATCGAACTTGTAAAAAGTCTTTCTGAGCTTTTTCTAGAACTTCTTGAGCTTCTTTTTCTGCCTTTTCATGCGCTTCAATGATCAGCGATTTAGCGTATACGACAGCTTCGCCAATTTCTCTTTCTTGGTTCTTTAAAGTATCAATTTTTTTATGTAAAGATTCAATTTTCTCATTCTTTTTACGAATTTCACTATCAAATCCTTCTTCTAACGATTCAATGTATTCTTCAACTTCCTTGGCGCGATAGTTACCAAATAAGGTCTTTTTAAGTCTCATTCTGCTCCCTCTATTCTTCATTTATTCTAATTATATACTATCTTATTAATTGTAGCATAAAATAACGCTTATTACCATTGTTTTCTAAGCCTCAGATCAAAAAAATCCGAATTCTACAGGAGGAGATAGAATCCTATTCATCAACTATTTCGATGATTTTTTAAGATTGTTTACATCTGGTTTTATAAACAAAAACACCTGAATAGATGACATGCAATCCATTCAGGTATTTTCATAAAAGGTAACTAGATCTAAAAGTATCTATTCTAGAAATTAAGATCTACCCAGCTAAGAGGCGTGTAGCCCAGAAGCTCAACACCATCATATTCTACTGTTTTCACAATCTCTTGAATATTTGTTTTTAGCTCTTCTATTGACAGGCTATCTGACTCATCTAATACCAAATCATCTTCCACAACAAATAGTGGTTTTTGATAGCGATCATAAAGGTTGTTCATAGCCAGACGAAGGCCGACAGGGTCGATTGGATTCTTGTTGGCATTGTTATAAGCATATTTATTGATAAAGACTTCTTGAGAGTTGCTAGAAGCATGATAACTAAAGCTAACAAAATCAACCTTACCGACTCTTAAGTCAAAGAAGTCATCATTTTCAATATCCAAAGCAATCTGCTCCCGCTCTAAACGACGCAAGAAATGATTTGGATAACAACCACGAACTTGAACATCTGTAAAGACGTAGTTTTCACGATTCTTGACTTCTGCTTCCATGGCATCAATCGCATTATCTCGATTCTGACTATAGTTGCGACTGACTACCACCATGCCACCAAATTGAAATTCTGGATTGATTGATTTTCCAAGCTTAATCACACGTGCCGAAGCGACTAATTGATAGTGAGCTGCCTGCCAGATTCGCTGATTACGATTTTCTCCCTCTTCAAAAGACAAGCCTCCACCAAGGTATGGTAAATGATGCAAAACATTGAATTCGTTAAAGGTAATCCAATATCTCACCTTGTCTTTAAAATATTTGAAAACAGCTTCTGTATAATGCTCATAGAAATCAATCATCTTGCGACTTTTCCAAGCACCGTATTTCTCATACAGGTTCAGTGGAAGATCGAAATGACTCAAGGTTACAATCGGTTCAATGTCCCTTTGCAACACTTGATCAATGATAGCTTCATAATATTTCAAACCTTCTTCACTTGGCTGTGCTTCTTCACCCGTTGGGAAAATCCGCGCCCAAGAGATAGAGATTCTATAGACATTAAAACCCATCGATTGAATTAGATTTAAATCACTAACGTAATCCGGCTGACTAGCTAAAGTAACTTGCCCCAGAAGATCATAGGAACCTATAGGTACTTTTTTATAGTTGATTTCCCCGGTCAGTACTTCCGCACGAGGCTCACTGATTGGTAGTACATCCGTCGTACCCAAGCCTTTGTTGCTGTTGGGCATCGTATTTCTCATCATAATGACTCCTTTTGATTTTGTGAATATAGGAATGGATACTACTGTATATTCTAGTATCTTTAAGATTATCGCTGTTCTTTCTTGTTGTGGGCGATAGAAGCCAATCCAGATAATGCACTAGCGACATTTTTTAGGTCAGGAGAAATTGGCTGTAAATCTGGTCTTACCATCTGATATGCCTCTTGGTCTGTTACGCTCAAGTTTGGACTTGTAGAATCTTGAACAGACAAGCTTTCTTGAGCTAGCTGAACGGACTCTGAAACTTCTTGAGGTTCAAGGCTCACACTCGATTCTTGTAGATAAGCAAGACGCGTGGATTCAGTTCTTGACAAACTATTTGAGAGAGATTCTGAAATGTGTAAACTATGTGAAATAGACTTAGACTCTGAAACGCTCTGTCTATAAGAAAGCAACTCTGAAACTGAAATACTATAAAATTCAGATAAAGAAACTCTCACAATACTTTGACTGATTTGCTCTGATTCACTCAAGGAAATCGATTCACTCAAACTCAAGGAAGCTGAGACGCTGACACTATGACTGAGGAATTCTGAAAGACTAATAGAGGTTGAAGTGCTCTGACTCACGGATTCTGAAACCGAAATCAACTTGCTCTCATATGTAGATTGGGCGACAGAGGCACTTACTGATAGCGAGGAACTCAGCCAATTGTACTCTGAAATGGATTGACTCTCACTCAAAGAGATTGACAGGCTAGCACTCTCGCTCAAAGATTCAGAGATACTATGCATCTGGCTAACACTTTCGGATTCACTCAAACTTAGGGAGCTTGAAAGGCTAAGACTTTGACTTAAGGATTCTGAGACACTAAGGCTGAGACTATCTTGCTCAGATTGGCTCAAGGATTCAGAAACACTGAGACTTTCAGACTCACTCAAGGCAATTGATTCACTCAAACTTAAGGACCTTGAAACGTTGGCACTATGGCTGAGAGATTCTGAAATACTAATAGACTCTGAGATCGATGTCAACTTGCTCTCTAATTCAGATTGGGCAAGAGAGGCACTAACTGATAATGAGGAGTTTAACCAAGTATGCTCAGAAAGTGATTGGCTAAAACTCAAAGAGCTTGAAAGGCTAAGACTTTGACTGAGAGATTCTGAGACACTAAGACTGAGACTATCTTGCTCAGATTGGCTCAAGGATTCAGAAACACTGAGGCTTTCAGACTCACTCAAAGCAATTGATTCACTCAAACTAAGGACTTCTGAAAGGCTGGCACTTTGACTAATAGACTCGGAAATTGAGGTCAACTTGCTCTCTAATTCAGATTGGGCAACAAAGGCACTGACTGACAATGAAGAGCTTAACCAAGTGTATTCAGCAATAGACTCACTCAAGGATGTTGACTCGCTAAAGGAGATAGACTCGCTAAGACTGAGAGACTCCACTGTCCATCTACTCAAAGATTCTGAAGCAGAAAGGGACTGGCTATAGCTAAGTGATTCTGATAACTGCTGACTCTCCTTGGCTGATTCAGACTCGAAAAGAAGTTGAGAAAATGCTTCACTCAAGGATAGAGACTGACTGATGCTCAAAGATTCAGATGCCGAAAGGCTAAGTGAAGTAAACTCAGACTGAGCCAACCACTCAGAAATAGAGAGACTCAGACTAGTGCTTAGAGAAGTCAAGAAGGTATCTGGATTACTTTCACTTACTGAAATTGAATCAAAATCGTCGCTCGAATCTGAAAGGCCAACTGAGGTCGCTTCTAAGGCACTTAAAGATTCAGACTCGGATAGACTCAGACTAGCACTAATTGATTCAGAAAGAGAAGCTGACCGACTATCTGCTACCGAGGTTGAAACGAATTCGCTCAAAAGGATAGAAGCGGATTCTGAGAGGCTGAGAGACTCAGACTCTACCAGACTCCAGTAGGCAGACTCAGATAGGCTCTCACTCTCACTAATGGAAGCAGAAAGAGAGGCGCTGATATAAGCTGCTTCTGACTCGGAAAGGCTGAGAGACTCAGACTCTACCAGACTCCAATAGGCAGACTCGGATAGACTTTCACTCTCACTGATGGAAGCAGAAAGTGATTCGTTAGCATAAGCTGCTTCTGACTCGGAAAGGCTGAGAGACTCAGACTCTACCAGACTCCAATAGGCAGACTCGGATAGACTTTCACTCTCGCTAATAGAAGCAGAAAGTGACTCACTAGCATAAGCTGCTTCTGACTCGGATAGACTGAGAGACTCAGACTCTACCAGACTCCAGTAAACAGACTCAGATTGGCTCTCACTCTCACTGATGGAAGCAGAAAGTGATTCGCTAGCATAAGCTGCTTCTGACTCAGACTCTACCAGACTTAAAGATTCTAATTCTGAGCTTACTATGGTTGATTCATGGGAATCAATTTCATGGATGTCATCAGAATTTTCCGATGTCCATAGCTCTTCATTATATTCATTTGAACCATTGTAGACTTCTGTTGACGCTGAAAGTGTCGCATCCTGATAAGAAGATTGACCTACCAGATAATCTTCATCCGACTGTTCAACAATGTGAGCAAGGGAATCCTGAGAAGAGACCTCTAAGGAATCATTCTCCCACAGCGTATCTTGAAGAGAAGGCTCACTTGTTGCAACGGAATCACTGTAGGAATTGATCGCAGACAAGCTGAGAGAGTTTTGAACGCTCGTTGATAGACTTTGGCTGAGATTTCTTACCAAATCATCTACTACTAAGCTATTGTTGGCTTGAAAATCCTCAAAGGCTTCCATGATAGACATTGGCTCTGCCAGTGATTCTAATTCCTCGTTAGGGTCTACCACAAGCTGATTTTGATCTTGTGGCTTTCGGTTAATCGGTTTTAAGATGGCTGCATCAGGATTATAATAATCTTCATCCTCCGTCACCAATCGTTTAAACTTCGATATAACGCGCTTAAACCCCTTTGCTTTTACTTTTTTATTTTTACCCATAATATACATTTTCTCCCGAATGCAGTTATATCCTTATTATAAAGTCTATAGCAGAATCTGTCAAAGCATTAGCCAAAGAAAACCTCTAATTTCCCTGTCGGCTGAATATTGATAGAACTCAGTGCCATATTTTTTATAATTTTAAGACTCATGTCTGCATTCATTCTTTTATATGACTCAAAAGCCTCTTTATGAAACTCATATACAGGATTCTTTTGCGCATAGCCACGACTGATTACTAAAGCTTGAAATTGTTGTAGATAGTCAACTTGCTCCACCCAGCAATCATCCACTGCTCTTAGCACTACGGTACGTTGAAACTGTTCAAACATATCTGAATCCTCAATCCTATCTCGTTTTCGCTGATATTCTTCAATAAAAAGCTTGGTTAGAAATTTTTTGACTTGCTGAATATTTGTCACATCTAGATTTTTTGGAATGTCTTGACAATAGTAACTAATGTTATCCAAAACAAAACGATACAAATCAGCTTGCTCTTTAAAGGGATGTTTCTTCACATAAGCATCCATGGCATCTGATAGCACAGATAGAAAATAATCTAAATCAAAATCCGGATGAGCAATGATGTCATTCCGTTTATTATAGATGATTTGCCGTTGAATACGGATACTTTCATCATACTGCTCCGTTGATCGTCTTGAAGCTGCTCCTGCATTATCACTGTTTTTCTGAGCTTCCGCCACAGCAAATTTCACACGAGCAGATTTTAGACGAACCTTCTGCTTTTCCTCTGGCTTGGCAACTTCTTTCTGATAAAAATCATTGATCCATTTACTGCCAGACTTTGTAATAATATCATCCTCGAGTGACACGAAAAATTTACTTAATCCTGGTGCGCCTTGACGGCCTGCACGACCACGAAGCTGCAGATCAACTCGCTCGCTGGACATTCTCTCTGTTCCAATAACTGCCAGTCCACCTAATTTGGCAACCCCATCTTCTAGGATAATATCCGTTCCTCGACCAGCCATGGAGGTTGCGACGGTCACCGCAGAACGTCGGCCTGCCTGAGCAATCATCTCTGCCTCTTTTGCAGCATTATGGGCATTTAGCACATTGTGAGCAATCCCTTCCTGTAGCAAGAGCATGGAGTAAATTTCTGACATTCTCACTGATCCTGTCGCAATCAGAACTGGCTGACCTTTTCTGTGTAATTTTTTAATATAATCCAAAGAAGCATAAAGTTTCTGAGGAATCGTCAGATAAATCTCGTCTGGATAATCGATCCGTTGATTCGGCTTTCTAGTCGGTACAACGACTACTCCCAAATCATAAACTTCACGGAATTCGTCTTCGCAAACCTTACCCGTACCTGTCATACCTGCCAACTTAGGAAACATCTTGAATAGATTCTGATAGGTAATGGAGGCCATGGAGCGTGTTTCTAGGGAAATCTTTACACGTTCTCTCGCTTCCAAGGCTTGGTGCAGGCCAGATTGGAGCTTATTTCCTTCTAAGAGTCGGCCTGTTCCCTCATCCATCAGCTTGACTTCGCCATTATCCACAGTATACTGGCGGTCTTTTTCAAATAAATGATTGGCCCTTAAAGCCAAATTTATTTGACGAATCAGTTGGTAGTTATTGGGATCGTAGGCATTTTGCACACGGAAGTAAATTTCCGCTTCCTTGACACCTTTTCTCGTCAACCAGACTGAAGTCCGAGTAGAATCCAGCTTGAAATCTTCCCCTTCTTTCAAGGTCTTAACAAACTCATCACAGGTAACAAATAGATTGGACTGAACCCGCGGAGAACCTGAGATAATCAGAGGCATTTGCGCACTGTCTAGGAGAGCTGCATCAACCTCGTCAACCAAACAGAAATAGAACTTAGGCAAGAATTTCTTTGATTTGGATGTTGCTAAATTTTCCTCAAGGTAGTCAAAGCCCAGCGCACTATGTGTAGTATAAACGATATCACTTTGATAAATCCGCTGCTTTTGCACAACCTTTAACTTTTTAGCTGGATTTTCTGAAACACCAACCCCAACTGTCATCCCCAAGTAATGAAAGACAGGCCCCATTTGCTTAGCGTCACGCATGGCCAAATACTCATTGGCTGTGACTAAGATGGTGCTCTTACCAGTCAAAGCATTTAAATACAAGGGAAGAATTGCTGTTAGTGTTTTGCCCTCTCCCGTCCTCATCTCGGCAATCTGATTGTCTTGCATGATTAAGGCACCTAAGATTTGCACATCGTAAGGATAGAGCCCCAAGACGCGTTTAGCCGCTTCACGAATGGTGGCATAGGCCTCTGGTAAAATTTCCTGCAGCCTTTCTCCCTTAGAAAGACGGCCTTTAAACCATTGAGTTTTAGACTGCAATTCTTCATCTGACATGGCTGCATAATCGTCAGAAAGCTGATTAATCTTTTCTAAGATTTTTTTATACCGCCTTAGTTTAAAGGAATTAGCTAAATGTAATTTTTTAGGCTTCATTCTTTCTCATCCACTCTTCCGTTTTCTCCAAGTCTATTTTTTGAAGCAAAAAGGACTGATCCAATAAATAATCAATGTTAGCTAGTACACGTGGCCTATTTTTCAGATGGGCATACTCTCTTACTTTAGCTGGGTTAAAGCGTTCAAGCAGCAAATCTCTGAACATAGGATAATTCACCCTATTTCGATAGCGCTCAAGCACATGCTGATAATCCACTTCTGGCATGAAGTCATCAGTCACCAAAGCATAGGCATTTTCAAATTGCTGGGAGTAAAGCAAGGCTGCTATATTTGAAACCGGCCCGTAGCCAGCAAAAGCTACCTTTTCAAAAGAATATTCTTGAGACAGCTTTTCAATTGTTCCAAGCAAGATTTCGAAGAACTCTTTTTCCATATACAAAAGAGCGTCTTTATAGGAAGAATTGACTATCAGCAAATTTGGAAAATGTTCCCGAACGATTTCTGGAATGTAACCCGTCCGATTAAAATCAGACTCCGTAAAGCATACGTAAACCGTTTCTTGATTGACGTCCTTATGCAACAATTTCGAAATCCAATAGCGATCAACTGTATAATCTGCCACACCTTCTTCGGCAATATAGATGCTTTCAAACAAGAAACGATGGCAACCAGAACTCACTAATTGAATTTTATAATGATGGGTATTGTTCGGCACGCGAACGCTCATGGTTTCACCCTGCTTAATGATCTGATTAAAAATCTCCTCATCACGCGCATTCATAAATTCAATCTTCAAGTAGGTCGAATTTTCAGGAAGAGTCTCCATATAGCTTCCAAAGATATATTTTTCTCCTCGCTTCAATTCAGGAAGCTGGCTTGTATTGCGCAAGGCCTGATAGTTTGCTTGCGAATGCCATTCATGAATAACTGTCCCAGATGGCATGAATTGATTCTCATATAAGACATGCCCATCTGCTAGCAGCTTCACAGACGATCCATATAGATACTGAGATACACTTTGCATATCCCAATAAGCAAAATAGATTTCTTCCTTGTATCTCACGAATCAAACTTCCTTTCAAAATTATTCACTAGCAAAGCTTTATATTGGTTAAAGAACCACTCGACGACTCCTTGTGTATCATCATTGTGTCGTCCAGTCAATCCCTTACTAATGATATTGACGCGATAAGGTCGCTTCCCTAGCTCTTCTAGCATATCAGGATAAGCCGTACTATCGTAGTCATCATGTTGCATATAAGACACAATAAATCTAGTCTTTGAAAAATTGGCCGCCTTGAAAGCTGTCCAGAAATGTTCATTGAGCTGGGAAATCCCTTCTTCTGAGAGTTCACCTGTCGCACGAAGTACCATGTCTAAAGAGGTAGGGAAACCTCCAGGACGAATCGTGGATTCATTCTCTGCAACATCACCTAAGCTCACTATGGGTTTTCCGACAATCACTGCATGAGGCTCTAACTTGGAAGCATAATATAGGGCACCAAAGGTTCCCATTGATAAGCCCGACAAGATTAACTGGTCACTTGTAAAGCCCAATTCATCTAAACAATGACGGATGACTTGAATTAGCTTTTGCTCAAGCTCTTCTGAGCCGAGATAGAAAGCTCCCCCCTCAGAACGCGGATCTCCAATCAGCAAGAAAGGCGATCCCAAATTGTTCATCATCCAGTAGCCCTCAAAACCTTCTGCCGGACGATAGCCAGAGAAATAAATATTGAGAGGTGGCTTCAAATCGCCAGGATGGAAGTAGTAAATCAACTCCTCCCGATTTTTATCCACAACACGATTTCCACCAACCAACAAGTCCCCATATCCCAAATGAGACTGGCGATGGTGGAAAGGTCCAATTTTCACAATGCCTTGCCCTTTTGCTTGAATGCTGACACTTAGGTAATAAGAATCGCTGGTATCCAAAACGAGAGGCTGATCAAAAGTTTCTTTATCATAAATCCACTCTTGCATGGGAGAGCTTCCAACTGGGTAGCCTTTGATGACATAACGAAGCAAGCAATCGTCCGAGTGCCTGAACTCTGGCCACAAATCCAAAGGAGTATCTCCACTCAAAAAAATATTGTACTGATAAGTCGCTATAGTTTTGTACTCCTCACCAAATTCCCCACACAGACGGAGATAGTTGGTTCCTTCATAGTCAATCTGACCCTTAAAAGAAGGATTAATCGTCAAGTGATTGACACTGAGCTTGGTACCACTTTGCTGAGAAGAAAAGCCTCTAGAGAATAGATACAACATCTGAGCGGGATCTTCAAAAACAGACTTGACCGCCT
Organism: Streptococcus cristatus AS 1.3089; assembly: GCF_000385925.1. Classification (NCBI taxonomy): domain Bacteria; kingdom Bacillati; phylum Bacillota; class Bacilli; order Lactobacillales; family Streptococcaceae; genus Streptococcus; species Streptococcus cristatus. The sequence goes on from NC_021175.1 coordinate 1,471,801, forward strand.
TTTTGCGCATAAGGAATCTGTCCAAGGTTCTCGTAGTAATCTGACAGCGCTCATGGTAAAACAAGCGATAAACCTGAATCAGACTATCCAATACTGTAATGTACTCAAAATGTTCGACAGTATCTACCAAGACAACATCATAGGGTTTGACAGGCTTGGGTTTCTTCAGCCTATCTTGCTTTAAAATACCAATATCTTCTGGCAAGAGAGACATGATGTCTCCTGGCTTTACAAATGTCCATGCGATATTACTAGGAATTTCATATTGATCTTGCCAATTCTCATCGGCAATCTGTAGGACACTAATTCTCTTCATTTAGCTTTAATTCCTTTATCGTATTTTTCCACATTTCGACAATTTCACCCCTTGTGTACTCCTCAATCTTCTTAACCGAATGTACCAAAGATTGGTTCCAATGCTCCAAATCTGTGAGATAGTACAAGAGGGCGTCTTTCAGGCTGGAAATATCATCCATGATCCAACCATTTTCACCGTGTTTGACATAAGAAGAACTATACAAATTCACTTGAGGAATCCCTCCACTGATACCTGCAATTTGGGTTCGGATATCGGCCGGACTTCCCAAGTCCAAGATGATACGAGCATACTGCAAGGCTTTGGCCAAATCAGTATCACTCTGAATCACTACAGTATCAATCCGTTCGCGAACAATCTCCTCTTCATCATCAAGAACTCGGTTCTCACCTCTCGCTCTTTTCTCTTTATCAACAAAAATCAAGTCTTGTTCATATTCTGGCTTAAGTGATAGATAGCTTTCTAGCACCTGCTTTATATAGTCCTCTCGACCAAAATCCTGACTCTGCGTCCCAACCAATAAGTCAATCCACTCATGTTGCAACATCATATCAAACAAGGAAGTAAAGACATATTGAAGATGATGTTCTGGTAAAGTATCGAAATTGACATAGATAATCAACTCTTTTTTCCGCTGACTATGCCCAAGATTCAACTGTGTGTCATAAGGTGGAATCTCATAATAAGCAGGAAGTTGCTCTTCTTCTACTTCCCCTACTTGTTCTGCAATCTTCACGATTTTATCCAAGCTATCTACCACAAAAAATGGGGTATCTTTTAAATCAGAGAATAATTGTTCTGTATTCGTAATCGGATAACGATTGCCAAAGAAGGACAGAACAACAAGATGGTCCTTCTTAATCTGTTGGAAAAAATGATTATGCTGCACATCTGCTGAAACAATAATCGAATCATCCTTGGTTAAAACAGAAGCCAAATGCTGCTCTAGCTTTTCTTTAACAAGCTCTTCAATATTCTGATAGACACCCTTAGCAAATGTGCCCTGTGCTTCAGGATTGATAATGACCTGCTGGTTATCAGCTGTCAAAAACTCTCTAAATTGCCATACACCATTCGAATTCAGATAGTCCTGATAATAAGGCTGATTATGCTCAAAGTAGATAATACTGGAGACAAAGCCACGGTCATCAAAGACAAGCTGGTGGTCTATCTGATTATTTTCAAAATAGGTAATATCAAAAATATTACCTATTTGCGAAAAATTAATCTGAGCATGAGGCAGGTGATCCACATGAACATCCACAATAAAAGGAGTATAAAAGATTTCTGCTCCCTGAGGCCATTTCAAATCATCCAAACGAATCTTTCGTGCTGGCACATCTGTCAGACCTTGTATGCTATCAAATAGATTCCACATGTCTTCTGATGAGATTCTCTGTCGATAAAAGAAGGTCCGAATATGAGGTGAATAATTCAAAATCAGGATAGAGTTGGACTCGCCTGATTGTTGAAACATCCGCAGTAAATTTACGGCATCATCAAACATCATATTTTTCGTTGCATGATAGAAAGGTAGGGCGGTAGAATACCATTTTCGATCTTGTTTATACCAGGAAGGTACAAAGTAAAACATATCCTTCTATTCTCCTTTAAGTTCTAATTCTCTATGATAATAAGTCCCAATTCTCAAGATTCGTATTTCTTCGCGCAAAGGCATAAGCATACTAATCAGAATAACTAGCGTGCTGGGCAAGGTCAAAAAGAAACTCGGCAAAGGCAAGAAGAAATTAACAAAATAGGGCAGACCGACATACAAGATTAGATAGATCGCTCCTATATTTGCTTGTAAAGAAATATAGTGTTTTAACACTTTTAAGGTTTCTTTCCCAGGCTGAATATAGTCAAAGTATTCTCCCTGACGCTGCAAGCGCTTAGCAGTCTCTTCCGGTTCCAAATTGATATAGGCAAACAAAATAGCCAAGAGGTAAATTGCAACTAGGTAAATTAGGAGACTCAGAGGTTTTGTAAAGTCAAATACATTCCCAATTTTTACTGAAAATCTTTTTCCCGTCCAGTCTACTAATAATTGGAACAACATCAAGACACTTGTTGCATACATGATGGGCATACCGCCAGAGGGAGTGAACTTAATCGGCAAATAAGATTTATCATTGTAACGACTGCTTAACATGATCCGATTAAGAGGCAATCGTATCTCCGCTTTCTCACATACAACAGCAACAAAAGTCAAAAGAAGATAAGCGATCACCGCAGCAACTAACATCATTCCGCCTCGGAGAGAAGACAGAGATTGACCAATCAAGATGATTAATTGATTGGCAAACTGAAGCAAAATCCCTGAGATAATGATGATGGTTGACCCGCCCACTCCCTTACGAGTATTGAGACTTGATAACCAGATAATGATAAAGCTCCCTGTCACAACTGTGGTTAAAACTGCTGCATTATAGAGCCAGTCATCCACGAGAAGTAGAAAACGACCATTTCCTCTATAAGCGGTGTACATAATAGCAAGTCCCTGCACAATCGCAAAGAACAAGGTGAGCATTTTCTGAAAGAAATCCGTCTTTTTGAGAGACCAAGATTGTATATTCCAGCTTTTCTTTAGGTTCATGACTTGCCACACAATCATGGTTGTAATCCAAGGCCCTAAGCCTAGAGAAAATACTGAAATCTGTGAGACATCAATCCCTGCCAAAAAATACAAAGAAGCCAAGGGATTGCCTTCCTTCATCCCTAAACCTTCTATACTACTGTTGTAGCCCGGAAGTAAAATATGTCTCCCTAATACATAGATAGCAATGATAAACATTGTAAAGAAGACTCTTTTTATAAAAACATTCTGACGCTTCTTTTTCTTAAGACCAAAGTGCTCCATTTATTATCCTTTATCTGTATTTTGGACTTACCTAGAGCCCTCTTTTTCACATACAAAGCTGTCTTTTAAGCTAAAGACTTAAGAAAGCAAGCCCATTCCATAGAATTATAGATAAGGAATCAACTTGCTTTCTATATTTGATTACAAAATAGGGGAGGTTCGTCCTTTACTCAAAATCTGATCGAATTTTTTCCACCATTTCCTGATAATTTTCATGTGAAAATACTTGCTCTGAAATCCCTTCGGTTTGAACATTATCAAAGGCGTAAACAGGCTTACCAGACTCTTGAAACTCCCTAATCACAGTGTCGAATTTCTGGTCATGGTTGATATCTAGATAAATGTCACTGCTCGCAAGTAGATCTTTTAAAGGATAGGGTAAAATCACAGGGTGCAAGCGAACATTTTCATAAGCCATCAGCTTGAGTAACTTATCAGACATCTGTGTATAGGCAGCAATATGAAACAGGCAGTTTGGCAATGCTTTCACTAAATATTCAATTCCCTCTAACCTATCCGAGTTTGTCAAGGTTACACAGCGGAGAGCAAAGCCTTCATCTATCTGTTTAATAGCTTTCTCGACACCAAATTCATCTGTCTCGATAATGGTCGACCAATCAAGAGAATTGTAAAACCACCATACTTCACGCAGACGCATGTTGGAAACAGTGTTCCATGGTTTTTGACCAGAAATATAATGCAAAACAGCAGGCAGTGGGGAAAGCGGAATTTCGAAAATCCAGTCATGCTTATCTAGCGCAGCTCCCATGTCAAAGCCGATTTGAAAATTGTAAGTATCTTCCAAATCAAGCTTTTTGCCCTCAAACATCAAATTCAAGATAGACTGATCACCTTCAGTAAAATTGGCTAATTCCCTATCTGTCAACTCAACCAATTGCTGAGCCATATTTTCTTCACGCCAACGCTTATTATTGATGAGCATCACTCCAGAATTAAAGCCCAAGCCTACTCCATACGTCGCACGAATCGTTGCTACATAATAATCCTCCAGATCCATCTCAAAAAGATGATCCAGATTTCGTGTCACAACAATATCACAATCTAAATATAAGACTCTATCTGCTTCAACATAGTTCGGTATAAAATAGCGCCCGTAAGCCATGTAGTTGATGTGAGCATAAGTTCCAGCTTCCCATTTCGATTTCACTTGATCGTCAATCTGATCATTAAACAATTTCACATCGTTCAACTGACTACCAGCTGCTTCTACCTTCTGACGCGTATAGTAAAACCATTCTTGAGGAATGTCCTGATTGAAAACATAAATATCTAAATTTTTATGATGACAGCAAAGAGATTTTATTGTCGTTTCAATCTGTCTGATATACCCATAATCTCCCGAAACCACAACGGCTTTTTTCTTTCCCAAAACACTACTCCCACTATGTTTATAATATTCTCTAAAAAATCACTATTAGGGCTCATTATACCATAAATTCCGCCTTTATTCAAACTCCTTCTTGGAAGCTAGACCTAACTTTGTGTAGCCTTACAATAGAGGTAAAAACTAAGCAGGCAAAAGAAGAAAGCTTGCTATAAACTCTTCTAATATATCCATCCTTTTAAAATCAGACAGCCACCACCTGTAACGTCTTTAAATAGGTGCTGATCATCCTATCAAAACTTATAGAATTAGGCTATCCCAAAGAATTAGCAGGTATTTTCTTGAGAAAAATGAGAGTGGAACAGAAATCGGTAATTCGTTAGAATTCGATTTCGTCGTCCCACCTCCGCACAGTTGAGTAGGGCTGTAAAAGCTGATGAAATCAGTGTAGTAGAGTCCACTCAACCACTGCGTCTTGCTCGACAATCCAAAGACAATTGAGAGGCTAGGACTTTTGTCCCAGCCTCATCTTACCCTACTTACATCACTTAGTTATTATGCACCCGATTCATGTATTCGGTATAGGATTCCGTCTGCATCAGTTCCTTGGCATTTTTGACCCGCTCGGCAGTTGGGGGCTTCACCCCTTCCAGTGAATAAGGAATGCCCAGCTCCCGCCATTTAAACTCTCCCATCGTATGATAAGGTAAGATTTCAAACTTATCAACATTCTTGAGTGTTTTGACAAATTTACCTAGCTCAATCAAATCATCATCACGGTCCGTCAAGCCTGGCACCAGAACGTGACGAATCCACACTGGCTTCCCGATATCTGAGAGGTATTTTGCACAGGCCAAGATGTTTTTATTCGTCTGGCTGGTCACGATTCTATGCTGTGCTTCATCAATTTCCTTGATATCCAGCAAAACCAAATCCGTCACCGCCATCAGTTTATTAAACTTTTCTAGATAACGAGGCGTGTTTCTAAAAGGCAGAGCGCAAGTATCCAGCGTACAATGAATCCCCAGTTCTTTGGCCTTAGTAAAGAAGGCAATCAAAAAGTCGATTTGCAGAAGTGCTTCTCCCCCGCTGACTGTAATGCCGCCTTTATTACCCCAGAAACCTTTGTAACGAAGAGCTTCTTGTAGGACATCATCCACGGTCCGCAACTGAGATTTATTGGTCTCCATCTCCCAAGTATCTGGATTGTGGCAATATTGACAACGCATATGACAGCCCTGCAAAAAGACGATGAAGCGGATACCGGGTCCGTCCACAGCCCCAAAACTCTCCGTAGAGTGCACCATTCCCGTTACTTTTCCATAATCAATAGCTTCTTCAACCATAATAACCCTCTCGCACTTGAAAACGTTTTATTTTATCTATATTATATCACTATTTGACTAAAAATAGATAGATTCTGCCTATTTTTTAGAAAACAAACTGTTTTTCAATTTCATTTTCATTGTGTTACAACAGATAGGATTTTCAGTTTGTCTAAAAATTACCACTCTCCGTTTCCAGCTTTCTCCATAAAAAAGCCGCCCTAGGGGCGACCTTTTCGGAGATTGTTATGAAAAAAAGGTGCGGAACTATAGCTATAACAGCTGCTCATCTGTTAAACTAAAGGACTCCTTCTATCAAATAAAGTTAAGAGGTCTTCATTTGATGCTTCTAGTATACTGCACCATACTTAAAAGAAGCTTAAGCTGGTTTTAATCATTATTTTACCAGAATAGCCAAGGTTTCGTATGGCTGCAGGGTCATGGTCGTTGCTACCATTGGCTCCTCATAATTCGAAATCAGTACCTGCCTAATTTGATAATATCTAAAAATGCTCTATCTTCTATCTCTCCGACGGCCGCCAGTTTCAATACACGGAAAGCCGACACAAATTAGATAAATTTCGCTTTGTGGATTTTGCTACACGGCAAAAAGAATGAAGTCGCTGATGCAGCGAGCATCAAAAATCTCCTCTGTCAGCTAAAATCTAGCGATCAGAGGAGTTTTCCTGTTCTTTGGTTTATTTTTTAGTTTTTTATATTTAGGAGATGATATGAAAAATGTATGAAATTCTTATACGAGAATCTATTTCTTGCTTCTATTGCTACTACTGGTTAGGCTACTTATTTGAGCTTGGAGCGGATGAATGATCCCTTATAATTTACTTTAACTTTATATGTCATTGGACTGCCCTCATTTCTTATTTGTTGAGACTAGTATAAGACTTTCAGCTTAAGCATTCCTTATAAAAATCTTGCGGAAAACTTAAAAAGAAGCTGAATTATTTTTCAGCTTCTTCATTTTCTTCAATGATTTCAGATATTTCCACTTTCACCTTGGTGACACGGCCATTCTTGACCTTGTCATTGGTCAAAATCAGTTTTTTATTCTGACTTTCCACTTCATAGCTGAGCCGTTCTGTTGGATTTGGAATGGTCCCAACACCAGTCAGATAATAACCAGCAATGGTGTCCACATCATCACTATCGATTTCAACTTCAAAGTATTCATTAAAGTCATTGAGGGTCATTGTTCCTAAAACAATGTAGGTATTCTCACCGATTTCATGAACTTCGATGGCAACCTTGTCTGTCTCATCGTCAATCTCACCGACAATCTCCTCCAAGAGGTCTTCCAGTGTAACCAAACCTGCCATACCACCATACTCATCCAACAGAATCGCCATTTGATTTTGGGTATTCCGGAGAGATTTGAGCAAATCATCTACAAAAATCGTTTCAGGTACAAAGAGTGGCTCTTGCAGAATCTTACGCAGAACAATATTGTCAAAACCATTTACAAAGCCTTCATTCAATAGACGTTTTGTGTGAATGAGACCAATGACATTGTCCTTGTCGCCATCATAGACAGGAATCCGCGAAAAACTCTGCTTGAGAATGCTTTTGATGATTTCTTGAGTATCGTCCTGAATATCCACCATAAAGGCATCCGTCCGCGGTACCATGAGTTCACGCGCCATCAGCTCATCCAGCGAGAAAATACCCTGCAACATTTCGATTTCGTCTGCATCCAGCGTCTCCTCGCTCTTAGTCAACATGTACTCAATCTCATCCCGCGTCATCTTTTCGTCTGCATCGTCGAACTGCATCGGCGTAATCCGACTAAGGAGATTAGTCGAAGCTGAGAGCAACCAAACGAAAGGACTGACGATTTTCCCTAGGAAGATAATCACAGGTGCGGTACGAATGGCTAAACTGTCCTTGAGATTCATGGCAATCCGCTTAGGATAAAGCTCGCCTAAAACAATGGAAATATAGGTCAAAAGAGCAAGAGCCAAGAAACTAGCAACTGCATGTGCTGTTTTGGAATCACCCATCCAAGAAGCAAAGATTTTCCCTAGATTGTCCGCAAAGCTTGCCCCCGACAGGATATTGATGACGGTGATACCGACCTGAATCGTTGACAGAAAGTTATTGGGACTTTCAAGAACTTTTAATAAACGAATGTATTTGGCATCGCCTTCCTCGGCTTTCTGCTCGACGCGAGCTCGATTGAGTGATACCATCGCCATCTCAGAAGCTGAGAAAAAGGCATTTAGTAAGGTTAAAACAAATAGCAGTATTGCTTGCAATAAAATACTCTGACTGCCAGGGTCTTCCATGGATTCTTCTCCTAAAATTATGATCAACCTTGATTATAACATATTTTAGGATTCGTGCACAAGGATTTATTGGAAAGCGTTTTGCATCTTAATTCTCCAAATCCTGCAAGACTTTTTCTAGCCGAGAAATAGCTCCGACAGGTAGGGCTGTCTTGGGATATTTCTGATTGAAGGCCAGCAGGAAGTTTAATCGAACCTGCATTCTTTCACGAATGAGCTGTCTGTACTTGTCGTCAAAGTTTGGAACAGCATAACCCTTATAATCTAGGTACTCAAAACCTTCCAAAGGACCAAAAGTCTTAAATTGAGCCTTGCCGTCTACAATCTGCTCGATAACGTCTAAAGATACTTCCTTTGAAATACCTTTGCCCATATAAAAACCAGTATTGATAATGTAGCAAGCGACTCCCGATTCAAATAAACGACGGAATTTCCGATAATCTTCCACCAGTGGATAAACTCGGAAAGGGTTGGCATAAGGCTCAATAACCAAGTCTTCGTGCAAGCCAGTGACATTCTCGGCATTGGAGCGCTTAGTCATCAGGGTGCAGCCCATTGTGGAAGCCATCAGCGGATCATTGATCTTAACCAGAGGCGGTAGAGAGTCATCTTTCATAATCCAGAAGATAGCGTTGATGGGCTCATCAATCCGATCTACTCGATTTGGAGTCGCAAAGCGCGATTTAACAGTCCGTCCATTCCCGTTACGGATGTCCTCAGTCACTAGCTTTTTCCGCCCATTTTCATCCAGCGTCACTCCGCAGTTCTGCACAGTGACAAAGAAATCCTGCTCACTATGACCTGTAGGGTAGTCATTTGTCTTGTCAAAATAAGACGGCTCGAGGGCAATAGAGGAGCCATCCTTAATCGAGATAATGAAGGCATCGTCATGGAGAACCTTGATATCATATTTATGGTCATGCTTGGCATGCGTCAATGTGGATTTTCCTGAACCGGATAGACCAAAGAAAGATGCAACATAGTCTTCTTTTTCCGTCTTCTGCTTGAAGATTTTCAGACCTCCGTGGCAGGCAACATAGCCATTTCTAGCAGCCGTTCCCCAGGCTAAAGTCAAGGTTGCCTTTTTCAGCTCCCCGAAATAGTTTAAGCCCAGAATAACGGCGCAATTATGATTGGTATCAAAATAAACCAAACCTTCTGGATAGTCTGGATGCTTCCACTTGGGATCAAAAAAGACAAAGATATCATTCTCTTCGTACTTTTTAGAAGCTCGTAGGCGGTTCTTAAATTCCTCATCCAAAATCTGGAAATTCAAGAGCCAAGAATAAAGATTATTGATTTCTTCCTGAGGCACCATCAGGTGGGCGCAAACCATGAAGTCCTCATCCAGCCCTACAACTGCATCTGCCTTATAAAAGGTTCTCTGATGTGCTTGGTAAACAGCACTACGAACCAGAAATAGCAAATGCTCGTCTTCCTGACAGTCTCTGCCATAAATCCGTCTAGCCTTAGCAGTTCGGCCGACAACCGCCCCCGAATTAGTCAATAAAACGCGGGCATAGGAAGGAAGCCCCAGCTCCTTAGTATGAATCACCGGCATGTCCAGCACAACCGTTCCAGCAGCTACCGAAGCCAGTTGATAGGCTTCTTCTACTGTCTTGATTGCCTGCACCTGATTCTCATAAAAGGCTGTCTCTACAATGGTCTTCAAGGACGAAAAATAAGAAGAATCTTTTCTTATTTCTTGCGGAGAAAATTTACGACGTGTTACCATAACGATACCTCCTTTATGCTATTACTATTATTTTAGCATAAATATTCAATTATGCACGCTAAAAAATGCAGTAAAAAAGAGTCTGGGACAAAAGTCCTAGCCTCTCAATTGTCTTTGGATTGTCGAGTAAGACGCAGTGGTTGAGTGGACTCTACTGCGCTGATTTTATCAGCTTTTACAGCCCTACTCAACTGTGCGGAGGTGGGACGACGAAATCGAATTCTAACGAATTACCGATTTCTGTCCCACTCTCCTATTTCTTTATAATACCAAATTCTTCATTCTTCTTTTGTTGCTGAGCTTCCTTGTGATTGTCATAAAGGTTGGCAAGGAATTTCACGATTTCCTTGAGGATAGAGTAGGTCGGAATCGCTACAATCATGCCCATAATACCATAGATATTACTTGAAAGAAGCAAGAGAACCATAATCGTAATAGGGTGCACCTTCATAACGCTCCCAACAATACGAGGATAGAGGATATTTCCATCAATCTGCTGGATAATCAACATATAGATCAAGGCCACCAACATTTTATGAGGATCGGTAAAAAAGTAGGTGATTAGCATGGGAATCAAGCCGATACTAGGCCCCACATAAGGAATTAAGTTAGCCAGAGCTGAGAAAATCGCAAAGACCAAGGCATACTTGAGTCCAATGACACTGTAACCAATATATGCTAAGGTTCCAATCAGCAAGGCATCAATCGAAATACCACTGATATAACGGGCAACCGTCGCATTGAGATTGGTCAAGAGACTAGATATATTTAGCTTATCGCGCTTGAGAACAGTCCGCTCCAGCATAGGCAAAAGCTTGTGTCCATCCATCAGGAAGTAGACCAAAAAAATCGGGGTCATGATGAGAATCATGAGGGTATTGATGACAGCAGACACTACACTACCCAGACTATTGGTAACACTATTTAAAATATTTTGCAGAATATCTACATAGGACAGATTGAGTTGCTGGATAGTAGACTGAATATTTAAACTCTTAAACAAAGGATTTTTGGATAATTGATTGACAAAACTCTGGATTTCCCAATAGAGATTTTGCGTTGAATTAATCAAGCTGGATAGCTGGTTAATCAAAATTGGCAAGAGGTAGATTACTCCGACCGTCACTAGACCAAAGAGCAGAAAAAGAGTGATTAAAATCCCGAAAATTCGATTGATTTTCAACTTTTTTTCGAGCAGTGTCACCAGAGGATTTGTGATATAGTAGAGAAATCCTCCCATAACAAAGGGAATTAAAATCGTATTGATAACGCTCACCACCGGCGTAATCATATCTCCCATCTGGCGCCAGATGAAAAAGATAATCGTCAGCAGCAAAACTTCACTGGTCCAAAACATTAATTTACTTTTATGAAACATCTTTACTCTCCTCCAAGTTATTTTACCATAATTTATCATAAAATAAAGGTGATTTCATAAAAGAAAGAATAAAAATGGAAACATTATTCAGTTCGAAGAATTTGGCTAGTCAGAAAAGATCACGCAATTTAAAATCTAAATCAGACAAGTAAAAAATCACCTGAAAGCAACAGCTGAAAAGCGGAATTTTTCAAGTGATTTTTGCTATTACCTCCATCAGGAAGCAAGGAATACAATTAAGAATGTAAAAATGTTTGAACCCGTAAACAGGTCATTATCCTTTAATCGGGATTGAAATCTCAATCAAACTATTGGTATAGATTGTCCGAATGGCAGAAGAGTCAATATTCTTTTGGTCAATTTTTCGCTTTAAAAAGAATTCTCTAATTTTTTCAATTTCTTGCTCTCTGATTGCGCGATGCTTATTTGAAATGAGAATTTCATAATGGGTGGGTGCTTCTGTGAAAATAACATCGCTATTTCCAGCAGAGTAAACCTCTACCAGCGTTGCATCCGTACTTTCCAACTGATTTTTTACTAGTTCTGCATGGGTATTCGTCGTATTTATAAGCTTCATTCATTTGCCTCCTACCTTAAATCGTCGCTATTATTATAACACGTTTTTCAGGAATTGTGAATGATTGCCTGTAATTTATATCATTTTAAATATAGCAGGCTAGTTATTCTGATATTTACGCTTCCACTGCTCAATTCCCCATTTATGACTGCCACGTTTCAATTTTTCAATGGCAAGATCGACAGGAAACCATGCTAGATTATTAAAGTCTTCCAGTGGCTTTTCTACTTCTTGATACGAAAGTGCTTCATAAATATAGGCTGGATTATAAAAATGCGTGTCCCGATGGCGTGAATAAAAATATTCATCCGCTTGACCAAAGTAATCTCCTACTTGGATGCTAAAACCAAGCTCTTCCAGTAATTCCCGCTCGAGAGTAGCCAGCTGGTCTTCTCCTTCTTCCATTTGGCCTCCAGGAAGAAACCAAGCACCATTAGGTGCCTGCACTAAAATAATATTTTCTTTCTTTTCATCTGGAATTACTGCATAAACTCCATAACGCGTCACATATTCGACATTTTCCTCATGAACTCCAAAAACTGGATGGGTCATTATCTTTCCTCATTCCTTCTAATCTTTACTACTATCATAAATAACTTATACTAGCCTGTCAAGAGTTTGAACTTATTTTTTCAGCTTTCACAAGGAAGCTTAGCCCCTTAGTTCTCAAGTAAAAAAGCCCGCCTCAGTTGAGACGGGACTTCTTCTACTAGCCATCAGTCAAACCTATTCATGTTAGACTGGATTATTTTTCTTCAAATCCTTCTGCAACTGCATCCGCAAAGTTTTCTTCTACGATGCTTGCACAGTGGTCACAAATAACTGCATGGTAGTTACGGTCTGCAGTAGTTGGATCGATACGACGGCAACGGTCACATACTTCACCTGCAGCGCGTTCAACTGTGAAGGCAACATCCTCAAAGCTAACTGCGCCTTCTGGAGCTGATCCTTCTGCAATGGTCAATTCTGACACGATCAAAAGTTGAGCTACATTGCTATCCACTGCTCCAAGAAGAGTTTTCACCACTTCATTTGGATAAACTGTCAAGTGCGCTTCGAGTGATTTACCGATAACTTTTGCATTACGGGCTTCTTCCAAGGCTTTCTGAGCTTGTCCACGGAAGTCCATGAAGGCTGCCCAGGTATCCAAGATTTCTTCTTGGTTAGCAAATGTTTGAGCTTCTGGCAATTCTGACAATTGAACGAAGTCTTCAGCTTCAAACTCGAGATATGACCAGATCTCCTCTGCAGTGTGAGGAAGAATCGGAGTCAAGAGTTTGGTGATTTTGACAAGAATGTCATAGAAAACTGTTTGCATTTGACGGCGTTCAAGCGATTTGGCACCTTCTATGTAAACAACATCTTTGGCAAAATCAAGGTAGAAGGCTGATAAATCAACGTTGATAAAGTTCACCAAGGCCTTGTAGATTGTCAAGAATTCAAAATCAGCATAGGCATCACGAATCGTCTTGACAAGCTGGTTAAAGCGGATGGTCATGTACTTATCAACAGAACGAAGCTCATCGTAAGCTACTGCGTCTTGAGCTGGGTTAAAGTCTGATGTATTAGCAATCAAGAAACGAAGGGTGTTACGGATCTTACGATACGTTTCAGAGACTTGGCTCAAGATATCCATAGAGATACGAACGTCGTTGCTTGAGTCAACACTTGTTACCCAGAGACGCAAGATTTCCGCACCAAATTGTTTTTCAACATCGCTTGGCGCAATCGTATTTCCAAGAGATTTAGACATCTTCTCACCTTTACCGTCAAGGGCAAAACCTTGTGACAAGATTTGTTTGTAAGGAGCCACGCCATGGTTGGCAACAGATGTGATAAGAGATGAGTTGAACCAACCACGGTACTGGTCAGAACCTTCCAGATAGAGGTCAGCTGGATATTTGAGTTCTGGACGGTTTACTACAACTCCATTCCATGAAGAACCGGAGTCGAACCATACGTCCATGATATCTGTTTCTTTCTTGAATTCGCCATTTGGTGAACCTGGATGGGTAAATCCTTCTGGCAAGAGGTCTTTAGCATCACGTTCCCACCATACAATAGAACCGTGCTCTTCAAAGAGTTGAGCCACATGCTCGATAGTTTCAGCTGTCATAATTGGTGTTCCGTCTTCAGCGTAGAAGATAGGAAGAGGAACTCCCCAAGCACGTTGACGAGAGATAACCCAGTCACCACGGTCACGGATCATGTTGTAAAGACGCACTTTACCCCATTCTGAATGGAACTTCACTTTTTCAATTTCATCCAAGATTTCTTGGCGGAATTTTGATACAGAAGCAAACCATTGTGGCACTGCACGCCAGATGATTGGTTTCTTGGTACGCCAGTCAAATGGATATGAGTGAGAGATTTCTTCTTGAGCAAGGAGAAGATTACCAAGTTTTTCGATAACAGTTGGAACTACCTTGTCATAGAATTGACCCGCAAAATCAGGACCAGCATTTTCCATCATGATCCCGCGTTCATTAACCGTTACTGCAACTTCAAGACCGTTAGCAACACCGACATTGTAGTCATCCTCACCGAAACCAGGCGCAGTATGGACAATACCAGTACCTGAGTCAGTCGTAACGTGGTCACCAAGGATTACCAACTCATCTATAGCTGTATCCCACGGGTGCTTTGTCACAATGTGGTTCAATTCTTGACCACGGTAAGTTGCCAAGACTTGAACATCAGCCCAGCCAAATTTCTCAGACAGGGTGTTCAACAATTCTGCAGCAACCACAAACTTACGAGCCTCACCAGCAGGTTGTGCCAATACATAATCAATATCCGCTCCAACTGTCAAACCACGAGAAGCAGTGATGGTGAATGGAGTTGTTGTCCAAACAACGATGTAGGTATCTGTATCTAGGACACCTTTACCATCTTTGACACGGTTAGCATAGTAAAGGGAAGTTGAAACCAAGTCATGGTATTCAATCTCCGCTTCAGCAAGGGCTGATTCAGAAGACCAAGACCAGTAAACAGGCTTAGCACCGCGGTAGATGTAGCCTTTCTTAGCCATTTCACCAAAGACGCGGATTTGAGCTGCCTCATAGTCTGGAGTCAAGGTCACATAAGGATTTTCCCAGTCACCAGAAACCCCCAAACGCTTGAAGTCTTCCCGTTGTTTATCAACTTGAGAAAGAGCATAGTCACGGCAAAGTTTCAAGTATTCAACCAAGTCCATTTCTTTGCGTTTGACACCTTGTTTCGCCAAAACTTGCTCGATTGGCAGACCATGGGTATCCCAACCCGGAATATAAGGTGCATAGTAGCCAGCCATCGATTTCGAACGGACAATGATATCTTTAGAAATCTTATTCATGGCATGTCCTACGTGGATATTTCCGTTGGCATATGGAGGGCCATCATGCAAGACAAAATGGGGTTTGCCTTCATTTAATTCTTGACGGCGTTGATAAAGCTTAGCTTCATCCCATTCTTTTTGCCAGATTGGCTCTTTATTTGGCAAGCCAGCACGCATTGGAAATGCAGTTTTCCCAAGGTTCAGGGTTTCTTTGAGTTTCATTTGGTCTCCTTATGACATATATTTTTCAAAATAAAAAACCGCAGACTTCTCCTAAAGGACGAAAAATCGCGGTACCACCTTTGTTTAGACAGGAAAAATCCTATCCCTCTTAGCCCGTAACGTAGGCAGACGTCGTTTCTTACTCGATTCAGAAACGATGAAGCAGAATGATAAATCAAACAAAAGGGATTACAGGTCTCTCACCACCACCTGCTCGCTGAAAATATTCTGTCTGATTTGTGTTTCTGCACTTATTATAAAAGATCTACTGGAACTTTAGAATCTTCATCCGATTCTGAACGTTTTACTGATTCTAAAATTTCTTTCTGTTGTGCTTGGATCAATTCCTCATCTATAGTCTGAAGGGTCTGTGTTTCTGCCAATTCTCGATTTGCTTGCTCAATTCGCTCTTGCAATTCAGCTATTTCCTCAGGCGAGAATTGACGAGTAACATCTACTTCTTCCTCGAGCTCTACTTTTTCACCAAGTGCTTCTTCAACCACTACTTTAAAGGCTTCATCACTGGTTTGGAGATAGGTAGCAGTTGGGCGAAGAATATCTTCCCAATCTTGAGAATCAACAATACTTAGCTGACTTTCAATTGTTGATTTGAGACGTTGATGGAAGACACGCGTTTTATTTTTCAATTCTTCTGTCTCAACAGCCACTCTCTTGGCATTGTCTGTTGCCTGACGAAGAATATCATTAGCCTTATACTTGGCTCTATCTAACAAGCGTTGCGCATCTTGCTCTGCTTGCTGAACGATATTTCCGGAACGTTCTTGTGCTGCTTGCTTAACCCGCTCTGCTGTGTCTTGCGCAATTAAAACGGACTGACTAAGCGAATCTTTCATTTCATCAAAATAAATTAGACGCTCTTCAAGATTACGGATTTTTGCTTCTTTCTCATGATTTTCACGGATTAAATCTTCATAATCACCGACAATGATATCAAGAAATTCTTCAACTTCATCAATATCGTACCCTCTAAATCTGGTCGAAAAAGCTTTATCTCTAATCTCTAGTGATGTTAGTGCCATATTTCCTCCTTATTTGCTAGGTAATAATTCAACTGTTAGTTTATGTTTCCCGTTTTTGGAAAAACCATTCTCTGTTAAAACCTTAAATCGTCCATATTTCCTAACGCTAATCAATTCACCTAAAGCAATCTGTTGACTAGGGTTATCAATGGTTCTGTAGTTTTGCTTCACCTGTTTCCCCATGATTAGTTCCACAGCTTGGCTACGCGATAATTTAAAGACTGTCGCTACTAACTTATCCAGTCTAAGACTAGAGACCAAGACATCTCTGGTTTTAGTCGCTGACAAGTTTTGCAGCTGCTCGGTCAAGGAAACTTTCTTGAGCCGAACTGGAACTTTAGCTATTTTGGAAACATTGGTAATGAAATATTCTTCTAATCTTCGGTCCACAAATACTTGCGCTCGATCATCTACAACGATAATATCGCCAAATGTCCATCTCTCAATCCCCAGCTGATGCAAAAGAGTTCCCATAATTTGTGAATGACTCACCTTATAGAACTTACTTGCGTAAACTATCTCTAATAAGGCCAAATCAAAATCTTCAACATCTAGCTGATAGTAGCTAGGGGCAATCAAAACTTTGGCAAACTCACTTGGAAAGTAATCGGAGCTAGAAAAGACTTGCACATCATACTGTTTACTTAAATTTTTGAGAATAGCCACCTGATGTGGGTTCAAAAAAGCAGTTGTCTCAAAGCTATACTGATCTTCTACCCGTTGAAGCAATTCCATGCTTTTATCCAGAAAATCCTGGTCATCCTGAGAAAAATGCTGATAAATATTATTTACCATAGTAAAAATAAAGCAGAAATAAAGTGCAAAAACAAGGTATCAAGCAGTCTCAAAGCAAAGAGTGCCACCAGAACAGTAAAGTCTAGGCCGCCAAACTGCAAGGGCAATTTGCGAAATAAACGCAAAAATGGTTCAACTAGAGAACCGACAAGCCTTCCTAGGGCTGTTTGGTAAGCTCCAGGGAACCAAGACAAGAGTGCATAGATGAAGACAGTAAGTGAGTAAAGATCGATTAGATTAGAAACTAATTTAAAAATAAAGTAAATCATTAATTATCTGCTGCGTTTCATATCAAAATCGTATTCACTCAACTCCATATCATTTGGAAGGCGAATATCTTCTACATTGACAACAACGTTGATTGGAGTAAGCAAATACATAGTACTAGCAACTTTTCTCAAGTTTCCAGCCAAAACATAGCGGGCTCCATCAAGATAATCCAAGCAACGTCTTGCTTGTACTTCTGTCATATATTGGAAGTCAATCAAGATACTCTCGTTTGCCACAAGTAGATCAACAACTTCTGTCGCTTCCTCGTATTTTCTTGGATAGCGGACATCAATCGTAACCTTCTCACTAGCTGTCACTCGATGTTGAGCCAGTTCTTGTTGGCGAGCATGCAATCTAGTAATATTTTCTGTTGCTGTTTTCTGTTGCGCTTGTGAAGAAGTTGAACGATTCCGTGCGTTATCCTTAGATGACGCAGCTGGAACCAACTCAGTCTTTGGTTGCTGCAATGCAGGGCCAGACTCGACTGAGGGCTGCACTGGCAAGTCAGACTTTTCTCCATCTTCAGTAAAATATTCTATAAATTTATCAAATTTATCTTTTAATGACATAGTTCTTTCCTATTTAAAAAATGCTGTTCCGATTCTGACATAGGTAGAGCCGTTGGCAATCGCTTCAGGATAGTCACGGCTCATTCCCATACTCAAATCAGAAAAGGGCATGTTTTTTAACTGTTTAGCTTGTAAGTTTATTTGAAGCTGACGGGCTTCCGAAAAAATCTGATCCAACTCTTGGTGAGTGGCCTCAAATGGAGCCATTGTCATCAGACCAACAAGACAAATATTTTCTAAGGCTGCAAGCTCAAGTAGCACACTATCTAGCTCTTCAACTAGAAAACCGTGCTTGCTCTCTTCTTTAGAAATATTGACTTGCAAGAAACAGTTAATCACATGGTCCGCTCTTTTGTTGATTTCTTGAGCTAATTTAACAGAGTCTAAAGCATGGAAATAATCAACATAGTTGATAACATCTTTAACTTTCCTTCTCTGCAAACTACCAATCAAGTGCCAAGTAAGATTTTCTTCCTTTAAAGCATGATATTTTTCAAGAAACTTATCTACTCGATTTTCTCCAATATGTTTGATCCCTGTAGCCACAAGTTTTTTCGCTGTTTCACAGTCAACATATTTGGTAACCGCAATAATGTTTACGGAATCCTTCGGTCGATTTTCTTTTTCAACTATTTGAGCAACATTTTGAAAAATTAAATCTTTATTTGCTTGAAAGTCCATTTAAATTAGCGATTTCTAAAGAATGGTGGTGTTTCAAGCTCGTCGTCTTCTTCCTTAATATCTGTATAGCGTTCAACACGGCTAGAAGGAACTGGTTCTGCTTGACGAACAATCGCTTCACGACGCAAATCCCAGTCTCCAAATACTGAAGTTCTAGAAGTTTCTACCGTTGAGCGATGAGAAGGAGCCGGCATTTCTCTTGTTTCTGCCATATCGAAGTTGCGATCATAATGAGCAGCTGATTGAACTGGACGTCCTTGTTCAGCACGGTTGGCAGGTTTCACACGTTGCAAACCACTTACCTTCTCAACTTTTTCTTCTTTGACACCTGTCGCAACAACAGTCACACGAATCTCATCCTTCATAGACTCATCAATTGAAGTACCGAGCCAGATGTTGACACCATGACCAGCTGCTTGATTAACGATTTCAGAAGCTTCTTCTGCTTCAATCAAGGTCATATCTAGGCCACCAGTAACGTTGACAATCACGTCTTCTGCACCATCAATAGTTGTTTCAAGAAGTGGAGAGTAGATAGCTTTACGAGCTGCTTCGATAACGCGCTCTTCACCGCTTCCGATACCGATACCCATCAAGGCATTACCTTTATTTTCCATAACAGTCTTCACGTCTGCAAAGTCAAGGTTAATCAAGCCTGGACTAGTAATCAAGTCAGTGATACCCTGAACCCCTTGGCGGAGAACGTTATCAGCTTCACTCAAGGCTTCCAAAAGTGGAGTCTTCTTATCAACGATTTCCAAAAGGTTGTTATTTGAAATGATCAAGAGAGTATCTACATGTTCACGCAGTTCATTAATCCCTTCGATAGCAAAGTTGCCACGTTTAGCACCTTCAAAACCAAATGGGCGGGTTACAACTGCTACAGTTAGGGCGCCTACTGATTTAGCGATGCGGGCAATAACTGGTGCAGCACCTGTACCAGAGCCACCACCCATACCAGCAGTGATAAAGACCATATCTGCACCTTGAAGGGCTTCTGTCAAGACTTCTTCGCTTTCTTCAGCTGCTTTACGACCAACCTCCGGCTGACCTCCAGCACCCAGACCACGAGTCAACTTAGGACCAAGCTGGATAACTGTTTCTGCTTTTGCACTGCTCAGTGCTTGTACATCTGTATTTGCTGCGATAAATTCTACACCAGCAAGACCTTCATCGATCATTCGGTTAATAGCGTTTCCGCCGCCACCGCCGACACCAATTACTTTAATGACTGCGCCTTGTGCAGCAGCCGCATCAAATGAAAATGTCATAATCTATTTATTCTCCTTACTCAAACATATTACCAATTAAATTGCGCATCTTATCTGTAAAACTAGCTTTTGGCTCTTCTTGTGGCACTTCGTTTCTAAACGTTGCAACTTCTGATTCTACTTCTTGAACTGGTTGAACCGATTGAACTGGTTCAATCGGATGGGTATCGAAACGAGGTGCTCTCTGATTTGGACGTTCAAAGCTGGTTGCTTGATGACGTAACTGCTCGTCTCCACGGACAGCAGCCTGGGCGATACGATCCACTTCTGTCAAATTGCCAGCATACTCTGAAAGACTAATCACATGAGCAAAAGCTGGATTGCGAATACCGATTTGATTTGGCACATACAATTTGGTATGAACACCAAATACTTCTTGGGCTAATTCCACGATACCAGGTAAGATTGCTCCACCACCAACGATAACAATGCCACCAGGAAGGTCTAAGACATGTCTTCTATCCAAATCTTGCTTGATTTGCTCAAAAATATGTCTAACACGAGCTGAGATGATTTCAGCCAGATAGCTTTCTGTTATCTCAACTGGATTGACTTCGCCAATAACTTCAACTGGGAAAGTTTCAGTGCCTGCAAACGGTACGTAAGCTACCCCGTAGTTAAATTTCAAGCTTTCTGCCAATTTTTGAGAGGTTTTCAAGACTTTTGAAATGTCTTTGGTAATATAATCGCCACCTTCTTGGTAGATATTGGTAAATTGTAATTCTTGATTTTTTACAGAAGCAACTGTAGTTTGTCCGCCACCCATATCAATGACTGTCGCACCAAACTCCCGCTCACCTTCGTTCAAGATGGATTTTGTCATCGCTAATGGAGAAATGATAATATTTTCCAATTTGACTCCTGCACGCTCCACTGTTTTACGGAGATTGTGCAAGATTGTACGAGGACCAGTGTAGAGCAGGCCACGCATTTCTAAGCGAATTCCCATCATGCCACGAGGGTCACGGATACCTTGGAAGCCATCAACAACAAACTCTTCTGGAATGAAGGTAATCACTTCACGGTCAGGAGTCATGCTCTTGGTCAAGGCAGATCTTACGACACTCTCAACATCTTCATCGGTAATTTCTTTAGAGTCACTAATCACAGGAATCATACCTTGAGTCGGCTCAATTTGCAGTAGATTTGCAGGTAGGCCAACATTCACTAAGCCAATCGAAATCCCCGCTTTTTCTTCTGCTTGAGAAATTGCTGACTTAATAGCCGCTGCTGCTGCTTCAATATCAACAATAATCCCATCTTTAACGCCAGCACTCTTTGCATTGCTGACTCCGATAACATTCATTTCACCGTTGATGTGCTCTGCCACCAACACTTTGATTGTGCTACTTCCTATATCTAATCCAGTAAAAAAGCCATCTCTAGCCATTACATCAGTCCTCTCTGTCTTCCACGTTTCCATTCTAATACAAATAACTCTAGAAAATAGGGTTATCCAACTTTATTATATCATAAAAATACGAAATTGGCGCAGTTTTTATCTATAATAATTAGTTATTTTCAGAAATCTCTGGTTTTTCTGCTCGAGACTGGGCAGAATCTTCAGTAGATTGTTCTGAATGTTGAGCTGAAGTTTCTGTATCTTGCCCATCGTTGCTAGATTCATGAATAACTGTACTTTCTGCGCCCTGTACATAGCTGAAAATACCAGCCTCCATATCGACCACACTTGGTAATTCCAACTGAGGATGAATTCCCGCATAATAGGGAAGTTTCTTAGCAATATGAGAAATTGGAACCAAAATTTGATGCTCATCAGACATGGTGATGGTCACTAAATCCTCTGTCACCTTGCTAGGAGTTAAATCAACTCTTCTCATACTTTTTTTGATCGAATCAGGAACATTCTTCAGTTGTTGAACGAATTTCTTGATCAAACCCGCATCTGAGAAGGTCACATCCATCCGCTCTTCCGGCAAAGCATCAGCCGCAACTTCGTTTTTCACGTATTCTCCACTGGTTAAAATAGGATAATACTTAGAATCTTTCTGTACATAACCTAAAACACTATATTCCTGAACATCGATTTTGAAAGTCAGTGGGAATTGATAGGTCATTTCTACATTTTCAATCCAGGGGCTAGAAGCTTTCAGATTTTGCTCATAATGATGGCGATTTTTGTAAACAGTAACAGTGTAATCGCGCTGATCGATTTTACTACTGCTTTTTAGTTCCTCCTGACTCACAACCTTATTCCCAGTAAATTCGATGGTCTTCATCGTTGCAAGTGGCGTGAGGAAATAAAGAGAAGCTAAAAAGATTAGAGAACTTGTCACTAAAACTGGCAAAGCCCGATACCAATGGATTTTCTCAATTGGAACCTTCGGAGGCTTAAGCTGCTCTACTTCTTCCTCCTCTGGTTCTTCTTGTTCTTGGACTTCCTCTTGCTCCTCACCTTCAGTTTCAGAATCTTGCACTTCAGTTTCTTCTTCACTTGTAGGAGAGTCTGTGTCAGTTTCTTCGGAGACTGTATTTTCTTCGTTGGAAGGCTCTTGATTTTCAAGCTCTGCCTTCATTTCTTCTTTTTTCTTCTCTAGCTCGGCTTGTTTCTGCTCTAACTCTGCTTGCTTCTTCGCCTTTTCTTGAGCTTTTTTCTCAAGATACTCTTTATTTCTGACTTGCCATTCAGAGAGAGAAAGTTGAGCATCTTTTTGCTTATCTTCCTTGCTTTTTTTCATATTTTCCCTTTGTTAATATCTTGCTTTAAAATTTCATAAAATTCATCTACTGATGTTAGTTCAGGCGCTTCTTCCATTCGTTGATAGTAGGCAGCCTTTTCCCTCAGTAAATCGTCCACTGCTACTTGAAGATTGACCCGATTCAAGTTTTCTTCATTGATTTTAAGCGCATAGCCCTTTTCCAAGAAGTAGTTGGCATTTTCAATCTGATCCCCTCGACTTGCCCCCAGCCCTAAAGGTACAATCACTTGCAACTTCTTCATAGCCAGTAATTCAAAGATAGTATTGGAACCACCTCGTGTCACGACGACATCTGCCATAGCCATCAGTGGCTGATACAGATCTGTCACATAGGACACCCGGTAGATACGGTGAGAAAGCTCATCCAAACTAGCATCGCCTGTCAGATTGATAATATTATATTTTTCAATCAAGCGATCCTTATTTTTTGTAATAAAATCATTGAAAACTTTAGCGCCTCCTGAGCCACCGACAAAGAGCAAGGTAGGCTTTCCTTCTGTGAAATGAGCCTTGATTTTCTCAATCTCAGCCGGTTCTGTTTGAGGGAGGGCATCTATCTTGGTCACCGCTCCAACATGTTCAGCCTTGCTCAGGCCTTCAGCTTGCTCAAAAGTCGTGAACATCTTTGTCGCGCATTTGTAACCGATTTTATTGGCCAAACCAAGCGACAAATCAGACTCATGGATAAAGACTGGAACGCCGGTCACCTTCGCCGCAATCACTGGCGGAACAGACACAAAGCCTCCTTTTGAAAATAGGGCTTTAGGACGGACTCTCAACATGATACCCAGCGACTGGAGAATCCCACCTGCCACTTTAAAAATATCCCAGAGATTCTGCCAAGAAAAATAGCGACGGAGCTTGCCAGTTGCAATCGAATGGAAGACAACAGGTAAACCTGATTTCTGAATTTCCTTGTACTCAATCCCATGGCAGTCACCGATATAATGGACTTCCCAGCCCTCTTCGATAAATTTAGGCATCAGCAAAAGATTGAGGGTCACATGACCAACTGTCCCTCCACCTGTAAATACTATTTTTTTCATTTTATCCCTTTAATTCTTTAAACACTGCAAGGAATTCATCGCCCCGCACTTCAAAATTCTTATACATATCCCAGCTGGCATTGGCTGGACTGAGAAGGACAACATCCCCGGGCTCCGCCACAGAAAAGGCCTTGCGAGTAGCATCTCTGACATCTGAAGCGTCCAGATAGCTTACTTTTGCCTGATCCGCAGCCCGCTTGACACGCGCAGCAGATTCTCCCAGAATCACCATTTTTTTCAAGCCCTTGATATCTGGCACCAATTCATCAAATTCATTGCCACGATCCAGACCACCAGCAATCAGAATGACCTTGCTATTGTCAAAGCCTGACAAAGCTTTTTGTGTCGCTAAGATATTAGTTGATTTACTGTCATTGTAAAATTTGACTTGATTGATGTCGCCCACATACTGGAGCCGATGCTTGACACCACCAAAATGAGCCAAGGTTTCTTTAATAACTTGATTGTCAATCCCGCGCAGTTTAGCGACAGCAATGGTTGCTAGAGCATTTTCTACATTATGGCTGCCAGGCACGCCTAGTTCAGAAGCTTTCATAATGGCTTCCCCACGGAAAGTCAGCACATCGCCGTCTAAGTAGGCTCCATCAACCTTTTCTTGGGTTGAAAAAGGAATCACCTGGGCTGCCGTCTCCTCAGCCAATTCTTTAGCCAACTCTTGATTGAAATTCAAAACGACATAGTCAGAAGCCATCATATTTTTTTGAACATTCCACTTGGCCGCTACATATCCCTCGAAAGAGCCGTGATAGTCCAGATGTGTCGGCATCAGATTGGTAATCACCGCTATTTCTGGATGGAAGGCTTCGATTCCCATTAGTTGGAAAGATGAAAGTTCCATGACCAGAGTATCTCTTTCACCCGCATCTTGGGCGACTTGACTAGCTGGAAATCCGATATTCCCAGACAAAAGACCATTTTGTCCGCCTGCTGTTAGCACTTCCGCAATCATGGTCGTGGTCGTGGTTTTTCCATTTGAGCCGGTAATGCCGATAATCGGTGCATCAGAAATCAGATAGGCTAGCTCCACTTCGGTGATGACAGGAATCTGCTTTTCCAAAGCCCTCATGACCATAGGATTGTTGTAAGGAATGCCTGGATTTTTCACCATCCATTCAAAATCTTCATCCAACAACTCCAATGGATGACCACCTGTCACGACCTTAATTCCTTCTTCTAGTAAAGATTGGGCTGCTGGATTTTCCTCGAAAGGCTTGCCGTCATTGACCGTCACAATCGCTCCCAGTTTATCTAAAAGACGGGCTGCTGACTCCCCAGATTTGGCCAAACCCAACACCAAGACTTTCTTATTGGCAAATTTTGAAATAGTCTTCATCATGTACCTCTTCATTCATACTACCTTCTATTTTACCTTTTTTTGCGAAAATAAAAAAGTCATATCAGGCTTTTATTTTAACTGTTAATAGCTTTTAATAAATAAGAAGAAATTTTATTCTCTTTGAAACCTTTGCTAACATCTATTTATACTATCTAAAACATTTGATTGCCTGTATCTTATCAAGCCTGATCTGCTCACTTCTTGCCAGCAGTATTCAAAAAGGCATGTTCTCACTAGATGAGAATCTACCGGTATCTGTATGTCATTTCTAGCCAGCCAAAAGCACCAGAGGCCAATCCCACTTTGAAGCAAGAAAAGGAACTAGGCCACCAACAGTCTAGACGACCTTGGAAATCCTAATTCCTTCTTTATAGTTTATCAGCTTACAGTTCTTTTGATTTATGAGGTGGCACCAGACGCTCAATATCTGTCAAGGCCCACACCGTTATAATAATCAAAAAGATACTCACAAACAGTTCCCCAGGCAATTTAAAAATCTGGAAAATTGCCAAAGCAAGCAAGATAATCAAGGCAACCAGCAAGAGCACAATTGTCAAGACATTCAGCGTTCCTTTAATGCTAGCCGGAATGGCAAATACATAGAAAAGCAGGATTAAAATTCCAATAATCAGGTAAATCATGCTGCTCCTTTCTACCACCTGTCAACTAAATGACTTATTCTGCTGCTTGTTTTTTCTTATTTTTGTTAGCTTTTTCGCGCTCTTGTTTGTTCAAGATTTGCTTACGGAGACGGATAGACTCAGGTGTTACTTCCATGTACTCATCGTCGTTCAAGAACTCAAGTGACTCTTCAAGCGTCAAGATACGAGGTGTCTTAATAACCGCTGTTTGGTCCTTAGTAGCTGAACGAACGTTGGTCATTTGTTTAGCCTTGGTGATATTAACTGTCAAGTCATTTTCACGAGAGTTTTCACCGATGATCATTCCTTCGTAAACTTCAGTACCTGGGTTAACAAAGATGGTTCCACGTTCTTCAATAGACATGATTGAGTAAGTTGTAGCCTTACCAGCATCGATCGAAACAAGGGCACCACGGTGACGTCCACCAATTTCCCCTGGAATCAATGGCAAGTATTGGTCGAAGGTATGGTTCATAATACCATAACCTCGAGTCATTGACAAGAACTCAGTTGAGTATCCGATTAAACCACGCGCTGGAACAAGGAAGACCAAGCGAGTTTGACCATTACCAGTTGAAATCATATCCAACATTTCACCCTTACGTTCAGAAAGGCTTTGGATTACAGATCCTTGGTATTCTTCTGGAGTGTCGATTTGCACGCGCTCAAACGGCTCACATTTGACACCATCAATTTCTTTAATGATAACTTCTGGACGAGATACTTGAAGCTCATAACCCTCACGACGCATGGTTTCGATAAGGATTGACAAGTGCAATTCTCCACGTCCTGAAACCGTCCATTTATCTGGTGAGTCCGTTGGGTCAACACGAAGGGAAACGTCTGTTTGCAATTCTGATTGCAAGCGTTCTTCTACCTTACGAGAAGTCACCCATTTTCCTTCACGGCCTGCAAATGGTGAGTTATTCACCAAGAAGGTCATTTGAAGCGTTGGCTCATCGATGTGAAGGATTGGAAGTGGTTCTACTGCGTCTGTCGGTGTAATGGTTTCACCGACAAAGATATCTTCCATACCAGAAACGGCAATCAAATCACCAGCTTTTGCTTCTTGGATTTCACGACGCTCCAAACCAAAGAAACCGAAGAGTTTTGTAACACGGAAGTTCTTAGTTGTGCCATCAAGTTTAGAGAGGGTAACTTGGTCCCCAACTTTCACACTACCGCGGAAGACACGACCGATACCGATACGACCTACGAAGTCATTATAGTCCAAAAGAGACACTTGGAACTGCAAAGGCTCATCTGAGTTGTCTACTGGAGCTGGGATATGGTCGATGATGGTATCGAAGATTGGTGCCATTGTTTTTTCTTGATCAGCCGGATCATCTGACAATGAAGAAGTTCCGTTAATCGCTGAAGCATAAACAACTGGGAAATCAAGCTGGTCATCATCTGCACCAAGCTCGATGAAGAGTTCCAAGACTTCGTCCACTACTTCTGCTGGACGAGCTGATGGCTTGTCGATTTTGTTGACAACCACGATTGGGACAAGGTCTTGTTCCAAGGCTTTTTTCAATACGAAACGAGTTTGTGGCATGGTTCCTTCGTAGGCATCCACAACCAAAACAACACCGTCAACCATTTTCATGATCCGCTCAACTTCTCCACCGAAGTCCGCGTGCCCAGGTGTGTCCATGATATTAATACGAGTTCCATTGTAAGCAACGGCTGTATTTTTTGCAAGAATAGTAATTCCGCGCTCTTTCTCGATATCGTTTGAATCCATCGCACGCTCTGCCAATTCAGTACGAGCGTCAAGAGTTTCAGATTGTTTCAATAATTCGTCAACGAGGGTTGTTTTACCGTGGTCAACGTGGGCGATAATCGCAATATTACGGATATCTTCTCTTAATTTTGTCATTTTTCCTCTAAATCTTATTATTTATTTCCAACTAAAAATTATAACACAGTTTTTTCCAAAAAACACGAGCCAACCAAGTGTAAATGTTTTCATAAGCAAATCGTAAACTGTAACCTTTTTTGCAATTTTACTTCTGAAAGAGTATGATAAAAGAAGAAAATATAGAATTTGTCCCAACCTTTGAAAGGAAAACTCATGCGCCTTGATAAATTCTTATCCCTAGCTAAGATTAGCCGGAAAGAAATGAAACAAAAACTACGACTAAGGCAGATTGTAATCGATGGTCAGCCAGCTCGCTCCCTCAGTCAAAATGTCGATAGTGGCCTCCAGTCCATTAACCTAGAAGGCAAACCTTTAAAACACCTAGCCCATCGTTATTTCCTAATGAACAAGCCTGCTGGTGCTGTGACTGCCAATTCTGACGCAGAAAAACTGACTGTCCTAGATTTGCTTGCGCCAGAAGATTTTAACGACCAGCTTTATGCCATCGGCCGCCTGGATCGCGATACATGTGGCCTGCTCTTGATTACAGATAATGGCCCACTGGGATTTCAGCTCCTCCACCCGCAATACCATATCGCAAAGACTTACTATGTAGAAGTCAACGGTCCTCTTGATTCAGCAGCTACAAACGCTTTTCAGCAAGGCATTATCTTTCTGGACGGCACCCGCTGCAAGCCTGCCCAACTTCAAATTCACACGACTAACCCCGAGCACTCCACCGCTTCAGTTACCATTTCTGAAGGGAAGTTCCATCAAGTCAAAAAAATGTTTCTTGCAGTTGGTGTCAAGGTCACCTATCTCAAACGTACGCATTTTGGTGAATTCCAACTGGATCCCAATCTGACAGAGGGCAGCTATCGACCGCTGAATCCTTCCGAACTCGAGATTATCAAAAGCTATTTGGAACAAACCTGGTAAAAGAGAGAGTGGGACAGAAATCGGTAATTCGTTAGAATTCGATTTCGTGGTCCCACCTCCGCACAGTTGAGTAGGGCTGTAAAAGCTGATGAAATCAGCGTAGTAGAGCACACTCAACCACTGCGTCTTGCTCGACAATCCAAAGACAATTAAGAGGCTAGGACTTTTGTCCCAGCCTCTTATTATTTACTGCATAAATCCATTCATAGTCAGAAGAATTCCTGCAATCCAAATGACAATCGAAATCACAATACCGACGATATTAAGAATTCTTTCTGTTTTATAATCTAATTGAGTCTCTTTTTGGTGAGAATTACTCAAAACCAGACCGATAATACCTAGAATAAGACCAACTATTTGTTTTGTATAGATATTTCTACAAAGAATCAGCTTGTCTTAACCTTACCAGTCCATGAATCAAGACCGTAAGATAGGATATAAATATCATTAAAACCTTGCTTTTTCAAGTAGATTGCCGCATTGGTCACACGTTGTCCACGACTATTTTCATAGAGAAGAACTGGTTTGTCTTTGCGAAGTGCATTGATACTAGACTTGAGCTGTTGAGACGGAATATTGCGCGCCCCCAAGATATGCTTGCGATGGAAATCCGATGAATCACGCAGGTCAATCAATTGCCCCTGACGAATCAAAGCTTCAAACTCACTGTTATCTACTATCTTAGCTGCACGACGAATACGGAAATAATTGAAGCCCATCCAAGCCAACATTCCCAGCAAAATTGCCCATAAAATCCAAGTTCCCATTCTAGTTTCTCCCTTTATCTTCTAAATACTTCAACTCTGCTTGATGCTCTCTGCGCAGGACAGCCTCAGCCTCTAGATAATCAAGCTTATCCATCAGGCCGGCATCGTAAATCCGTTCCAACTCAATTTTCATCATTTCAATATCATAAAGACGCTTGCCCATATAGATAATGATCCCGAAATTTTTAAGAAATTGCTGCACATCATAGAGTGTTTTCATGAGCTATATTTTATCAGATTTTAGCAAAGTTTTCAAGATAGCAAAACAGAAAAGACAGCCACGGAGACTGCCTTTTCGGGAGATTATTATGAAAAAGAAAAGTTTAGGAGTTCTATCAAAACAAAGTTAGGAGGTCTTCATTTGATAATCTTAGTATAAAGGAAGAAGCTTAAACAATCCTTAAGAAAAAACAAAAGAGAGTGGGACAGAATGAACTGCACCCCAAAAGTTAGACAGAAAAAAATCTAACTTTTGGGGTGTTTTTATTATGAAATTAACTTATAAAGATAAAGTTCAAATCTATGAACTTAGAAAACAAGGGCGAAGCTTCAAAGAGCTCTCAAATATATTTGGGATAAAAATTCCCAATCTTCAGTACATGATTAAATTGATTGATCGTTATGGAATAGAAATCGTCAAAAAAGGAAAGAATTGCTACTATTCACCTGAACTAAAACAAGAGATCATTGAATAAAGTTCTACTTGATAAAGTTCTACTTGAAGGTCGTTCACAAATAAGGGTGTCTCTAGATTATGCTCTTCCAAGTGTTGGAATGTTGCCTAATTGGATAGCACAATATAAGAAAAACGGGTATACTATTGTTGAGAAAACAAGAGGGAGACCGCCTAAAATGGGAACGTAAACCAAAAAAGAAGCCCGAAGAGATGACAGAGCTAGAGCGACTTCAGGAAGAATTAGAATTATTTGAGAGCGGAGAATGCCATTACTAAAAAAGTTGAGAGAACTCCGATTGAGGGACGAAAAGGATCAAGAAGAAAAGCAGAAATTGTTCAAGGATTAGTAACAGAGTTTGCCTTAGAGATTCTTCTAAAGATTATTAAGCTAGCTCGTTCAACCTATTATTACCAGCTAAAGCAATTAGAATAAAAGCGATAAAAATCATGATATTAAGGCTGAAATTCAAGCTATTTTTACTGAGCATAAAGGAAATTATGGTTATCGCCGAATAACACTCGAATTAAGGAATCGTGGTTTTGTAGTGAACCATAAAAAGGTCCAACGTCTAATGAAGGTCCTTGGTCTAACAGCTCGGATTCGTCGTAAACGCAAGTATTCTTCATACCAAGGAGAAGTTGGCAAGAAAGCAGATAACCTTATTCAACGCCAATTTGAAGCATCCAAACCAATGGAAAAGTGCTATACAGATGTGACAGAGTTTGCCATTCCGATAAGCAGTCAAAAGCTCTATTTATCACCAGTTTTAGATGGCTTTAATAGCGAAATTATCGCCTATAATCTTTCTACGTCACCGAATTTGATACAAGTGAAAGATATGCTGGAGCAGGCATTTACAGAGGAACATTACACAAATACCATCCTCCATAGTGATCAAGGATGGCAGTATCAACATCAGTATTATCATCGTTTTTTAGAGGATAAAGGAATCCAACCGTCCATGTCACGTAAAGGAAACAGTCCAGATAACGGTATGATGGAGTCCTTCTTTGGTATTCTTAAGTCTGAGATGTTTTATGGTTATGAGAAGTCGTTTAAATCACTTGAGCAATTGGAACAAGCTATTGTAGACTATATTGATTACTACAACAACAAACGGATTAAGGTAAAACTAAAAGGACTTAGCCCTGTGCAATACAGAACTAAATCCTTTGGATAAATTAATTGTCTAACTTTTTGGGGTCAGTACAGAAGTCGGTAATTCGTTAGAATTCAATCTCGTCGTCCCACCTCCGCATAGTTGAGTAGGACTGTAAAAGCTGATGAAATCAGCCTAGTAGAGCCCACTCAACCACTGCGTCTTGCTCGACAATCCAAAGACAATTGAGAGGCTAGGACTTTTGTCCCAGCCTCTCTTTAAATATCATTTTACAAACCTGGTGCTTGACCAAGCTCAGCTGTCAACATCCAGATAGTCTTTTCAAGGTCTGCTTTAGCACCAACGAAGATATCATTGGTTACATCGTCACCTTCTTCATCCGTCACATCCATCGCTTCTTGGTAAAGATCTGTCAGATAACGGAAGATTTCAATCACGCGCTCCAAGCTTTCTTCAACATTCTTGCTGAATTCGCCAGCTTTTTCTTCAATTTTGCTGTGTTGGATAAACTCTGTCAGAGTTGAATAAGGCTTACCACCTAGAGTAATCAAGCGTTCGCTGACTTCATCCAATGTTTCATCAATTGTATCCATGTATTCGTCCATTTTTGGATGCCATACCATGAAGCCTGCACCACGCATATACCAGTGAACTTGGTGAAGAGCGATACGAGCTGTATAAAGATCTGAAACCACTTGGTTAAGAACTGCTTTTGTTTTTGGTAAAGAATTTTGGTTAGTGAAAGTTGCTACGTCTGCTGCAGCGCCATGTTTTACTTGAGTCATAATGATACCTCTCTTTTTATTTGTAATCATTCTAATCTTTATTGATTATGTTTTAATTATAATGCTTCTAATTAAGAAAGTCAAGTATTAAAACTAAAAATTTTACTTTATTAGAAAAGTTGTAAAATTTCAAAATTTTTCTGCTCAAAATCACGAATAAATAAGTATGATACATCTATACTTTTTTCTGGTCGGAACGATTTTAGCCTCATTTCTAGGCTTGGTCATTGACCGCTTCCCTGCACAGTCCATCATCTCTCCAAGCAGTCACTGTGACAACTGCAAGCAGATGCTCAAAGCACGGGATTTGGTCCCTATCCTGTCTCAGTTGCTTAATGGCTTCTGTTGCCGTTTCTGCAAGATCCGCCTTCCTATCTGGTATGCTGCTTTTGAGTTAGTGCTGGGCTTGCTTTTTCTAAGCTGGAGTTTAGGCTATCTTCCGCTAGCCCATCTCTTACTGCTAACTATGGGCTTGACCTTGGCCATCTACGATCAGCGGGAGCAAGAATATCCTCTCCTAATCTGGCTGATTTTTCAGTTCTTGCTGATGGCGACAGCGGGTATCAATCCACTCATGCTCTTCTTTCTAACTCTGGGACTTCTAGCCTTCTTTTTTGATCTTCGTATTGGAGCTGGCGACTTTCTATTTCTCGCTTCCTGCTCTGCTATTTTCAGCCTAACAGAAATTCTCATTCTTATCCAAATAGCTAGCTTCTCTGGCCTCGCCTGTTTCTGCTTTAAAAAGAAAAAAGACAGGCTAGCTTTTGTACCCTGTCTTTTGTTGGTGTTGTGGTGGTTATTTCTTATAAGCTGCTGCTTCTTGGATAAAGGCTGCTATGCTGGCGTCCTTTTCATGAAGAGCTTTGACAATCTTAGATCCGACAATGACTCCATCTGAGACTTGATTGAAGCGGTCAACATCCTCTAAAGTCGAAACGCCAAAGCCTGTCAGTACTGGAATCTCTGCAATATCACGGAGTTTGCTCAAATGCTGGTCCAAATCATTGCGGTAGCTGCCGCTCTTACCCGTTACACCGTTGATGGCTACAGCGTAGATAAAACCTTCTGCCTCCTTAATTAGCTCCTGCTGACGTTCTAGGCCAGTCGTCAAACTCACTAAAGGAATAAGAGCAATATCTGAATCTTCCAGTAAAGGCAAGATGAAATTTCTATGTTCGTAGGGCAGATCCGGAATAATCAAACCTTTAACCGGTGTCCTAGCCAAATCCTTTACAAAATCTTTGAGACCGTACTGGAAAATAGGATTGAAGTAGGTCATGATAATGAGAGGCAGCTGAGTATCCAAATTCTGCAAGCTTGCGACTAAAGACTTGGCCGAAGTATGGTGGCCCAGACTTCTCAGACCGGCTTCTTCAATAACCGGCCCATCTGCAACAGGGTCTGAAAATGGCAGACCGATTTCAATAGCTGACACGCCCAAGTTTTCCAAAAAAGCGATAGTTTCCGGCAAACCTACTAAACCTTTCTCGTGATCACCAGCCATGATATAAGGGAGGAAAATTCCCTTACCTGCTTTTTTGATGGTTTCTAAATGCTGAGTGAGTGTTTTAGTCATGAGCACCTCCTTTTTGAGCCGATTCACTTTCCAAGCGTTCCTTTACCTGAACGACATCCTTGTCACCACGGCCGGATAGGCAGACAATCATTGATTTATCTGGTCCCAACTCCTTAGTCAGCTTAACTGCGTAAGCAATAGCGTGGCTAGACTCTAGAGCAGGGATAATCCCTTCGATACGAGACAGGAGCTGAAAGGCTTCCAAGGCTTCTTCATCCGTGACTGGAACATAAGTGGCACGTTTGATAGCATTAAAATGAGAATGTTCAGGACCGATGCCCGGATAGTCCAGTCCGGCAGAGATAGAGAAAGCTTCCAGAATCTGGCCTTGCTCATCCTGCAAGACATCCATCAAGGCACCGTGTAAAACACCCGGCCGCCCCTTGGTTAAGGTCGCAGCATGTTCATCTGTATCCACGCCTCGCCCAGCTGCCTCTGTTCCATACATAGTAACTGAGCTATCATCTACAAAGGGATAAAAGAGCCCAATAGCATTGGAACCACCGCCAACGCAGGCGACTAAAGCATCGGGTAAGGCACCTGCATTTTGCTCAGCAAACTGGCGCTTGGCCTCACGCCCAATCACACTCTGATAGTCGCGGACAATCTCTGGGAAAGGATGGGGACCTAATGCTGAGCCCATAATATAGTGAGTATCATCAACCTGAGCCACCCAAGCTCTCAAGGCAGCATTAACTGCATCCTTGAGGACTCGAGAGCCATCGGTCACAGACTCTACCTTGGCTCCTAAAAGTTCCATCCGAAAGACATTGAGGGCTTGGCGCTTGACATCTTCTTCTCCCATATAGATAGTACAGTCCATATTGAAAAGGGCTGCAGCTGTGGCCGTAGCTACTCCGTGCTGACCTGCACCAGTCTCCGCAATGATTTTCTTCTTGCCCATTCGCTTGGCCAATAGGACCTGGCCTAGGGCATTATTGATTTTATGGGCACCGGTATGGTTGAGGTCTTCCCGCTTCAGATAAATCTTAGCACCGCCAGCATAGGCTGTCAGATTTTTTGCAAAATAGAGAGGATTCTCCCGCCCTACATACTGCTTCAGCAATTCGTCCAGCTCAGCCTGAAAGGCTGGGTCTTTTTTACTCTCACGGTAGGCTTTGTCTAGCTCCAAAACTGCTGTCATCAGCGTTTCGGGAACAAATCGTCCACCAAACTCACCGTAAAATCCTTCTTGATTGGGTTGATTATATGCCATCTTTCACTCTTTCTATAAATTCTTTTATCTTTTCTAAGTCCTTCTGGCCGTCAGTCTCGACCCCGCTTGAGACATCAACTGCGTAAGGGGCGAAGTGCTGAATAGCTTCTCGGACATTTCCTGCATGCAGACCACCGGCGATAAAGAAGGGCTGGTGGATTTGATTCTTGTCAAAAGCTTGCCAGTCAAAGGTCTGCCCACTGCCAGCAAGAGGTGCATCAAAGAGCAAGTAAGCTGCCTCTTGACTGATATCTTCTAAATCACCCTTGAACTGATAAGCTCTAATAACCGGACGGCCAATCTGAGTCAGAAGCTCTTCATCAAAATCGCCATGAATCTGCACCAAATCCAGATTTGCCACTGAAATAGCTTCCTGCAGCTCTACCAAGCTCGGAGAGACGAAAACTCCTACCTTTCGAACAGCAGGCGGCACCAAGGCAGCTAGCTTCTGAGCTTGCTCCAAACTGACCCTCCGACGGCTCTCAGCAAAGACAAAGCCAATGTAATCTGCACCAGCCTGGCATGCCGTTTCCACAGCGCTGGCCGTTGACAAGCCGCAAATCTTAACCTTTGTCAATTTTCAGCTCCTTGATTTTTTCTGCCACATCCTCAGCCTGCATCAGGGCTGTTCCGACTAAAACCGCATGGAAATAAGGAGCTACTAGCTCAGCATCTTCCTTGCTGAAAATAGCGGATTCTGATACGTAAACCCTGCCATCTTTGAAATGGGCAGACAGCTGGAGACTGGTATTGATATCTGTCTCAAAAGTAACTAGATTGCGGTTATTGACACCGATTATCTGTGCTCCTATTCTATGGGCAATTGCCAGCTCCGCCAGATTATGGGTTTCGACCAGAACTTCCAAACCTAAACCTGTCGCAAACTCATAGAGTTCTTGCAGACGCTTTTCAGGCAAGGCAGCCACAATCAGAAGAATAACCGTTGCTCCGGCATTGCGGGCGCGAACAATCTGCTTTTCATCAATGATAAAGTCCTTATTGAGGGTTGGAATGGTCACTTGACTGGAAATCTCTCTCAGGTAATCCAGATGTCCTTTGAAGAAAATTTCATCTGTCAGAACCGAAATCATGGCTGCACCGCAGCCTTCATAGGTGCGAGCCTGCTCCACAATATCCACACCGAGATTAATATCTCCCAGACTGGGACTGGCTTTTTTAACCTCAGCAATCAGCTGCAGCTCTCGAGGATGACTTTTGAGATAGTCATAGAGGGAATAGGTCGAGCGCAGAGGTTGCAGTTCTTCATAGGACATAGCTGCCACTTCCTGCTCTTTTTGCCTTAGAATCGTCGGGAGAAATTCTTTACTCATTTCTGATACTCCTGTAGTTGCTTGAGTTTTTCATAGGCTGCGCCGCTGGCAATCACTTGGCGGGCCAAAGCTATTCCTTCTTCTATGCTGTCTGTTTTCCCATTGGCAAAGAAGCCTAGACCTGCGTTCAGAGCTGTCATTTCCAGATAAGGACTGGCTTGATTTTGCAGGACAGATAGCAGAATATCTGCATTTTCTTTGGCATTGCCTCCACGAATTGCTTCAAGAGGAATTTCTTCCATGCCAATGTCTGACGGTAGAAAGCTGTGCAGGCTGATCTCCCCATCTGCCAGCAAAGCGTACTGGGTACGGCCATGAAGACCGGCTTCATCTAGACCATCTGGACCCGACACGACCACTGCGCGCTTGCGCCCCATGTTTTTCAAAACCTCTGCCGTGCTCTCTAGCATATCTGGTCGGCTGGTTCCCAAAAGCTGAGTTTCTAGAACCATTGGATGAATGAGCGGTCCAGTCAGGTTCATGATAGTGGGAACACCTAGACTGAGACGAGCTGGCATGATATATTTCATAGCTGGATGAAGGTTTTTAGCAAAAAGAAAGACTATCCCCATCTGATCAAAGACCTTACCCAAGCTGGTTGTATCCAAGTTCAGATTAATTCCCAAGGCTTCTAAGACATCAGCTGAGCCTGATTTAGAAGTAATAGAGCGATTACCGTGCTTAGCCATCTTGATCCCACCACCTGCTAATACAAAAGCAGCTGTAGTCGAAACATTGAAACTAAATGATCTATCACCGCCAGTGCCACAATTGTCCATGGCTGTGCGGATTGTAGTAGGGATCTGCGGAGTATGGCCTCGCATGGCCTGAGCTAAGGCTGTCCGTTCCTCTACTGTTTCCCCTTTCATCTTGAGAGCCAGCAAAAAGGCCGCAATTTGTGTTTCCGTTACTCTTCTAGTAACGATGCGCTCTAGCACATCTGACACTTCCGAGCTGCTTAAATCCTTAAAATCGGCTAGTTTTGCAATAATTTCTTTCATAATTCTTCCCCTATTTTACTAAGTCGATGAAATTTTTGATGGACGACAAGCCGTCCGGCGTGCCAATACTTTCTGGATGATACTGAAAACCATAAATGGGCAGGCTCTTGTGCTGGATAGCCATGATTGAGTTGTCATCAACCGCCCGAGCTGTCACTTCAAAGTCCTCTGGCATCTCCTCAATCAAAATCGAATGATAACGCATGACTGGCCGTCCATCTTCTATCCCTTGATAGATAGGAGATTTTCCCTCAAAACGCAGAATACTTTGCTTGCCGTGCATAACCTTCGGAGCCAATCCTAGCTTTCCACCAAATACTTCTGCAATGGCTTGATGCCCCAAGCAAATCCCCAAAATCGGCTTTTTACCAGCAAAATCGCGGATCAGCTCTTCCATCCGTCCTGCATCTGCTGGCCAGCCTGGACCCGGAGACAGAACCAAAGCATCAGCTTCTTCTGCCGCTTGATAAAGACCTGCATCATCATTTCTAAGAACCTTAACTTCTGCAAAATTGCCGATATACTGGGCTAGATTGTAAGTAAAAGAATCATAATTATCAATCAATAAAATCATTGCATATCTCCTATCTTGGTCATTGATTTGGCCTTGTTGATGGTTTCTTGGTATTCATTGGCAGGGATCGAGTCATAGACAATACCCGCTCCAGCTTGAACGTAAGCTCTGCCATTTTTCAAAATCATAGTGCGGATAGCAATGGCAACATCCATATCCCCTGTCGCAGACAGATAGCCGATAGCTCCCGCATAAATGCCACGCTTTTCCTGCTCCAACTCATAAATTCGCTTCATGGCTCGAATCTTAGGCGCGCCCGAGACGGTACCGGCCGGCAGGGTTGACTTGAGCGCATCCATGGCCGTCAGCTGAGGCAAAAGCTGACCACGAACCACACTGGTCAGATGCATGACATAGCGGAAATACTCCACTTCCATATACTTAGTGACTTCCACGCTGTTATTCTGGGCAATTTTACCGATATCATTACGCCCCAAATCAACTAACATGCGATGCTCCGCCACTTCCTTCTCGTCAGCCAGCAACTCCTTCGCCAAAGCTTTATCCTCTCTCTCATCCTTCCCACGCGGTCTGGTACCAGCAATAGGATTGGTCGTAACCTGACCCTGCTTGACAGAGACCAGACTTTCCGGGCTGGCTCCGATAATCTGATAATCCCCGAAGTCATAAAAGTAAAGGTAGTTGGAAGGGTTGGTCACACGCAGATTGCGATAGTAATCCAGTGGCCTACCAGAATACTCTGCTGAAAAACGCTGACTGAGGACACATTGGAACATATCTCCCTGCCGAATCAAGCTACGTGCTTCTTCCACCATTTTTTCAAAAGCTGCCTGCTCGATATGACTCTGAAAGTTCAAACTGGACAGCTCCAATGGCGAAAATTCATCTGCCGCAGGCTGCGCCAACTCAGTCATGATTCGCTCCAGACTAGTAGCCAAATCAGTTTCGCTTCTATCACTGTAAAGCGCCTCCTCAAGGATATAGACCTTGTCTTTTTTATGGTCAAAAACCATGTAACTCTCATAGACGAAAAAGTGCATATCCGGCGTTCCAATCACATCAGTTGGTATCTGGCCAATCTCCTCATAGAGGGAAATCATATCATAGCCGACAAAACCAATAGCCCCACCACCAAAAGGCAGATCTGAATGATGATCTTTTCTTACTGTTAAGTCATGAAGATAGTCCAAGGGATCCGCCTCTATCACTTGTCCGTTCTTTGTTAACTGGCCATTTTCATAGCGAACTTCAAAGACTGGATTATAGGCTAGGATAGAAAAGCAGGCTGTCTCGCTATCTCTCGGAATACTCTCCAAAATCACCTTGTGCTCGCCCTTAATCCGCATATAAGCCAGAATTGGCGATAAAATATCAGCTGGTAAAATCTTTTGCATAATGTTTCTTTCTATTAAATCAGAAGCGTTTAAGGAGGAGCAATCCGCTAGTTATGACTGCATTCGCAAGAATAGATAGCACCTGTCCACTGTCATAACTTGCTCCAGAACTACAGAAAAACGCCCGCACAGTTCATCCTGTGAGGGCGTGTCATCGCGGTGCCACCTCAGTTATGGAGTTTTCAGGCTCCACATCTCATTTACCTATTTACAGTCATTTAGATCCCTTTTAGTAGAAGGCAGCATACTGGTTTACAGCAAAGTAAGCTAACAAAGTAATAAAAGTTCAACTAAAGGACAAAAATTTGTCTCCAGCAGCCCAATTCATAACTTCTCCTGCCTGTTTACAGCAACCACAGACTCTCTGAAAGGAGGGATGTTACTACTCTTCTGCTGGGTATATTATTTTCGTTTTTCTAGATAGTCGGCAATGGCTGCCACATCCTTGTCTCCACGACCAGATACATTGATAATGATGATTTGGTCAGATGACAATTGCGGAGCTCGCTTGATGGCTTCAGCAATGGCATGAGAGCTTTCGATTGCCGGCAAAATTCCCTCCTTTTGTGTCAAGAGAAGCAAGGCATCCACAGCTTCATCATCTGTCGCTGCCACGTATTCTACTCGGCCAGAATCTTTAAAGAAAGCATGTTCGGGACCAACTCCAGGATAGTCCAAGCCTGCCGAAATGGAGTAAACCGGCGCTACCTGACCATCTTCAGCAAAGACAGCGTAGGTCTTCATACCATCCACTACCCCGACGCTTCCCTTGGTCATGGTCGCCGCATGCTGGTCTGTGTCAAGTCCACGCCCGGCTGCTTCAACACCAACCAACTTGACTTCTTCATCCGCCACATACTGGGAGAAAGCACCGATGGCATTGGAGCCGCCACCTACGCAGGCAATAACATAGTCCGGCAAGCGGCCTTCCTTGTCCAAAATCTGACGGCGAGATTCTTCACTAATCACCTTTTGGAACTCATGGACAATCGTCGGATAGGGGTGAGGTCCGACAGCCGAACCCAAAACATAGAAGGCTTCCAAATCGCTCATCCAAGCTCCAAAGGCTGCATCAACTGCATCCTTGAGGGTTTTGGTGCCTGTTTCCACAGCGTGAACAGTCGCCCCCATCATTTCCATTCGGAAAACATTGAGCCGCTGGCGTTCTACATCTTCTGCACCCATGTAGACATCGCACTTCATACCAAACTTAGCTGCGGCTGCCGCAGTTGCTACACCATGCTGGCCAGCTCCAGTTTCAGCAATTACTCGGGTCTTGCCCATGCGCTTAGCTAGAAGAATCTGTCCCAAAACATTATTAAGCTTATGGGAGCCCAAGTGATTGAGATCTTCCCGCTTCAGATAAATCTTCGCTCCACCCAGATGCTGGGTCAGGCTTTCGGCAAAGTAAAGCGGGGTCTCCCGACCTGAATAATCCGCCAAATAATGCCGGTATTCCTTTAAAAATTCTGGGTCATCCTTGTACTTCTCAAAAGTCGCTTCTAATTCATCCAGCAAGGCCTGGATAGGCTCCGGTACAAAGGAGCCGCCGAATTGTCCAAAATATCCTTTAGTTTCCGTCATCTTGATTGCCTCATTTCTTTATTTTCAAGCAAAACAAAAGCCCACACACAGAAAAACTCTGTGTGAGGGCGTAAAATCGCGGTGCCACCTCAATTATGGAAAAAGTATAGACTGCCTCCATATCTCTGTCTTGTCTAACAACAAGTCGCACTGTAAGGT
The DNA here is from genome assembly GCF_000385925.1 of Streptococcus cristatus AS 1.3089. NCBI lineage: Bacteria > Bacillati > Bacillota > Bacilli > Lactobacillales > Streptococcaceae > Streptococcus > Streptococcus cristatus. Next base: position 1,512,513 of record NC_021175.1, read on the forward strand.
GTGCTCACCGAATTTTTATTGTTTCAAATTCATTTTTTTGCATCAGCCCACTTCATAATCTCCCACTACCTGTTTCCACCAACCACAGGCTCCCTGAAAGTAGAAAAATTATTACTTTTCTGATGATTGTTTAAAATTATAAAGCTTCTAAAGTCTTTTGTCAAGAGAAAAAACAGAAAAAGAATTATTTTTATAAAAATTCCATAAAATCCGAACTTTTCCTTGGCTAATCCCTCTTGAAAGCGTCATCTTGGCGATTTTTCCAGATTTTCTGACCAAGCTGAAATGCCCGCCAAGCTAGATAACCACCCAAAGTATTGGTCCAGAGATCATCAATCTCAAAAACTCGATTGGCGTTGATAAGAAGGTCCAGCAGAATCTGAGTCATTTCGATGGACAAGCTCATCCCAAAACTCAGCCAGACAACTCTCTTGGTACTCCGCAGCTTTGGAAAGAGCAAAAGCAATTGAAAAATCAATGGCGATAGCAAAAAGATATTGGCCAAATTTTGGACAAAAACCTTGACCAGCTGGATCCAAGAAGTAATCTCACCAATATTGACAAAGGAGTTAAAAGGAACCAAGAGTACTACTACTCGGCCAAAGTACTGGATTCCCGGCGTCTCCATTCCTGGCTCTGGCGTTTGCGGTAGGAAGCACATGAGGCAGAGCATCAAGAAATAGAGCCAGCTTCCCCCCATCAGCAATTTCCGTCCCTTAGCAGTCAGCTCACCGTCTGAAGTCAGATAATTTTTAAGGCTGAACATTTTCAACAAGTGCTTTCTCGCGATCTCGCTTCATGGTATTGGAACGCAACTGGCCGCAAGCTGCATCAATATCTGTACCGTGCTCCTGACGCACCACACAGTTGACTCCGTTTTTCTTGAGGGTGTCATAGAAGGCCATCACGCGCTCCTTAGGACTACGGGTATATTGATCGTGCTCGCTAACGGGGTTGTAAGGAATAAGATTGACATAGGACAATTTCTTGATATTTTTCAGCAATTCTGCCAGTTCCTTGGCCTGCTCTACGCCATCATTGACTTCATTGAGCATGATGTACTCAAAGGTCACCCGACGGTTAGTAGTCTCGATATAATATTCAATAGCCGCAAAGAGCTTCTCAATCGGAAAGGCACGGTTGATTTTCATGATACTAGAACGCAGTTCATTGTTGGGCGCGTGTAGTGAAACGGCTAGATTGACCTGCACGCCTTCATTGGCGAAGTCACGGATCTTATGAGCCAGCCCTGAAGTCGAAACGGTGATATGGCGGGCACCGATGGCCAGACCCTTATCATCATTGACCGTCCGTACAAACTTCAAGACATTCTTATAGTTATCAAAAGGCTCGCCGATTCCCATAACTACGATGTGGCTGACCCGCTCATCCTGACCACGCTCATCAAAATACTTCTGAACCAGCATAATCTGAGCTACAATCTCACCATTATTGAGGTCACGTTGCTTTTTAATCAAACCAGAAGCACAGAAAGTACAGCCGATATTGCAGCCAACTTGGGTAGTTACACAGACAGAAAGTCCATAGTGCTGGCGCATGAGTACCGTCTCAATCAGCATACCATCCGGCAGCTCAAAGAGGTACTTGACCGTACCGTCAGCCGACTCCTGAACAATACGCTGTTTAAGCGGATTGACAACAAACTGATCATTGAGCTTGGCAATCAAGTCCTTGGACAGATTGGTCATTTCCTCAAATGACTGGACACGCTTGCGATAGAGCCACTCCCAAATCTGGGTGGCACGGAATTTCTTTTCTCCCTGAGCTTCCGCCCATTCAATCATTTCTTCTCGCGTTAAACTATAAATCGATGGTTTCATGTTTCTCCTTTATTTCTGACGAATGACAAAATGGCGCTGCGATTGGCTAGATGCCGCTTGCTTTGCCTGTTTGCCTTGTTTCTGTTGTTTGTTCTTGTTTGCCTTTGGACGATTTTTTTTCTGCTCATCCTTGTTTTTTTTAGAGCCACGTTCTTTAGAAACTTCTGGATGTTTTTTGCCGTCCGATTTTCTCTTATGATGGGATTTTTTGTCAAAGGCGGCCCGTCTTGGCTGAGCATTTTCCAAAACAAAATAGGCGCAACCATAATTACAATACTCTAGCAGATAGTCTTGCAAACGGCTGATTTTCTCTGCATTTTCCTTGGCTTTCTCATCCCGATAAAAACCGCGCAATCGCAACTGTTCATTGCCCCAATCGCCGACAATATAGTCGAACTTGTTCAGAATTTCTGAAAAGCGTTGGTGAAAGGCTGTCAAGTCAAAGGCCTCTTTATAATTCTCCACCAATTCAAACTCGAATTTTTCTGCAACTATCTTGCTGCCCATTTGCTTAAATTCTGGGCCAGGGAATTTATTGTAATTATACAACTCAGGTGAAATCTCTTTACGCATACCTATCCTTTGTCACTCATCTATCTTACTTCATATTATTTTATCACAAAACAAGGGGAATTTATATTTTTTCAGAAGAAAAAGATCTTTCTGTAAAAAGTCAGACGATTTAATAAAAAACATTCTTCGTTCGTCTCTAAAAGACAAAAATCTTAGCCGAAACTAAGATTTTTTGGTTTTTCTAAATAATCAATCGCGTCCTGAAGCGTCTTAACCGGCACGATTTTCATATCCGTTTTGATTTCCTTGGCTGCTTCAAGCGCTGCTTCATAGTTAGTTTTGGCTTTAGGATTAGCCTTTTTTTCTTCCTCGCTGACAGGATTGTCTGGGGCAAAGAAGATTGTCGCTCCGATTTTGGCCGCAGAGACGACTTTTTTGTCAATCCCACCAATATCTCCAACTTTACCTTCTCTGTCAATGCTACCCGTTCCCGCAATCACGCGGCCGTCTCGCAGGTCAGGATTGGCCAATTGAGTATAGATGGCTAGGCTAAACATGAGGCCAGCACTAGGACCACCGATACCTTCAGTTGAAAATTCAATCGGAACACTGCTGTTGACTTCCGTGCGGTCAATCAAACTAATGCCAATTCCGTTTTTTCCATTTTCCAGCTTGATGATTTTCCCAGTCGCTGTCTTGGTTTCTCCATCTTCCTCGTAGGTCACCTTGACACTATCGCCCAAGGCCTGAGAATTCACATATTTGACCAAATCTTCTGAGCTTTCAAAGGTTTTGTCATTGACTCCCGTCACCGTATCCGCAATATTCAAAATTCCTTTAAAGGTCGAATCCTGAGCTACTTTCAGAACATAGACACCCAGATAGTTCATCTTGATATCTTTTCCTGCGGTCTTGAGACCTTGGTATTTGGCCATATTCTGCGACGTTTCCATATAAAATTGGTTAATGCGCATATACTCAGCATCACTCGAGCCACCCGTCATATCCTGAGCCGAATAAATATCCGTAAAAGGCGTCAACCAAGCGTAGACCAGATGGGCAAAGGTCGCATGCTGGATCCCAACAGTCACAAAATTGTAGGAACCTGCCGCTTGATCCTCTTTTCCGTCCACAGTCAGAACCTTCCGAATGTCTTCTGCGCCTCCAGGCACCTCAATGTAGTAAGGTAGGGGAACAATGAAAGAGAAAAGGAAGAGCACAACCACAATAATAGAGGCCAGTCCAGCACAACCAACTACTTTTAAACCACGTTTATCTTCCTTCGTCATCGTTTTCGGATTTGTCATGTCATTATTCATCTTTTTTCTCTAACTCCTCAATCACACTCGCTGGTACATAGGCAGAAAGATTCTGCTGGAAAGCAATCAATTCCCGCATCGCTGAAGAACTGATGTATCGGTAGGCCGGCTGACTCAGCAAAAAAACGGTCTCCAAGTCAGGCTCTAAGTCCTTATTGAAAAAATGCAGGCTAGCTTCATAGTCCAAGTCCTGACCATTGCGTAGGCCGCGGACAAGGGCAGTCACACCCAGTCTTTTTGCCACATCGACCGCCAATTCATCATGGGAAGTGATGACTTCCACATTTTCCAAATGCGCCAAAGCCGCTAGAACCATTCTTTTTTTCGCATGGATGCTAAAAAATCCTTCTTTGTGAGGATTGTAGAAAATGCCCACATACAAGCGATCAAACAGCCGACTGGCACGCTCAATCAAATCCACATGTCCATTGGTAATGGGATCAAATGACCCTGTAAAGAGTCCAATTTTATCTGACATAGACCGTCACCTTTGAAATTCCATATATTTTTTGCTTCCAGATACCCAAGTCTGCGATTTCTTCTGGCAAATCAACCGACTTGTCCGTCTCGCAAACAACCATAATATCCTCGCTCAAGAGCTTGCGCTCCGCCATTTTCTCAATATCCGCGATAATCTGCTCCTTGGCATAGGGCGGATCCAGCAGAACCAGATCAAACTGGCCGGTCAAATGCTCCAAGGCTCGACTCGACTCCATCTTGAGTAGTTCAAAGCGCGCCGCTTCCTTGGTCATGGCAATATTTTCCGCCACGATAGCTTGTGCTCGCCGATCTTTTTCAACCAAAACAGCGGAATCCATGCCACGAGATACCGCCTCAATCCCCAGACTACCGCTACCTGCATAGAGATCCAGCACCCGACCGCCATCAAAATATGGCCCAATCATATTAAAAATCGCACCCTTGACCTTATCTGTCGTAGGTCGCGTTGTCTTACCATCTAATGTCTTGAGGGGTCTGCCCCCGTACTTCCCTGAAACAACTCTCATAAAAAACATTATAACAAAAATATTGAAAAGCTGATAGTAATTGCTAAGGCTGGACTTTATTCTCTAGCAAAAAACGGAAACAAGGCTATTTCCGTTCGAAGTCTATTTTAGAGTCATTCCGCCGAAGACTAAAATGATCCGGGACTGGATCGTCCCCTTCCTCGGACCAGGGATGGCAGCGGCCAATTCTGGCCAAGCCCATCAGCACCCCCTTGGCCCCGTGTTTTTCAATGGCTTCAATCATGTAATTGGAACAAGTCGGCCGAAAACGGCAGGAAGGCGGAAAGGTAGGGGAAATAAAGCGCTGGTAAAAACGAACCGGCGCTATCAATATTTTCTTCATCATTTTTTCTTAGTCTTGGTCACAGCCAAATTATGCAACTGGCTGACTTCCTTTTTACTCAATCGACGTGCTTCACCTGGCTTGAGGCCAGTCAAATCCAGATGTCCAAACTGAGTCCGTGAAAGCTTGTCCACTGGAAGCCCCACCGCTTCAAACATCTTCTTGACCTGATGATTACGCCCTTCATGGATGGTCAACTGAACAACCGAGCGATTCTTCACGGGATCGACCTTGAGAATCTCATAGACTGCTGGCTTGGTCTTCTTGCCCTCAATGACCAGACCGCGGGTCAGCGGACGCAGAACTTCCTTATTGGCCACACCCTTGATACGCGCCACATAGACCTTGTCAATTTCATTTCGTGGGTGAATCATTTCATCTGTGAAGTCACCGTCATTGGTCAAAATCAAGGCACCAGAAGTATCCCAGTCTAGTCGGCCAACGGGATAAATCCGTTCCTTAACCTGCGGCAGCAAATCAACGACTGTTTTACGCCCCTTGTCATCGGTCACGCTGGAAATCACCCCTCGCGGTTTATTGAGCAGGTAGTAGACCTTTTCTTCATTGTAGATAGGCTGGCCTTCTACTTCTACTCGGTCGCCCGACTTGATGGTCGTCGCTAGCTCACGCACCACCTGACCATTCACGGTCACTAGCCCCTGCTTGATCAGCTCCTCAGCCTTTCTCCGGCTGGCAATTCCCGCATGGGCAATGTATTTATTGATTCTCATCGATATTGTCCTTTCACAAGATACAAAGACCATTTTCACAACTTTAACAGCTGGAAAAATGGCAACTAGGGAAAGCAGTGCCTTCCTCAAAGCTTGGAACCGTTCAGAAAACGTCCCTTATAGGATGAACTTGTCATTCTCCGAAAAGCTGACTTTCCTCAGCAATAAGCTCCGCTTCGTCCACAATCGGCAATTCATCCAAATGATTGATGCCCATATAGTCCAAAAAATAATCCGTCGTCACATAGAGATTGGGACGGCCAATGACTTCCTTCTTGCCATCTTCCCGAATCAGCTCAAAGGCCAGCAATTTCGAAATCGCTCCGCTGGAATTGACCCCACGAATATCATCGATCTCCACCCTTGTAATGGGTTGCTTGTAAGCAATGATCGACAAGGTTTCCAGTGCCGCTCGGGATAAGCTCTGGTTAATCGGTGCCCGTGAATACTCTCGTAAAATCTCAGCAAATTCAGGCTTGGTGACCAACTTATAGGTCTTTGAAGTTTCCAGCAAGGTCAAGCTGGAGTCGGGATTTGCCTGATAGTTCTCCGCCAATTTTTCCAAACTCTGGATGACGCCAGTCGGCGGCAAGGAGAGGATTTCTGATAGCTGATGAACTTTCAGACCGTCTTCCCCCGCTACAAAAAGCAGGGCTTCAATCTCTGCTAATTTACTCATTCTTTCTTCCTACTAAATAAATATTTCCAAAGTTTTCCTCCTGAATGACCTGCACCTCCTGCACCTTGACTAACTCCAAGGTTGCTAAGAAGAGTGTAATCACTTCATTCATGTCTTTGGTTTCTGCAAAAATATCTTGCAGGGCAAGGCGTTTATGAGCCCGACAGCGCTGGCGCACTACTTCCATCATGTCCTCGATCTTGTACTCATCTCGCACAATGGTCGTATGACTCTTGGAAAACTCCTCCTGCTTCTTGGTCATCACCTTGGAAAAAGCCAAAAAGAGATCAACAGCTGTCTTGTCATGCAGGAGCTCAGCGTCTTCATAGACCAATTCCAGCTTGGGTTTGGAGTAGTAAAGAGCTCGGTCCTCATGCTGGAGGGACATTTTCTGGCCTAGCAGCTTAAACTTCCGATATTCCTCAATCTGACTCAGCAAATCCTGCTCCAGATCGTCTTCCAAATCTACTTGATCTACCACCTTGGGCAAGAGCTTGCGACTCTTAATCAACATGAGCTGGCTAGCCATGACCATGTATTCTCCCGTCACTTCCAGCCGCATGGCCTGCAGAGTAGACACATAGTCCAGATATTGCTCGATGACCTCGGTAATGGGCACATCGTAAATATCTACCTGATACTTGGATACGAGGTGGAGCAACAAGTCCAGCGGCCCCTCAAAATCTTTTAACTTGATATCCATTCTTATCTGTATTTTTCTAATGTAATCACTGTCTTCAAGCCCAGATCACGAGCAATGTCGTAGATACCGACACCTTTTTCCCGCTGGCGCAGGATAAATTGTTCCCGCAGGCTTTGGGCTGACAAGCTAGCCTGCCCTTGCTCAATCAAGAAAGCTTCTAGCTGGCGAAAGCCCCATTGGCGTGAATAGGACTTGCCATTCTTTTCAAATAGATAAGTCCCTGTCAAATAAGCGCCCAACTCGCTCGTCAGACTTTCAGGGATTTTAATAATCCGCTTCTGCCCAGCCTTCTCAATCCGTAAAACCTGAAAGTCAAGATTGACATCTTCAACCTTGACCTGCAGGATTTCACTTGGCAAGAGACCCATTTCCAAAATCAAGAGCGCTATCAACCGGCCTTGTGGTACCGCAGAAGCTTCCCAAAAGGCTGACAAGTCCATCAGCTCACTTCCCAGTTCCTTGGAAATAGCGACTTTTGGCAGGGTTAAGCGGTGAAATTCCCCAATCATCTTGTTCTCATAAAGATAATAGAGAAATTGATTGACCGCTGAGAGCTTCCGCTTCTGGACAGCTGCCTTGAAATCCTTGATGGAGGCTTGATAAATCCGCAAATTGGTTTCTGTCACCTTGCTGTGGATTTCATTGACAAATTGCTCCAAATCGTAGGAATAGGCTAATTTTGAATTTTCTGAGATATTTTTTTGTTCTAAAAAAGGAGTGATATGTTCTTTCATTTTTTGGAAATCTCATACTGACTCGTGAAGGTATGCATCAACGAGTTAACAGCTTTTAAAATCGACTTTCTAGTAATGATACCATAAAAATGTTGTTTTTTATCCACAACAGGCAGGAAAGACTCATCCACCAGCTTGTGCAAAACGTCCGCAATCTGGTAATCTGGCTCGACCGTCAGACCATCCTTTCGTGTCATGTGGACAATATCCATCGACATAAACTCTTCCTCTGCCAGCTCATGCTTCATCCGATAGGCCATGATGTCCGTCAGAGAAATGGTGCCAACGAACTTTTTCTCCGCAGTCACCACTGGAATGCGCGAATAGGTCATCTGACTAAGCAAGAGAATAGCATGATCCACATTGTGCGTGTCAATCATGACCGCCAGATTCTCCCCCGGCGTCAAAAAAGTGTCTTCCAAATCCAGAAGGTAATCTTCAAATTCCTTAGCAATCATCGGGCAAACTCCTTGGACAAGCTTGGATAGAGCTCATGATTTCGCGTATAAAAATCAATCTTAAAGAGGTCATTATCAATCTCTACCTTAGCGTAGAGACGTTCGTTGATTGAGCCACGAGGTTGGCTAATGGAGCCCGGATTGAGAAAGAGAGTTTTCCCTTGCATCCAAGCATCTGGAACGTGTAAATGCCCATAGAGACAGATATCTGCCCCTACTTCCTGAGCCCAGAGATCCAGCTTTTGGAAGCTAAAGTTGATATTGAAAAGGTGCCCGTGGGTCTGGGCAATAATAGTCCCATCCAAATCTGTCACCAGTCGCTCTGGATAGCCAGGATAAAAGTCCATATTGCCTGCCACGACATGAATCCCTTTCCAGACTTCATCCTCAAAAGGTAACTCGGAGTCTCCATCATGGAAAATAGCATCGACTTTTCCTAGATAATGGTCTTTAATTGCTTTGACAATGGCACGATCCCCATGGGAATCGCTCATTACGATGATTGTTTGCTTTGCCATGCTGGAAATACCTCCAATAATTTTTGCACTGCTTGTGCACGATGGGACTGGGCATTTTTTTCGTCGATGGTCAGCTCAGCTGATGTTTTTCCTGTCTCTCCGACCAAGAACAAAGGATCATAGCCAAAGCCATTTTCACCTTTTGGCTCATGGGCAATGTAGCCCGGCCAATCCGCTTCAACCACTAAGGATTCCTTATCTGGACTTGCGACCACCAGAGTTGTGTGGAAATGAGCAGAGCGGTCTTTAATATCAAAGACCATGGCCAGTTCATGTAGGAGTTTGATATTGTTTTCATCATCTGTTGCACCAACGCCAGCAAAGCGAGCGGACCAAACACCTGGTAAGCCGCCCAATACATCTACTTGCAAGCCTGAATCATCTGCCAAAACCATTTTGCCAGTCAACTTGCTAATCGTTTCCGCCTTGAGGCGGGCATTTTCTTCAAAGGTCATGCCTGTTTCAGCCACTTCTGGCAAATCAGGATAGTCATTCAGATTTTCTACCTCGTAGCCCAACTTCCCGAAAAGCTTACGGAACTCTGCTGTCTTGCCCTCATTGCGCGTCGCAATCAAGAGGGTATCCTTGACATCTTTTGCTCCCAGAAAGGCTTGTAAATCTACACCAGTCTGCGGCAGATGGACATAGAGGAGTTTTCCCCCTTCAACCAAAAGAAGGGCTCCCTGTCGCTGCAACAATTCTAACTTTCGACCCGTTTCCTGATTTAAAATATCCAGCAAGAAGGTCAAAAAGCGAAAGGCTGAGCCGTAGCGAATGACCGTGATATTTAAGGGCAGGCCTAGCTCCTCTTCCGCTAAAATACTCTCTAAGCGGTCTAAAATCTCAGAAGCTTCAACTGGCACCTGCTCGAACTCACTGTAAGAGGCACTTTGTCCCCATTCAGCTACATACCAGTCAGAGCCATCTTTGTATTCATAAATGTTCTTTGTCATAAGGTCACATGCTCCACATTGACTTTCAGATTCAGCCAGTTTTCAGCGATTTCCGCAAATCTCTTAGCATTGGCTGTAGTATAAAAACGATGGTTCAGTTCATGCTTCTCGCGGCTACGATTGATTTCAAAATAATTGAGCAGGACAGAAATATCCCGCACACACTCAGCTCCGCTGTCAATCAACTTGACACTCGGCCCCATCATATTTTGAATAATCGGCCGGAGCAAAGGATAGTGGGTACAGCCCAAAACAAGAGTATCCACCTTACCCGCCAGAGGATGGAGAGTCTCATAAACCACCTTTTTAGTCAGGCTGGACTGGAGCTCATTTGACTCCACCAGTGGGACAAACTTAGGGCAAGCCAAGCTCTGCACCTCCATCTCAGGAGAGAGGGCCTCAATCTTTTGTCGGTAAATATCGGACTGAACCGTCATAGGAGTCCCGATGACCCCAATTTTGCCACCAGTCGTAGACTTGATGGCAGCGCTAGCTCCGGGCAAAATCACACCGAGGACAGGAATGTCCAACTTAGCCTTGACCTCCTCCCAGACAACAGCTGTGGCAGTATTGCAGGCAATAACTATCATCTTGACATCCTTGGTCAAGAGAAAATTGACCAACTGCCAAGTATAGTCCCGAATCTGCTCCGCCGGCCTAGGACCATATGGAGCCCGAGCCGAATCACCTATATAAACCACTTCCTCGTGGGGGAGTTGCCGCATCAATTCACGGACAACAGTCAGACCGCCCACCCCAGAGTCCAAAAATCCAATCGGTCGGTTATCCATACAGTCTTCTTTCTAAAACAAGGGATTGGAAGCCTAGCCCAAATCCCCATTTTTATATAGAAATCTCCGTCTGCCACCAAAGGGCGGCTGAGAGAAGCTTATTTTTTGTTTTTATTTTTAGCAACTGCTGCTTTTTGTTGGTTGATGATTTGGCGGTAAACTTGTTGAACGCGTGCTTCACTTGGTTTTTGACCATTGGCACTGAGCAACATCCGCACTGCTTCTACATTGAGACGTGGATTTTCCGCAAATTCCTTTTCGACCTGACGGCGAAGCAAGTACATACCAAGCAAAATCCCACCAAAGAAAGCCAGCATAATCAATAAAATTGCTAACAATGTATTCATAATAATCCGAACTCCTGTTTCATTTTTTACATTACTCTTTATTATACCAAATTATCTCTATTTTTCAAAATCAAAGCCATAGAGAGTCGCGAAATAATCCTCTGGCCTTTCTGCCCGACGAATCATGCGAGCCTGACCATTTTCCTCCAGGAGAATCTCGCTAGAGCGCAATTTGGCATTGTATTGGTAGCCCATGGAGAAGCCGTGAGCACCAGTATCGTGAATGACTAGCGTATCGCCAATCTGACTGATAGGAAATTCCCGCTGGATGGCAAATTTATCGTTGTTTTCACAGAGGCTGCCGACCACATCGACAATCTCCGTCGGTCCTTCAGGTCGATCCATATTGGTAATATGGTGATAAGCTCCGTACATAGCGGGACGCAGGAGATTAACCGCAGAAGCATCCACTCCCAGATAGGTCCGATAGGTTTGCTTTTTGTGAGTCACCTTGGTCACCAAAAGACCGAAAGGAGCCAGCATAAAACGGCCCAGCTCGGTAAAAATCTTGACCTGCCCCAGACCAGCTGGAGTCAGGATGTCCTCATAGGCCTGACGAACTTCCTGACCGATGACCGCAATATCATTTTCCTCGCCATCAGGCTGATAATTGACCCCAACACCGCCAGACAGATTGATAAAATCCAGCTCAACTCCTGTCTCAGCCACTACTTCTACAGCCAGCTCAAAAAGCTGCCGAGCCAGTGCTGGATAGTAGTCATTGCTGACAGTATTGGAGGCCAAGAGGGCATGGATGCCGAATTTCTCTGCTCCCAGCTCCTTGAGGTCTTTGAAGGCTTGAATCAGCTGCACCTTGGTCATACCAAACTTGGCTTCCTCTGGATGATCCATGATGCTGGTCCCCAGCTCAAAGACACCACCGGGATTGTAGCGGCAAGAGATCACCTTGGGAATCCCGGCCACTTCCTTCAAGAAAGCCACGTCTTCGTAAGCATCTAGATTAATGGTCGCTCCCAGCTCCCGCGCCAGACGAAACTCCTCGGCTGGCGTATTATTGGACGAAAACATGATCTCATCCCCAGCAAATCCCATCTTTTGGCTCATGAGCAGTTCCACATAGCTGGCACAGTCCACCCCGCAGCCCTCTTCCTTGAGGATTTTTAAAATAGCAGGATTTGGTGTCGCCTTGACGGCAAAATATTCCTTAAAACCAGCATTCCAAGCAAAAGCCTCATGTAAAGCCCGCGCTCTCGCTCGAATCCCCTTCTCATCATACAGATGAAAAGGCGTTGAAAACTGCGCTGTCAGCTCCGCCAAGCGCTCACGACTGATAAATGGAGTTTTCATACACGCTCCTACTTTCTCTTTTACTGACAATATTATAACACAAGTGTAGGCTGGGGAGGGGAAAAAATAGACTCCAGAATTTCTACAATGGTTTTATCCATCACGGAAACCCTAGAGCCTGTAAATCATAAAATTAGAGAATATTTATATGGAATAAGTTAGGAGTTATGACATATATTTAAGACATACCCTCATCAAATTCATTTACATAGGGAATGCTGAACTCGTTAGTCTGTTCAAATCCCAACTCAATTTCCCAATATGTATGAAGAAAGCTGTTATGTTGTAGTTATCAGGTCGGTTCTAACTGACAGAATTTGTCATGTAGTAACCTGCTTTCTAAAATATTGATTTTTCTATGAAAATACTAAGGATAGTACAATAATAGAAAATCTATTCTTTTCATCAATTAAGGCTGATATTACATTTCTCAATCCTTTATTTATCACTATTATATATTACACTAAAATAATTGGTAATTATTATTTAAATATAAACTTTATAACAAGAATAAATATTGGAGCAATAACTGTACTTATGGAAGAAAGAGAATTGACAAGTTTTGTTTGTATTTTAGAATCGTATACTGAAATTAAACTATGTAATCTTACAATCAAAATATTTAAACTAAAGAATAATGGGAATAGAACAACCAAGGCAACAATTATAGAAATAAATACTGAGAGACTAGATAAAATAATAGGATACTTCAAAAACTGTATAAAACCTTGCTTAATCTCTGAATAAGTAAATAAATATAAAAAGATAGTTACTGTAAATCCTAAAGTATTGATAATGTTTTGCTTATCTAGTAAATACTTAATAACTACTAAAACAATATAGATTAAAATCATTAACAACATTTGCTTTAAAGTTGTATCAAACGATAAAACTAGATTATTTTTTATTATATTTACTTCCAAAATCGAGGATATATTTTTAAAATCACTTGAAATGTTATTAATTATATTGAAAATAAAAACAACTAAAATAATCCAAAGAGATGCTTTGTATAACTTGTTTGATAAAAATTTTTTATCTTCTAATCTCTCCTTCTCAAATTTTTCAAGTTCATTCTTTAATTCTACATTTATGGTCTGTGGGTTATTAATTTGTATATAACCATTTTGAATACTTACGTCCTTGAAATCAAAATTTGAATTATTTTGATAATTGTAATTAGATACAATTGATTCTATCTGTTTCTTATCAGTAAAGTCACTTTTTATTTGCCATAAAAATGATAAAACAGGTATCCCGTATGTAATAAAACCGGCCAATAATTCTACTACATTTTTAAGATTCATTTAAATTTTTCTCCTTTTTCTAAAAAATACATGTTGCCAGCTTTATCCCACCAACTTCTTCATCTCATCAATACGTGCAACGGTCGCGTCGTATTTCGCTTGGTAGTCGGCTTGTTTGTCGCGTTCTTTTTGGACGACTTCTGGTTTGGCGTTGGCTACGAAGCGTTCGTTAGAGAGCTTCTTACCGACCATATCCAGTTCTTTTTGCCATTTAGCCAGTTCCTTGTCGAGACGAGCCAATTCTTCTTCGACATTGAGGAGGTCTGCCAGTGGCAAGTAGATTTCTGCTCCTGTGATGACACTTGACATAGCCAGTTCAGGTGCAGGAATGTTTGAAGCGATTTCCAAGTGCTCTGGGTTTGTGAAGCGTTTGATGTAGTTGACATTGCTGTTAAAGAAGGCTTCCAAATCGCTATCGCTAGTTTTCACGAGAATCGTGATAGGCTTACTTGGTGCTACGTTTACTTCCGCACGCGCATTCCGAACGGCACGAATCAAGTCTTTGAGGCTTTCCACACCTGTGTGAGCCGCAAGGTCTTCAAAGGCTGGGTTGACAGTTGGGTATTCTGCTGTAACGATAGAGCCTTCTGAGATTTGTCCAAAGATTTCCTCTGTCACGAATGGCATGATTGGGTGAAGGAGACGAAGGATCTTGTCCAAGGTGTAAAGGAGAACAGAACGTGTGATAACTTTCTCTTCTTCGTTGTCGCTATAAAGGACTTCCTTGGTCAACTCAACGTACCAGTCCGCAAACTCATCCCAGATGAAGTTGTAGAGGATGTGGCCAGCTACACCAAATTCAAACTTGTCAAAGTTAGCAGTTGCTTTGCCGATAGTTTCATTAAGATTGTGGAGAATCCAGCGATCTGTGACATTTCCAGCTTCCTTGTTGGCAACTTTTTCGACATTGGCAGTTGCTTGCTCAAGGGTCAAGCCTTCATTGTTCATGAGGATGTAGCGAGAGATGTTCCAGATCTTGTTAATGAAGTTCCATGAAGCATCCATTTTCTCGTAAGAGAAGCGCACGTCTTGCCCTGGTGCAGAGCCGTTTGAGAGGAACCAACGAAGGGCATCGGCACCGTATTTTTCGATGACATCCATTGGGTCAATCCCGTTACCGAGAGATTTAGACATCTTACGTCCTTGCTCGTCACGGATGAGACCGTGGATCAGGACGTTTTGGAATGGCTGACGGCCAGTGAATTCCAAGGATTGGAAGATCATACGAGATACCCAGAAGAAGATGATGTCGTAACCTGTTACCAAGGTTGAAGTTGGGAAGTAACGTTTGAAGTCTTCTGAGTCCACATCAGGCCAGCCCATAGTTGAGAATGGCCAAAGGGCAGAGCTGAACCAAGTATCCAAGACATCTTCGTCTTGAGTCCATCCGTCACCTTCTGGAGCTTCTTCACCGACGTACATTTCACCTTCAGCATTATACCAAGCAGGGATTTGGTGACCCCACCAAAGCTGACGAGAGATAACCCAGTCGTGGACATTTTCCATCCATTGAAGGAAGGTATCATTGAAGCGTGGTGGGTAAAATTCTACCTTGTCCTCTGTGTCTTGGTTGACAATAGCATTCTTAGCCAATTGGTCCATCTTGACGAACCATTGCGTAGACAAGCGGGGCTCAACCACTACACCTGTACGCTCTGAGTGACCAACACTGTGGACACGTTTTTCGATTTTAACAAGGGCACCGATTTCTTCCAACTTGGCAACGACTGCCTTACGAGCTTCAAAACGGTCCATGCCTGCAAATTCAAAGGCCAAATCGTTCATGGTTCCGTCGTCGTTCATAACATTAACTTGTGGCAAGTTATGGCGTTGACCAACCAAGAAGTCGTTTGGATCATGGGCAGGCGTGATTTTCACGACACCTGTACCAAACTCAGGGTCTGCGTGCTCATCTCCAACGATTGGGATGAGTTTATTAGCGATTGGAAGGATGACGTTTTGGCCGATCAAGTCCTTGTAACGTGGGTCTTCTGGATTGACCGCAACGGCTACGTCCCCAAACATGGTCTCAGGACGAGTGGTCGCTACTTCAAGGGCGCGTGAACCGTCTTCCAGCATGTAGTTCATGTGGTAGAAGGCACCTTCGACATCCTTGTGAATCACCTCGATATCAGAAAGGGCTGTGCGAGCTGCTGGGTCCCAGTTGATGATAAACTCACCACGGTAGATCCAGCCTTTCTTGTAAAGGTCGACAAAGACCTTGCGAACTGCTTTTGACAAACCTTCGTCAAGAGTGAAACGCTCGCGAGAGTAGTCTACAGAGAGCCCCATCTTGCCCCATTGTTCCTTGATGGTGGTGGCATATTCGTCTTTCCATTCCCAGACTTTCTCGAGGAATTTTTCACGACCTAGGTCGTAACGAGTAATGCCCTCACCTCGCAAGCGCTCCTCGACCTTAGCCTGAGTCGCAATTCCCGCATGGTCCATACCAGGAAGCCAAAGCGTATCAAAACCTTGCATGCGTTTTTGACGGATGATGATATCTTGCAAAGTTGTATCCCAAGCGTGACCAAGGTGAAGTTTCCCAGTTACGTTTGGTGGTGGAATGACGATAGAATAAGGCTTAGCCTTTTGATCGCCAGAAGGCTTGAAAACATCGGCATCAAGCCATTTTTGGTAACGACCAGCCTCAACCTCGGCTGGATTGTATTTAGGTGAAAGTTCTTTAGTCATGTGTGTTCTCCTTGTTTTATTGCTTAATTACTTTCTTATGTAACTTTTTCTGTTCTTTTTTTATTTTATTAATACTTTTTCTTGTTATATTATATTTCATATTCAAATATTTTTTGTTTCAATTATAATTGGCATTATAAATTTCGTAACACTATTTTTCTAAATCTGTCCTATTCCTTTCTATCTTTTTTATTTGAGAAATATATTTATGATCTATATTAGAAATTTGATAAAGGAAAAATTTCTGAAAAAATTATAATTAGCACTAAGATTACTGGCAAGATCGCTTCTAGCAAATTCACTTTAATCAGATTATAGAAATTTAATAAAACAATTGTTAATTAAAATGAATACAAGTAAGGGAGTGCGAACGCCACCATGAAAGAAAGGAATAAGATAATTTTTTCTTTCTTTCATGGTGAATCAAAATTGAGCTTAGATAGTAATTTTATCAGGAAATATTGCAAAATTAAAAAAATAATTGAAAAAATAGATGGATATATGTTGAGTAGCGTAGGCATGGATATCCTCGGCTCAGCCACTGTACTGACTCGTAAGACCAGATGCTCCGTCTCGATTCATTCGGGTAGCTCAGCTCTTGTCATCTTTTTTCCTCGCTTTCTTGATAAAGCTTCCCATGGGATCGACTCGGTTATCTAGATAACGATAAACGCGCTGATGACCGTCCCCCATAAAGTAAGTCGGCGCAAAACGGTCATTTTTAAAATGTCCCTTCTCATCCAAAAGTTCTGGGACAGCCAGTCGATCAAGAATCTTAGCAAAGATATGGCAGATACCATCTTCCTCGATGATTCTGTCGACCTTACAATCCAGAACGACTGGACAGGCATCCAAGATAGGTGCTTGTGTCAGTTTAGAAGGTTGAAAATCTAAACCGAGTTTAGCAATCTTTTCACGGTGACTAATAAATCCAGCCTGCTCCATCTCGAGCATGAAGTTTTCGTCAGGGATATTCACGGTGAACTGTTGATAATGCTTAATCTGCTTAGCCGCATTTTCCTCAGCACCAACACCGATGACTAGCCAATCTCCCAGACTATAAGAGGAGCTGCAGGTCGTTATATTGTGTCCAAAGTTCTGGTCCTGATACCCCAAAATGAAGATAGGAAAGCCATAATATAGTTTACTTGTTTTAAAAGATTGCTTCATGACGACCTCCTTTGACTAAGACGCAAAAGAAAATCCCTGCCATAAACATGACAGGGACGAATGTGTTTATCCGCGGTACCACCCAATTTCGGGCAACGCCCGCAACTTTGTTTATTTCAATTTTTCATCTCATCAGCAACCAGTCTTGACACATTTGTGGACTTCTCAGCACCGCCACTTTCTGTAAAATGCTTGACTCAAAACACCTCTGATGAACTTATTCTATCACCTTTCCAGTGAAAAATCAATAATTTCTCTCACCCAAAAGTCCATCTGGCAGATCGTGAAATCCCTTGCCCGCCTGATAGTTGGCGAATTTTCCTAAAAGGAACTGGTAGGCATCTAGTCGACTCTCATAGCGAATGGCCGCTTCCTTGGCCCGCTCGTCTTGGTCCGCCTCGTAGACTGCCTGGCTCTCCTTGAGGGCCATCTCGTTAATCATGACCTGGGTCTTGACCCAAGCTTCAAACTCCTGTAAAAATTCCTGTTCGTAACTCATGTTTCTCACTTTCTAACTGCAAATACCTAGTCCAAATCTCGGTAAAAATCACTGTCAATATCACGAAAGGGCTGAATGTCCTGTACATACTCCAGCACCCCCTGAAATTCACCGGCCTCATCCCGCACCGCCGCATAGGTCACATGGACAAACTTGCCCCGCGATTCCGACTTGAACCACATCTCAAACTTGTCCCGCTCTCCCTCACGCAGAGCCATGAAAATCCGCCGCACCTTGTCCAAAAGCTTGGGCGGGTGGCAGAGCTCGACATTGCGCCCTATCTGAGACGGCGTCCGCTTGAAAATCATCTCGTCCGCCGGCACACTGTCATTATAATACTGGAAAATATCGTCCTTATTGACAAAGGTAATCTCCATGGGCAGATGGTCCAAAATCAGATTGGCCTCCGCCACCGACAGATAGCCATGACCAAAAGGCTGCTGGGAGTCCCGATTAAAGGCTTGCTCCTTCTTTTCCTTAGGCTTAAAGGAAATGGTGACCTGACCATCCGGCGTATCAATGACCTGCTCAAATCTGCCATCACTAGTCTGCTCCGTGCTGGCTGACGCTTCGCTTCCTTCATCAGCAGCAACCCCAGCTTCCTCCTCCGAGAATGAGTGTCGCGCAGGAATCCATTTCTCTGTCGGCTTGATAATGGCATAACCATAAGCATCGCTCTCCTCAGCAATCTTGAGCCAGTCATCCTGAGTAAAGGACTCGAGGAGAATCATGAGAAGGATAGACTCTTCCTTGAAAATCATAGCTTCAAACTCAGCCGCAAAGGTCTCAAACTTGTCCTTGACTTCCTCAATCGAAGTATCCGGCAACTGCTCTGCAGCAATCTTAGCCTCTTGGAAAAGGTCACGAATCTGGTCATCTACACCCCACATGACCTTGGGCGGCGAATCATGGCCGTAGCTCTCCATGATGGGAAACATGAGCTCTTCCTTACGCTGATAGTGGATATCAAACTGCCCCACCAAACCCAGCTGGCGCTGGAGTCCCTTGCGGATTTCAGGAAGAAGCTCCTCATCTTCTGTGCTTTCATAGGTGGATAGGAGCCTGCGAACCCGCATAAGGGCAGCCCGCAGCGCTAGATTTTCCTGCTTGAAGACCTGAACAGGATGGCCTGGATGGTCAGTATCAGCCACCTCTACATCCTGAATGGCACCTTTAAAGAGGTTGGCATGGACATTGCAGAGGGACATGACATCTTCGAAGGTCACTCCCGTATCCGAGTTCATCAGCTCATGCTCCATCAGGCTAATCTCAATAGCCGACACACCAGCAAAATGCTCATTAAAAAGCTCCTGAACAGATTCTGCCGAAGCTCCGTTATGTAGGTCCAGCAAGATAGACTTGAGGACTTCAATGCGTTCAGTAGCCATGCCTAAATCCCCACCACTTCATAGCCGTTTAATTCCAGCGTTTGCTTGATTTTATTCAGGTCAATGCCGTTCATGGCAGCTCCTTTTTTGATCGAAACCACGCGCCCGACTGTATTGCGCATGACAGGATTGGCCAGAGGCTTAAAGCCCAACTCGACCAAGACATCCAAGACCTCGGGCTGCTTTTCAATCACTTCTGCCACTGGAATAGACAAATCAATCACATTATCCATATGCCCTACCTCCGTGTATTTTTTATTATTATATCACAAAAAATGCGTCCAATAAAAATCCTTCCCACACTTGCTCAAATCCAAGCTTGGAGAATATAACAAATTCTAATAGACTATAAGTTATTGTTATAAGGACACTGATAAAGGGAGTTTCACAAAGAAAAGCCAGTCCTATCAAGAATTTCTGAGATTTTTTTCACAAAGTGCTAGCTTTTGTCAGACTAGAGCTTTCTTGAAAACGCTTTATTATAGTGATATAATGATTTTAAATACAGAATAAAGGAGATGCCCTATGTCTATTACAGAATTGTTGAACATCAAGTACCCTATTTTCCAAGGAGCTATGGCTCAGATTTCCCACTACCAACTGGCAGCGGCTGTTTCAGAAGCTGGTGGGCTGGGAATCATCGCTTCAGGTGGAATGACGGGTGAGCAGTTGCGCGAAGAAATCCGTGAACTGCGTAAATTGACTGACAAGCCATTTGCCGTCAATGTTATGCTCATGATGAAAAATATCAAGGATATTGTGACAGTCATCATTGAAGAAAAAGTTCCTGTCGTAACGACTGGGGCTGGTACACCAAAATTCATCATGCCTTATCTAAAAGAGGCTGGTATCAAGGTTATCCCTGTTATTGCCAGTGTCAAACATGCGCAAAAAATGCAAGAGCTCGGAGTTGATGCCGTGATTGCCGAAGGTTCTGAAGCTGGTGGCCATATCGGTGAAACCAATACCATGGCTCTCATTCCTCAGATTGTTGACTCAGTTGATATTCCAGTCATCGCTGCAGGTGGGGTTGCCGATGGTCGTGGTCTCGCTGCCGCTTTTGTCCTCGGTGCGCAAGGGGTTCAGATGGGAACTATCTTCCTAGCTTCAGAAGAATGCCCAATTGCCGCAGCTTACAAGGATGCCATTGTCGCAGCCAATGACACTGCTACTGCCGTTACTGGTCGTATTGCTGGTGCGCCGGTTCGTTGTATCCGCAATGAAATGACTGACCACTATATCGAACTAGAAAACAAAGGCACCAATCGTGATGAACTCGAAGAAATCACCATCGGTTCTCTTTCTAAAGCTGTTTATGAAGGAGATACTGTGCACGGCTCTATGATGAGTGGCCAAATCGCAGGCTTAGTCAAGGAAATTCGTCCATGTAAAGAAATCCTCGATACAATCTTTGCCGATGCTCAAAAGGTTCTCCAAAACACCGAAATCAAGCTATAATCCTCTAACTCAAAAACCTGCAGACTTCTGCAGGTTTTTGCTGTTCATTTAGGCTTGTTTCTAAACAAATCGCTCTTTTACTTAACTTTTTTGACCAATTTCACGACTGCTTCGGTTCGTGTTGTCTTTCCCTTGAGAATAACATCTTTTAATCCCACCATTGATAGATATTCATTAAGTTTTTCTTTCAATATCTAAACTAAGCCCTTATATTTGCTATTAACTTCAAATTTTTATAAGCATCAAGATGACCATAAAATGAAGGTCCCAAAACTAATCCTATCCTAGATAATATATTTTCAGAATTCTGTTCTACGGTTTGATTAAAAATAGTTATTTCCCCAGAATCTGGTTTTAAAATCCCTAGAATCATTTTGATAATGTAGTTTTTCCAGCTCCATTTGGTCCAACAAAACCATATACTTTTCCCTTCTTTAAATAAAATGAAGTGTTATGAATAACTTCAGTATCTCTAAAGCTTTTTGTTAGATTAATAATTTCAACTATAGACATCTCTACTCCCTAGTTTACAGCAAAAAATTATGCTTAATCTTATCGTTTTGTAAAAAATCAGCGAACCCAATAATATTCCATTCAACAAGCCTAAAGAAATACCATATTCAATTG